>JAIXRJ010000050.1 GCA_027485235.1 Comamonadaceae bacterium
ACCTTGAGCAACTTCCAGGGCTCGGGCACCACCTACACCGCCACCTTCACGCCCAACACCAACAGCTCGGTGGACGGCGTGGTCAGCGTCGCCTCCAGCAAATTCACAGACGCGGCGGGCAACCAAAACACCGACGGCTCGGACGCCAACAACAAAGTGACCCACACGGTGGACACCAGCGTGCCCACCATCGCCATCAGCAGCAACAAAACCACCCTCAAAGTGGGCGACACCGCCACCGTCACCTTCACCCTGAGCGAAGCCTCCAACGACTTCACCTCGGCCGACGTCACCGTCACCGGCGGCACCCTGAGCGGCTTCACGGGCAGTGGTACGTCTTACACGGCCACCTTCACACCCACTGCAGGCTCATCCGCCGACAGCGTGGTCAGCGTGGCCAGCAGCAAATTTGCAGATGCCGCAGGCAACCAAAACGCCGACGGGTCTGACGCCAACAACAAGGTCACCATGACCACCGACACGGTGCCGCCGACCATTGCCATCACCAGCAATAAAACGACCCTCAAGTCGGGTGACACCGCCACCATCACCTTCACCTTGAGTGACGCCAGTGTGGATTTCACTGACACCGACGTCACCGTCAGTGGTGGCACTCTGAGCAACTTCAGCGGCTCGGGCAAAGACTACACCGCCACCTTCACACCCACCTCAGGCAGCACAGCCGACAGCGTGGTCAGCGTCGCCAGCAACAAATTCAGTGACCCCAACGGCAACTTCAACGCCGACGGGGCCGATGCCAACAACACGGTCACCATGGGCACCGATGCCAAGACCCCCACGGTCGCCATCACCAGCGACAAGAGCACCCTGAAGGCGGGCGAAACCGCCACCATCACCTTCACCCTGAGTGAAACGGCCACCGACTTCACGGCCGCCGACGTCGCTGTCACAGGCGGCACCCTGAGCAACTTCACCGGCTCAGGCACCAGCTACACCGCCACCTTCACGCCCACAGCGGGCTCTACGGGCGACGGCACCATCAGCGTCGCCTCGGACAAATTCAGCGATGCCGCGGGCAACCTGAACAAAGACGGGGCCGAGGCCAACAACACGCTGACCATTGCCAGCGACACGGCCACCCCCAGCATCGCCATCAGCACCGACAAATCCACCATCGGTGCCAATGGCACAGCCACCATCACCTTCACCCTGTCCAAGGCCAGCACCGACTTCGCCCAAAGCGATGTCACCGTCAGTGGCGGCACCTTGAGCAACTTCAGCGGCTCGGGCACCAGCTACACCGCCACCTTCACCCCATCGTCGGGCTCCAGCAGCGGCTCGGTCAGCGTGGCCAGCAACAAATTCACCGACAGTGCGGGCAACGCCAACGCAGACGGAAGCGATGCCAACAACACCGCCACCATCACGGTGGACAACACACCGCCCACCATCGCGATCACCAGTGACAAGAGCACGCTGAAGGTGGGCGAAACCGCCACCATCACCTTCACCTTGAGTGAAGTGGCCACCGACTTCACCAGCGCCGACGTCACCGTCAGCGGCGGCACGCTGACCAACTTCAGCGGCAGTGGCACCAGCTACACCGCCACCTTCACGCCCACGGCAGGCAGCACCACCAACGGCGTCATCAGTGTGGCCAGCAACCAGTTCAGCGATCCCAACGGCAACGCCAACGCCGACGGTGCCGAGGCCAACAACACCCTGACCCTCACCACCGACACGGTGCCCCCAACGATTGCCATCACCAGCGACAAAGCCACCCTGAAGGCCGGTGAGACCGCCACCATCACCTTCACTCTGAGCGAAGCGTCCACCGACTTCACCTCGGCCGACGTCAACGTCACCAATGGCACCCTGAGCAACTTCACGGGCAGTGGCACAAGCTACACCGCCACCTTCACCCCCACGGCGGGCTCCACCAGCACCGGCACCATCAGCGTCGCCTCCGACACCTTCAAGGACGCCGCAGGCAACCTCAACAAAGACGGGTCGGATGCCAACAACAGCCTGAGCATTGCCAGCGACACCGCGCCGCCCAACATCTCGATCACCAGCGACAAAACCAGCCTCAAGGCCGGTGACACCGCCACCATCACCTTCACGCTGACCAAGGCCAGCACCGACTTTGCCGCCAGCGACGTCACCGTCTCTGGCGGCACCTTGAGCAACTTCACCGGCTCGGGCACCAGCTACACCGCCACCTTCACGCCGACTGCGGGGTCGACCGCCAACAGCACCGTCAGCGTGGCCAACAACAAGTTCAGCGACTCGGCAGGCAACTTCAACCAAGACGGCTCCGAGGCCAACAACCTGGTCACCATGACCACCGACACGGCACTGCCAACGATTGCCATCACCAGCGACAAAACCGCCTTGAAAGCCGGCGAGACTGCCACCATCACCTTCACCATCAGCGAATCGGTGACCGACTTCACTGAGGCCGACACCGTGGTCGCCGGTGGCACCTTGAGCAACTTCCAGGGCTCGGGCACCACCTACACCGCCACCTTCACGCCCACCGCAGGCTCTACTGCAGACGGCGTGGTCAGCGTGGCCTCCAGCAAATTCACTGACGCAGCGGGCAACCAAAACACCGACGGCTCGGACGCCAACAACAAAGTGACCCACACGGTGGACACCGCGCTGCCCACGATTGCCATCAGCAGCGACAAGAGCACGCTCAAGATTGGCGAGACGGCCACCATCACCTTCACCCTCAGTGAGTCCGCCAGCGACTTCACCAGCGCCGATGTGGTGGTCTCCGGGGGCACCTTGAGCAACTTCACTGGCTCGGGCAAGGACTACACCGCCACCTTCACACCCACTGCAGGCTCATCGGCCGACAGCGTGGTCAGTGTGGCAAGCAGCAAATTTGCAGACGCTGCGGGCAACCAAAACGCCGACGGGTCAGAAGCCAACAACAAGGTCACCATGACCACCGACACGGCGGCCCCCACGATGGCCATCAGCAGCGATAAAACCACCCTCAAAGCGGGCGAGACGGCCACCATCACCTTCACCGTCAGCGAAAGCGTCACCGACTTCGCCGAAGCCGACTTGGTCGTGACCGGCGGCACGCTCTCCAACTTCAGTGGCAGTGGCACCACCTACACCGCCACCTTCACGCCCACGGCCGCGTCCACCACCGACGCTGTGGTGAGCGTGGCCAGCAACAAGTTGAGCGACGCCCTGGGCAACCAAAACACCGACGGGTCAGACGCCAACAACAAAGTCACCATGACGGCTGACACCGTGCGGCCCACCATCGCCATCACACGCGCTGGCAGCGGCACCGTGGGCGCAGCGGGCGACACCATCACCTTCACCCTGAGTGAAGCCAGCACCGACTTCACCGCAGACGATGTTGATCTCTCCAGCGGCACGCTGAGCAACTTCTCCGGCTCGGGCACCACCTTCACCGCCACCTTTGTGCCCAGCGCCAACACCGCGACCAACGTCACCCTCGGTGTGGCTAGCGACAAGTTCAGCGATGCAGCCGGCAACCTCAACAAAGACACCTATGCCCCCAACGTGTCAGGCACCACCGAAGAAAGCAACAACCTGCTGAGTTTTGCGAGCGACAGCGTCTCCCCCACCATTGCCATCACACGCAACGGCACGGGCACCCTGGGTGTCAACGGCTCAAGCACCGAAACCATCACCTTCACCCTGAGTGAGGCCTCCAGCGACTTCACCTTGGCCGACATCGACGTCACCGGTGGTGCGATGAGCAACTTTGCACAAAGCGGCACCAACCCCTTGGCGTACACCGCCACCTTCACCCCGCAAGCGGGTGCGACAGGCACAGGCACCATCGGTGTGGATGCCGCCAAATTCAAAGACGCGGGTGGCAACTTCAACAAAGACACTTACAAAACCGGCGTCAGCGGCACCGTCAGCGAGACCAACAACACCGTGTCCGTGCCCTACGAGAACCCCGCACCGACCACCACGGTCAGCTTCACCAGCATGACCAAGGACACCGGCATCAACGAAAACACCGCAGACTGGACAACGGCCAACACCAGCGCCGGTCGCTTGATCTCGGGCGCGATCAGCGCCCCGCTGGTCTCGGGCGAAACCGTCAAAGTCTTCAGCAACGGCACCCTGATTGGCACGGCCGTGGTCAGTGGCACCCAGTGGGAGATCACCGACAACGCAGGCTACGGCACCAGCGCCAGCTGGACCTACACCGCCAAAGTGGTCAACGCCAGCGCCGACGGCGCGCTGGCCACACAGGTGGTCAACACCGATCTGAGCGGAACTGCCCCGGTCATCACCAGCGTCATCAGCTCAAGCAACACCAATCTTTCATCTGTCAATTATCTGGATGGATACACGCTCAACACCAACAATCTCGTCGTGGGTGGAGATGGGTATTCAGCAGCCAATTGGGCGGTGATCAACAGCGCTAACACGCAGTACCTCAACTCGGCGCTGACGAACACCATCACCTCCGGGCCATATGGTGTGGACGCCGGGTTCAATTCATTCACTTTGGTGGAAGATGCCGACGGTGCTCTGTACAGAACCCAAAATCCGACGGGTACTGGAAGCCTGGTTTACATGGCTTCAACCAACCCCATGACCATGGTCCAAGGGCAAACATACCAATTCTCTTTTGATGCTGCGATGACCTCGAATGCCAATGCGGTCGCAACTCAACTCAAGTGGGTGCTCCTTGACACCACGAACACATACGTTAGCGACTTAACACCCTGGTACACCACAGGTGGCACGGGTGCCTTGGCCGATGCCGTCACACTGACGCAAACGCTGAAGCAATATGGCTCCACCTTCACCAGTTCATTGGCCTCAGGTCAATACAAGTTGGCACTGGCGTGGGACAACGCTGGCGGCATTGCCAAAGACGTCATCATGGACCGTTTGTTCCTGGGTTGGGTCAACGACTCGGTCGATCCAGTCAAGGCGGTGTATGGAACCGGGACACCCGGAGACATTGTTTATGTTTACGACAACGCGGTGCAGGTCGCGAGCACGGTGGTCGCTGCCGACGGGAATTGGTCAGTCAATCAGCCCAATTCGGTCAAGGGGACCAACACCTTTGCGGCCTATTCTGTAGACCCCAACGGTAACCAAAGTGCGCTGTCCAACACGTTCACCGTCAATGCACAAGCCACTGAATTGCTGACGAACGGCAACTTCGCTTCAGGCAACAGTGGCTTCACCACCGGAGCGACCAGAAACACCGCATACAACGCCACCGCAGGTTCTGCCAGCGTGATCTGGAACCAGGTCAATGCTCAGGTGTACAACGTGGATGGCACTTACTCGGCCAACAACGCCATTGTCACCACCACCACCACGAAGGCAGCGACAACGCTTACAAATGCAAGCACCGGAGACACATTGGTCTGGAGCACCAAATATGCATCGACCACAAATAGCCAAGCGAACCCTGATGGAGCCATGACGGGTAATGTCTTGTACGGCAGCTTGGGATCTACTGCGACCACGGTGATGTGGTCCCAATCAGTGACTGTTGAGGCTGGGAAGACCTACACCTTTGCGTTCGACTACAACCAGTTCAACACGAACATGACACTGAATTTGGGCGACATGGTCGTGCCTTTCACGAGCATCAACACGACAAGCAACTTGGAGGCGGGTCACTTCACGGCGACATTTGTGGCTGGTGGTGCTGCGGGGACCACCCGCACGATCCCCATCAGCATCAGTGGTAAGGGTGTAAATTCGATGTACTACGGCGACTATGCACTGGACAACATCAGCCTTCTTGCCAACCTGAACGCCGCTGACGGCAACCTTGCCACCCCCGGAACCTTGGCAGGCAACGCCAGTGCCAACAACCTCAACTACACACAAGGGAACTTGTCCAGCATGGCGGGCGACGATGTCATCACCGCCACCAGCACCAGTCTGCCCGCTGTCTTGGCCGCAGGCGGTCTGATCGACGGCGGCTCGGGTGTGGACCGGCTCAAGCTGCTCAGCGGCACCAAGCTCAGCTTGCCCGATCTGACCGAGACCCAAACCGTGGTGGCCTTGCAAGAGATCGAAGTGTTCGAGATGCAAGGCAACTCCAACATCGAGATCAACGCCAACAACGTGCTGTCTTTGGGTGGCACTGAATTGGTGGGCTACAACTTCACGGCCACCACAGGCGGGGCCAGCAGCACCAGCAGCACCGGCAAGGTGCAAATGGTGGTCTTGGGTACCACCACCGACACCCTGGGCCTGGCGGGCCTGGCCACCGACGGCCTGGGCAGCAACACCGGCACCCTGGGCGGCATCTGGGTGGCCAAGGGCTCGGTCACCATCGCCGGCCAAAGCTACAAAGTGTTTGACCACAGCACCACCAACGCCCAATTGCTGGTCGATGTGGACGTGAACGTGCTGCAAGAGGTGGTCACCTTCAACAGCATGACCAAGGACAGCGGCATCGTCAGCAACGGCAACTGGACCACCGACAACGTGAGCGCTGGCCGCCTGGTCTCGGGCAGCATCTCGGGCGATCTGGTCGAGGGCGACGTGGTCAAGGTCTATGCCAACGGCACCCTGATCGGCACCGCTACCGTCAGCGGCAACCAGTGGGAGATCACCGACCTCAACGGCTACAGCGCCAACTGGGTCTACACCGCCAACGTGACCCGTGCCAACGGCACCGACGGCCCGACAGCCACCCAAAACGTGGTGATGGACGTGACCCCCGACGCCGCCCCCGTCATCACCGCCGTGACCGATTCGGCTGCAGCCGGCATCGTCCACAACGGCAGCACCTACAAGACGCTGTCCAGCGTCAGCGGCACCGGCATTGCCGGCTCGGTGGTCTATGTGTACGACAACTCGGCAGGCAACTGCGTGGGCTCGGCCACCGTGGCCGCAGGCGGCACCTGGACGCTCTCCGGCCTGAACGTCGGCGGCGGCAGCAACACCTTTGCCGCCCGCACGGCTGACATCAACGGCAACCAAAGCCCACTGTCCAACCTGTGGACGGTGACGGCAGCGGCCACCAGCTTGCTGCCCAATGCGGACTTGTCCAGTGGCAACACGGGCTTCTCGTCCACACTGACCAACATTGCCACCAACCCCATCGTCGGGGCCACCGACCAGTACGCCATCTTGAGCCTGGCCAACGCCAACAGCGTCAGCACGCCCACAGCCAACGTGACCACCACGACCACCAGCGCCACCACCAGCTACACCCATGGCACTTGGAGCAAGCGCTTTGTGGGGGGTACAACCCGAACAAGTGTGGCCGGTAACCCCGACGGCACCATGTCGGGCAATGTCTTCATTGGCCAGGTCAGCACGGGTGACAAGACCATCTGGTCCAACCCGCAGGTGGTAGAGGCGGGCAAGACCTACATCTTCAGCCTGGACTACTCAAACATCGACGCTTCCGCCAAAGAGCTGTATGCCGTCATCGACGGGGTCAACATCCCCTTTGTGACCAATGCTTTCGAGTCGGGTCACTTCACCGCCACCTATGTGGCCACCAGCAGCAAGACGGTCACTTTCTCTTTGGGCATGAGCAACACCGATGCAGCGGGCTCGGGTGGCGACTTCATCCTGGACAACCTGGTGGTGGGCTTGGCCACACCAGCGACCGACGGCAGTCTGGTGGCTGGCAACTTCTTGACCGCCACCGCCAACGCCGACACCATGACCTTCAACGGCGGCGCACTCGACACCCTGGCCAGCAACGACACCATCACCGCCACCAGCACCGACTTGCAAAGCCAGCTGGCCAAGGGCGCACTGCTCAGCGGCGGCGCGGGGGTGGACACCATCAAGCTGCAGGCCAACACCAGCCTCGACCTGGTGGCCCTCACGCAGGTGCAAACCGTGCGTCCCCTGCAAGAGATCGAGGTCTTCCAGCTGCAAGGCGGCTCCACGCTCAAGCTCAACGTCAACAACGTGCTGTCTTTGGGTGGCACCGAGCTGAGCGGCTTCAGCTTTGCCAGCACCACCGGCGGCACCAGCACCAGCAGCACCGGCAAGGTGCAGCTGGTGGTCAACGCCACCAGCACCGACCAGGTCATCATGCAAGAGCTGGCCACCGACGGCCTGGGCAGCAACACCGGCACCCTGGTGGGCGCTTGGGTGGCCAAGGGCCAAGTCACCTTGAGCGGCACGACCTACAACGTGTATGACCACAGCACCACCCAGGCGCAGCTGCTGGTCAACACCGAGCCCACGGTGGAGCAAGACGCGCTCAGCTTCACCAGCATGACCAAAGACAGCGGTGTGGCGGGCAACAACAACGACTGGATCACCGCCGACGGCAGCGCCGGGCGCTTGCTCTCGGGCAGCCTCAAGACCGAGCTGGACGCAGGCCAACAGGTCAAGGTCTATGCCAACGGCACCTTGATCGGCACCGCCACCGTCAGCGGCAACAAGTGGGAGATCACCGACACCAACGCCTTCAGCAGCAACTGGGTGTACACCGCCGAGATCGTCGATGCCAGTGGCACCGCCGTCAGCCCCAAGGCGCAACAAAAGGTGATTGGCGACATCTCTGCCGACGGCTCGCTCACCGAAGTGGCCCCGGTGATCACCGGCGTCACCGACGCGAACTCGGCCAGCATCGCCCACAACGGCAGCACCAGCAGTGCACTGCTGGAAGTCAGGGGCACAGGCCAGCCTGGCCATGTGATCTATCTGTACGACAACACCGCCAGTGTCTTGGTGGGCACCACTACGGTGGACGCCAGTGGCAACTGGCGGGTCGACGGTCTGAGCAAGCTGACCGAGGCCAACCACGTCTTTGCCGCGCAGCAGATGGACAAGAGCGGCAGCCACAGCAGCTATTCCAATCTGTGGGCTGTGACGGCCACCCCCAGCATGTCCTTTGACGGCAACTTCGGCACCTTCAACAACACCAGTTTTGCCGTACCAGGCACCAACATTTACTCCGGAACTCCGGATGTGTTCGCAGTCGCATACGCCGACTTGCCAACAGGCACCATCGCCAGCCCGGCTGGAGGCTCCTTCTTGTCGCAGGTGTATGTGCCAGCCAGCAACCCGACCGATGAAAGAACCACCTTCACCTTGAACAACATCGTGGCAGGTGAGACCTACACCATGACTTACTACGCATCGGTGATCGGTTGGATCAACACCAACAGCTTCTGGTACGAATCAGGCCAGTGGACCTTCAAAGCAGTCAATGCCGATGGCTCGCTCACCGATCTGACCCAAGGGGCCATGCTGGACAAACGCGTGACGGGCACCGCCAACAAATGGGTGCAAGAGACGGTGTCCTTCACCGCCACCGCGACCAACATGACCATCGTCATGGGGGTGAATGCCACCACCAACATCGGTTCGCGCATGGGCCTGGACGGGCTGACGATTGGGCTGAGCACGGCGAAAAACCCGGTGGACGGCTCTTTGACTGCTGGCGGCATGGGCGGCGCCACGCCCAACGACGACAGCCTGGCCTATGTGGGCGGCACGCTCAGCTCTTTGGCGGGCAAAGACACCATCACCGCCACCACCAGCTTGGCCAAGCAGTTGGCGGCGGGCGGCCTGATCGACGGCGGCCCCGGGCTGGACACCCTCAAGCTGGACGCCGGCATTGTCTTGAACCTGGAAGCCATCACCAGCACCCAGACGGTCTCGCCCATCCGGCAGGTGGAGGTGTTCCAGCTGCAGGGCAACTCCAAGCTCAGCATGTCGGCCAACGATGTGCTGAGCCTGGGCGGCTCGGGCATGACCGATCTGAGCTTTGCCTCGACCAGCCAGACCGCTTCGGGCGGCGTGGCGGCCACGGGCTCGACCAGCAGCACCGGCAAGGTGCAGTTTGTGGTCAACGGCACCAGCACCGACCAGTTCTACCTGTCCGAGCTGGCCACCGATGGGGTCACCGCCGCCAGCGGCGGCCAGGGCAACACCGGCCTGGCCGGCACCTGGTCCTACAAAGGCACCACCACGCTGACGGTGGGCGGTGTGTCGCACACCTACAAGGTGTATGACCACAGCACCACCAACGCCCAGGTGCTGGTGGACGCGGATGTGAGCACCTCCAACGACAGCAACACCGTGACCATCACCAGCTTGCAAACCTCGGGCACCACCACCAAGGTGTTCACCGAGACCTTTGACAACCTGAGCTTCACCGGTTTTTCTTTAGACGGCTTCACCACCAACAACGGCCTGGCCTTCAAGCAAGACACCTTGCTGCCCAACTTCACCGTGGGCGCAGCGGGCACGGGTGCAGGCAGCACGGGCCGCGCACTCATCTTGAACGATGTGACCTTGCCCGGCGGCGCGAACCAGTGGAGCGTCAGCGGTGTCAGTGGCATCACCTCGGTCAAGACCGACTATTGGGACTTGGCCTCAGGCGGCACCGGGCAGACGCTGGTGGTGGGCACCGGCACCTCGGTCATGGCCGGGGGGGGCACACAGGCTTCGCCTTTGACCGCGACCACCACCTTTGCCACAGGGGCCAGCAGCTTCAGCTTTGCAGGGCAGTCCAACGACCGTTACCTGGTGGACAACCTGCAAGTGCGCAGCGATGCCGTGGCCGAGACCACGGTGATTGGCAGCTCCGGTGGCACCACCCGCTACACCACCGGCACGGTGCAAGGCACACTGGCCATGCCCCTGCTGACAGGGCAGTACCTGCAGGTCTACAGCAATGGCATCGACCTGGGCAAAGCCACGGTCAACGGCACCAGCTGGAGCTTTGCCGACACCATTGCCAGCGGCGGCGAGAACTACAGCGCCAAACTGTTCAACGCCGATGGCTCAGTGGCCACCGCGTCCAACAGCTTTGCGGTCAACCAGGCGGCCGGCTCGGCCCCCAAGCTGACCATGACGGACGACGCCACGCTGGCGGCGGCCAACGGGGTGTCGGTCAATTACACCTTCGCGTTTGACCAGGCCGTGACGGGCTTTGACGCGAGCGACGTGGTGGTCACGGGCGGTGGGGTCAAAGGCCCCTTGGTCCAGCTGGACAGCAAGACCTTTGTGATGAGCGTCAACACCCCCGACAGCGGCACCGGCAGCATGTCGATGGCGGTGGCCGATGGCAGTTTCAGCGCCACCACGGGCGGTGCAAGTGGCACCGGGGCCAGCAGCACGCAGGCCTATGACAGCACCGTGGCCGGCGTGACATTCAACCAGTTTGCCTCCACGGCCACGGCCACAGCGGTCAACGGCACGGCCAATTCGGACAACATCATTGCCAAAAACATCACCGGGACACAAAACATCAACCTCTTGGGCGGTGATGACAAGTTGACTGTATTCGCCCAGGACATCACCGGTTTGGAGGCCAATGTAGACAGATTCAACGCAGGTACCGGTGTTGACACGGTAGCGATGGGTGCTGGAGGTTTGTTCATTGACATGCCCAATTATTTCGTTGGACTTGGCTTGACCAACTTTGAAGTGTTTGACATCCGTGGTCCCAGCGGCTCGGGTTCCAATTATTTGAAGCTCGGTTTGGGGGATGTGCTGGCACTCAATGCCACAGACAACCCGGCCACCACCGTCAACGAGGCCAAGATGATGGTGGTGCACGGCAATGCCAACGACTATGTGAACATCGTGGGCGGGGCCAATATGGTCACCTCCGCCACCAAACTGCAGGCGGTCGATTTGCTGTCCACCTATGGCAGCGGCTACGGCTTTGTGCCGGGGCAAACCTACTCGCAACTGTCTTACGGCGGTGGTACTTTGTTCATCGATGAGTCCATGACCCGGACCAACGTCTGAGTTTGAACTTCCTTGTTTGGGGGCGTCGGGCCATGTCCGACGCCCTCTGAAAGAAAAACCCCTTCAAGTTCACAAACTCAGGTCGTATTCAATGGTGATCGGCGCGTGGTCGGAGAATTTTTCGCCTTTGTAGATCGATTCGCGCTTGGCCGCATGGGCCACGGCGGGGGTGGCCAGGTGGTAGTCCAGTCGCCAGCCCACGTTCTTGGCATAGGCCTGGCCCCGGTTGCTCCACCAGGTGTAGCAGTCGTCGGTGGTCTCGGGCTGGAGGTGTCGGTAAACGTCCACCACGCCGCCTTCGGTGGTCAGCTGGGTCATCCAGGCGCGTTCTTCGGGCAAGAAGCCGCTGTTTTTGAGGTTGCCTTTCCAGTTTTTCAGGTCGGCTTCCCGGTGCGCGATGTTCACGTCGCTGCAGACCACAAAGTCCCGCTCGGCTTTGAGGGCCATCAGGTGCGGGTACATCTTGTTCAAGAACCGGAACTTGGCTTCTTGCCGCTCAGGGCCCGAGGAGCCGCTGGGAAAGTACACGCTGATGATGGACAGTTTGCGGCTGGGCGTGTCAAAACGCACCTCGGCGTAGCGGCCTTCGGCGTCAAATTCGTCGCCGTCAAAGCCCACCACCACGTCGCTGGGTTCATGGCGGGTGTACACGCCCACGCCCGAGTAGCCTTTTTTCTGGGCAAAGTGAAAGTGGCCCTTGAGGCCCGCGAGTTCTTGAAACTTGCCCGCCACGTCGGGCGCTTGGGCTTTGACCTCTTGCACACAAATACAATCGGGGTTTTCTTGTGCCAGCCAGGCTTCGACCCCTTTGGTCGTGGCCGAGCGGATGCCGTTGAGGTTGAGGCTGGTGAGTTTGAACAAGGATTTCCCCATGGTGACAGGACAGGCAAGCAGCGCCGAGATGCAGGCGCTTGCTCAGGAATTTGTGCAGTTTGCAATCGAGTCAGGCGTGTTGCGCTTTGGGCAATTCAAGACCAAGGCGGGCCGCATGAGCCCTTATTTCTTCAATGCCGGCCTGTTTGACGATGGCACCAAGCTGAGCCGGCTGGCGCAATTCTATGCAAAAGCCTTGCTGGCCAGCGGCATCGAATTCGACATGATTTTCGGCCCCGCCTACAAGGGCATTCCGCTGGGCGCAGCGGTGGCCATTGAGTTGGCTCGCCTAGGCAAGAACGTGCCTTTTGCCTACAACCGCAAGGAAGCCAAAGACCACGGTGAAGGTGGCGCCCTGGTGGGTGCGCCGCTCCAAGGCCGGGTGCTGATCGTGGACGACGTGATGAGCGCGGGCACTGCGGCGCGCGAGTCGATTGCCTTGATCCAGGCTGCCGGGGCCTCGCCCCACGCCATCGCGATTGCGCTGGACCGCCAGGAGATGGCCACCGAAAAACAAGCCGACGGTTCGGTGCAAGACGTGCCCCACAGCGCGGTGCAATACGTTCGCAACACCTTGGGCATGGGCGTGTGCTGCATCGCGCAGCTGTCCGATTTGTTGGCCTATTTGTCGGCGCAAGAGGGCAACGCGATGGGCCAGCACCTGCCCCATGTGCAGGCTTACCGCGACCGTTACGGCGTTTGATCGCCCAGGGCTTGGGCTTTGGCTCGGGCGATCTGGTAGAGAGCGACCACGGTGATTACAAAATGCAACAACTGTTCTGACGAAAGAGTGACAACACACGCATCGAATTGAGATTTTTATAGATAATGCCTCAATAAACTTGATAATAGATACTTTAAAAGTATATTTCATCAAAAATAATAGTTTTAGAGGAGAAAATCATTAGAACTTCTAATTCGGTTAGCCCCATGACCCCTATCGCCTTGTGTTCGCACGCGCCAAGGCGATGGACCCCAAGCACCCCATCGTGGCTTGGCGCCGGCTTGTTCGTTTGGGCGCTTTTGTGGGTCGGGATGTCCACTGTTCAGGCCCAAGACAAAGCCATCACCCAAGAGATGGAGGCTTTGGGCAAATGGTATGACTTGCAAAACAAAGGGGTGACCGACTCCCAAAGTCGCATCATCTTTTACCGTCCTTCTGTCGCAAAGCTGGGTGGGGCAGCCACGGTGTTTGTCAATGGCCGTTACCACGCCTCCTTGGTATCCGGCGGTTACAGTTTTGTCTGCATCAAGCCAGGTCCCGTGACATTGGGTGTGCGCTGGATGGAGGTTCAGCGCCGCGCCAACAAGGACGGTTTTGACAGCATCACCGAACTGAGTTTGGCCGGCGGCAGAAACCAGGTCATCCGTGTCAACGATGAGCGCGGCAAAACGCTGGTGTTGGTGCCTGTCAAACAGGCAGACGCTGCCAAAGAACTTGAGACCATGCGCTTACAGCTGCACACTATCAGCCGTGTGGCCAATGCGATGGATTGTGCAGATGCAGCCGAAAAACCGGCAGACCTGTTGCCCAAGGCCCCTCGTCGCATGCAGTTGGTCGGCGACACCTTGTTTGCCTTTAACCGAGGTGATGCGGCCGGTATGACGCTCCAGGGCCTGCGTGCCATTGATTTGTTGATGGCGCAGATTGACTCCGAGTTCAACCGTGTCCAGCGCATTCATGTGGTGGGGCACACCGATCCTTTTGGTTCGGTCGAACGCAATGAGCGCTTGTCCAAGCAACGCGCCAAAACCGTGGCGGACTACATCGCAAGTCGTGGCCGTTTCACAGGCGAGGTGACCTCTGAAGGTCGCGGCAAGCGCGACCTGGTGATCACCTCCTGCGGCACAGAGCTGAATCCGGCCAACATCGATTGCAACCAAGCTAACCGGCGGGTCACGGTCGAAGTGACAGGCATCCACCGCGAACCTTGACCCCAAACCATTGCATGGGGACAAGCTATCGGCGATGAGGCAGTTCCTTGTCGTATCCCTGACTTCGGTCCTCACTTGGCACAACCCGTTCAAGCGCACCCATCAAAAAAATTTGCAAAGGAAATCACCATGGCCAAGCAATACAAAGTTCTCGTCAATACCGCCAAAGAAGTCGACAACTTCGTCCTGGATGTCCCCCAGCCCAAAGGCGGCAAGGTGGAACCTTTGCGCATCCCTGCCAAGCTTGGACACAAATACCAATTGCAAGAAACCAGCAGCGCGGCTGACAAGCCCCGTGCGCCGGACTATGTGAAGACACGCCGAGTGGGCAAAGACCTTCACGTTGTGTTTGAAGGCGACAGAGAAGCCAGTCTCATCATCGAGGGCTACTACGATGTCGCCACCGATGCCGCCAATTCGCTCATCGGTCAGGCAGAAAACGGCAGCTTCTACGATTACATCCCCGAAGATCCTCAAATGGATGGCTTGGTGGCGAATTTGCGTGATGGCGGCGAGGCCATCAACATTGCCTTGGGTGGCTCGGAAGTGCAGGGTGCGGGTGCTGAGATCGGTTTGCTTGCCGCGACACCCTTTTTGGGGGTTTTGGGTTTGGTCGGGGCGGGCGCTGCCGCTGTGGTGGCTGCCAACGCCGGTGGCACCACCACCACCACGCCGACAGGTCGACTCGCTCCTGTCGCCCCCAACGACAGCAGTGCCTTGGGTGACAACCTCACCAACGACAACACCCCCACCATCACGGGCGCGGTGCCAGTGGGCAGCACCGCCACCATGACTTTGAATGGCAAGACCTACCCCGTCACCGTCAACACCGATGGCACTTACAGCTTCACCATCCCCGATGCTGACAAATTGCCCGATGGCACTTACACCCCTCGCTTGAACGTCATCAGCGGCGGCACCACCACCAGCACCGACGTCACGCCTTTCACGATTGACACCGTCACCAACGTTGCCATCACCAACCCCGGCACGAGTGGCACCACCAACCCCATCTCTGGCACCGCCGAAGCAGGCGATGTGGTCCTCCTCAAAGATCCCTCGGGCAGCACCTTGAGCAGCACCACGGCCAACAGTGCCGGTCAATGGACCTTTACGCCCACGGCCAATGTGTCCTCCGGCAGTGTCTCGGCCACGGCCACCGACCCAGCAGGCAACGTGGCCACGGCCAACGGCAACAACAACTCCACGGACTCCACAGCCCCCACCGTGGTGGTCACTTCGGACAAAACCAGTCTGAGCAGCACCCAAACGGCTGCGATCACCTTCACCCTGAGCGAGTCCAGCACCGACTTCACTGCGGCTGACGTGACCGTCACAGGCGGGGCTTTGTCCAATTTCACAGGCAGCGGCACCTCGTACAGTGCCACCTTCACCCCCACAGCCGGTGCCACCAGCGCGGCTTTGTTGGTGGACTCCAACAAGTTCTCCGACGCTGCAGGCAACTTCAACAAAGACGGCGCTGAAGCCAACAACTCGGTGTCCATGAGCATCAGCAACACGCCTGCTGACACCACACCGCCGACCATTTCTGTCAGCACCGACAAAACCAGCCTGGCTAGCAACCAGACGGCCAACATCACCTTCACCCTGAGCGAGTCCAGCACCGACTTCACCGCTGCAGACGTGACTGTCATTGGCGGTACCCTCTCCAACTTCACTGGCAGCGGCACGTCCTACACGGCCACTTTCACCCCCACAGCCGGCGCCACCAGCGCCGCTTTGTTGGTGGCCTCTGACAAGTTCTCGGACGCCGCAGGCAATCTGAACAAAGACGGTGCGGATACAAACAACACCGTGTCGATGAGCATCAGCAACACGCCGGTTGACATCACCGCACCGACCATCTCGGTCAGTACTGACAAGGCTTCCTTGTCGAGTAACCAAACGGCCACCATCACCTTCACCCTGAGCGAGTCCAGCACCGACTTCACAGTTTCTGACGTGACTGTCATTGGCGGCACATTGAGCAACTTCACTGGCAGCGGTACTTCTTACAGTGCCACCTTCACCCCCACAGCCGGCGCCACCAGCGCCGTGCTGACTGTCGCCTCTGACAAGTTCTCGGACACCGCAGGCAATCTGAACAAAGACGGTGCGGATACAAACAACACCGTGTCGATGAGCATCAGCAACACGCCGTCTGACACCACACCTCCGACCATTTCTGTCAGCACCGACAAAACCAGCCTGGCCAGCAACCAGACGGCCACCATCACCTTCACCCTGAGCGAGTCGAGCACTGACTTCACCGCTGCAGACGTGACTGTCATTGGCGGCGCATTGAGCAACTTCACTGGCAGCGGTACTTCTTACAGTGCCACCTTCACCCCCACAGCCGGCGCCACCAGCGCCGCGTTGACTGTCGCCTCTGACAAGTTCTCGGACGCCGCAGGCAATCTGAACAAAGATGGTGCGGATACAAACAACACCGTGTCGATGAGCATCAGCAACACGCCGGTTGACACCACTGCGCCCACCATCTCGGTGAGCTCTGACAAAACCAGCCTGGCCAGCAACCAGACGGCCACCATCACCTTCAACCTGAGCGAGTCGAGCACTGACTTCACCGCTGCAGACGTGACCGTGATTGGCGGCACGCTCTCTAACTTCTCCGGCAGCGGCACGTCCTACACGGCCACCTTCACGCCCAACGCCAACGCGAGCAGCGCTGCTTTGACAGTCGCCTCTGACAAGTTCTCGGACGCCGCAGGCAATCTGAACAAAGACGGTGCGGATACAAACAACACCGTGTCGATGAGCATCAGCAACACGCCGGCTGACACCACACCTCCGACCATCGCGGTCAGCGCAGACAAAACCAGCCTGGCCAGCAACCAGACGGCCACCATCACCTTCAACCTCAGTGAGTCGAGTGTGAACTTTGCCGCTTCCGATGTGACCGTGATCGGCGGCGCATTGAGCAACTTCACTGGCAGTGGCACGTCTTACACCGCCACCTTCACACCCAACGAAAATGCCACCAGCGCCGCCGTGATTGTGGCGTCTGACCGCTTCACCGATGCCGCAGGCAACCTCAACAAAGACGGCGCAGACCTCAACAACACGGTCTCGCTGAGCATCGACAAAGTCCCCCCTGCAGCGACCACCGGCAAGCTCTCAGCTGTCGCGCCCAATGACAGCGGCACACTGGGTGACAACACCACCAACGACACCACCCCCACCATCACGGGCACTGTGCCTGCGGGCAGCACCGCCACCATCACCCTCAACGGCAAGAACTACCCCATCACCGTCAACGCTGATGGCACTTACAGCTTTACCATCCCTGACGCTGACAAGTTGCCCGATGGCACCTACACACCCAAGCTGAACGTCACCACCAACGGCACCACCACCAGCACCGACGTCACGCCTTTCACGATTGACACCGTCACCAACGTCGCCATCAGCACCCCCGGTACAGGTGGCACCACCAACCCCATCTCCGGCACCTCCGAAGCGGGTGACATCGTGGTCCTCAAAGACAATGCGGGCAACGTCCTGGGAAGCACAACGGCCAACAGCAATGGCCAGTGGTCATTCACCCCCACCAGCGCTGTGCCCACGGGTGACGTTCAGGCCATGGCCACAGACACGGCAGGCAACACGGCCAATGCCACGGGCAAAAACGCCGCCACACTCAAAACGGCACTGACCATCGACCCGGTCTTCAGCGACAACATCGTCACGACCACCGAAGGTGCAGCCTTCAGCTACAACGTCACCGGCAAGGTCACTGGCACCTTCGCTGCTGGCGACATCGTCACCTTGGTCTTGAACGGCAAGAATTACACCGCCGTGGTGGGCACAGACGGCTCCTACAGCGCGCCTGTCGCCATGGCCGACCTCAAGGCCGACAGTGACACCAAGATCGAAGGCACCGTCACCGGTACCAGTGGCAGCTTGGCCACCGCCGCGCAAGACTACGTGGTGGAGACCACCGCCAACGCTGGCACACAAACGGCGCTCAGCATCGACCCTGTCACCGCAGACAACATCTTGGGCAGCACCGAGAGCACCGGCAACATCCCTGTCACGGGCAAAGTGACCGGCAAGTTCTCTGCTGGCGACACCCTCACTTTGACCGTCAACGGCAAGACCTTCACCGGGACCGTGGCGGCCAACGGCACTTACAGCGTGAACGTGCCCGCGGCTGACCTGTTGGCCGACAGCGACACCAAGATCGATGCGACGATCACGGGCAATGGCGGCACGGCGGCCACTGCAGTGCAAGACTACGGTGTGGACCCCAACATCAACCCTGCACCTGCCACCCTCAAGACCGCGCTCACGATCAACCCGATCACTGGCGACAACATCGTCAACACCACCGAGGGCGCGGCCACCAGCTTGATCGTCACCGGTAAGGTCACCGGCACCTTTGTGGGTGGCGACACCGTCACCTTGGTCTTGAACGGCAAGAATTACACCGCTGTGGTCGGTGCAGACGGCAGCTACAGCACAGCCGTCTCCATGGCCGACCTCAAGGCCGACAGCGACACCAAGATCGAAGGCACCGTCACCGCCACCAATGGCAGCTTGGCCACCGCAGCGCAAGACTACGTGGTCGAGACCACCGCCAACGCTGGCACCCAAACGGCGCTCAGCATCAACCCCGTGACGGCAGACAACATTCTGGGCAGCACCGAGAGCACCGGCAACATCCCCGTCACGGGCAAAGTGACTGGCAAATTCTCTGCGGGCGACACCGTGACACTGGTGGTCAACGGCAAGAACTTCACCGGCAGCGCAGCAGCCGACGGCAGCTACAGCATCAATGTGCCTGCATCTGACTTGCTGGCCGATTCCGACACCCAAGTGGATGGCTCGGTCACTGGCACTGGCGGCGCCAAAGCCACGGCCGTTCAAGACTACGGTGTGGATGCCAACATCAATCCAGCAGACACCACAGCACCCACCATCGTGGTGGCGCGCAGCGGCACGGCCAGCCCCTTGACCGGTTCAGAAAACATCACCTTCACACTCAGCGAAGCCAGCACCAACTTTGCCTTGAGTGACATCGACGTGAGCGGTGGCACCCTCAGCAACTTTGCACCCGTACCCACCAGCGGCACAGCGGGCGCGGGTTTCACCCAATACACCGCCACGTTCAAGCCCAACAGCGGCTCGGGCACAGCGACCATCGGCGTGGCCTCGGGCAAGTTCGCGGACAACGCGGGCAACGTCAACCATGACACTTACCAAAGCGGCATTGCTGGCACGGTGCAAGAGAGCAACAACAGCACTTCGATCACGTTCAACACCGGCAACGCGGACACCACACCGCCGACCATCATCGTGGCACGCGCAGGTACAGGCACGCTCAACACCGGCGGCACCGAAACGATCACTTTCACCGTCAGCGAAAACACCTTCTTGGCGGCATCTGACGTGGTCGTCACCGGTGGTGCCTTGAGTAACTTTGAGCCCGTGATCAGCTCGGGTGACTGGAACACTGGTTTTACCCAGTACACCGCCACCTTCACCCCCACCGTCAACGCACAAGGCACGGCCACCATTGGCGTGGCCAACGGCAAGTTTGCCGATGGGGCAGGCAACATCAACGTGGACACCTTCCAAAGCGGTGTCAGTGGCACGGTGCAAGAGGCCAACAACCAGGTGAGCATTGGCTTCAACACCACAGCCGCTGACACCACAGCACCGACGGTAGCAGTCACCCGTGCAGGCGCGGGCACCGTCACCACCACGGGCGAAACGGTGTACTTCACACTCAGCGAGGCCAGCACCAACTTCACCGCCAGCGATATAGATGTGACAGGCGGCACTGTCAGCGGCTTTGCCCCTGTACCGTCTTCGGGCAACAGCACCACAGGCTTCAAACAATTCACGGCCACCTTCACACCCGCCACTGGCGCAGGCGTGGCCACCGTGGGTGTCAAATCGGGCCAATTCAGCGATGCCGCAGGCAACAACAACACCGACACCTATGTCAGTCCCGCCCCAAGCGGCGCAGCGCAGCAGGCGGACAACCAGGTGAGCCTGGACTACAACACCGGCTCCAGCGACACCAACGCACCCACCGTGGCCGTGACCCGCAGTGGCAACGCCGTCTTGTTGGCCAACGGCACCGAGACCATCACTTTTGTGTTGAGCGAAGCCAGCACCGACTTCAGCTCGGCAGATATCAGCGTCACGGGTGGCACCCTGAGTAACTTCCAAGGCAGCGGCACCACTTACACCGCCACCTTCACACCCACAGCCAATGCACTCGATACCGGCGTCATTGGCCTGACCAGCGGCAAGTTCAGCGACGCGGCGGGCAACAGCAACAAAGACACCTTCCTGCCGGGTGTTGTGGGCTCGACACAAGAGGCCAACAACAGCGTAGCCATCGGCTACAACACCGTGCCAGCCAGTGCACCGACAGTGAGCGCAGACACGGTCAGCGCCACTGAAGCGGGTGGCACCAGCAACGGCACCACCTTTGTCGACCCCACAGGCAATGTGCTGAGCAACGACACGGCCGTCACAGCCGTGCTGCAGGTGCAAGACATCAAGGCCGGCACAGGCGCAGGCACTGCAACTGCCGTGAATGCCAACAGCACCAGCACCAGCAGCGGCACCACCGTCAACGGCACCTTCGGCACCTTGGTCATTGGCGCCGACGGCAGCTACAAATACACGCCCAACAACGCCAACACCAACGTGCAAGCGCTGCGCACCAGCACCGACACCGTCACCGACGTGTTCACCTACACCGTCAAGGACGGCAACGGCAAGACCTCCAGCACCACCTTGACGGCCACCATCAGCGGCAGTAACGACGCGCCTGTGGTCAACGTGCAGCAAAGCGACCAAACAGCCACCATCGGTACAGCATTCAATTACAGCGTGCCTATTTTGGGCGTACCGGCCACCTTCACCGACGTGGACTCTGGCGACAGCCTGACTTACACCGCCACCTTGGAAGGCGGCGGCGCACTGCCCAGCTGGCTGAGCTTTGACGCATCGACCAAGACCTTCAGCGGCACGCCCCCATCGGGCACCACTGTGGGCACCTTGAATGTCACCGTCACCGCCACCGACAAAGGCACCCTGAGCGCCAGCGACACCTTCAGCATCTCGGTGGGCAACAACAACGCGCCCACGCTGTCGACCATCACCGCGCTCAGCGCAGTGACAGAAGCGACCAATGCCACCGCGCAAAAGCTCGGCTCGCTGACAGGCACACTGAGCGTCAACGACGTGGACAATGGCAACACCGTCACCGCCTCGACCACAGCGGCCAGCGCCGTTTACTCCGGGGGCGCCACACTGCCCAGCGGCGTGGACGTCAGCGCCCTGATCGCCAGCAGCGCCTTGACCTTTGGCGCAGGCGTGACCCCCAACGGCACAGCCGGCAGCATCAACTGGACCTACAACCCCAACGCTGCCAACCTCGACTGGCTGCCCAAGGGCCAAACCCTGACACTGACCTACCCCGTCACCGTGAGCGACGGCCAAGGCGGCACGGCCAAACAAAACCTGGTGATCACCGTCACCGGCACCAACGACGCGCCCACGGCCAGCGCCATCAGCCAATCGTTCAACAAAGGCGCGGCCCAAAGCACCATCCATTTGCTGAACAACGCCGCCGATGCGGACCAAGGCGAGACGGCCACCCTCAAAGTGGACAGCAGCTTCACCCCCACCTTTGTGGTCACCACCGACTCCAACAACGGCACGGCCCAAGCCAGCAGCACCACCGTGCCTGCGGGCGTGATCTTGGATGCGGCCGCAGGCACGCTCAAGATCGATCCGAGCAACAGCACCATCAGCACCGGTTTGGCCTCTGGCCAAAAGCAAACCATCGTGGCGAGCTACAAAATCATTGACGCACAAGGCGCCACGGTGGACACCACAGCCACCCTCGTGATCAATGGCTCGGGCGGCAACGACCCCGTGGCCAGCAACGACACCGCCACCGCCACAGAAGCCGGTGGCAGCGCCAACGGCACCGCAGGCACCAACCCCACGGGCAACGTGTTGACCAACGACGCTGTTGTTGTGGGCACCAAGTCACTGCAAGACGTCAAACTGTCCAGCGCCAGCACAGCCACCGCCGTGACCGCAGGCAGCACCAGTGCCAGCAGCGCCACCACCGTCACCGGCAGCTTCGGCTCCCTGGTCATTGGTGCCAACGGCTCGTACACCTACAACGTGGACAACAGCAACAGCACCGTGCAGGCCCTGCGCACCAGCAGCAACACATTGACGGACAACTTCACCTACACCCTCAAAGACGGTCAAGGTGGCACCAGCACGGCCACCCTGGCGGTGACGGTGCAAGGCGCCAACGACGCGCCAGTGGCCGTGGCCGATACCGCCACCGCCAAAGAGGCCGGTGGCAGCGCCAACGGCACCGCAGGCACCGACCCGACCGGCAACGTTCTGAACAACGACACCGATGTCGACAAGGACGACACCAAAGTCGTGCAAGACGCCAAAGCGGGCAACACCGGCTCGGTGGTCACCGTCAGCAGCGGCTCCACCAGCACCAGCAGCGCCGCCACCATCACCGGCACCTTTGGTGCGCTCAAACTGGGTGCAGACGGCAGCTACAGCTACGTGGTGGACAACGCCAACACCACCGTGCAAGCGCTCAAGAGCAGCACCGACACCGTGACAGACACCTTCACCTACACGGTCAAAGACGCCGCTGGCGCCACCAGCAGCAACACCATCACCGTCACGGTGCAAGGGGCCAACGACGCGCCCGCCGTGGCCACCGCCACCAGCCCCAGCAGCACGCAAACCAACTTGCAAGCCTTCAACTTCGGCACCGCCTTCAGCTTGGCCGACGTGGATGTGGGCACCGGCACCATGACGCTCACGCTCAGCTCCAACGTGAACGACGGCCGCATCACGGTCACCCCCGGCACCAGCGGCGCCACCATCACCAGTGGTAACGGCAGCAACAGCGTGGTCATCAGCGGCACCTTGGCCCAGTTGCAAGCGCTCACTGGCACGGCCAGCAACTTCAGCTTCGTGGACAGCGCCAGCCAAACGGCCAAACGCGACGTCACCATCAGCGCCTTGCTCAACGACAACGGCAACCAAGGCGGCACCAGTGCCAACGCACTGACCGGCAGCCACAGCTTCACCGTCAGCATGGCTGCAGACCCCAACGCCAGCGCCAAGATCGACATCACCGCCATCAGCACCGACACTGGCGTGAGCACGACAGACTACATCACTTTCGACAACACCTTGGTGTACAGCGGCACCGTGTCCAGCTTCACCAACAACGGCGACAAGGTCAAACTCGAACTGCTCGACAGCACGGGCACCGTGGTCGCCAGCACGACCGTCACGCCCACCTTGAGCGGCAGCAATGGCACCTGGATCTGGAACGACCCGGTCATTGCCGCCAGCAGCACCCGTGCCGACGGCATCTACACCCTGCGCGCGACCATCGTAGATCCGCAGGGCGACCGTGTGGCGCCTGCCACCACCGTGGGCAGCAACACCGGCACACAAGATGTGCAGGCCGTTGAGATCGACACCAACACGCCCAACGTGGACCCCAACAAAGATGCCACGATTGACATCGTGCGCATTGATGACGCATTGAGCAGCACCACAGCGGCCACCGGCTCCAAAGACACCGGCGCGAGCAGCACCGACTTTGTGACCAGCGACGGCACGCTCAAGTACTTTGGCACCTTGACCGGGTTTGATGGCACCAAAAACGATCTGGTCAAGCTGGACTTCAAAGACAGCACAGGCGCAGTGCTGCGTTCGGTGTTTGTGGCGCCCACGCTGGACACGGCCACCAACAGCTTTGTGTGGACCTGGGACGACACGGCCAACACCTTGGCCAGTGGCAACTACACCCTGGTGGCCACCATCGTGGACCAAGCGGGCAACGTGGTGAACACCAAGCTACCGTTCAACGGCACCAATGGCGGGACCGACAGCCAGCTGATCGTGATTGACAGCGCAGTGCCCACCCAAACGGTGACCTTCTCCAGCATGACCAAAGACACGGGTACCAGCACGGTCACCACCAGCAACACCAGCGCCAACGCCAACTGGACAACCGCCGACGCGAGCGCAGGCCGTTTGGTGTCGGGCTCGATCAGTGCCAAGCTGGGCAGCAATGAGGTGGTGGAAGTGTTTGCCAACGATGGCAACGGCGCGGTCAAGATTGGCAATGCGGTGGTCAATGGCACACATTGGGAGATCACCGACACACTCAACCATGTGGTGGCCAATGCCAGCTCGGGCGCATGGAGCTATTCCGCCAAAGTGTCCAACTTGGTGGGCTCGGGCACGACCAAGACCCAAACCGTGCTGATCGACACCGCAGAAGACGCGCCGGTCATCACCGCGATTGTGGACACGGCAAACACCACGGTGGCCAGCAACACCTCGACTTCCGGTTCAACCACCAACGGCCTGAGCAAGGTCAGTGGTACGGGCACGGTGGGCTCCACCATTTACCTGTACGACAACAGCCAGACCAACTTGGTCGGTTCGACCACAGTGGACAACCAAGGCAAATGGACGGTGAATTTGTCCAATTTGGCTGGGGGCAGCAACACCTTTGCCGCCGTGTCTTTGGACAATGTGGGCAACCCCAGTGTGTTCTCCAACCTGGTCACGGCCACTTCGGCCGCAGCGAATGGCCTGGCCAATGGTGACTTCTCCTCGGGCAACACGGGCTTTACAACAACTTTGACTGAAATTGCTGCTAATGGCGGTCAACCCGTGCAATTCGCCGAAAAGAGTGTTTACAAAGTTCAAGACATCAGCCTTGTGAATGTTGCTAATGTCATCACCAACGCCAATGTCACCACTTCTGAAACGGCCAGTGGCACTTACGCCAACGGCACTTGGTCTACCAAGTTCAAATCGACGACCAGCGCTAGTACAGCAGGTGGTCTCGGTGGTAGCAACCCAGATGGCGCTTTCCAGGGAAAGTTGCTCACGGGTCAGGCTTCCACAACTGGTGGTGAAGCCACACTGTGGAAAACATCGACTTCTGTCGTGGCAGGTAAGACCTATACCTTTACCTTGGATTATTTTCAATCTACTTTCTTATTGGGTTCTACGGCCGTCTCAGGCGAACACAATATGCGCTTGGTGATGGATGGTCAAAACATTGATTTCACCAAATCCGGTGCAATGGGTGAAGCAGGCCATTTGACGGTCACCTACACCGCCACCGAAACCAAAACCATCGCATTGGCTCTGACCGCGAACCCCCGCAATACCGATGGCAGCGGCGGTGACTTCATGCTGGACAACTTCAGCTTTGCACAGAATTTGCCGTCCAACGACAACACCTTGGTGGCGGGCAAGGTATTTGGTGGTGCCACGGTCAATGCCGACGGCACATTGGCCTACAGCGATGGCGCCCTCACGGCCCTGTCGGGTGACGACGTGATCTCGGTGACCGATGCCCAATTGCAGGCCAAACTGAAGCTCGGCGGCTACATCGATGGCGACGCGGGTGTGGACACCTTGAAATTGGCCGCCAGCACGGTGATCGATTTAGGTCAGTGGGTCGGCAACCAAACGGTCAAGCCCATCCAGGAAGTTGAAATCTTCCAGCTGCAAGGCAGCTCGACGCTGAGCATCTCGGCCAACGATGTCTTGAGCTTGGGCGGCAGCAATGCATCGACCATGAGTGGGTTCAGCTTCAGCTCGACCACCGGCGGATCGGGCGCAAGCTTCAGCAGCGCAGGCAAGGTGCAGTTTGTGGTCAAAGGCACCAGCACCGACAAGGTGAATCTGTTGGCTTTGCAATTTGACGGTGTGCTCGACAGCGCGGGCGAATTGGGCAACACAGGCTTGGCAGGGCAGTGGACCGACATCGGCGCGACCACCATTGGCGGTGTCACTTACCAGGTCTTTAACCACAGCACCACACAAGCGCAGATCTTGGTGAGCAATGCAGTGGTCAATGTGCCCACCAGCCCGCTGATCAACATCACCGCCATCAGCGCCGACACCGGCGTGAGCACCAGCGACTACATCACCAGCGACAACTCCTTGGTGTACAGCGGCACTGTCTCCAACTTCAGCAGCACCGGGGACAAGGTCAAACTTGAACTCCTCAACAGCACGGGCACCGTGCTCGCCAGCACCACCGTGACGCCAGTCTTGAGCGGCAGCAACGGCACCTGGACCTGGAATGACCCGGTCATTGCCGCCAGCAGCACCCGAGCCGACGGTGATTACACACTGCGTGCGACCGTGGTGGACGCGCAGGGCAACCGTGTGGCCCCCGCCACTGCAGTGGGCAGCAACACCGGTACCCAAGATGTGCAGACGATCACCATCGACACCAACTCGCCCAATGTGGACCCCAACAAAGATGCCACGATCGACATCGTGCGCATTGACGATGGCCTGAGCACCACCGCCAGCACCGGCTCCAAAGACACGGGTGCCAGCAGCACCGACTTTGTGACCAGCGACGGCACGCTCAAATACTTTGGCACTTTGACCGGCTTTGACAACACCAATGGCGATGTGGTCAAGCTCGACTTCAAAGACAGCACAGGCGCAGTGTTGCGCTCGGTGTTGGTGACACCCACGCTGGACAACGCCACCAACCGTTTTGTTTGGTCATGGGACGATACAGCCAACTCCTTGGCCAATGGCAACTACACCTTGGTGGCCACCATCATTGACCAAGCGGGCAATCTGGTGAACACCAAAGTGCCAGTGAACGGCACCAACGGCGGCACCGACAGCCAGTTGATCGTGATCGACAGCGTGTTGCCCACGCAAACGGTGACCTTCTCCAGCATGACCAAGGACAGCGGCATCAGCACGGTCACCAGCACCAACAGCAGCGCCAATGCCAACTGGACAACCGCCGATGCGAGCGCAGGCCGTTTGGTGTCGGGCTCGATCAGCGCCAAGCTGGGTGCCAACGATGTGGTGGAAGTGTTTGCCAACGATGGCAACGGCGCGGTCAAGATTGGCAATGCGGTGGTCAATGGCACACATTGGGAGATCACCGACACACTCAACCATCTGGAAGCCAACGTGGCGTCCGGAGCATGGGTTTATTCCGCCAAAGTCTCCAACTTGATTGGCTCGGGCACGACCAAGAACCAAACCGTGCTGGTCGATTATGTGGAAGACGCACCCGTCATCACCACGGTCACCGATGGCACCAATGCCAGTTTGGCCAGCAATGCGACCACCAATTCGCCATTGAAAACCATTTCTGGAACAGGCAATCCCGGAGACATCCTGTTTTTGGTGGAAAACACCTCGCAGTCGGTGGTGGGATCTTCCACGGTAGACGGCACAGGGAAATGGACCGTCAACATGCCCGGCACTGCCCCTGGGGGTGCCAATTCGTATGCCGCTTACCAAATTGACTCCAATGGCAACCAAAGCGTGTTGTCCAACGTTTGGCAGATCAATCAAAACATCCCGATTGACGATGGGTTCAATGGTTCCTTTGGCACCAGTTACATCAATGACACGGTGATTTCGGGCATGACCAAAGTGAAAGGCACACCCGATTTGCACACGGTTGGTGGGGCCAACATTCCGGGCAACACGATTGCCAGCCCGGATGGTGGGGCGTTTTACTCAGCCGTAGGCACTATTTTTGCGGGTGATCCAGCTGCAGGATTCATCAACGAACAATCCTCGTTCAAGTTGAACAATCTGGTGGTGGGTAAAACCTATGCCATGGACTTTTTCCAATCGGTCATTGGTTGGGATAGCGGTGGTTTGCTTTGGAATGGCGCTGGTAATTTTGAGTTCTACAACGGCACCACCTTGCTGGGCTCTTCCACCGAAATGGCCGCCATTGGTGTGATCGGAAGCAACAAATGGACGGCGGACACCGTCAAGTTCACGGCCTCGGCACAGACGATGGACATCACGATTGTCGTGAAGTCAAAAAGTGGCTCCTCCGGCATAGCCACGCGACTGGGTTTGGATGGATTCTCGGTCACACTGAATGACACCGCGAGCAATGCTGACAGCACGCTCAAAGAAGGCAATCATGTGGGCAATGCGACGGCGAATGCAGACACTTTGAACTTTTTGGAAGGTGGCCTGGATGGCTTGGCAGGCGATGATGTGATCACCGCCACCAGTGCCACCTTGCCCGCCAAATTGAATGCGGGCGCCTACATTGACGGCGGCGCAGGTTTGGACACGCTGAAATTGGCCGTGGGCACCGTGCTCGATTTGGACCAGCTGACACGCAATCAAACGGTCAAGACCATCAAGGAAGTGGAGATATTCCAGCTGCAAGGCGGTTCCACGTTGTCATTGACGGCCAACGATGTGTTGAGCTTGGGGGGCAGCAACGTCACCACGATGAACAGCTTCACCTTCGGCTCAACCACCTCGGGCAGTGGAACGGGTTTTGACAGCACGGGCAAGGTGCAGTTTGTCGTCAAGGGCAGCAGCACCGATACGGTGAAGCTGAACGCCCTGCAGATCGATGGTGTTTTGAACGCCGCAGGTGAGTCCGGCAACACTGGGCTGGCAGGCAGCTGGACGGACATCGGTTTGGTGAAAATCGGTGGGGTCAACTACCAGGTGTTCAACCACAGCACCACACAAGCGCAGGTATTGGTCAGCAATGCGACCGTGGAGCTGCCGACCAATTCTCAGACGGTAGCGATCACATCGGCTGTGATCAGTGGGACCAGCTTTGTTCAAGAGTTTGACGGTACCCAAGCAGGTGCCGCTAACACAAAATTGACCACCAGCGACGGATTCTGGACTGTGAGCGCCACCGGGAAAGATGGTGCGGCGCTTAACTCTGCCCGTGGTCATGTCTGGACTGGAGCAAATTGGTCTGCTCTACCTGGTAATGATCTGCAACTTGGCGATCAAGCAACACAGACCACTCAAGGCGGTCGCCGTGAAAATACTTTCAAATCCAATACGGGTCCATTTGACTTCATTGAGTTCCATTACACCGACACGAATTTCAACACCGATTTGTGGATCAATTTCTACGATGCCACTGGGAAGTTGATTGACCGTACTACATTTGAGCCGGCCATCAACCGTCTTGACAACGTATACAGCTACAACATCAAAAATGGGGCGCTGGCCACCTCGTTCATGATCGACTTGAGCACCGACGATACCTGGGGCCTCGATAAGTTGCGCACAGGTGTACAGCAAGGCTCCATTGAAGTGACCTCAGGCGGCTCTGCGATGGACGCCACGCCTTTGCTCAAAGGTGCGTACTCGGCCAACCTGGCCACCGGCGAAGTGATTGCTATCTATGACGGCAGCACCAAGCTGGGCACAGCCACCATCGATGCCAACACCAAAACCTGGACATTCCAGGTGAGCAGTGACTTGTCCGCGACCACACACACGTTGACGGCCAAGGTGGAGTCCTCGACGGGTACGGCTACCGCCACTTCCAGCAATTTCACGCTCAGCGTGCTGGCGTCGCCCTTGGCGCTGGACTTGAACGGTGACGGTGTCCAGACCATCGGTGCAGACCAAGGCGTGCAGTTCGACTTGCTCAACACCGGTGCCAAGCAGTCGGTGGGCTGGGTGGACAAGCAAGACGGCTTCTTGGTGATGGACTTGAACCACGATGGCGTGGTCAACAATGGCTCAGAGTTGTTGGGCAGCAGCACCCAGCTGGCCGATGGCAGCTTGGCCAAAGATGGCTGGCAGGCCTTGACGCAACACGATGTCAACGCCGATGGTTTCATCAACACCAAGGATGCCGCTTTCCTGGACCTGAAGGTTTGGGTGGATGCCAACAGCAACGGTGTGACCGATGCGGGTGAACTGCAAACCCTGAGCGATGTGGGCATCCAGAGCATCAATCTGGCGCACAACAATGTGCAGACGGCACAAAACGGCAACATCTTGCAGGGCTTCTCCAGCTTCACCACGACCGATGGTGCCAGCCATGACATCGTGGATGCCTGGTTGAAAGTGGATGACAGCGTGGCGGTCACGCCATCCTTGAATGGACCACTGGAGTTTGTGACGCCCACAGGCGTTGTGGCTGCAACCAAGCCATTCGACTTGAGCGCTTTGCTTGAAACCGATGGCTTGCCTTTGGCCGGCATGTTGGTGGGAGCGCCATGGTTGGACACCACGGGCGAGGCCAAGGACACCGTGCAACTGTCCGATTTGTTGCAAACTGGCCCTGCACAAGGCCATTGGCAGCCCACCGGTTCCTTGCTCGACCATGGCGTGGCCTACAACAGCGGCGTTCATTCAGTCAGTCAATCGCTGACGGCTTTGGTGGATCATCATGTGCAGCATGTGTCTTTGGCTTGAGGGTGGGTGTGCTTCAACGGCACTTCAAATGTGATCCTGGGCTTGACCCGGCTTGCATGTCTTCACCGTCTGTAAGTCAGCATGCGACCTTTGTAGGCATCCACGCCATCGTGTGCGGCCAGGTCCAGCACCTCTTCTTGCATGGCAAAGCCTACCCGCGCCATGTGTTTGTGAAAAGCGGCGCGGTTGCCGCGGTTAGGGTCGACCACCCAGATTTCAGACTTCATGGCCGCGTGCTGATCAATGAAGCGGGCCAGAGTGCCTTCTTCGTCCCGTTCGTAGAGGATGTCGCTGCCCACGATCAAATCAAAATAGCCCAGCAAGGGCGCATCCTGCGCCTGCGTCAGCACAGGCAGGCCGTCGTCTCGGACGGCGGCGGTGCCCCACAAGCCGTGGCGGTAATCGATGGGCCCCAAATGGTTCAAGCGCGTGTTGTTGTCGAGGAATGCATGGGTGAGTGGATGGCAATCGCTGGCCGTGACCTTGGCGCCGCGCCGATGGGCCACCAAGCTGGACAGGGCCAAACCACAGCCAATTTCAAGAATGCGCTCGCCCGTGACCGTGCGCTGTGCCATGCGTTCAGCCATGCGCGAACCCGAGGGCCAGAGCAAGCCAAACAGTGGCCAAGTGGCCGATGAAATGCCCACATTGAGGGCCTCATCCAGTGGGTCGTGGAATTGGTTGTTGTCGAGCAGGGAGCGGATGATCAAGTCATCTGCACCTGCGACGGGGATGCTTTGCTGTTTGGTCAGGTAGCCGACTTGTGGGGCGTTCAGAATTTCAATCGTGACAGCGCTCTGGCGAAACGCATGGGGCGCTGGGTTGGCCCGACTGTACGCTCTTTTATGACCGCGGCATGGATCCCTTTTCAAGCCCCGGGTGACCTTGCCAGTGAGTCAACTCGCTCTGGATTTGGGGGCCATGCTTGCACGGTCTGTCTCAGGTCCCGCGCACGTAAGGGTTGGACTGGCGCTCGCGACCGAATGTGCTTTCTGGCCCGTGCCCTGGAATGAACACCGTGTCATTGCCCATGGGCCAGAGGCGTTGGGTGATGCTGTTGATCAGGTCTTCGTGGTTGCCTTGTGGGAAGTCGGTGCGACCGATGCTGCCAGCAAAAAGCACGTCGCCCACAAAGGCGCGCTGGATATCGGGCGAGTAAAAAACCACATGGCCGGGCGTGTGGCCAGGGCAATGGCGCACTTGCAGCGTGTGACTCCCCAGTGTGACGGTGTCGCCGTCCGCCAGCCAGCGCGTCGGTTGGAAGGCGCGCGCCGGCGGGAAACCATACAGAGCCGCTGCCTGCGTGAGGCCTTCGATCCAGAACTGGTCTGCAGTGTGCGGGCCGATGATGGGCAGCTGCAATTGTTCGGCCAGTTCGGCCGTTCCTGCCGCGTGGTCCACATGGCCGTGGGTGATCCAGATTTGTTCCAGCTTGAGCCTCAGTTGTTTGACCGCGCTGAGCAACACGTGCAGATCGCCACCCGGGTCGATGACCGCAGCCTGTTGCGTTTGGTCGTCCCAGACCAGCGAGGCGTTTTGCTGGAAGGGCGTGACGGGAATGGTTTGGTATTTCAGCATTCAGGAATTATCAGGGATGCGCTGAGGGATTCCGATCGTGGGTCGGGAGGACAGGGGCAGGGGCAGGGGCGAGACGCCAGTGTGAGAGGCGTGTGGGGTCAGCGCTGCGCTGCTTGCTCGTACAGGTGCTGTACTTTGGGCAGGTTGGCTTCCAGCTCTTGAATGCGATTGGCCCCGCTGGGGTGGGTGGACAAGAAGGAGGCGTTGTTGTTGCCACCAGAGGCCGCTTGCATTTTTTTCCACAAGGCCACGCTGGCTTCGGGGCGGTAGCCGCCTCGAACGGCGATCTCCAAACCCACCAAGTCGGCTTCGGTCTCATCGTCGCGGCTGTACTTGAGGCTGAGCAGCTGCGTGCCCATATTGGCCGCCACATCGCCCAGCGCACCCAGGCCCAGCAGTTGCGAGGCCATCGACAGACCCATGCTGGTGACTCTGCTTTTGGCCAAGCGCTCGCGGGCGTGTTCGCGCAGGGCGTGGGCCATTTCGTGGCCCATGATCATGGCGGCTTCGTCATCGGTGAGTTGCAGCTGGTCGAGGATGCCGGTGTAGAAGGCGATTTTGCCGCCGGGCATGCACCAGGCGTTGAGCTGCTTGCTGCCGATCAGGTTGACTTGCCACTTCCATTCGCGGGCACGGGGGTTCCATTGGGCGGTGTGGGGGATGAGCCGTTTGGCGATCTCGTGCAGACGTTGCAGTTGCGGGTGGTTGTCTGGGGCCAGGGCATTTTGCTTGCGCGCATCGGCCAGCACCTGGCTGTATTGCTGGCGGGCCGAGTTTTCCAGGGTTTCGGCCGGCACCAGGTTGCGCATGCTCGACGCCGAACCGACATCCACTTGCGCCAAGGCCGAGCCTGCAACCGTGGTGCCGGCTGCCAAAAGAAACCCCCTGCGCGCGTTCCAGCGGTGATCGCCGGAGTTTGTCGAGGGGGCGGAAGGGGTTTTGAGGTTGCAGAGCCAGCACATGGAGGAAGATCATAAACAACAAGTCGTCCTTTTGCATGCCCTGATAATTGAGCCATGATTGAAAACACCAGCCCTTCTGAAGCCTCTGCACGCACCTGGCGTGAGTCATGGCGTTTGTATTTGCAACCGGCCAGTTTGCGCATGTTGTTGCTGGGATTTTCGGCGGGCTTGCCGCTCTTGCTGGTGCTGGGCACCTTGAGTTTTCGCTTGCGTGAGGCCGGCATTGACCGCAGCACGATTGGCTATTTGAGCTGGGTGGGTTTGGCCTATGGCGTCAAATGGATGTGGGCTCCGCTGGTGGACCGGATGCCGATCCCGTGGCTGACGGCGCGTTTGGGGCGCCGCCGCAGCTGGTTGCTGCTGTCGCAGGCGGTCATCATGGCGGGCTTGGTGGGCATGGCTTTGAACGACCCGTCCCAACTGCTGGGACCTTTGGTGGCCTGTGCTTTGGTGGTGGCCTTTGCATCGGCCACGCAAGATATCGCATTGGACGCCTACCGCATCGAGTCGGCCGAGGTGAACGCCCAAGCGGCCTTGGCCGCCACGTACCAAACGGGTTACCGCTTGGCCATGATTTGGGCCGGTGCCGGGGTGTTGTGGATCGCTGCGCGTGTGCAAGGCACAGAGACCACAGGCTACGCACAGGCGGCCTGGCAAACCGCTTATGTGGTGATGGCGTTCAGTTTGTTGCCCGGCATGTGGATAGTCTTGGCTTCGCCCGAACCGGTGCCTGCGCCCATGAAGCCCGCCCGCAATCTGGCCGAGTGGTTGCAGGGGGCGCTGGTCGACCCGTTTGCCGATTTTTGGCGTCGCTACCGCTGGCAGGCAGTGCTGGTGCTGGCGCTGATCGCGGTGTACCGGATCAGCGATGTGGTCATGGGCATCATGGCGAATCCCTTTTATGTGGACATGGGTTTCACCAAGGACGAAGTGGCGGCTGTGACCAAGCTCTATGGCGTGGTGATGACCCTGGTGGGGGCGTTCATTGGCGGCGTGCTGTCGGCCCGTTGGGGCGTGATGCGCATCTTGATGCTGGGGGCCATTTTGAGCGCAGCGAGCAATTTATTGTTCGCCTGGCTCAGCGGTGTTGGCCACGATGTGACCGCGTTGATTTGGGTGGTGTCTGCCGACAACCTGGCCAGCGGTATTGCTTCGGCCGCTTTCATCGCTTATTTGTCTTCGCTGACCAACATCAGCTATTCGGCCACGCAGTACGCGCTGCTCAGTTCCATGATGCTGTTGTTGCCCAAGTTCATCGCGGGGTTTTCAGGGGACTTTGTGAACGCGTTCGGCTATGCGTCTTTCTTTCAGGTGACGGCTTGCTTGGGTGTGCCGGTGCTGCTGTTGGTGGCGCTGGCTTCCAGGGTGCACGCGCGCAAAGAGTGAGCAGATCGCAAAAAGCAGGCATGGATTCCGGCTCAATGCCGTGATGACAAAGCAGAACGGTCGCTCCGGACTTGATCCGGGGTCCGTCCCCACCATCCACGAAACGCCCGCAAGCCCGACAGATTTACCCAGCTTTACACAATCGATATGCCTGACAAGTGCCCAAAGAGGATGATGCATGCATGCAGCAACTCTTGATGATCGAAGACGATGTCCGCCTGGCGGGCATGGTGTCGCAATACCTGGGCGCTTCGGGCTTTGCGGTGAGTCACGCGCCCGATGCCCACACGGGTTTGGCCCGGTTGCAATCGGCGGGTGTGGAACTGGTGATTCTGGATCTGATGCTGCCCGACATGGACGGTTTGCAGGTGTGTCAGCGCATCCGGTCTCTGCCTGGGGCTTTGGGCCAAGTGCCGGTGCTCATGCTCACGGCCAAAGGCGACCCGATGGACCGCATCATCGGTTTGGAGATGGGGGCTGACGATTACTTGCCCAAGCCTTTTGAGCCCCGTGAGTTGCTGGCCCGCATCAAAGCCATCTTGCGGCGCAAGGGGGCTGGTGCTGCGCTCAGCGCTCAAACGATGCAGTTTGGCTCTTTGGAGATCGACCGCGACGCACGCCGAGTGACGGTCAAAGGCCAAGCCTGTGATTTGACCTCTTACCAATTTGACTTGCTGGTGGCGCTGGCCGAGCGGGCAGGGCGGGTGCTCACCCGTGACCAGATCATGGAAGCGGTGCGCGGGCGTGAGCTCGAAGCCTTTGACCGCTCGATCGATGTGCACATGGGGCGCATCCGCGCCGCCATCGAGGCCGATCCGAAAGCACCGCAACGCATCTTGACGGTGCGCGGCGTGGGCTATGTGTTTGCGCGCCAGCAAGACTGAGCGATGTTCCAAGGGCTGTCCAGGCATTTGTACCTGCGCATTTGGCTGGCCGTGGTGGCCGGTGTGGCCGTGCTGATGTTGCTGGTCGGGTGGTTTTGGCGTGCCAGCATGGAGCACAACGCCCCGCCGTCCATGTCACGGGATTGGATGATCATGACGCCTGAGGGCGAGGTTTTGGGAACGTCGGCACCGCGCCACCGACCTGGAATGCCTTTGAACTTTGAGTTTGTCGCGCCTGACGGCCGCGAAATGCAGCTGCAAATTCAGCGCAAATGGGAAGATGGCCGCACCCCGCCACGCTTGCACCGTGAGCCGCCTTGGTGGGCCAAGCCGCCTTATGGGTTTTTCTGGATGCTGGGCCTGATCGGGCTGGCCGTGGCCTTGGGCTTGTACCCTGTGGTCAGGCGTTTGACGCAGCGACTGGAAGGCTTGCAGCGCGGTGTACAACGCTGGGGCGAGGGCGATTTGTCGGTCAGAGTGCCCGTGCAAGGCCGCGATGAAGTGGCCGATTTGTCACAACGCTTCAACCAAGCGGCTGAGCACATTGAGGGCCTGATGGCTTCGCAAAAATCTTTGCTGGCCAATGCTTCGCACGAGCTGCGCTCGCCCTTGGCCCGCATCCGCATGGGGCTGGAGCTGATGGAGGTGGCGCAGGTTCACACCGACACGCGTCAGCGTACCCGTCAAGAAATTTTGCGCAACATGGCCGAGCTTGATCAGTTGATCGACGAGATTTTGCTGGCCAGCCGACTGGACGCCAAACAAGCCGACATGGGCACCATCGAAGCTGTGGATCTGGTGGGCTTGTGTGCCGAAGAATGCGCCCGCGCAGGCGCTGTGATGGATGTGCCGGGCGGCATGCACACGCTGGAAGTGCAGGGCGTGGCCAAATTGCTGCGCCGCATGGTGCGCAACCTGCTGGAAAACGCCCGCCGGTATGGCGCAACTGCTGCAGATGGGGAAGGTGTTGTTTTGTCTTTGAGGTCAGAAAAGCAGCAAGTGCTTTTGACCGTGTGCGACAAGGGGCCGGGTGTGCCGCCAGAGTGGCGCGAGCGTATTTTTGAGCCCTTCTTCCGTTTGCCCGGCGCCGGCGAGCGCGTGGGCGGGGTGGGCTTGGGGCTGTCGCTGGTCAAGTCAATTGCGGTCAGGCATGGTTGGCAAGTGACTTGTGAGTCTGGCCAAGGTGGAGGCGCCTGTTTCCGGTTGAAGATGCCAGACCAGGGCGCATGAGGGGGCAATGCGCTCAGTGACCGTGCCCCACCACCTCACCTGACTTGAGTTGGTATGCCGTGCCGCAGTAAGGGCATTTGGCTTGACCGGTTTTGGCCACGTCCAGGTAGACCTTGGGGTGGCTGTTCCAAATTTTCATGTCGGCTTTGGGACTGGGGCAGAACACGCCGCCCTGGGGGTTCAGGTCGGCGGCCAGCAGTTCAACGGCTTGGGTGCTCATGTCTTGCGGTCCCTTAAACCAAAGTCAACCAGTGGGCGTACTTGGGGTTGCGGCCGTTGACGATGTCAAAGAAAGCGGATTGGATTTTTTCTGTGATCGGGCCACGGCTGCCCGAGCCCAGTTCAATGCGGTCGAGTTCGCGAATCGGCGTCACTTCGGCGGCGGTGCCGGTGAAAAAAGCTTCGTCGGAGATGTAGATTTCATCGCGGGTGATGCGCTTTTGCACAATCTCCAGGCCCAAATCCTTGGCGATGTGGAACACGGTGTTGCGGGTGATGCCGTTCAGAGCGCCAGCTGACAAATCAGGGGTGTAGATCACGCCGTCTTTGACCACAAAAATGTTTTCGCCCGCACCTTCAGACACAAAGCCCGAGGTGTCCAGCAGCAGGGCTTCGTCGTAGCCTTCGTCGGTCACTTCCATGTTGGCCAAGATGGAGTTGGTGTAGTTGCTGACCGCTTTGGCTTGCGTCATGGTGATGTTGACGTGGTGGCGGGTGTAGCTGCTGGTTTTGACTCGGATGCCGCGCTTCAAGCCTTCTTCGCCCAAGTAGGCACCCCAGGTCCAGGCGGCGACCATCAGGTGGATGGTGTTGCCTTTGGGACTGACGCCCAGCTTTTTGTCGCCGATCCAAGTGAGGGGCCGAATGTAGCCCGATTCCAAATTGTTCTCACGCACCGCGGCGCGCTGGGCTTCGTTGACCTGGTCTTTGGTGAAAGGGATCGCCATGCGCAAAATCTTGGCGCTGTTGAACAAGCGGTCGGTGTGGTCGTGCATCCGAAAAATAGCCGTGCCTTGCTCGGTTTTGTAAGCGCGCACGCCCTCAAAAGCGCCGCAACCGTAGTGCAGGGTGTGGCTCAGCACATGGATCTTGGCGTCGCGCCAATCGACCATCTGGCCGTCCATCCAGATTTTGCCGTCGCGGTCAGACATGGAGGGAATCACAACGCTCATGAAAGTGTCCTTAAATGGTGAGGGGTTTTGCGGGCTGCAAAAGGGCTTATTTTACGGCTTGAACAGCAGATTTCACGCGGGCCTTTGCAGCGTCCATTCGCTCAGTTTGCCGCCCACAAAGGTGCAGGTGACCACAGATTGTCCGGTATCGGTCCAGGTGAAGACTTCGGGCTGAGTGTCTTTGGGGCTTTGCAAACTCCCCAGCGAGCGGGTCATGGCGATGACATGCATCAGGCTGACGCCTTTCTTGAGCTTGGCATTGAGCATGACGGCACTGGACACGTGCCCAATGGGCCGGTCCGCGGCTTTTTTGAGGATGGTCACCAAGCGCGTGAAGTGCAGCAAGATCCACATGACCACGCCACCGCCCGCCAAGGCGACGCCTGCCCAACCAAATTGACGCCAGGCACCCGCCGTCAAAACAACGATGGCCACCGGGGCCAAGATTTTGGTGAAATTCATGGAGGGAGATTGTGCCTTGCTCAAGAGGGGGTCAGTCCAGCCCGCGCACCACTTGCATGGCTTCTTCGATGCGCTCGACTGGGTAAATCGTCAAACCTTCGAAGGATTTGTCGTTCTTTTTCGGGGCATTCGCCTTGGGCACCACCGCCACTTTGAAGCCCAGTTTGGCCGCTTCCTTCAGGCGGTCTTGCCCACGCGGCGCAGGGCGCACTTCACCCGCCAAACCCACTTCGCCAAAAGCGATGAAGCCTTTGGGCAAGGCTTTGCCGCGCAGGCTGCTGGTGATGGCCAGCATGACGGCCAAGTCAGCGGCCGGCTCGCTGATGCGCACGCCGCCCACCGCGTTCACAAAAACATCTTGGTCCATGCAGGCCACGCCCGCATGGCGGTGCAGCACCGCCAACAGCATCGCCAAGCGGTCGCGGTCCAAGCCGACACTCAAACGCCGGGGCGAGGGGCCGCCGCTGTCCACCAGCGCCTGAATTTCCACCAGCAAGGGGCGCGTGCCCTCCAGCGTCACCATCACACAGCTGCCGGGCACCGGCTCGGCATGCTGACTCAAAAAGATGGCGCTGGGGTTGCTCACGCCTTTGAGGCCTTTTTCGGTCATGGCAAACACGCCAATTTCGTTCACCGCGCCAAAGCGGTTTTTGATGGCGCGGATCAGGCGGAAGTTCGAATGGGTGTCGCCCTCAAAGTACAGCACCGTGTCCACCATGTGCTCCAGCACGCGGGGACCCGCCAGGGCCCCCTCTTTGGTCACATGGCCCACCAACACGATGGTGGTGCCGGTGGCTTTGGCGGTGCGCGTGAGGTGCGCCGCGCATTCGCGTACCTGCGCCACCGAGCCGGGGGCGCTGGTCAGTTGGTCGGAATACACCGTCTGGATCGAGTCGATGATGGCGATGTGGGGCTGGCGCGACTGCAAGGTGTGCAAGATTTTTTCGAGCTGGATCTCGGGCAGCACCGGCACTTGCGAGTCGGGCAGGCCCAAACGGCGCGAGCGCATGGCCACTTGCGCACCACTTTCTTCGCCCGTCACATACAGCGTGTTCATGCCGCTGCGCTGCAGCGCGTCCACCGCCTGCAGCAGCAAGGTGGATTTGCCGATGCCCGGGTCGCCACCGATCAGCACCACACCGCCTTCGACCATGCCGCCGCCCAGCACGCGGTCGAGCTCGTCGATCCCCGTGGGGTGGCGCTCAAAGTCGGCCGCTTCAATCTGGGCCAAGGGCAGCACCTCGGACGTCGGGGCCAGCGAGGCGTGTACCGAGCCAAAGCGGTTTTTGCCCACAGCGGGCTCGGCCGAGCCTTCGATCAGGCTGTTCCAAGCGTTGCAACTGGGGCACTTGCCCATCCAGCGGGCGCTGGTGCCGCCGCATTCGGTGCAGGTGAAAATCGATTTGTCTTTGGCCATGGGTCGGGTGCGAACGGTGGGAGCGCTGTAGTGTGCCCGATCAAGCCCGCCAAGCGGCGATGAAATCTTGCGTGATCTGACCGGCAGGTCGTGCCCGGACATGGGCCGTGTTTTGGCCCGCCCACAGGGGCGTGAAGTCACTGCTGCCCCGGGCTTCGGCGGCTGCGCGCAAAGGGGCCATGGCGGACGTGGCCATCGGAAAAGCCGGGGCCAGCGGGCTGATCGGCCCGAGGGTCTGCATGGCCCGGTTGACAATGCCACGGGCAGGGCGACCGGTGAAGACATTGGTCAGGGCGGTGTGCCGCGCTGCAGGCGACTGCAGGGCCGCCCGGTGCCAGGCGCTGGTGCTGGCTTCGTCGCTGCACAAATAAGCCGTGCCGATTTGCACGCCAACTGCCCCCAGCGCTCTGGCGGCTTGCACGCCCGCCGCGCAGGCGATGCCCCCTGCCGCGATCACGGGCACGCGCACGGCCTGCACGACTTGCGGCAAAAGCGCGAAAGTGCCCATTTGGGTGCTCAGGTCCTCGGTCAGGAACATGCCCCGGTGGCCGCCGGCTTCCAGCCCCTGCGCAATCACCACATCGGCCCCATGGTCTTGCAGCCAGAGGGCCTCTTGCACGGTGGTGGCCGAAGACCACACCTGGCTGCCCCAGCTTTTGACACGGGCCAACAAATCGGGTGCAGGCAAACCGAAATGGAAGCTGACCACCGCCGGGCGAAAGGCTTCCAGCACATCGGCGGCTTCGCGGTTGAAGGGCACGCGGCCCGGTCCGTCGGGGATTTGAGCCGTATCCAGCCCCAGCGCCCGGTAAAATGGCTGCAGCTGCGCTCGCCAAGCGCTTTCTCTGGCCGCATCGGCTGTGGGCAACGCATGGCAAAAGAAGTTGACGTTGTAAGGCTGGTCGGTCGCGTGGCTCAAGGCTTGCAACTGCGCCAGCAAGTCGCTGGCGCTGAGCATGGCCGCAGGCAAAGAGCCCAGCCCGCCCGCCTGGCAAACGGCGGCGGCCAGTCGGTGGTTTTGGACTCCGGCCATCGGGGCCTGGATGATGGGAGCGCTCAGCCCCAGTTGTTCAAGACATGAAGACATGGGCTGACTGTAACGGCTGGGCGTGGGGCTCAGGGTTGCCCCGGGTGTGAGGGTCTCTGTAATCATTTAACATGTTAAATAAATGAAGCCCCACACACCCTTCGTGCACCGGAATTTGCCCCGCTTGCTCTTGGAAGCACGCGAGGCGGTCATGGCGCACACGCGGCCCAGCCTGCGTGCGCATGGGCTGTCAGACCAGCAGTGGCGGGTGCTGCGCGTGCTGGGCGAGCATGCCGATGAGGCGGCCGGCGTCGAAACTGGCCGCGTGGCACGCGAGGCTTACATGCTGGGCCCCAGCCTGACCGGTGTGCTCACGCGGATGGCCCGAGACGGACTGATCGAGCGCGAACGCTGCCCGCAAGATGCACGCCGCACCGTGGTGCGGGCCACGGCGCAAGGCTTGGCCAAGGTGCAGGAATTGTCCGAATCCATTGAGGCACATTACGCTTGGATGGAATGCGAATTGGGCAAGACGACATTGAATGCTTTGTATGAATTGCTCGACGGTGTGATCGCTCTGCAAGCGCCGCAGGGCGACAAACCGCCAACATGGGACGAGGAGTAAACAGATGCTGATCAACCGGATGCCGCAGAAAACCTGGCAACCCGAGGGCACGGTGTATGGCACCTTGCTCAACTTTCGGCGCGAGTGGGACATCCGTGCGCCACGCATGAGCGAGGAACCCCACAAAGCGCCGCCCAAAGCGCCCGTGCTGTATGTCAAGAGCGCCAACACCTTCAACCTGGCCGGAAACGATCTGCTGCTGGAAGACGGCATCAAGGAGGTCGACGTGGGCGGCACGCTGGGGCTGATCGTCGGAGAAGCTGGACAGGTGGCCGCAGGGGCCTTGCTGTGCGACTGGTCTGTGCCACACATGAGTTACTACCGCCCGCCGATCAAGTTTCGCTGCCGCGACGGTTATCTGGCCTTGCCCTTGCAAACCACCCCGTGCCAGCGCTTGAGCGAATGGAGCGCGCTGGAAATTGAGGTGCGCCTGAACGATGCCGTGGTGCAACGTGTGCGCCTGTCGTCCATGGTGCGCGACATGGCCACCTTGCTGGCCGATGTGAGCGAGTTCATGAGCTTGCAGCCCGGCGATGTGCTGATGGTGGGCACCGACTGCCTGCCCGATGGCACGCGCCCCAAGGCACGGCATGGCGACCGCGTCATGGTGTCGGCACCGGGCTTTGTGAGCCTGCAGCAATCTGTTCGCCTGCAAGGAGGTGTCGCATGAAGCACGCACGCGTTGCTTGGTCTGGGGGCATCCACCAAGCCATCGAGTCCGACGGTCAGCTGTGGTTGACGCAAGGGCCGCATGCCGGTCACCGGGTGGGTTTTGACGAGGTGGTCTGGCTGCCGCCACTGGCCCCCGTGCCGCAGCCGCGCACCGTCATTGCGCTGGGCCTGAACTACGCCGACCACGCCAAAGAACTCGCCTTCAAAGCCCCCGAAGAACCGCTGGCCTTCATGAAAGGCGAGGCCGCACTGATCGGGCACAAGGCCACGACCTATCGGCCCGCCGACGTGAAGTTCATGCACTACGAGTGTGAGCTGGCGGTGGTCATCGGTCGCACAGCGCGTCATGTGAAGAAGGCCGACGCCTGCGACTTTGTGGGCGGTTACACCGTGGCCAACGACTACGCGATCCGCGACTACCTGGAAAATTGGTACCGCCCCAACCTGCGCGTGAAGAACCGCGACACCTGCACGCCCATCGGTCCTTGGTTGGTCGATGCGGCCGATGTCCCCAACCCCATGGCGCTGAAGCTGCAGACCACCGTCAATGGCCAGGTCACACAAAGCGGCAACACCGCCGACATGGTGTTCGACGTGCCCACCCTCATCGAATACTTCAGCAGCTTCATGACGCTCCACCCTGGCGACCTGATCCTCACGGGTACACCCGACGGCATCGTCAACGTCAACCCCGGCGATGTGGTGGTCACAGAGATCGAAAGCATCGGCGCACTGACCAACACCCTCGTGAAAGCAAGAACATGAAAATCGACCACCTCATCCATGGCCAGTCCGTCGCAGGCCGCGACTACTTTGAAACCGTCAACCCCGCCACCCAAGAAGTGCTGGCCGAAGTCGCCTCGGGCGGCGAGGCAGAAGTGAATGCCGCGGTGGCTGCCGCCAAAGCCGCCTTCCCCAAGTGGGCCGCCACTCCTGCGACTGAGCGCGCCAAGATCATGCGCAAGCTGGGCGACCTGATCACCCAGCATGTGCCCGAGATTTCGGAAACCGAAACACGGGACTGCGGCCAGACCATCAGCCAAACCGGCAAGCAGCTGGTGCCGCGTGCGGCCGACAACTTCCACTACTTTGCCGAGATGTGCACCCGCGTGGACGGCCACACCTACCCCACGCCCACGCACCTGAACTACACCTTGTTCCACCCGGTGGGCGTGTGCGCGCTCATCAGCCCGTGGAACGTGCCCTTCATGACCGCCACCTGGAAGGTTGCGCCCTGCCTGGCCTTTGGCAACACCGCTGTGCTCAAGATGAGCGAGTTGTCACCCCTGAGCGCCGCCCGTTTGGGCGCGCTGGCGCTGGAAGCCGGTGTGCCCGCTGGCGTGCTGAATTTGGTGCACGGCTACGGCAAGGAAGCGGGCGAGCCGCTGGTCTCACACCGCGATGTGCGCGCCATCAGCTTCACCGGTTCCACCGTCACGGGCAACCGCATCGTACAAAGCGCGGGCCTCAAAAAGTTCAGCATGGAGCTGGGTGGTAAGAGTCCGTTTGTGATCTTTGAAGACGCGGACCTGGACCGCGCCTTGGATGCCGCCATCTTCATGATCTTCAGCAACAACGGCGAGCGCTGCACCGCAGGCAGCCGCATTTTGGTCCAGCAAAGCATCTATGCCGACTTTGCCGCCAGGTTTGCCGAGCGCGCCCAACGCATCACCGTGGGCGACCCGCTCGACGAGAAAACCATCGTCGGCCCGATGATCTCCAAAGCCCACCTGGCCAAGGTGCGCAGCTACATCGAACTCGGCCCCAAAGAGGGCGCGACG
>JAIXRJ010000038.1 GCA_027485235.1 Comamonadaceae bacterium
AGGGCGCGGGCCATTTTGTGTTCGCCTTGTGCGCCGCCTTCAAAGCGTTTGAGGCCGTGCTGGATGCACCATTCGATGGGTTGGTAGTAGCAGGCTTCAAAGTGCAGGCAGTCCACCCGCGCCAGCGCCCCCCAATACCGGCCATAGGCCACTTCGGGCTGGCCTTGGGCGTCCAGGTGCAGGCCGATGAGGCTGATGCCAATGGGCTGCGCCTCGTGTTCGGCGACAAACAGCAACCAATTGGCGGCCATGTCGGTGCGCATGGCTTCGAAAAACGCCGGGGTCAAATAGGGCGGGTTGCCGTGTTCCCAATAGGTTTGCTGGTAGCAGCGCAGCAGCAGGGCCCAGTCGGCATCCGTCATGTCGGGGCCGCGAATGGCGCGAAAGCTCACGCCGGCTTCGGCTACTTTGCGGCGTTCTTGCCGGATTTTTTTGCGCTTTTCTTGCGTCAGGCGGGCCAAAAAGTCATCGAAGTCGCGCCAACCCTGGTTTTGCCAGTGGAACTGCACCTGGTCGCGTTGCAGCAGCCCGGCTTGTTCGCAGGCCTGCAGGTCGTGCGGGCTGCCAAACAGGATGTGCAGTGACGGGATGTGGTTGGTTTGGCAAAGGTCCAGCAAGGCGGCCAGCAGGGCCTGGCGGGCATCGTCGGACTCGGCCAGCAAGCGGCTGCCGGGCACGGGGGTGAAGGGTGAGGCGACCAGGGCTTTGGGGTAATAGTCGAGGCCGTGGCGCTGGTAGGCGTCGGCCCAGGCGTGGTCAAACACGTATTCGCCGCGCGAATGGGTCTTGATGTACAGCGGGCAGGCGGCGGCCAACACATCGCCTTGCGGGGTGCTGCGCCACAGGCTGATGGCTTGCAGCGTCCAGCCGGTCTCAGGCGCGGCCGATTGGCTGGTCTGCATGGCCGACAAATAGGCATGCTGCATGAAGGGGGATGGCGCGTCTTGCCGGGCGAGCAGGCCGTCCCAGGCTTCAGGCGAGATGGCACCCAGGTCGTCTTGCACCCGGGTGACATAATTCAAGCTCACATTTTCCAGCACCTGTATGACTCTCCAAATTCGTGTGGCCCAGCTCAACTTTGTCGTCGGTGACATGCCGGGCAATGCCCGCAAGATCATTGACTTCGCCACTCGGGCGCATGCCGAGGGTACGCGCCTGGTGCTGACGCCCGAGCTGTCAATTTGCGGCTATGCGGCCGAAGATTTGTTGCTGCGCCCCGCCTTCATGGACGCCTGTGATGATGCCCTGAAAACAGTGGCCCGCGAACTGGCTGGGTTAAAAGGTTTGCATGTGGTCGTGGGCCACCCCGAAGGCGGCGGCCTGCGCACCCGCAGCGTGGCCGTCACGCGCCGCCACAACCGCGCCAGCGTGCTGTGCGAAGGGCAGGTGGTCTGCGCCTACGACAAGCGCGAGCTGCCCAACTACCAGGTGTTTGACGAGCGCCGTTACTTCACACCGGGCAATGGCGTGGGCGTGTTCGAGGTCGAAGGCGTGCGCGTGGGCCTGCTGATTTGCGAAGACGCCTGGTTTGACGAGCCTGCCCGCCTGGCGCGTGACGCGGGCGCGCAAATGCTGGCCGTGTTGAACGCCTCGCCTTTCCATGCGGGCAAGGGCCCGGAGCGCGAGCTGCGCATGCGCCAGCGCGTGGCCGATTGCGGTTCGCCCTTGATTTACGCGCATTTGGTGGGCGGCCAAGACGAGGTGATTTTTGAAGGGCGCTCGTTTGCGCTCAATGCCCAAGGTGAAACCGTGGCGCGGGCCGAGGGCTTCCGCGAAGCCGACTTGGCGCTGCAGGCAACGGTTAGCCCAAATGGCGTGGCGCTGAGCGCTGCGGCCGATGCCCTGGTGCCTTTGGCCAGTGCCGATGCCGAGTTGTGGGACGCCCTGGTGTTGGGCGTGCGCGACTATTTGGGCAAAAACGGTTTCAAGGGCGCGATTTTGGGCCTGTCAGGCGGCATCGATTCGGCGCTGGTGCTGGCGATTGCGGTGGACGCGATCGGGGCCGACAAGATCCACGCGGTCATGATGCCTTCGCCCTACACGGCCGACATCAGCTGGATCGATTCTCGCGACATGGTCAAGCGCCTGAACGTGCGTTATGACGAGATCTCGATTGCGCCCTTGTTCGACGGCTTCAAGCAGGCACTGTCTGCCCAGTTTGAGGGTCTGAAAGAAGACACGACCGAAGAGAACATCCAGGCCCGCATTCGCGGCACCTTGTTGATGGCTTTGTCCAACAAAACCGGGGCCATTGTGCTGACCACCGGCAACAAGAGCGAAATGGCCACGGGCTATTGCACGCTCTACGGCGACATGGCAGGCGGTTTTGCCGTGATCAAGGATGTTGTGAAAACACGTGTCTTTGATCTGGCCCGCTGGCGCAACTTGAATGACCCCTACGGCACGGGCAGCCAGCCGATCCCCGAGCGCATCATCACCCGGCCACCCAGCGCTGAGCTGCGCCCCGACCAAAAAGACCAGGACAGCTTGCCCGCGTATGAAGTCCTGGACGCGATCATCGAGCGCTATATGGAAAACGATGAGGGCGTGGAGGCCTTGATCGCCGACGGTTTTGAACGGGCGGATGTGGAAAAAGTGACCCGCTTGATCAAGCTCAACGAGTACAAACGCCGCCAGTCTCCGGTCGGGATTCGCGTCACCCACCGCAGTTTTGGCAAAGATTGGCGTTATCCTATGACCAACAAGTTTCGCGCCTGATGGTGCGTTTTGAACATCTTTAAAGGACTTTTCCCATGAAACAGATCACCGCCGTCATCAAGCCTTTCAAGTTGGAAGAAGTGCGTGAAGCCTTGGCCGATTGCGGCGTGACCGGCCTGACGGTGACCGAGGTCAAGGGTTTTGGCCGTCAAAAAGGCCACACCGAGTTGTACCGGGGTGCCGAGTACGTGGTCGACTTTTTGCCCAAAGTCAAGGTGGAAGTGGTGGTCAAAGACGACGATGTGGACAGCTGTGTGGACGCCATCGTCAAGGCGGCTCGCACGGGCAAGATCGGGGATGGCAAGATTTTTGTGACATCGGTCGAGCGCGTGGTGCGCATTCGAACGGGTGAGGAAGACGAAACGGCGATCTGAGCAGGCCTCGTCGTCGCCAGGCGTCGCTTGACAGGATTGGCGCCCTTCAGATGAGGTCTGTGCGCACGGGCAAAGACATGCCCGCTTGTTGCACCAGCAAGGGCAGCAATTTCTGAGGCTCTTGGCCCACGGTGACCAGCTCGGTTTGCCAATTTCCCATGAAGCCATTTGAAACGACTTGGTTGATGAAGGCCAAAAGCTGGTCGTAGTAGCCCCGGTTGTTCAAAATCCCTACGGGCTTGTCGTGGTAGCCCAACTGCCGCCAAGTCCAGACTTCAAACAATTCCTCAAACGTGCCAATGCCGCCGGGCAGGGCCAAAAAGGCGTCTGCTTTGTCGGCCATGAGGCTTTTTCGTTCGTGCATGGTGTCCACCACATGCAACTCGGTGCAGCCGTGGTGGGCCCATTCCTTTTCGACCAGGGCGGAGGGGATGATGCCCACCACGGTACCGCCAGCGGCCAAGGTGGCTTCGGCCACCAAACCCATCAGGCCATTTCGACCACCACCATAGACCAACTGGCCTCCGTGTTCGCCGATCCAGGTACCCACCTGCTGAGCGGCTTGTGCAAAGCCCGGGTCATCACCGGGTCGTGAGCCGCAATAAACGCAAATGGAAAAAGCGGGAGCGCAGGCCGTTTTCATGGCTTCAATTCTGCAAAATTTGCACAATCGCTGCCAGCCAAACGCCGACACACAAAAGCAGGCTCAGAAATACGGCGGCGCTGCCCATGTCCTTGGCGCGCTTGGACAAGTCATGCCATTCGGGACCAATCCGGTCAATCGCCGACTCAATGCCGGTGTTGAGCAGTTCCACAATCATGACCAACAAGACAGACCCGGCCAGCATGGCGGTTTCAACCCAGCCTCGCCCGAGCCAGAAAGCAGCGGGCAAGAGCGCCGCGGCTGCGATCGCCTCTTGGCGGAAGGCCGTCTCGCTCCAACCGGCTGAAAGTCCTTGAATGGAGTAAGCGCAAGCATGGACTATGCGGTTCAGACCCTTGCGTGCTTTTTGTGGGTTGACCTCAGTGAATCCGGACGTTTTGTCAGACATCAAAAAATGGTGCGTGGGGTTATGGCGCTGAAACCAAGCGGGTGCCGGCCAATGCATCATGCCAAAACTGGCGTTGAGGATGGAAACGGCTCAGCAAGGCCCACACCACAACCCAGCCAACGGTGAGCAGGCCGACTTGTGGGGCCGGCAGATCAAAGGGTCGGGTCAGCAACAAGGGGGGCAAAAACCACAGCCACGACAAAAGGTAGCGCTGCAAAGCTTTGGTTTGGGTCAGTCTTTTTCCGTCCCTGTCTACTGCGCGGATGTGCCAGGTTTTCATGGCCAGAGTTTGTCCGCGAGACCAAAACCAGGTGAAATAAATACCGAGGATCAAGAATACAAATGCCTGCAAGCCAAGACGGTAGTCCATGGCGTGCCGAGTTTGGCTCAAGGTGCTGAAAAGGTAACCCGCAATGAAGACAACGCCAAACAACAGCATCCCCTCATAAAACCAGCACGCCAGACGCCGGGCCAATGAGGGCGCTTGCAGTTGGGCAGACAGGTCCGTCATGAAGTCGGACTTTCCTCGGGCGCAGCTTGCTCTTGGGGCTTGTCGTCAAGTGCAGGGACTGCCGCCTTGGGCAGCAATGTTTTGCGGTCAATGGTTTGCGTGCTGGGGCCGGGCCGGGTCATGTCACGTGCGTTGTCGATGGGGCGCTGAGAGGGAGGGACCAAGCGTGACGTGCTGACCGGCTTGGCAAGTGGGGCGGCACTTTTGGCGGGCGGTGGCGTGCCCACGGACAGTTGGCGCTTGTCCTCTTCAGACAAAGCTTGGTACGCTTCCCATTTGGCTTTCTTGTCTTCTTTTGGCAAGGCCTGTACCGCGTTGTAGTTGTAGCGGGCGTGTGAGCGTTGCTGGGGGCTCAAGGCGACCCAGTCGGCCATGCGGGAGTGCATGGTGGCCTGTTCGGCAGCGGGCAGTTGTGAGAAATTTTGCGAAATGGCCAACCATTTGCTTTGCTGCTGAGGCGACAAGCTGCCCCATTGCACGGCCAGGGGGGCCAAAGCCTGCTTTTGTGGACCAGTCAGTTGTTGCCAACTGCGGGCCAAGGAAGGGCTGATCGCCTGAGCTTCTGGACGCGAGGTTTGAGACTGAGCCGGTAATGTGCACGCGAGCGACAGGGCAATGCCGCAGAAAAGGCGCGTTGGACGCCATGGCCATGCCAAATGCTCAAGCTCAGTCATTGGTCGCGCGGGCAATGGGCCCTTGTTTCAGGAATTGGACAAAGCCAGCGTCTGCGTAAGCATCGGGCGGCAGTTCGTCCGTCAACAAGGCAGCGTCAATGGTGGCGAGTTCTTGGGTTCGGTCATCTTGTTGAACCCATCCAATCGCGGTCAGGCCCAAGACCAAAACCAACAAGGGCAGGGCCGATCCCAGAATGTTCCACAGGTTGAGACCTTCATCCCCGGTACCTGTGAGGCTGCCATTGCTGTTGATTTGGGCGGTTTGGCTTGACATCTTCAGCACATGAAGGGTGTTGCGAGAAGCCAGAGCGCGTTGCCGCGCCACACGCAGACGCTCGGACACGTCGTGCGCCAAACTGGGGGTGGCTAAACTCAATTGGGCAGACAAATGCCGCCCTAACAAATCGAGTTCAGCGGGTGAAGTGTTAATTTTCATGGTCTCATTCCCTGTTTGTCCAATGTTTTACTCAGGGCCTGAATGGCCCGAGAACAATGGGTTTTGACGCTGCCTTCTGAGCAGCCCATCACGGCCGCGGTTTCGGCCACGTCCAACTCCTCCCAATAACGCAGCAGGAAGGCTTCTCGTTGACGCGCGGGCAAGGCCATGACCGCGGTTTCGATGTGCTCCAAGGTCTGAACTCTGCCAATCCACTGTTCTGCACTCTCCACACTCGCGTTTTCCGAAGTGTTGGATTTGACTTCCATCAAGTCAAAGTCTGCATCGGCATCGTCAGAGCCGAAATCGCTCATGTTGCTGAACAGAGCGTTGCGCGTCTTTTGGCGCCGGAACCAGTCCAAAATGGTGTTGGACAGGATGCGCTGGAACAGCAGAGGCAACTCCGCAAGGGGTTTGTCGGCGTAATGTGTGCACAACTTGATCATGCTGTCTTGCACAACGTCCAGGGCCGCCTCTTCGTCTCTCACGTGGTAGTAAGCGCGTTTGAAGGCTTTTTTCTCCGCATTTTTGAGAAAATCTGAGAGTTCAGCTTCGGATGCCAACTTGTCGTGCGCCTTCGCATGTGCGAGGCGGTTGCCGGTGTTTGATCAAAAATGCAGTCCAAGCGGGGCCTGCTACAAGTTTTGGATTATGGCACCCGGCGCTGCCACGGTCCTGCTGTTTTGCAGGATTTTGGAAAACCCGGTTTACAAATGCCATAATGCGCAATTGCAATTGAAAAAAAGCAAACGGATCACCGTCCGGCACTTTTACAGTTTGGTGCCCATGTCGGTGGTCTCAAGTCCCAAAGCCACTTCATAAGAGTCGAGCCCAGGGGCACCCAAGGTTTTTCGTTAGAGAAATTCACAAAGGTTGAAAACATGGAAATCAACAAAGCCGAAATGGCAACCGCTGCGTCCGTCGCTTCTTCGGGCCAAGAATTGCGTGGGGCCGAAATTTTGGTCAAAGCGCTGCAGGCCGAAAACGTTCAATTCGTCTGGGGATACCCCGGCGGGGCTGTGCTCCACATCTACGACGCTTTTTACAAACAAGAAACCATTCAGCACGTGCTGGTGCGCCACGAACAAGCCGCGGTGCACGCCGCCGACGGCTATGCCCGTGCCACGGGTGAGGTCGGCGTGGCCTTGGTCACTTCGGGCCCCGGCCTGACCAATGCCGTGACCGGCATCGCCACAGCCTACATGGACAGCATCCCCATGGTGATCATCAGCGGGCAGGTGCCCACTGCGGCCATTGGCCTCGATGCCTTCCAGGAATGCGACACCGTGGGCATCACCCGCCCCATCGTCAAGCACAACTTCTTGGTCAAAGACGCCAAGGACATGGCCGAGGTCATGAAAAAGGCCTTCCACATTGCCCGCACCGGTCGCCCCGGCCCGGTGGTGGTGGACGTGCCCAAGGACGTGTCGTTCAACAAAGTGATGTTCAACGGCTACCCCGACAAGGTCGAGATGCGCTCGTACAACCCGGTGCGCAAGGGCCACGGCGGCCAGATCCGCAAGGCCATGCAGCTGTTGATGTCGGCCAAGCGCCCGTACATCTACACCGGTGGCGGTGTGTTGCTGAGCAACGCCAGCCCCGAGTTGCGCGCGCTGGTGGACATGCTGAACTTCCCGGTCACCAACACCCTGATGGGTTTGGGCGCTTTCCCGGCCAATGACCGCCGTTTCCTGGGCATGCTGGGCATGCACGGCACGCTGGAGGCCAACAACGCCATGCAAAACTGCGACGTTTTGTTGGCTGTGGGCGCCCGTTTTGACGACCGCGTCATTGGCAACCCGAAGCACTTTGCGCAAAACGAACGAAAAATCATCCACATCGACATCGACCCGTCGAGCATTTCCAAGCGCGTCAAGGTCGACGTGCCGATCGTGGGCGATGTGAAAGACGTGCTGATCGAGCTGATGGGCATGATCCGTGAGTCGGGTCTCAAGCCCGACAGCCAGGCGCTGGCGCAATGGTGGGAAACCGTTGAAGGCTGGCGCAGACGCGACTGCATGAAGTACGACAGCGACAACAGCCTGGTCATCAAGCCACAAAAGGTCATCGAAACCTTGTGGGAAATGACCAAGGACGCTGACGCGTACATCACTTCCGATGTGGGTCAGCACCAGATGTGGGCCGCCCAGTATTATAAGTTCAACGAGCCGCGCCGCTGGATCAACTCTGGCGGTTTGGGCACCATGGGCGTGGGCATTCCTTACGCCATGGGCATCAAGCTGGCCAAGCCCGACAGCGAGGTGTATTGCGTGACGGGTGAAGGCTCGGTGCAAATGTGCATCCAAGAGCTCTCGACATGCTTGCAATACAACACGCCCATCAAGGTCGTGGCCCTGAACAACGGTTACTTGGGCATGGTGCGCCAGTGGCAGGAGATTGATTACTCCGGTCGTTACAGCCACAGCTACATGGATGCGTTGCCCAACTTCGTGAAGTTGGCCGAGGCCTATGGCCACGTCGGCATCTTGGTGGAAAAGCCGGAGGATGTGGAGCCTGCTTTGCGCGAAGCACGCAGGCTCAAGGACCGCACGGTTTTCTTGGACATCCGTACGGACCCCACCGAAAACGTGTTCCCCATGGTCAAGGCTGGCAAAGGCATCACCGAGATGCTGATGGGCTCTGAAGATCTTTAAATTTTTCCCACTGGACGAATCTATTGCCCGCCAAGCCTGCGCATTACCGTGCGCAGGGGAGGGCGGCGAAAAACGGCAGTTTTCTGCGACCAAACTTTGCTGGTTGCATGTCGTCGCAAAAAGAGGAATCACACATGAAACACATCATCGCTGTACTGATTGAAAACGAAGCGGGCGCCTTGTCCCGCGTGGTGGGGCTGTTTTCGGCCCGCGGCTACAACATCGAGTCTTTGACCGTGGCCCCGACCGAAGACCCCAGTCTGTCGCGCATGACCGTCCAGACCACCGGTTCTGACGATGTCATTGAGCAGATCACCAAGCACCTGAACCGCCTGATTGAGGTTGTGAAGGTGGTGGACCTGACCGAAGGCGCCTACACCGAGCGCGAGTTGATGCTCGTGAAGGTGCGCGCCGTGGGCAAGGAACGCGAAGAAATGAAACGCATGGCCGACATCTTTCGCGGCCGTGTGATCGACGTTACCGACAAGAGCTACACCATTGAGCTGACCGGTGACCAGACCAAGAACGACGCCTTTTTGGAGGCGATCGACCGCAGTGCCATTTTGGAGACCGTGCGCACCGGTGCATGCGGTATCGGGCGCGGCGAGCGCATCTTGCGCGTCTAAACTCAAACCTTGAACCTGTTTTATTCCTAAGGAGAACCCTGTGAAAGTTTTTTACGACAAAGATTGTGATCTGAGCGTGATCAAGGGCAAGACCGTTGCCATTCTTGGTTATGGCTCGCAAGGCCACGCACACGCCCAGAACCTGAACGACAGCGGCGTCAAAGTGGTCGTCGGTCTGCGCAAAGGCGGCGCATCGTGGGACAAGGTCGGCAAAGCCGGTCTCACGGTGATGGAAGTCAACGACGCTGTCAAAGCCGCTGACGTGGTCATGATCTTGTTGCCCGACGAAATGATCGCCGAGGTTTACAACAACAACGTGGCCCCCCACATCAAGCAAGGCGCTTCCTTGGCATTTGCCCACGGCTTCAATGTGCACTACAACCAAGTTGTGCCCCGTGAAGACTTGGACGTGTGGATGGTCGCGCCCAAGGCCCCAGGCCACACTGTGCGCAACACCTACACCCAAGGCGGCGGCGTGCCTCACTTGGTCGCGATCCATCAGGACAAGAGCGGCAAAGCCCGCGAGTTGGCCTTGAGCTACGCCATGGCCAACGGTGGTGGCAAGGCCGGCATCATCGAGACCAACTTCAAAGAAGAGACCGAAACCGATTTGTTCGGCGAGCAGGCTGTTCTGTGCGGTGGTGCCGTTGAGTTGATCAAGATGGGTTACGAGACCTTGGTGGAAGCCGGTTACGCCCCAGAAATGGCTTATTTCGAGTGCTTGCACGAGCTCAAACTGATCGTGGACCTGATCTACGAAGGCGGCATCGGTAACATGAATTACTCGATCTCGAACAACGCCGAATACGGCGAGTACGTGACCGGTCCTGAAATCATCAACGAAGAGTCGCGCGTCGCCATGCGCAATGCCTTGAAGCGCATCCAGACGGGTGAGTACGCCAAGATGTTCATCTTGGAAGGCAAGACCAATTACCCGAGCATGACCGCGCGTCGTCGTTTGACCTCCGAGCACTCCATCGAAGTCGTGGGCGCCCAGCTGCGCGCCATGATGCCCTGGATTGCCAAGAACAAGCTGGTGGACAAGACCCGCAACTGATCTGGGCCTTTGGGCAAGATGGAAGAAGGCCACTGCGGTGGCCTTTTTTCTTGGCTGCGTGGACTGCCGTAAACTTCACTTGCAAGGGATGGCTCCGTAAAACGCAACTGGAAAAGACGATGAGCAAAATCAACGAACAAAACACGGCCGAAGAGGCTGAGTTTGCGCCCCCCGTGCGCAAACCTTCCAAGGGCATTTACATGCTGCCCAATATGGTCACTTTGGCGGCCCTTTTTGGGGGGTTTTATGCCATTGTCATGGCCATCAATGGCCGTTTTGATCTGGCCACCGTGGGTATATTCAGCGCCATGGTGCTCGACAGTCTGGATGGCCGCGTCGCCCGCTTGACCAACACCCAAAGTGCCTTTGGCGAACAGATGGATTCCTTGTCTGACATGGTGTCGTTCGGGGCGGCCCCCGCTTTGATTGCGTATGTTTGGACCCTCAAAGAACTCGGGCGTTGGGGTTGGATCGCTGCATTTGTGTATTGCGCCTGCGCTGCGCTGCGTCTGGCGCGCTTCAACGTCAACACGGCGGTGGTCGACAAGCGTTATTTCCAGGGCTTGCCTTCGCCTGCGGCAGCGGCCTTGGTGATGGGTTTTGTCTGGATCATGTTTGAAAACGCTGTGCCTGCCAAAGCCGTGTCCTGGGGGATGTTTGCCGTGTGCCTGTTTTCGGGCCTCTCGATGGTGACCAATGTGCCGTTTTACAGTTTCAAGGACATGCACATGAAAAAGAGCGTGCCTTTTGCCACACTGGTGCTGGTGGCCTTGGGCATTGCGGCAGTGAACATCGATCCACCCACCGTCTTGTTCGGTTCGTTTGTGGCTTATGGTGTCAGTGGCTACGTGATCTACGTCTGGCGCAAGGCCAAAGGGCAGCCCACCAGCATGATCAGTACCTCCACCGACGAGCCCGACGAGCGGGGCTTGCACCAGTGATGTCAACTGCAAGACAGTTCGGACTTTGAACTGTGCTACATTATTTTGATGAACTTTCCTCTGTTTGCACTGCTGCTAGCGCCCCACGGGCGGGATGTGTAGCGCACGCAAACATTTTCCCAAAAGGCCCGTATGCCATCCGCAACGGGCCTTTTGCATTTTTGCTTGGACTTGCGGATTTTTGACCAGGAGTGAACATGACTGACAAACTGATTATTTTCGACACCACCTTGCGAGACGGCGAGCAATCGCCCGGCGCCTCCATGACCCGTGACGAGAAGCTGCGCATTGCCCGCCAACTGGAGCGTCTGCGCGTGGACGTGATCGAAGCCGGTTTTGCGGCCAGCTCCAACGGCGATTTTGAGGCGGTCAAAGCCATTGCCGATGCGATCAAGGATTCCACCATTTGCTCTTTGTCTCGTGCCAATGACCGCGACATCTCTCGCGCCGCCGAAGCCCTGAAAGGGGCCAACAGCGGACGCATCCACACCTTCATTGCCACTTCGCCCTTGCACATGGAAAAGAAGCTGCGCATGACACCCGACCAAGTGTTTGAGCAAGCCAAGCAGTCGGTGCGCTTTGCCCGAAACCTGGTGGGTGATGTGGAATTCAGTCCGGAAGATGGTTACCGCAGTGACATGGATTTCCTGTGTCGCATCCTGGAGGCCGTGATCGCCGAGGGGGCCAGCACCATCAACGTGCCCGACACCGTGGGTTACGCGGTGCCCGAGCTCTATGGTGAGTTCATCCGCACTTTGCGCGAGCGCATTCCCAACTCGGACAAAGCGATCTGGTCGGTGCATTGCCACAATGATTTGGGCATGGCGGTGGCCAACTCGCTGGCCGGCGTGAAGATCGGCGGCGCACGCCAGGTCGAGTGCACCATCAATGGGTTGGGTGAGCGCGCAGGCAATTGCTCGCTGGAGGAAGTGGTCATGGCCGTGAAGACGCGCCGTGACTATTTTGGTCTGGATGTGGGCATCGATGCGAGCCACATTCTGGCCGCCAGCCGCATGGTCAGCCAAACCACCGGTTTTGTGGTTCAGCCCAATAAAGCGGTGGTGGGTGCGAACGCTTTTGCACATGCCTCGGGCATCCATCAAGACGGCGTCCTCAAGGCCCGCGACACCTATGAAATCATGCGGGCGGAAGATGTGGGCTGGTCCCACAACAAAATCGTGTTGGGCAAACTCAGCGGCCGCAACGCCTTCAAACAACGTTTGGAAGATTTGGGCGTGACCCTGGACAGCGAGACCGAAATCAACAACGCTTTCGCCAAGTTCAAAGAGTTGGCCGATCGCAAGAGTGAGATCTTTGACGAAGACATCTTGGCTTTGGTCAGCGATGAAAGTGTCAGCACCGAAAAAGAGCAGTACGGCTTTGTCTCGATGTCCCAGCACAGCGAAACCGGCGAGCGCCCACATGCGGCCGTGGTTTTCACGGTCGAGGGCAAGGAAGTGAGTACCGAGTCGGATGGCAATGGCCCGGTGGATGCCTCCCTGAAGGCGATCGAGTCGCATGTCAAAAGTGGCGCGGAAATGGTGCTGTATTCGGTCAACGCCATCAGCGGTTCTACGGAAAGCCAAGGCGAAGTGACGGTGCGTTTGCAAAACAGCGGGCGGGTCGTCAATGGGGTGGGTTCGGACCCCGATATCGTTGTGGCTTCGGCCAAGGCCTACCTCAGTGCACTGAACAAGCTCCAAAGCAAAGCGGACAGGGTGGCGGCGCAAGGTTAAATGACACATTAAGAATTACTTTTTAACTTCATGAAAGTCACGCAAGTTATTGTTCTTGCGTGACTTTTTGCTTTTTTATAGACTCTGGTGTTATATTCAAACCCAATGTTGAAACACAAACCGCAATGCGATTGAATTCAACCTCAATGAACACTTTCAGATCCACTTGGACCCAGCGCATCTCAGCGGTGTTCCTGGCCGCGCTGTTGGGGGTTTTCTTGTTGGCGCCTGTGTTGGCCGAGGCCAATTCCAACAACACACCGAAGTCCAAGCGAACAGCCTCTGCTTCGGCCAAACCTGGCAAAAGCGTCCCCAAAACGGTTTCCAAAAAAACCAGCCGCAAACCCTTGGCGGCCAAGCGCACCGTTCAGGTGAATGCCATGACCGCAGCACCAGTGCGTGCTTCTTTCGGACAGATGGCTGGCTTGCGTGGCACATCCGATCCCCTTGACTTGCATTCCAGTGTGGCCTTGGTGATCGATCAAGACACCCGTGAAGTGTTGCTGAGCAAGAACGATCAAGCGGTCTTGCCCATAGCCTCATTGACCAAGTTGATGACCGGTTTGGTGATTTCTGATGCGCAACTGCCGATGTCCGAGATGATTGCCATCACCCAAGCCGATGTCGACACCGAAAAAGGCAGCTCTTCCCGTCTGGCGGTGGGCTCCGTGCTGAGCCGTGGTGATCTGTTGCATTTGGCCCTCATGTCCAGCGAGAACCGTGCCGCACATGCTTTGGGGCGTACCTTTCCGGGCGGCCTCGACACCTTTGTCTCGCGCATGAATTCACGTGCCAGTTCACTGGGCATGCGCGACACCCGCTACGTGGAGCCGACAGGTTTGTCCAGCAAGAATCAGTCCAGCGCGATGGATTTGGCCACCTTGGTTGGTGCGGCCTACAAAGAGCCTTTGTTGCGCGAACTGTCCACTTCTCATGGCCGCGAGATTGCTGTGGGGCACCGCACTTTGCAGTACAACAACACCAACCGCTTGGTCAAGAGCCCACAATGGGACATTGGTTTGCAAAAAACCGGTTACATCTCGGAGGCTGGCCAATGCTTGGTGATGCAGGCCCAGGTTTCCGGACGCAAACTGATCATGGTATTTTTGGATTCTGCGGGCAAGCTCAGTCGAATCGGCGATGCGGAGCGTGTTCGCCGTTGGCTTGAAAAACCTGGTTCTGTGACGGGCAGCAAGCACACCGCGTTTTCTGAACAGCAGCCGAGCTGAACAGCACTACTCAAAAAAAAGCGCCGAAAGGCGCTTTTTTGCGTTCTGATTCAGCGCTTGGCATCGTGTCCCAATGTGGCCGAGATTTCTCTCGCCGCGCTTTGCAATTTGGGCAGCCAACCTTCGTCGAGTCGATCGGCGGGGGCAGAGATCGACAGGCCAGCCAGCAACTTGCCTTGGTCGTCGTAGATGCCTGCTGCGATGCAGCGGACACCCAATTCCAACTCTTCGTTGTCTCGCGCGATGCCGTATTGTTTGATTCTGCTCAGTTCCCGTTCCAGGACTTGGAGGTGGGTGATGCTGTTGCGGGTTTGGCCGGACAAGCCAGTGCGTGTTGCATAAGAGCGCACGCGCAAAGGATCGTCTGCGGCCAAAAAGAGTTTGCCCACAGAAGTCAAATGAAGCGGTGCCCGGCCACCAATGGCGCGCACCACCTGCATCCCAGACCGTTCGCTGAAGGCACGCTCGATGTAGACGATTTCGTCCCCTTGCCGCATGCTGAGGTTGACGGGTTGTTGGATCAGTTTGTGCAACTCGCGCATGGGCGCCAACGCGGCATCGCGCACATTCAAGCGCCCTTTGACCAGGTTGCCCAGTTCCAGCAAGCGCATGCCCAAACGGTAGTGTCCAGCTTCAGGGCGATCCACAAACCGCCCAGTGGCCAGGTCGTTCAAAATCCTGTGGGCGGTGGAGGGGTGCAAACCCGTTTTTTCACTGATCTCCTTGAGTGAGATGGCCTCTTCGCGGGAGGCGAGCACATCGATCAGCGAGAACATGCGTTCGATGACTTGGATCGTTGGCGTGGGCGTGAGGGCGTTTTCTTTTTTCATGCGTTTCAGAAAAATTCTGCTCTGATTTTACACTGTGAAAAATTATTCCCGGCTCAGGCCAAACTTTGCCATTGCCCCTGTTGGCGGATTTCGCATGGCTGAAAGCGGGATTTGTATTGCATTTTGGCGCTGCCGCTGATCCAGTAACCCAAGTACACATAGGACAGCTGCATGGCGCGAGCCTGCGCGATTTGCCAAAGCACACCGTAGGTGCCGTAACTGGCGTTCTCATCGGGTTCATAAAAAGTGTAGACCGCCGACAGGCCGTGGTTCAACACATCCACGATGCTGACCATTTTGAGTGCGCCCGGGACGCCATCGCTGGCGGGTTCACGAAATTCAACGATGCGGGAATTGACGCGGCTTTGCAGCAAGAATTGGCTGTACTGATCGATGCTGTCATGGTCCATGCCGCCGCCAGCGTGGCGCTCATTTTGATAACGCAAGTACAGGTCGTAGTGTTCCTGATCGAAACGCAATTCCACGACCCGCACCTGCAAATGATGATGGGCCCGCTGCGCCCGCCGCTGACTGCGATCGGGTTTGAATTGCGCCACCTTCACGCGCAAAGGCAAGCAAGCTTGACAGCCATCGCAATAGGGCCGGTAAGTGAACAAGCCACTGCGGCGAAAGCCTTGTTCCACCAGCTCGGCGTACACCTCGTTGTGAATCAGATGACTGGGCGTGGCCACTTGCGAGCGTGCTTGTCGCTGCGGCAGGTAGCTGCATTCGTAGGAGGCCGTTGCATAAAACTGCAGGGCCTGCAAAGGAAGGTCGTTCAGGTGCGTCACTCAGAGTTGTTCAAAGACGTGAATGCATCCAAGTATAGAGATTGCCCAGCCCAGTCCACATTGGGCAAAGTGCGGGCGTGTTCAAGTCCATGAATGAATTGAGCGCGTGGCATCTCGCGTGCGCCCATGGAGGCCAAATGCCCCGTTTTTTGTTGGCAGTCGATGGCCGTGATGCCGTGCTTGAGGCAAACACTGACCAAACAAGCCAGTGCCATTTTGGAGCCGTCATCGATGGTGGTGAACATCGACTCTCCAAACACGGCATGGCCCAGCGCGATGAAATACAACCCGGCCACCAATTGACCATCCCGCCAGACTTCTGCGCTGTGTGCATGGCCTTGCCGATGCAGGTTTTCATAGGCATGGACCATCTTGGGTACGATCCAGGTGCCTGTTTGTCCGGATCGGAGCGTGGTGGCGCAGCGGCGAATGACCTGGGAAAAGTCCCGGTCAAAACACAACTGGAAGTCAGGGCTCAACAAGTGGCGCTTGAGGCTTTGCCTCAAGGAACGTCGAAACCGAAACTCGGGCGTGGTCAAAACCATGCGGGGGTCCGGGCTCCACCACAGCACAGGTTGTCCAGGGCTGAACCAAGGAAAGATGCCCTGACTGTAGGCCTCCAGCAAACGTGCAGGCGTCAAGTCTTGTCCGGCCGCGAGCAAGCCTGGCGCAGACGATGCAGGCCCCCAAGAGTGTGTCACCGGTGGCAAAGGTTCATCCGCCTCTATCCAGGGCAGTGCAGGCATGGGGTCGTTTTCAGACATCATGGGATTAGACAATAGACAGGCGGTGTCCCCGCCGACTGTGCTTTGAGTTTATGCTCACCACGGAGGCGCGTACGGCGGGTCTGACCTGCAGCGCCGCAATGGCCGAGCCCAGGGAGTGCATGAATTGACCACCGATTTGCCTTTGAGCTGGCTGCAGCCTGACTGGCCTGTACCCAGCCATGTGCGCGCCCTGATGACCGATCGTCATGGCGGTCTATCGCAGGCACCTTTCGACAGCATGAACTTGGGCGACCATGTGGGGGACCGGCCTTCGGACGTCTTGTCTAACCGCCTTCGCTTGCAAGCCGCAGTGGGGCGGCGTCCCATCTTCTTACAGCAAGTGCATGGGGTGGACTGTTTGCGTGTCAATGCAGACTTGGCCGATGGGATGGCAGCCGATGCGAGTCTGTCGGTGTCCCCAGATGTGGCCTGCACCATCCTGGTGGCCGATTGTTTGCCAGTCTTGTTGTGTGATGCTGCGGGCACTTGGGTGGCCGCAGCCCATGCCGGTTGGCGCGGTTTGGCCGGGCAGGGGGGCATTGGGGTTCTGGAGAAACTTGTTGCGCTCGCAGAACCCAGGCGGTCAGCACGCGAGGCGGTATTGGCCTGGCTGGGGCCCTGCATTGGCCCCCATGCTTTTGAGGTCGGTCCAGAAGTTCGGGCCGCTTTTTGCGATGGCGATGCACAAGCGGCTTCTTGTTTTGAGCCTGCAGCCAATGGGAAATTTCAAGCCGATCTGGCGGGACTGGCCCGGCAGCGCTTGCAGCGTTTGGGGCTCAGTCAGATTTTTGGCAATGACAGCCAAGCGGCTTGGTGCACCGCGACCCAAGCCTCACGCTTTTTCTCCCACCGACGTGATGGTCGCCTTTTCGGGCAGACCGGTCGCATGGCCGCTTGCATTTGGCTCGCGCTGTGAAGGAGCGTTTGCTGATGGATTCAGGGCCTCTTGTGACTGGCGGCGTATTTCTTTGCGGCGCAAAGGCGTGCCCATCAGGTAAATCACCAAGGACATCGGCAGCACCCCGTAAACGAGGAAGGTGACGATGGCCCCCATGACGGTGCCCTGTGAACTGAAGGCTTCAGCCAAAGCCATCAACAAAGTCACATAAAACCATGCGATCACGATCAAATACATAATTTTTTTGCTTCTTGTAATTTAGGCGACAACGAATTGACTGATACTGCAGACGTTGGAAATTAAAAAAACGCTCAACAGAGGAGACAAAGAATGAGTGCAACTTCCCCTGAATTCTGGACGCAAATGGGCGAGGGATTCCAGCAAAACCTGGCCAAAAGTTGGGGTCAAGCCCTGCAGCACTTTCAGACCATCGACCTCGGTGGCTTGAGTCCAGCAGCCGATGCCTCAACACCCGCACTCAAATTCTCGCAGGAAAAGCTCCAGACCCTGCAAGGGCAGTACTTTAAAGACGCCTCCGAACTGTGGAATCAGAGCCTGCACAGCAGCTTGCAAGTCAAGGACCGCCGTTTTTCGGGGGAAGCCTGGACCGCCAACCCCATGGCCGCCTTCAATGCCGCCACTTACCTTCTGAACGCCCGGACCCTGATGGGGCTGGCCGATGCGGTCGAAGCCGACGACAAAACCCGCACCCGCATCCGTTTTGCTGTTGAGCAATGGGTGGCGGCTGCTGCGCCCAGCAATTTTTTGGTCTTCAATGCCGAGGCGCAAAAGAAAGCCATCGACACGCAAGGCGAAAGCATTTCAAAGGGGATTCAAAACTTGGTGCACGACATGCGGCAAGGGCATGTTTCGATGACCGATGAGAGCTTGTTTGAAGTGGGCAAAAACGTGGCCACCACCGAGGGTGCGGTGGTGTTCGAGAACGAATTTTTCCAGCTCATCGAATACAAGCCGCTCACGGCCAAGGTCTACGAAAAGCCGTTTTTGCTGGTGCCCCCTTGCATCAACAAGTTTTACATCCTGGATTTGCAGCCCGAAAACTCGCTGATCCGTTATGCGGTCAGCCAAGGCCACCGCACTTTTGTGGTGAGCTGGCGCAACCCTGACGAGTCCATGGCCCAAAAGAGCTGGGACGACTACATCGAGCACGCCGCGATCGAGGCGATCCACACGGTGCAGGCCATCACCGGCGCGCCCCAGATCAACGCGCTGGGTTTTTGTGTGGGCGGCACCATCTTGTCGACCGCGTTGGCCGTGTTGGCGGCGCGTGGCGACAAGCCGGTGGCCAGTGCCACCTTCCTCACCACCCTCATCAACTTCACCGACACCGGCATTCTGGACGTGTTCATTGACGAGAACTTCGTCAAATTCCGTGAACAGCAAATGGGGCAGGGCGGCTTGCTCAAAGGGCAAGACCTGGCTTCGACTTTCAGCTTTTTGCGCCCCAACGACTTGGTCTGGAACTATGTGGTGGGCAACTACCTCAAGGGTGAAACCCCACCGCCGTTTGACCTGCTCTACTGGAACAGCGATTCGACCAACCTGCCGGGGCCTTTCTACGCCTGGTACCTGCGCAACACCTATTTGGAGAACAACCTGGTCAAACCCCGCAAGGTCCAGGTGTGTGGCCAAGCGATTGACCTGGGCAAGGTCGACATGCCGGTTTACATCTACGGCTCACGCGAAGACCACATCGTGCCGATTGGTGGCGCTTATGCCAGCACGCAAGTGCTGCCCGGCAAAAAGCGCTTTGTGATGGGCGCCTCGGGCCACATTGCGGGCGTGATCAACCCGCCAGCGGCCAAAAAGCGCAGCCACTGGTTGAGCGAAGGCACCCCATTCCCAGCCGATGTGAACGCCTGGATCGCCAAGGCCAAAGAGGTGCCTGGCAGCTGGTGGACCGATTGGTCGGACTGGCTCAAGAGCCATGCGGGCAAGCAGATCGCCGCGCCCAAAACCTATGGCAAAGCGGCCAAATACAAAGCCATCGAAGCGGCCCCGGGCCGTTACGTCAAAGCCAAAGCCTGATTGATTTTTACTGGAGAGAAAAAATGGAAGACATCGTCATCGTTGCAGCCGCACGCACCGCCGTGGGCAAATTTGGCGGCTCGCTCGCCAAGACCCCCGCCACCGAGCTGGGCAGCATCGTCATCAAGGGTTTGTTGGAGCGCAGCGGCCTGCCGGTGGACGCCATCGGTGAAGTCATCATGGGCCAGGTGCTGGCCGCAGGTGTGGGCCAAAACCCTGCCCGCCAAGCCATGATGAAAGCCGGTGTGGCCCAAGAAACCCCGGCCCTGACCATCAACGCCGTGTGCGGCTCGGGCCTGAAGGCCGTGATGCTGGCCGCGCAGGCTGTGGCCTGGGGTGACAGCGAAATCGTCATCGCCGGTGGCCAGGAAAACATGAGCGCCAGCCCGCACGTTTTGAATGGCAGCCGCGACGGCCAGCGCATGGGCGACTGGAAAATGACCGACACCATGATCGTGGACGGCCTGTGGGACGTGTACAACCAGTACCACATGGGCATCACCGCTGAAAACGTGGCCAAAGCCCACGGCATCAGCCGTGAGATGCAAGACGCTCTGGCGGCAGGCAGCCAGCGCAAGGCCGCGGCTGCACAAGAAGCAGGCAAGTTCAAGGACGAAATCGTGGACGTGCTGATCCCTCAGCGCAAGGGCGATCCGCTGGTGTTCAACACCGACGAATTCATCAACAAGAAAACCAGCGAAGAAGTGCTCGCCGGTTTGCGCCCCGCCTTTGACAAGGCGGGCAGCGTGACGGCGGGCAATGCCTCGGGCATCAACGACGGTGCTGCCGCCGTGATGGTCATGTCGGCCAAAAAGGCCGCTGCCTTGGGCCTCAAGCCCTTGGCCCGCATTGCCGCTTTTGGCACCAGCGGCTTGGACCCGGCCACCATGGGCATGGGCCCCGTGCCGGCGTCTCAAAAAGCGTTGGCCCGCGCCGGCTGGAAAGCCCAGGACGTGGACTTGTTCGAGCTGAACGAAGCCTTTGCCGCGCAAGCCTGCGCCGTCAACCGGGCGCTGGACATCGATCCGGCCAAGGTCAACGTCAACGGCGGTGCCATCGCCATTGGTCACCCCATCGGTGCGTCCGGTTGCCGCATTTTGGTGACCTTGCTGCACGAGATGCAGCGCACCCAAGCCAACAAGGGTTTGGCGGCGCTGTGCATCGGCGGGGGAATGGGCGTTTCCTTGGCGATCGAGCGCATCTGATTCGATTCCTTTTCGTTTTTCAACAACTCATTCAACAGGAGAAACTTCATGAGTCAAAAAGTAGCGTACGTCACGGGCGGCATGGGCGGTATCGGGACCGCCATTTGCCAACGCCTGCACCAAGACGGGTTCAAGGTCATCGCCGGTTGCGGCCCGACCCGAGACTTCACCAAATGGCTGGACGAACAAAAATCGTTGGGCTTCACCTTTTATGCTTCGGTGGGCAATGTGGGCGATTGGGACTCCACCGTGGCCGCTTTCACCAAAGCCAAAGAAGAACACGGCGTCATCGATGTGCTGGTGAACAACGCCGGCATCACCCGGGACCGCGTGTTTTTGAAGATGACGCGTGAAGACTGGGATGCGGTGATCGACACCAACCTGAACTCCATGTTCAACGTGACCAAACAGGTCGTGCCCGACATGGTGGAAAAAGGCTGGGGCCGCATCATCCAGATCTCGTCGGTCAACGGCAACAAGGGCCAAGCCGGTCAAACCAACTACTCGGCTGCCAAAGCCGGCATGCACGGTTTTTCAATGGCTTTGGCCCAAGAGATGGCCACCAAAGGCGTCACGGTGAACACCGTCAGCCCCGGCTACATTGGCACCGACATGGTCAACGCCATCCGCCCTGATGTGCTGGAAAAAATCGTGGCCACCGTACCGGTCAAGCGTTTGGGCAAGCCCAGCGAAATCGCCTCCATCGTGGCCTGGCTGGCCAGCGAAGAGGGCGGTTACGCCACGGGCGCTGACTTCTCGGTCAACGGCGGTCTGCACATGGGCTGAAGCCCTGGCCGCAGGGCTGGAGACACAAAAAACCCGCTTCGGCGGGTTTTTTGCGTTCGCGTGTGCAGTGAGATCAATTGCCCACTTGCTTGCCTGTGCCCACCATCTGCATGGCCGAGGCGATCAGACCTGATACCTCGGTCATGTTGCCCGGCACGATGAGGGTGGTCTTGGCGTCTTGTGCCACCTTGCTGTAGGCCTGCACGGCTTGCTCAGCCACTTTGAGTTGCACCGCTTGCTCGCCGCCGGGCTGGCGGATGGCGGCGGCGATCCGCTCAATCGCTTGTGCGGTGGCGTTGGCCATTTCGGTGATGGCCGCAGCATCGCCTTGGGCCTTGTTGATGGCGGCTTGCTTTTCGCCTTCTGAGCGGGCGATGAAAGCCTCACGCTCGCCGGTGGCGATGTTGATTTGTTCTTGGCGCCGGCCTTCGGAGGCCGCGATCAGCGCGCGCTTTTCACGCTCAGCCGTGATTTGCGACTGCATGGCCAGCAAAATTTCTTTGGGCGGTGTCAGGTCCTTGATTTCGTAGCGCAGCACCTTCACACCCCAGTTGAGCGCAGCTTCGTCGATGGCCGCGACCACTTGGGCGTTGATGATGTCGCGCTCTTCAAAGGTCTTGTCGAGCTCCAGCTTGCCGATCACGCTGCGCAAGCTGGTTTGCGCCAATTGCGTCACGGCCACGATGTAGTTGGACGAGCCGTAGCTGGCCAGCTTGGGGTCGGTCACCTGAAAGTACAGGATGCCGTCGACTTGCAGCTGCGTGTTGTCGCGCGTGATGCAGATCTGGCTGGGCACGTCGAGCGGAATCTCTTTCAGGCTGTGCTTTTGGATCACATGGTCGACAAAAGGCACCACAAAGTTCAGGCCCGGGGCCAGGCTGGCGTGAAATTTACCCAGCCGCTCCACCACCCAGGCTTCTTGCTGGGGCACGACCTTGACGGTCTTGATGACGAACAGGATCGCGATGATCACGAGGACGGCAGCGACTTCCATGGTTTTCTCCCTTTTCAAAGTGTTTGTATGGTGTTCAAATTTTTTCGAGTACCAAGCGGTTGCCCGCCATGGCCTGAATGCGGTACAAGCCCGGTGTCGCGGTCTGACCTGGGGCCAAAACGGCAGTCCAGGCAGCGCCCCGGTGTTTGACTTGCGCGGTGCCTTGGGTATCCCAGGCATCGACCTGCACAGTGGCGCCCAAGTCCAGGTGCTGGTCTTGCGCTTCTTGTGGCGTGCTGCTTTGGCGCTTGCGCCATTGGCCTAGCAGCACGGCTCCCAGGCCGCCGACGGTGGCCGCAGACACCAGTTGGGTGTTCAGGTCGTAGCCTGCCAGCGCAGCCAGGGCTGCAGCCACGGCCCCCAAGCCCAGCATCAACAGGTAAAAAGTACCGGTCACCAATTCCAGCGCCACCAAGACGCCAGCCAGAACCCACCACATCGTTGCACTACCCATCGAGATCTCTCCTTGCTCAGGCGCACATTGTCAGTTCAAGAACTGCGTTTGTTCAAAATGCCTTCGACATGAAGTGTGCATGTTTGTTTTTCAGTCCGCAGCAAGCCAAGGATAATCCCCTCATGCATTTCCCCGAACCTCAACGCTGGCGATTGTCGGTGGCACCGATGATGGACTGGACCGACCGCCATTGCCGTTTTTTCCACCGCCTGCTGACCCGCCACACCTTGCTCTACAGCGAGATGGTGACCACCGGTGCGCTGCGCCACGGCAGTGTGCAGCGGCATTTGCGCTTCAACGCCGAAGAACACCCCGTGGCCCTGCAACTGGGCGGCAGCGAGGCCGCCGATCTGGCCCATGCCGCCAAGTTGGGGCAGGACTGGGGCTACGACGAGATCAACCTCAACTGCGGTTGCCCCTCAGACCGTGTGCAGCGCGGCGCGTTTGGGGCTTGCTTGATGAACGAGCCGCGCACCGTGGCCGATGGCGTGAAAGCCATGCTCGATGTGGTGGACGTGCCGGTGACGGTGAAGCATCGCATCGGGATTGATCGCATTGAAAGTTACGACTTTGTGCGCGACTTTGTGGGCACGGTGAGCGAGGCAGGCTGCAAGGTGTTCATCGTGCACGCCCGCAATGCCTGGCTTGATGGCCTCTCGCCAAAGGAAAACCGCGAGATCCCGCCGTTGCGCTACGAGCTGGCTTATCAACTTAAAAAAGACTTTCCGTCATTGCTGATCGCGGTGAACGGCGGCATCAAAACCAACGAAGAAATCGCTTTGCATTTGCAGCATGCCGACGGTGTGATGGTCGGGCGCGAGGCGTACTACAACCCTTGGCTTTTGGGCACTTGGGACGCCGCATTTTTTGACGACGCCTATGCGGTGCCCAGCCGCGAAGCGGTGGAGGAGGCCATGGTGGCCTACATGGAGCGCGCCTTTGCCGAAGACGGCTGCCCTTGGTACGCGATTGCGCGGCACATGCTGGGCCTGTACCACGGGCAACGCGGGGGGCGTTTGTGGCGGCAAGTGTGGAGCGACCACAAACTCAAGCCTTTGCCGCCACGTGAAGTCTGGCAACTGGCGCGCGCTGCGCTGGCGAGAGGGGCGGTGGTGAGCGACTGATGTGCAGATCGCGCACAGGGTGCTGCTCCCACAATGGCCGTGCAGATCGTGCACAGGGGGTGCTGATCCCACAATGGCCGTGCAGATCGCGCGCAGGGTGCTGCTCCCACGGGGCTTCGCAGGTGCGCATGTGTTTGTAGGAGCCGCGCCCTGCGCGCGATGGGGCAGTTGGGGTTTGCGAGGGCTCATCGCGACGGGGCGCGCAGCGCCCACAAAATACGGTGGCCCCAAAGAAGCCGCGCCTCCCACAAATGGCAGATGCGCTCCATTTCAAGGGAGGGTGGTCTGGCGGCTGCTCATTGGGCGGCTTGCAAGCCGTTTGCGAAATGCGCCCACATGCACTTGGCCGCCTGCTCGGGCTGGCGATCGGCCAAGGCTTGTACGATGGCCCGGTGCTCGGCCAGGGATTGTTCGATCCGACCTTCCTTGAACAAGGAGCTGTGGCGGTTGAGTTTCATCACTTTGCGCAGGTCCGCCACCATTTGGTCGCGCCAGCGGTTGTTGGCCAATTCAAGCAGCAACATGTGAAAGGCTTCGTTGATCTCGAAGAAGCGGGCTCTGTCGTGGGTGGCTTTTTCCAGTTCCTGGTGCAAAGCGCTGATTTGTGTCATTTGCTCGGGGCTGGCGTTTTCCGCCACCACGCGGGCGGCGTCCGACTCCATCAAAGCCAGCAGGTGGTAAACATCGCGCAGGTCCTTGTCGCTGACCTCGGTCACATAGGCACCGCGGCGCACCTTCATGGTCACCAAGCCTTCGGCGGCCAGCACCTTCAGCGCTTCGCGCAGTGGGGTGCGACTGATGCCCAAGGCATCTGCGATGCGCAACTCGTCAATCCAACTGCCCGGCTCCATTTCGCGCGCAAAAATCCGTTGCCGCATCAGTTCGGCAACTTCTTCGTACAAGGCACGAGGGGCTAGGGACAGGGCGGACATGGTGCGTGAAGGGACGGACAGTCGAAGATTGGGGCGTTGAAGAAAGCTTTTCAGAGGCTAAATTGTAAGCCGGTTAGAATATTCTGCATCAATAATTATGAATCACAATAAATCTGATCCGGTTCATAGCCCCAGCTGCCAAAATCCACTTCAGTCATTTTTGTCCCGAAAGCACAGCGCCATGTCGTCAAACGCATTTGAATTCAACGCATCCCATCTGGAGGCTTGGCAAAAAGCAGCCGTCAAATCCGCTCCCGGTGGCGATGTGAACGCTCTGAACTGGAAGACACCCGACGGCATCGTCGTCAAGCCTTTGTACACAGCGGCCGACACGGCCAACTTGCCTTACGCCAACACACTGCCCGGTTTTGAGCCTTTCTTGCGCGGCCCCCAGGCCACCATGTACGCGGTGCGACCCTGGACCATCCGCCAATACGCCGGCTTCTCCACCGCAGAAGAATCCAACGCTTTTTACCGCAAGGCGCTGGCCGCAGGCGGGCAGGGTGTGTCGGTGGCGTTTGACTTGGCCACGCACCGTGGGTACGACTCCGATCACCCGCGCGTCATGGGCGACGTGGGCAAAGCCGGGGTCGCGATTGACTCGGTCGAAGACATGAAGATCCTGTTCGACCAGATCCCGCTGGACAAGGTCAGCGTGTCCATGACCATGAACGGCGCGGTGCTGCCGGTGCTGGCGGGTTATGTGGTCGCCGCCGAAGAGCAGGGCGTGAGCCAAGACAAACTCAGCGGAACGATTCAGAACGACATTCTGAAAGAGTTCATGGTGCGCAACACCTACATCTACCCGCCCGAGCCGTCGATGAAGATCATCGGCGACATCATCGAGTACACGTCCAAGAAGATGCCGAAGTTCAACTCGATCTCGATCTCGGGCTACCACATGCAAGAAGCCGGGGCCAACCAAGCGCTGGAAATGGCCTTCACCTTGGCCGACGGCAAAGAGTATGTGAAGACCGCCATCGCCAAGGGCATGGACGTGGACGAGTTCGCCGGCCGCCTGTCCTTCTTCTGGGCGGTGGGCATGAACTTCTATTTGGAGATCGCCAAGATGCGCGCAGCCCGCTTGCTGTGGTGCCGCATCATGAAGGGCTTCGACGCCAAGAACCCCAAGAGCCTCATGCTGCGCACACACAGCCAAACCTCGGGCTGGTCGCTCACCGAGCAAGATCCTTACAACAACGTGGTGCGCACCACCATCGAGGCCATGGCGGCCGTGTTTGGCGGCACCCAGTCGCTGCACACCAACTCGTTTGACGAAGCGATTGCCTTGCCCACCGAATTCAGCTCGCGCATCGCCCGCAACACCCAGCTGATCATTCAAGAAGAGACCCACATCACCAACGTGATCGACCCCTGGGCCGGTTCTTACATGATGGAGAGCCTCACACAAGAAATGGCCGACAAGGCCTGGGCCATCATCGAAGAAGTCGAAGCCATGGGCGGCATGACCCAAGCCGTGGGCAGCGGCTGGGCCAAGCTCAAGATCGAAGCGGCCGCCGCAGAAAAGCAAGCCCGCATCGACTCGGGCAAAGACGTCATCGTGGGCGTGAACAAATACAAACTGGCCAAAGAAGACCCGATCGAGACCTTGTCCATCGACAACGTCAAAGTGCGCGACGGCCAGATCGAGCGCTTGGCCAAGATCCGCGCCACCCGCGACAGCGCCAAGGTGCAAGCCGCTTTGGATGCCTTGACCGCTGCGGCCGAATCGGCTGTACAGGGAAGCGCCGCCAGCGGCGCGGGCAACTTGCTGGACTTGTCCATCCAGGCGGTGCGCCTGCGCGCCACGGTGGGTGAGATTTCCGATGCGCTGGAAAAAGCCTTTGGTCGCCACCGCGCCGACACCCAAAAGGTCACTGGCGTTTACGCCGCCGCCTACGACGACGGCGAAAACGTGGGAGACACCATGGAATACTGGAACGCTCTCAAAGCCGACATCGCTGCCTTTGCCGACGCGCAAGGCCGTCGCCCTCGCGTGATGATTTCCAAACTGGGCCAGGACGGCCACGACCGGGGCGCCAAAGTGGTCGCCACCGCGTTTGCCGATCTGGGTTTTGACGTGGACATGGGCCCGCTGTTCCAGACCCCCGAAGAGTGCGCCCGCCAAGCGATTGAAAACGACGTGCACGCCGTGGGCGTGTCCACCCTCGCCGCCGGTCACAAAACCCTAGTGCCCGCCATCATTGCAGAGCTCAAAAAGCAGGGTGCTGACGACATCATCGTTTTCGTGGGCGGTGTGATTCCGCGGCAGGACTACGACATGTTGTACGAAGCGGGTGTTAAAGGCATCTACGGTCCCGGCACCCCGATCCCGGTCAGCGCCAAGGATGTGCTGGAGCAGATCAAGAAGGCCTTGGCCTGAACTTGCGAAAACTCGGATGGATAGATATCATTTGATATCTATTAATTGGGGATCGTCATGAACGCACTCACAGACACCGCCAAAATTTTCACCACAGGCCGCAGCCAAGCGGTGCGCCTGCCCAAAGCCTATCGCTTTGACACCGCCGAGGTGTTCATTGAGAAGGTGGGCAACACCGTGATCCTCAGGCCCAAGCGCAACAAGGATGAATGGTGGGCAAGCGTGCAGAAAGCGCTGGCTCAGTTTGAAGGTTTTCCTGAAGAAATTGAACGAGAGCGTGGCCTCTTGCCTGATGACATCGAAAGCATGGACTGATGTCATCGACTTTGTATTTGTTGGACACCAACATCATCATTTATGCGCAGCGCGGCCATGCGAATGTGCTCAAGCGCATGCAAGAAGCGGGGCGGGATGGCATTGTCTTGTCTTCTGTGGTTGTGGCTGAGTTGGCATTTGGCGTTGAAAAAAGCCTCCACAAAGAACAGAACAGAACAGCGCTGCGCAATTTGCTGAGTTCATTCCAGATTCAAGATTGGAACGAGTCTGCCGCCTGGATAAATGCCGCGCATTACCACCGACTGCGCGCCGCTGGAACACCTATTGGCATTCACGATTTGCAAATTGGCTGCCACGCCTTGGCTTTGGATGCCGTTTGTGTCACCAACAACACGCGGGAGTTTGAGCGGATTGAGGGTTTGAAGTTGGAGAACTGGGTTCAACCAGGCATCGCTGCATGACACCCCATCAACTGCTCCAAGGTCTTCTCCTCGGTACACCAGCGGTGCAACGCCGTGCCATGGCCAAAGCCATCACGCTGCTCGAATCGACCCGCACGGACCACCGCGCACAGGCCGACGAGTTGCTCACGGCCATGCTGCCGCACACTGGGCAGTCGTTTCGTTTGGGCATCAGCGGTGTGCCGGGCGTGGGCAAGTCGACCTTCATCGAGGCGCTGGGCCTGTATTTGATCGGCCAAGGCCACCGCGTGGCGGTGCTGACCATCGACCCTTCGAGCACCGTGTCGGGCGGCTCGATTCTGGGCGACAAGACGCGCATGGAGTTGCTCAGCGTGCACGAGCGTGCCTACATTCGCCCCAGCCCCAGCAGTGGCACTTTGGGCGGTGTGGCCGAAAAAACCCGCGAGTCCATGCTGGTCTGTGAAGCCGCGGCTTACGACGTGGTGATCGTGGAGACGGTGGGCGTGGGCCAAAGCGAAACCGCCGTGGCGAACATGACCGACATGTTTGTGCTGATGCAATTGCCCAACGCGGGCGACGATTTGCAGGCCATCAAAAAAGGCGTGATGGAAATCGCCGATTTGGTGGTCATCAACAAGGCCGACATCGACGCCATCGCGGCCACCCGTGCCGAGTTGCAAATCACCAGCGCTTTGCAGCTTTTGGGCATGCACGGCGGCTCGGGTCACGCGCACGCGGACACCACCCAGTGGCACCCCAAGGTGGTGCAACTCAGCGCACTATTGGGCCAAGGCGTGGACAGTTTTTGGGCGGCGGTCAGCGAGTTCCGAAGCTTGCAAACAGGCAATGGCCGACTGACCCTGCGCCGCCAACAACAAGCCCTGTCGTGGATGTGGGAGCGCATCGATGCCGGGTTGAAACTCAACTTCCGGGCGCAGGCAGGCGTGCAAACGCTGCTGCCCCAACTCAGCCAACAAGTCGCGGCGGGCCAGTTGGCTGCCTCGACGGCTGCGCGCCAACTGCTGGCTGCGCACGCGTCTTCCCCATTCATTCGCGCGGAACAGCGCCCCACCTGATTTTTGAGAGAGAGAGAGCAAGCATGCAAAACATCATTGAGCAACTGGAAGAACAGCGTGTTGCAGCCCGCTTGGGTGGCGGGCAAAAGCGCATCGATGCGCAGCACGGCAAAGGCAAACTCACGGCGCGTGAGCGCATCGAAGTCTTGCTCGACGAGGGCACCTTCGAAGAGTGGGACATGTTCGTGGAGCACCGCTGCACCGACTTCGGCATGGAAGACAACAAGATCCCTGGCGACGGCGTGGTCACCGGTTACGGCATGATCAACGGCCGTTTGGCGTTTGTGTACAGCCAAGACTTCACCGTGTATGGCGGTGCCTTGTCTGAAACGCACGCCGAGAAGATTTGCAAAGTCATGGACCAGGCCATGAAGGTCGGCGCGCCCGTGATCGGATTGAACGATTCGGGCGGTGCCCGCATTCAAGAGGGCGTGGCGTCGCTTGGCGGCTACGCTGAAGTGTTCCAGCGCAACGTGATGGCCTCTGGCGTGGTGCCCCAGATCAGCATGATCATGGGCCCTTCGGCCGGCGGGGCGGTTTATTCACCTGCGCTGACCGACTTCATCTTCATGGTCAAGGACACGTCCTACATGTTCGTCACCGGCCCTGAGGTGGTGAAGACCGTGACCCACGAAGAAGTCACGGCCGAAGAGTTGGGTGGCGCCTTGACCCACACCACCAAGAGCGGCGTCGCCGACAGGGCGTTTGAAAACGATGTCGAGGCGCTGCTCATGCTGCGCCGCCTGTACAACTACCTGCCGCTCAACAACCGCGAAAAAGCACCCGTTCGCAAGAGTGGTGACACCATCGACCGTGTCGACATGAGCTTGGACACCTTGGTGCCCGACAACCCCAACAAGGCTTACGACATGAAGGAGCTCATCCTCAAAACCGTGGACGACGGTGACTTCTTCGAATTGCAGCCTGATTACGCCAAGAACATCCTGATCGGTTTTGCCCGCATCGACGGCCAAACCGTGGGCATTGTGGCCAACCAGCCCTTGGTGTTGGCCGGCTGCCTGGACATCAAGAGTTCCATCAAGGCCGCTCGCTTTGTGCGCTTTTGCGATGCTTTCAACATCCCCGTCATCACCTTTGTGGACGTGCCTGGCTTTATGCCCGGCACCAGCCAAGAATACGGCGGCATCATCAAGCATGGCGCCAAGTTGCTCTACGCCTATGCCGAGTGCACCGTGCCCAAAATCACCGTCATCACCCGCAAGGCCTACGGCGGCGCCTACGACGTGATGGCTTCCAAGCACCTGCGCGGCGACGTGAACTTTGCCTGGCCCCATGCCGAGATTGCGGTGATGGGGGCCAAGGGTGCGGTAGAAATCATCTTCCGCGAAGACAAAGGCGACCCCGAAAAACTGGCCGCCAAGGAAGCCGAATACAAAGCCCGGTTTGCCAACCCCTTTGTGGCGGCAAACCGGGGTTACATCGACGACGTCATCATGCCGCACAACACCCGCAAACGCATTGCCCGTTCCTTGGTGATGCTCAAAGAGAAGAAGATTGAAAACCCATGGCGCAAGCACGGGAATATTCCCCTTTGATGGGCAGCGTTTGTCATTGCGGGGTGTGCCCGCAATCCATCGATCCCGGTTCAAGCCCGGGATGACCGAGATAAAGGATTCCATATGTTCAAGAAAATTCTGATTGCCAACCGAGGCGAAATCGCTTGCCGCGTCATCGCCACCGCCCAAAAAATGGGCATCCAAACCGTGGCCGTTTACTCTGAAGCCGACAAAGAAGCACGCCATGTGCAACTGGCTGACGAGGCGGTGTTGATTGGCCCGGCCGCTTCGCGCGAGTCGTATCTGGTGGCCGACAAAATCATCGCGGCCGCCAAAGCCACTGGCGCACAAGCCATCCACCCCGGCTATGGCTTTTTGAGCGAGAACGCTGAATTTTCCAAGCGCTGCGAAGACGAGGGCATTGCCTTCATTGGGCCGCGCCATTTCTCGATTGCTGCCATGGGCGACAAGATCGAGTCCAAGAAACTGGCTGGCGCGGCAGGCGTGAATTGCATTCCGGGCGTGAACGATGCGATCGACACCGCTGAAAAAGCCGTGGAGATTGCCAAGGGCATCGGTTACCCCGTGATGATCAAAGCCTCAGCGGGCGGCGGTGGCAAAGGCCTGCGAGTCGCCTTCAACGACAAGGAAGCCTTTGAAGGTTTCACCTCGTGCCGCAACGAAGCGCGCAACAGTTTTGGTGATGACCGCGTGTTCATCGAGAAGTTTGTTGAGGAGCCTCGTCACATCGAAATCCAGGTGCTGGGCGACAGCCACGGCAATGTGATTTATTTGAACGAGCGCGAGTGCTCGATCCAGCGCCGGCACCAAAAAGTGATTGAAGAGGCCCCTTCGCCGTTTATCAGTGACGCCACCCGCAAAGCCATGGGCGAGCAAGCGGTGCAACTGGCCAAGGCGGTGAAATACCAATCGGCCGGCACGGTGGAGTTTGTGGTTGGCAAAGACCAGAGCTTTTACTTTTTGGAGATGAACACCCGTTTGCAGGTGGAGCATCCGGTGACCGAAGCCATCACGGGCCTGGACTTGGTGGAGCAAATGATCCGTGTCGCAGCAGGTGAACAACTCACCCTGAAGCAAGCCGATGTCCAGCGCAATGGTTGGGCCATTGAGTGCCGCATCAACGCCGAGGACCCGTTTCGCAATTTCTTGCCTTCCACGGGCCGCTTGGTGCGTTTCCAAACGCCCAAACAAACCATGTTCCAAGGCAACACCGCCAAGCTTTACGGCGTGCGCGTGGACACGGGGGTGCAGGACGGCGGCGAGATCCCGATGTTCTACGACTCGATGATCGCCAAGCTGATCGTGCACGGCAAAGACCGCAATGACGCGATTGCCAAAATGCGCGAAGCCCTGAATGGCTTTGTGATTCGTGGCATCAGCACCAACATCCCCTTTCAGGCGGCTTTGCTGGCGCACCCCAGGTTTGTCTCGGGTGACTTCAACACCGGCTTCATTGCCGAGCAATACGGCCAAGGTTTTCGCGCCGAAGATGTGCCGCACGACGACCACGATTTCTTGGCCGCTTTGGCGGCCTTTGTGCGCCGCAAGTCGCGTGAGCGTGCCGCGGGTTTGAGTGGCCAGTTGCCGGGTTACGACGTGCAAGTCGGTCAAGACTATGCCGTGGTGGAACTGGGCAAAGCGGGCAACAACCGTTATGTGCCCGTGCATGTGGACGAGTTTGCAGGCAAGCACGGCGAAGCGAAGATCACGGTCAATGGTAAAACTTATGCCATCGCCAGCCACTCGCGCTTGAACGACATCCGCATCGAAGGCACTTGCAATGGTCAGCCGTTCACCGCGCAAATCGAGCGCGGCACCTTGAAGAACCCACTGGCTTTGCAAGTGCAGCACAACGGCACCCGCATCGAAGCTTTGGTGATGTCGCCGCGCATGGCTGAGTTGCACCAGCTCATGCCCTACAAGGCTCCCCCCGACTTGAGCCGATTTGTGCTCTCACCCATGCCGGGCCTCTTGGTGGACGTGGCCGTGGCGGTGGGCCAAAAGGTGCAAGCGGGCGAGCGCGTGGCCGTGATCGAAGCCATGAAAATGGAGAACGTGCTGTTTGCCGCGCAAGACGGCGTGGTCAAAAAAGTGGTGGCCGCCAAGGGTGAATCGCTCACCGTGGACCAGACGATTGTGGAGTTTGAATAAATGACCCGCCCCTTCAAAGTGCTGGGTGTCCAGCAAATCGCCATTGGCGGCACTGACAAAGCGCGCTTGCAAAAACTCTGGGTGGACATGTTGGGCCTGGAGGTGACCGGCACCTTCAAAAGCGAACGCGAGAACGTGGACGAAGACATCTGCGCCATCGGCACCGGCCCCTTCAAGGTCGAGGTCGATTTGATGCAGCCGCTGGATCCCGAAAAAAAGCCCGCCGTGCACACCACGCCGCTCAACCACATTGGTTTATGGATTGACGACCTGCCGGTGGCTGTGGCGTGGCTCTCATCGCAAGGCGTGCGATTTGCCCCAGGTGGCATCCGCAAGGGGGCCGCGGGTTTTGACATCACATTTTTGCACCCCAAGGCGAACGAGGAGTTCCCGATGGGCGGCGAGGGCGTGTTGATTGAGTTGGTTCAGGCGCCGCCCGAGGTGGTCAAGGCGTTTGCGGCTTTGGCCGCGTCGCACTAAGACGTGGTTCTGAAAAAAGCCCGTCAGGTACCAGCTTGGCGGGCTTTTGCTTTGGCCAGCGCCGCTTCGATGATGGCGCGCTTGCGGTCCACTTCGGGGGCGTTGTCGGTGCCTTTGGTGTGTTCGGCCAAATCGGCCAGTTTGTGCTCGGCTTTGGCTTGTAAGTGCTTTTGGTGCTCAGCTTCCACGTGCACCAAACGCTGTTGGCGAGAAGCATAGCGCCCGCGTGCCGTATCGGCTTGCTGCGCAGACCAAGCTGACCATCCGGTTTGCGCGCCGGTCACGTTCTCCAGCGCAATGCAGTCCACTGGACACACCGGAATGCACAGCTCACACCCCGTGCACCAAGGCTCGATCACGGTGTGCATCAATTTGTTGGCCCCCAAAATCGCATCGGTCGGACAAGCCTTGATGCACAGCGTGCAGCCGATGCACCAAGCCTCGTCAATGATGGCCACATGGCGCGGCCCTTCTTGGCCGTGTTCGGGGTTCAGTGGAACCGCTGGCCGCCCAGTCAACGCAGCCAGACGCTCAATGCCCGCTTGTCCACCCGGCGGGCATTGGTTGATGGGCGCTTGCCCTTCGGCCATGGCTAGGGCATAACTGGCGCAGTCCGGATAGCCGCACCGTGTGCACTGGGTTTGGGGCAGTGCGTTGTTCAGGGCAAGAAAAAGCGCCTGGGTCTCAGGCGCTTGGCTGCTCAAGTCGGGCATGGACCTCAGGCCTTTTTCTTCGCTTCAACCCAAGTGGTTTTGACGGCCTTGTTTGGCAAAACTTTGGCCGGGCTCTTGGTGGCTGTTTGGGCTGCGGTTTTAACCGCCGTTTTGCTGGCCGCTTTCTCGGGTGTGGCAGCTGCAGATTTGGCGGTGGTTTTGGCCACGGGAGCTTTCAGCGCTTTTTTGACAGGGGACTTGGCAGCTGTCTTGGCCGATGGCGCTGTGGCCTTGGCTTGGGGCGCGTGGTTCTGGATGAACTGGACCAACTGCGGGTACACGATGTCACGCCAGCGGCGGCCACTGAAGATGCCGTAATGGCCTGCACCTGGCACTTCCAGGTGCTGACGCTCACTGACGGGAACGCCGGTGCACAGGTCCTGCGCCGCACGGGTCTGGCCAGAACCGGAGATGTCGTCCAGTTCGCCTTCGACGGTCAACAGGGCCGTGCCTTGGATGTCTTGTGGACGCACGCGCTCAATCTTGCCGTCCACACCTTTGACGTCCCAAGTGCCGTTGACCAGTTTGAAGTCCTGGAAAACGGTCTGGATGGTTTCCAGGTAGTAGTCCGCGTCCATGTCGAGTACGGCGTTGTACTCGTCGTAGAACTTGCGGTGCGCTTCGGTGCTGACGTCGTCGCCTTTGATCAGATCTTTGAAGTAGTCGTAATGGCTGGTAGCGTGGCGGTCGGGGTTCATGGCCACAAAACCGGTGTACTGCAAAAAGCCGGGGTACACACGGCGACCAGCGCCCGGGAAGTTGGCCGGCACGCGGTAGATCACATTGTTCTCAAACCACTCAAAGCTTTTGTTGGTGGCCAGGTTGTTCACCGAGGTGGGTGATTTGCGCGCATCGATGGGGCCGCCCATCATGGTCATGGTCAGCGGGATCTTTTCACCACGGCTGGCCATCAGGGACACCGCCGCCAGCACCGGCACCGTGGGCTGACAAACGCTCACCACATGGCAGTGGCCATAAATGGACTGCAGGTGACGGATGAACTCTTGCACGTAGTTGACGTAGTCGTCGAGGTGGAATTCCCCATCGGTCAAAGGCACCAGGCGGGCGTTTTTCCAGTCGGTGATGTAGACCTTGTGGTCTTGCAGCATGGTCCTGACGGTGTCGCGCAGCAAAGTGGCGTAGTGGCCGGACAGTGGGGCCACGATCAAAACGACGGGCTGGGCCTTGAGCAAAGTCAAGGTGGCGGGATCGTCCGAGAAACGCTTGAATCGGCGCAGCTCGCAAAAAGGCTTGTCGATTTCAATCCGCTCATGGATGGCGACCTCCGTTTTGTTGACCTTGACCGTCTGGATGCCGAACTCGGGCTTGACATAGTCTTTGCCCAGGCGGTGCATCAGGGCATAGCCTGCCGACACGCGTTGTGCCAAAGGCGTTTGCGCCATGGGGTTCAGGGGGTTGCTGTACAGCTTGGCTGCAGCTTGGGCCAGATCGGAAAAAGGCTCCATGATCGAGCGTTGCGATTCAAAAATCTGATAAAGCATGTGACAGTTTCCCTGGCGATAAATGGTGCGCTGCAGCAATACTACAGGAGTGCATAGGGTATTTTTTGAGTTTGGCCCCTAATCGGCAGTCACCTTGTGGACCGCCCAAAAAGAAACCGCCTCCTGAGGGGCGGTTTCAAACCGGTTTTCAGTGTGGAAGGGGGCGGTCAGATGACTTTGGCGATCGAGGCGCAAACGTAGTCGATGTTTTTGCTGTTGAGCGCAGCCACGCACATGCGTCCGGTGTCGGTGCCGTACACACCAAACTCGCTGCGCAGACGCACCATTTGGTCTTTGGTCAGGCCCGAGTAGCTGAACATGCCGATTTGGGTGGTGATGAAGCTCATGTCCTGCTGCACACCCGCCGCTTTCAGGCTGTCCACCAGTTTCTGGCGCATGGCTTTGATGCGCACGCGCATTTCGGCCAACTCGCTTTCCCACTGGGCGCGCAGTTCGGGGTTGTTCAGCACGGCCGCGACCACTGCACCGCCGTGGATGGGTGGGTTGGAGTAGTTGGTGCGAATGGCGATCTTGAGCTGGCTCAGCACGCGAGAAGCTTCTTCTTTGTCGTTGGCCACCACAGAGAGGGCGCCCACGCGCTCGCCGTACAGGCTGAAGCTCTTGGAGAAAGACGTCGACACCAAGATGTTCAGGCCCGCAGCCACAAACTTGCCAATCACCGCACCGTCTTCGGCGATGCCGTGGCCAAAGCCTTGGTAAGCCATGTCGAGGAAGGCGGTCAGGCCCTTGGCCTTGACGACGGCAATGACTTGGTCCCATTGGGCGTCGGTGATGTCATAACCGGTGGGGTTGTGGCAGCAGGCGTGAAGCACCACGATGGTGCCGGAGGCTGCGGCATTCAGGTCGGCCAGCATGCCTTCGAAGTTGACACCGCGCTTGGCCGCGTCGTAATAAGCGTAGCTTTCGACCTCAAAACCGGCATTCAAAAAAATGGCGCGGTGGTTTTCCCAGCTGGGGTCAGAAATCAGCACTTTGGCCTTGGGGCTGACTTTCTTCAAGAAGTCGGCGCCGATTTTCAGGCCACCGGTGCCGCCAATCGCTTGCACGGTGGACACGCGGCCCGACTTGACTACGTCAGAGTCGGCGCCAAACACCAGCGCCTTGACGGCGTTGTCATAGGCCACGATGCCGTCGATGGGCAGGTAGCCACGGGCTGTGGGGGTGTCCATCATGGTTTTTTCGGCCGTTTGCACGCACTGCAGCAGAGGCAATTTGCCGTTGTCGTCGAAATAAACACCGACGCCCAAGTTGACCTTGTTGGGGTTGGTGTCGGCGTTGTATTGCTCGTTCAGACCCAAGATCGGGTCGCGGGGGGCCATTTCGACGGCGGAAAACAGAGACATGGAAAGTCCTTGGATTGTGTTCAGTGGTGGCAGAAAACCCGTTCCTCGGTTAGGCTTTAGGGTTAGCCCTGATTTTAACGGCCCCCGCCGTCTGGTTTGGCCAGGCGGTCTCCACAAAAAGATGTTTAACGTGCTTGAAGCCCCTGTTGTTGAAGTTTTACCTGATGCAGACAAATACGCAGAGGGGAAGTTCGTCAGCTACCCGGGCTCCCCCTTTGAGCTGTACCAGCCTTACCCCCCCGCGGGCGATCAGCCGGTGGCCATTGCGCAACTGGTCGAAGGCGTACACGACGGCGAGGTGTTCCAGACCCTGCTGGGGGTGACCGGCTCGGGCAAAACCTTCACCATGGCCAACGTGATCGCCCAGCTGGGGCGGCCCGCCATCGTGTTTGCGCCCAACAAAACGTTGGCCGCGCAGCTGTACAGCGAGTTCCGCGAGTTCTTCCCCAAGAACGCGGTCGAGTATTTCGTCAGTTACTACGACTATTACCAGCCCGAGGCCTATGTGCCCCAGCGCGATTTGTTCATCGAGAAAGACTCGGCCATCAACGAGCACATCGAACAGATGCGCCTGAGTTGTACCAAAAGCATCATGGAGCGGCGCGATGTGGTGATTGTGGCCACGGTGTCGGCCATCTACGGCATCGGCGAGCCCGAGAGCTACCACCGCATGATCATGACGCTGCGCACCGGCGACAAGCTGGGCCAGCGTGACGTGATTGCCCAGCTGATCCGCATGCAGTACCAGCGCAATGACATGGAGTTCTCGCGCGGCAAGTTCCGGGTGCGGGGCGACACGATCGACGTTTTCCCGGCGGAACACTCGGAATTGGCCATCCGCATCGAGCTGTTTGACGACGAAATCGAAAGCCTGCAGCTGTTTGACCCGCTCACAGGGCGCATCCGGCAAAAGATCCCGCGCTTCACGGTCTACCCGTCCAGCCACTATGTGACGCCGCGCGACAAGGTGCTGGCGGCGGTGGAAACCATCAAAGTGGAGCTGGGCCAACGCCTCAAAGAACTGGTGGGCATGGGCAAGCTGGTCGAGGCGCAGCGCCTGGAGCAGCGCACGCGGTTCGATTTGGAAATGTTGTCCGAAGTCGGCCACTGCAAGGGCATTGAAAATTACACCCGGCACTTGTCAGGCGCGGCCCCGGGCGACGCGCCCAGCACACTCACCGATTACATGCCGCCCGATGCGATCATGTTTCTGGACGAGAGCCACCAGATGATTGGCCAGCTCAACGCCATGTACAACGGCGACAAGGCGCGCAAAACGACTTTGGTGGAATACGGCTTTCGGCTGCCCAGTGCGTTGGACAACCGCCCGCTCAAGTTCGAAGAATTTGAAAAGCGCATGCGCCAGTGCATCTTTGTTTCGGCCACCCCCGCCGACTACGAAAAGACGCACGCGGGCAAGGTGGTTGAGCAGGTGGTGCGGCCCACTGGCTTGGTCGATCCTCAGGTCGAGGTGCGCCCCGCCACGCACCAAGTGGACGATGTGCTGCAAGAAATCCGCATCCGGGTGGACAAGCACGAGCGCGTGCTGATCACCACGCTGACCAAACGCATGGCCGAGCAGCTCACCGATTACCTGAGCGACAACGGCGTGAAAGTGCGCTTTCTGCACAGCGATGTGGACACGGTGGAGCGGGTGGAAATCCTGCGTGACTTGCGTTTGGGCGCGTTCGATGTGTTGGTGGGTATCAACTTGCTGCGCGAGGGGCTGGACATTCCCGAGGTGTCGCTGGTGGCCATTTTGGATGCTGACAAAGAAGGCTTCTTGCGCTCCGAACGCAGTTTGATCCAGACCATCGGCCGAGCGGCCCGCAACTTGAACGGTCGGGCGATTTTGTACGCTGACCGCATCACCGAGTCGATGAAAAAAGCCATCGGCGAGACCGAGCGCCGGCGTACCAAGCAAGTGGCCCACAACGAGGCCATGGGCATCACGCCCAAGAGCATTGTCAAAAAGGTCAAAGACCTGATCGATGGTGTGTACAGCGAAAAATCAGGCAAAGAAGCCGAGCGCTTGGAGCAAGCCGCGGTGCAACGGGCCAAAGTGGAGGACATGAGCGAGAAAGACATCGCGCGGGCCATCAAGCAGCTGGAAAAACAAATGATGGAACACGCGCGCAATCTGGAGTTCGAAAAGGCCGCGCAGGTGCGTGACCAGCTGACCATTTTGAAAGAGCAGGCTTTTGGCGCAACAGGGGGCGACAACATCGTCTCGCTGATTCGGGCTTGAATTCCCCTTTAACCCGAGTGTTTTAATCGGGATTGGGCTATACTTGACTTGTTTAGTCGGGAACCTGCGCCAGCAGGACATGGACCGAACGCCCCACCACTTCAGGAGCCTGCCATGCGTCTCACCACCAAAGGCCGTTTTGCCGTCACTGCCATGATCGATTTGGCCCTGCGCCAAGACGCGGGCCCTGTCACTTTGGCAGCGATCAGCCAGCGCCAGCAGATTTCTTTGTCTTATCTGGAACAACTTTTTGGCAAATTGCGCCGCCACACCTTGGTGGAGTCCACACGTGGCCCCGGCGGGGGGTACACCTTGGGCCGCAAAGCCACCGACATCACCGTCGCCGACATCATTTTGTCAGTGGACGAACCCATCGACGCGACCCACTGCGGTGGCAAAGAGAATTGCCACGGCGGTGATGCGCGGTGCATGACCCATGACCTCTGGGCTTCCCTCAATTCCAAGATGGTTGATTTTCTGGACTCCGTGACCTTGCAAAAGCTGGTGGATGACCAACTCTCCAAAGGACTTGTGGTGGAGAACAAGCCCAACATCAAGCGCGCCATTTTGCCCATGCCGGTGGTCAAGCCCATTCGCATGACTGGCCCCAATTCGGTGTTCGAATTGGGCACGGTGTTCGCCAAATCCTGATTTTCAAGAAGAGCAAACCATGAACACACCCCATTTCCCCATTTACCTCGACTACGGCTCCACCAACCCCTGCGATCCTCGCGTGGTGGACGCCATCGTGCCTTGGTTGCGTGAGCACTTTGGCAACCCCGCATCGCGCACCCACGCCTGGGGCTGGGAAGCCGAAGCCGCCGTAGAAAAAGCCCGTGAGCAAGTGGGTGATCTGATCGGTGCCGACCCCCGCGAAATTGTCTGGACCAGCGGTGCGACCGAGTCCAACAACCTGGCCATCAAGGGTGCAGCGCACTTCTACAAGTCGCGCGGTAAGCACCTGATCACCGTCAAAACCGAGCACAAAGCCGTGCTCGACACCATGCGTGAGCTGGAGCGCCAAGGCTTCGAGGTGACTTACCTCGACGTACAAGCCGATGGCCTGTTGAACATGGACGCCTTGAAATCAGCCATTCGCCCTGACACCATTTTGATCAGCGTGATGTTCGTGAACAACGAAATCGGCGTGATCCAGGATGTGACCGCGATTGGCAACCTGTGCCGCGAAAAAGGCATCATTTTCCACGTGGACGCGGCCCAAGCCACCGGCAAGGTCGAGATCGACATGACCCAGTTGCCCATCGACCTGATGAGCTTGGCCTCACACAAAACCTATGGCCCCAAAGGCATTGGCGCTTTGTATGTGCGCCGCAAGCCACGCATTCGTCTGGAAGCACAAATGCACGGCGGCGGTCACGAGCGCGGCATGCGCTCGGGCACTTTGCCCACCCACCAGTGTGTGGGCATGGGCGAGGCGTTTCGCATCGCCAAGCTGGAGATGGCCCAAGACAACGCCAAGGCCCGCGCCTTGCACGACCGTCTGATGAATGGCCTGAGTGACATGGAGCAGGTGTTTTTGAATGGCCACGCCACCCAGCGCGTGCCGCACAACATCAACATGAGCTTCAACTTCGTCGAAGGCGAATCGCTGATCATGGGCATCAAGGGCCTGGCGGTCTCGTCCGGTTCGGCCTGCACCTCGGCCAGCTTGGAGCCTAGTTACGTGTTGCGCGCTTTGGGCCGCAGCGACGAGTTGGCCCACAGCAGCTTGCGCATGACGATTGGCCGCTGGTCGACCGAGGAAGACATCGATTACGCGATCAAAACCATCCGTGAGAACGTGGCCAAGTTGCGCGATCTCAGCCCCTTGTGGGAAATGCACCAAGATGGCATCGACCTGAGCACGATCCAATGGGCAGCTCACTGAGTTGCACCCTGTTTCGCTTATGAACTGAATACGGAGAAAACACCATGGCATATTCTGAAAAAGTGGTTGACCACTACGAAAACCCCCGCAACGTCGGCTCGTTCGACAAGGGCGACGACAGCGTGGGCACCGGCATGGTCGGCGCACCGGCTTGCGGCGACGTGATGAAGCTGCAGATCAAGGTCAACCCGACCACCGGTGTGATCGAAGATGCACGTTTCAAGACCTATGGCTGCGGCTCCGCCATCGCGTCCAGCTCACTCGTCACCGAGTGGGTCAAGGGCAAGACGCTGGACGAGGCAGCGGCCCTGAAAAACAGCGTGATTGCTGAAGAGCTGGCGCTGCCACCGGTCAAGATCCACTGCTCCATCTTGGCTGAAGACGCCATCAAGGCGGCCGTGGAAGACTACAAAAAGAAACACCTGAACTGACATGGCCATCACTTTGTCTGCTGCCGCAGCACGGCATGTCTCTCGCTACATGGCCAAACGTGGTTCGGGTGTGGGTGTGCGTCTGGGTGTCAAAACCACGGGCTGTTCCGGCTTGGCCTACAAACTGGAATACGTGGACGACATCGCGCCCGAAGACGTGGTCTTTGAAGGCCATGGCGTCAAATTGATGGTGGACCCGAAAAGCCTGGCCTACATCGACGGTACCGAGCTCGACTTTGTGCGCGAAGGCCTGAACGAAGGATTCCGCTTCAACAACCCCAACGAGCGTGACCGCTGCGGTTGCGGCGAGTCTTTCCGCGTCTGAGTCTTGCGCGTGTGATCTCGCTTCAAGCCAACGACTTCGAGCTTTTTGATGTTCCCGTGCAGTACGCACAGGACCGCGCACAACTCGATGCCCGCTGGAAAGCCTTGCAGCGCGAAGCCCACCCCGACCGCTTTGCAGCCGAGGGCGCTGCCGCTCAGCGCATCGCCATGCAGTGGTCGGTGCGCATCAACGAGGCGTATCAGCGCCTGAAAGACCCGCTCAAACGTGCCGCCTATTTGTGCGAACTGCAAGGCGCGCCCGTGCAGGCCGAAAACAACACGGCCATGCCCGCCGCATTCCTGATGCAGCAAATGGCATGGCGTGAAAGCCTGGAAGAAACGGGCAATGCCCAAGGCCTCGAAGCCTTGGCTGACGAGGTGGCTGCCGAACAGCGCCGTGTGCAGCAATCGCTGGGCGATTTGCTGGATGTGGCCAAAGACCCCGCGCAAGCCGTGGGGCAGGTGAGGGCGCTCATGTTCATTGAGCGCTTCACACAAGAAGTGAACGCTAAACTCGACCGATTGACCTGACCTTCCCTGATTGACCATGGCGTTACTGCAGATTTCTGAACCGGGCCAGTCGCCCGACCCGCACCAACGCCGCATCGCGGTGGGCATCGATTTGGGCACCACGCACTCGCTGGTGGCTTCGGTGCGCAACGGCGTGTCCGAATGTCTGCCCGACGACGATGGCCGCGTGATCTTGCCGTCGGTCGTGCGCTTCATGCCGGGGCAGGGCCGCCAGATTGGTTTTGACGCGGTGCAATCCGCCGCCAGCGATCCGGTCAACACCATCGCCTCCGTCAAGCGCTTCATGGGCCGTGGCCTGCAAGACATCGCCGACCGCAGCAAGCTGCCTTATGAGTTCGTCGCCAGCGAGCAGGGCATGCTCAGCATCCAAACCGTGCAAGGCCCTAAGTCACCCGTCGAAGTCAGCGCCGAAATTTTGGCCACCCTGCGTTACCGCGCTGAAGACACCTTCAACGACGACCTGTATGGCGCCGTGATCACCGTGCCCGCTTACTTTGACGACGCCCAGCGCCAAGCCACCAAAGACGCCGCACAACTGGCGGGCCTGAATGTGCTGCGCCTGATCAACGAGCCCACTGCAGCGGCGATTGCCTATGGCCTCGACAACGCCAGCGAAGGCGTTTACGCCGTGTTCGATTTGGGCGGCGGCACCTTCGACATTTCCATCTTGCGCCTGACACAAGGCGTGTTCGAGGTCTTGTCGACAGGAGGCGACTCTGCCCTGGGCGGTGACGATTACGACCAAGCCTTGGCCGATGCCGCCATGGCGCGCCAGCCCGCCTTGCAGGCCACCACGGCCGAAGACAAAACGATTCTCAAGGCCGCTGCCCGCGCCGCCAAAGAAGCACTCACCACCGCCGATGCGGTCACGCTCAATGCCGCCTTGTCCACCGGCAGCTTGTCGGCATCCATCAGCCGCGCAGATTTCGAGCAAGCCACCCAGGCCCTGACAGCCCGCTGCATCACTGCCGTGCGCAAAGCCCTGCGCGATGCCCAGCTGGCCAAAGACGACGTGCAAGGCGTGGTCATGGTGGGCGGTTCCACCCGCATGCCGCAAATCCAGCAAGCCGTGGCCGAGTTTTTTGGTCAGGCCCCGCTCAACAACCTCAACCCCGACGAAGTTGTGGCCTTGGGCGCGGCCATCCAAGCCAACCAGTTGGCGGGCAACAATGCCGCTGGCGAGTTGCTGCTGCTCGATGTGATTCCTTTGTCACTGGGCATCGAGACCATGGGCGGTTTGGTCGAGCGCATCATCCCGCGCAATCAGACCATCCCCACCGCCATGGCGCAAGACTTCACCACTTACCAAGATGGCCAGACGGCCCTCGCGCTGCATGTGGTGCAGGGCGAGCGTGACTTGGTGCAAGATTGCCGTAGCTTGGCCCGCTTTGAACTGCGTGGCATCCCGCCCATGGCCGCAGGCGCAGCCCGTATTCGTGTCACCTTCACGGTGGACGCCGACGGCCTGCTGAGCGTGGGTGCCAAAGAACAAATCAGCGGTGTGGAGGCGCGCATTGATGTCAAGCCCTCGTATGGCTTGAGTGACGACCAGATCGCCACCATGCTGCAAGAAAGCTTCACCACCGCCCAGGTAGACATGAAAGCCCGTGCGCTGGTGGAAGCCCGCGTGGACGCCGACCGCATGCTGCTGGCCACGCGCAGCGCCTTGGCTGCTGATGGCCAATTGCTGAGCGATGCCGAACGCGCCAGCATTGACGCCCTGATGGCCACTTTGCAAGCCGCCATTCCAACCGAACAAGACGCCAAGGCGTTGGAAGACTGCACCCAAGCCCTGGCCAAGGGCACCGAAGCCTTTGCCGCCGAGCGCATGAACCACAGCATCCAAAAAGCGCTGTCTGGCCAAAACATCCAGTCCTTGTAGAGTCTGACCAGTACCGAATTCAGAGATCCCTATGCCCGTCATCAAAATCCTGCCCCACGCCGAATACTGCCCCAAGGGTGCAGAAATCACCGCGCCTGCGGGCACCAGCATCTGCGAAGCCCTGCTGGACAACCACATCAACATCGAACACGCCTGCGACATGAGCGCGGCTTGCACCACCTGCCACGTGGTGGTGCGCGAAGGCTTCAAGACACTCAATGAGATGGAAGAAACCGAGGAAGATCTGCTCGATCGCGCTTGGGGCCTGGAGCCCAATTCGCGCCTGAGCTGCCAAGCCTTTCTGGCCAAGAGTGATCTGGTCATCGAGATTCCGCGCTACACCATCAACCACGCCAAAGAAAATCACTGAGGCCAGACATGCGCCAAATCGTTCTGGACACCGAAACCACCGGCCTGTCGGCCGAGGGCGGTGACCGCATCATTGAGTTGGGTTGTGTGGAACTTTTCGCCCGCAAACTCACGGGCAAGAACCTGCACTTTTACTTCAACCCTGAGCGTGAGAGCCATGAAGACGCGCTGAAAGTGCACGGCATCAGCAACGAATTTTTGCGCGACAAACCCAAATTCGCCGAGCTGTCTGAAGAAATCCTGGAGTATCTGAGCGACGCGGAGATCATCATCCACAACGCTGCTTTTGATGTCAGCTTCTTGAACAAAGAGCTGGAGCGCGTGGGGAAAAAGCCCTTCAAAAACTATGTCAGTGGCGTGATTGACACCTTGGCCATGGCCAAGGAAATGTTCCCCGGCAAACGCAACAGCCTGGATGCGCTGTGCGACCGCCTCGAAGTTGACAACTCCGGGCGTACCTTGCACGGCGCTTTGCTCGATGCCGAGTTGCTGGCCGATGTTTATATCAACATGACGCGCGGCCAGGAGGCCTTGCTGATCGATGCGGGCGATGCGCCCACGGACACCCAGTCGGTCCAGGTGCATGCGGACCTGAGCACTTATGCTTTGCCAGTCCTTCCCGCGAATGCCCAAGAGTTGGCCGCGCACGATGAGGTGCTGACCCAACTTGACAAATCGAGTGGCGGCAAAACCGTTTGGCGATTGGCTCAGTCGGCTTGAGCCCGATCGGCCAAGAGGGCGGCCGTTTGGTGGTGATTTTTCAGTTGCGTCAGCCAAAACAGGTCATGTTTTCATGTCATAATTACGCTCTTCGCCAAACGGCGCAGGGCGATTAGCTCAGGGGTAGAGCACTGCATTCACACTGCAGGGGTCGCAAGTTCGAAACTTGCATCGCCCACCAAAAAATTCCCAATGAAATCAAGCACTTAGAGGAAACTCTAGGTGCTTTTTCTTTAGTTCAAAGTAGTATGGTCCGGGTTTACTACTTCTCATAGATTTTTCGATGTCTTTTCATAGATTTCGGAACAGTCAAACAAGCCCATTTCAATGTCTACGCAATGAAGCGCGAACGGCTTCGGTGGGTTAGTGCGCTTCGACACTGCGCCAACACGGCTTGCGCTGTGCTCAGCTTGAAAAAAACGCTACGTTTGTTTTGAAACGAGTCCAGCTACTCAACCCAGCGAGCCCGACAAAAAACGCGCTGTAGGGCTTTTTTGAGCGCCGCACGGGTGCCGTCTTGAAAAGAGCACTGCCTTATGCAGACTTTGCTTGCGTGCACTCGCCGCACATGAACATTTGTTGGTTGATCAATTTTTTGAAAATACCCATGGACCTGGGCTTGTGCTGGCCGCATTTGTAGCAACTGATAGTGGCCATGCTGCCTGTATTTTTGAACGGTGAGCCGCCTTCTTTGCGCTTGTAGCGTAGGCCATCCTCGGCGATCTTGGATTCTTGGTCATTGCTCATCGGGTAATTCTGGACTTGATATCAACGAAAAGTCACCCTAAAATTAATCCGGTGATTTTTATAATTAATAAAAATTTTTAAAATAAAGGATACCAACAAAATGATTAAACCATTTTCAATTGATGGATTCTTGAAAAAAATAGAAAAAGATGTGGATGATGGGTGTGCTGTAATGGGTAATCCGAATTTTAAAAATGAATATCCCGATATTGAAAAATTATCTGACTTATCTAATTTAAAAAAAATTAACATTATAAAAATTCTGAGAGAGCTTGGGGCTCAAGGCTTTTGGAGTTTTGAAATCTTGCGCAAACAGTTTTTTGAAGTGGGAATTAACATTCAACTTAATTCTTTTGATAATTCAATTACATTCTTTGGTAAACCGATTTATTTAAGACAGGCTGAATGGGGTGATGATGGATATTATGCGCCGGACTTTTTATCAATTTTAATAAGCGAATTGAATTTTGTTATTGATACTAGAATGACTGGAAGAGGGTTCCGGCACGAGGACCTGTTGAATAAACTAGCGGAAAAATGGATTTCAAATTAATATAAGAAAATATGTTTTAAATTTGTCTGCATCTTTCTTTGGTTCAGCATTTCCTAAGCCCGGCACTTCTTACTCCCAAGGTCGAGGTCGACGTTTGCTCTGCAGTTCACCCACGTTCATCTCACCCTGTAGTGGCGCAGCGTAGAAGCGGTCAATCATTTCCGGACTCGTCCTGGCATTGCGTGCCAGGGTCAATGTGTCCACTGTCCGTCCAAACATCAATCGGAACATGATGCTGCTGTGACGCAGGCTGTAAAGCGTTCTGGTTTCACCGGCAGTGCTCAGCTTCAAGCCCGTTACTTCCAGCACGATTTCAAACTGCCTTGCCAGCAATTTCATGGCGTTGTCGCGTGATGCTGCTTCGGGCATGAACACATAGTCTTCGGGGTGGATGTCTCGACCCAACTCAAGCACCTGACGACGCCTTATGCGTTCATACACTTTCACTGCCCATGGCATGGTGGTGATGGGAAACGTATGACCCTTGCTGGGCGGCAAGCTGAGCCTCAGGTAGGTCCATTCCCTTCGAATGATCTCCACATGCTTGTGCTGCATGTTGCGGATGTGTTTGTCATACCGCAGCTGCATGTTGTCGTAGCTGATCTTGGACAGTTGTCCCAGAATCATGTCCACCTGGACTTCATTAGCACTTTTGTCGCTGGGTCGACGCTTGTCTGAGCCGCCCAATGTGCGGTTCATCAGCAGCCCAAATGAAAATTCATCCACTACCGGCGCTTGTGCTGTGGGTCCGACGGCAACCCCATTTACCGTGAGTGGGGCGCTATTTGCTGTTTCTAAGTTCATTTCAAACTCCTGTTAAATTCCATAACCATGGGCTCCGTCGACCAGGATTGGTACGACGCGCTTAGGTTAGTTTTAAGGCCAGGGAGTTAGTTCCTTTTTTCGATGGAGTCGAAAAAATGAAGTTGGAAACTCAAATATCTGCTAACGGCGGACGGCCGTTAGATCAGTCAATTGCTTCTGGCGATATGACCGCCAAGGGAAGTGAGCCATTCATTTATGGTGGTTATTTGGAAGTCTGGTTTCGTTGTTTGAAACTGTCCAAGCAGTACATCCATAACTGCCGAACTGGACTTTTCGGATCACAGGGGGCTGCCAATACCTTCAAGCTATTCGGTTGCCTTGAGCACTTCACTTTGCGAGAGTGGTGGCATGAGCGAGGCTGCGAAAACTTTGGGCGCAGTATGGCCACATTCAAAGTTCGGTTGGTTGTGGCTCAGCGGAAAACGACCAGTTGCCGCATCACTATAGACGCCGATGATGAAACACCTACTGAAATGGTCGGCGATGAGGTCAGTTTTCTGGTTCAGCAGATGAGACTGCTCGAGGGGCAAAGCGGCATGCTTTCATCGGCACCCAAGGCATGGTCAATTTACAAAAGCCGAATAACACCCGAAGCCATTAAGCTTCACCTCGATGTACTGGAGGCACATGACACCATCAAGCACAGCGCTCCAAGGACCAAGTTGTGGCGAATCGGTGAGCAGATGCGCCTAAATCCCAAGGCAATGACTAGATCAGGCGACACCCCCAACGAGCAAACCGCCAAGCACATCACCATGGGTCAAACAGTCAGCGAGATGGTCAGGAAGGGGCAGGGGTTGGTCGCAAATGCTTGCGAAGGTGTTTTTCCGAGGTACTAAATGAGTTTTTCAATTTGTGATTGGAACCATGAAACGAGTGTGTTCGGAATTTTCTGTAGATGGGGCTGTGATTAGTTGACCTTTAAAAGGTAAATGTCAAAGTCAAACCACTAGTCAAGTTAAAGGCAGTTTCTTTAATCCTTGTAAATGCATTCGTTGTATTGACTCGATATTGGGCTGAAACAATTTGTTCAGTTGTGTTTGATGTGTTCTTGTATGTTGAAATAAAGGTGACTAATGCTGTTGATGCTGTATCTTGCTCAACAACATAGGTTGAAATAATCGTACCCAAGGGTACGGTTTTAGAGGAATTTGTAAAACGATTTGAAATGTACAACGGTCCAGTATCCCCCACTTTTGCTGCTGTTGGAATTGTTGGTGTGCCAACTACAACTGTGTATTCATCACCATCGCTACCAAGTGGCGAGTAATTTGAATTAACCCAAGCAACTGATGAGTAATTTAATGGAAATGATTGCCCGTTAACAATAAATGAACCTGTCACACTTGAGGTTCGCTGTTGTGCTGGGCCTCCTTCAAATGTCCCTGACGAAAGAGCACCAGTTGTTCCTGATCCAGATCCTGTGATCACAACAGCATCTTGAGAACCTGTAATCGTAAATGTGCTTGTCGATGTGTTTGTAAAAGATGACACATACGCCGAAAGGAGATTAAATGAAGATGTTGATGCGACAGGGGTTTGCGTTCCACCACCGCCACCTCCACACGCTACCAACAACGCAACACTGGCAGTTGCGAGTATGAGTTTGATTATTTTTTTCATTGTTGCCTTAATGCAGTTGATATATTACATATCGTTTATTGGTTTGAAATTAATTATGAATTTTTACGTCCAAATGCGATAAAACCATCTTGCTTGTTGGGTGTAAGTGCAAGTGATGTTGCCAGTGTTCCATCCAAAATAAAGATACCACTCGCTGTACCGCCATTACCTAATGCACAGTTGTTACCCGTAAATGTTACTGATATGTTGTATACATTTTTTCCACTTGAACGTGGAGTGACTGTTCCCGCCGCATTACAACCTACGCCTGGCACACTCAAAACGCCTGTACTTGAGATTGTCATTGCGACGTTGTCTGCACTACCTGTTGCAGAAATTCCCTTGACGGTATAAGTTCCAGCAATTGCTGCTTGTGTTGCTGGAGTGTTGTAGGAATTTGAATATGTAAGATTTACGGTTGTGCCATAGTTGCTTGTTGCTCTGATTGTTGATTGCGGAACGACCGTGCCGCTCAGTGAACCTTGGGACACTGCCCAGTTCAGTAAGTTAAAGTCAGAGCCACTTGCTGAAAAGGTATTTCCAGTACCCGTGGACGTTCCATAAAGTGCGCCATAAACGATATTTCCACTTGTATAAAGACCCCAAGTTTCACCGTTTTCCAGTACAACAACAGCAGCGTTATATCCAGTTGATGTTGTTCCAGTCCAGTAACCCTCAGCAGTTCCAGCAACTGGTGTGCCACCACCACCACCACCACCACAGGCTGTTAAGAGCACAATTGAAGCACTTGCAAGCATTTGTTGAATTGATTTTTGCATGATATAACCTTTAATTTGATGAAAAAAATACAAACGAAACATCATGGGTATTTGAAAATTTAGCAAGACACATTCAAATGCACTTTTCAATATCCCAAGATTAATTAACGATAGAAACTAACAGCGAAAAAATTACCGAAAATTGATTCGCTATAAATTTCCTGCCGCTTATTTTTTGTTCGGATCCCCAATCCGGTAAGGACCGTTAGGCAAAGCGTTAGGGCCAGTGACAAAAACCTCTTGATTTGCTTGTTGGGTCAAGGGCATGTAATTGGGTGCAGCACGGGTAACGGCTGCGTTAATCGCAGCAGTCACCAACGCTGCCATGGGAGACATGGCGTTGTTGTTGTTTTGAGGCTGGTATTGCATGCGCTTGTTGTCACGCCACAATTCCACGCCGTTTTTGCTGACCAAACGGTAATCAAAATCAACGGTCACAACAGTAGTGAACACCGCGAACTTGGCATCCCATTGTTTGATGGCCACATACAAAATCGCATCCGTACCGAAGAGCTTGGCTAATGACTCGGGTGGCTGCTCATGTATGCGATCAGCCTCATAAAAACCTTCCTGTTCCAGCACAAATTTGGTGGTGTTAACTGGAAAGACGTAGTAACCACGTTCAGCAATCGGGATGGGGAGAGACGCCAATACATAGTTAGGCGCGTCAACATCTAGAGACCGATTGATGGTTGGTACGATCAAGATCGATCTTGGTGCAGCAGCTACCAATGCACTTTGATCAGGTTTTGTAGGCTGAGTCACGCATCCAGTCAGTGACAACAGGCCGGCACTCAAGGCAAGTGCATACAGAAATTTGCCTGAGAAAGACTTTGTGTTGTTCATTGTTTTGTCCCGCTTGCTGCAGATTGCCTGCGTTCTAGGTTTTGAATCAAAGAGGTCATCAAGACTCTGCTTTCAGGCCACGCGTTACGCTCTTTGGTGTAAAAGTCGATGGCCTTTTGAGTTGCGCCAGCTTTCAAATACAGGGTGCCCAACTCGGCATACAAACCGGGTGCAACCTTCGCATTTGACTTTTCCATTTCGCCAACGTGCGCTTCAAGCTTGATCCGAAGCGCTTCCATTTTTGTCACGTCTTTGTAGCCTGCGTAAAGCGATTGGTCGTAGCCACCCCATTGATAAAGACCAGGCCCAGCACATCCAGTCAGAAGCGCAAGTGCTGTCAAAGTTGGTATCCAAAGAATTCGAGAAATCATTTGTGGCCTTATTGAATTAAGAAAGTGCGGTTGACGCCGTCACCGGCATAAAACTTTTCGTCCAAAAGAATCTGACTGCCCAGAACCACACGCAATTGGTGTGTGCCGGAAATAATGCGCAGAGCAGCGATGCCATCCAGATATGAACCTAAAGAGCCCATGTCCAGCCCATCGACGATCACCCGAGCCGCATGCTGTTGTGTATCAGTTGCTTTGAATGAAATTTGTGGGCGGATGTCTGATATGCCTTGCTTTTCCGTTGGCATTTGTGTGCACCCATAAATGCCCAAAACAGGTAAAGCCGCCAAAAGCGTGCCGGTCATGGCCAACCTGATGAGACTGCTGGCCATGAAGGTTTTGAAATCAGGTTTTTTTGTCATTACTTGGCTCCATCAAAACGAACGGTCAGTTGATTGGTTTGAAAGCCAGCCAATGAACCCGAAGTCACAGTGGCAGCAGAGCCTTCGTTAAGCTCGTTGTCACCAAACAAACTGTCCACTCGAACGCTGGCCACCATCCGGCCAGGCAGCGTCACCGTTGTGCCTGTTTGCGCGGATTTAACTTGCTCGCCCAGTGTGTGGACACTGAATTGCATGCCGGGCTTGATGCCTTGCAGTCGACCACCCCCTAAAAAAAGCTGATTGCCGTCGAGCTTCAAAATACTGGTCTGCCATGGGCGCGAGCTCATCTCGACGGTCAAGCGATTGACCGCTTCACTGACCGCTTGACGAATGGCGGTGTCGTTCAGGGTGCCGTCGTAACTGGCTTGTGAGCCAAAGCCAAAGGTGGATGCCGTTTCGGTAGATGCCTCTCCGGCACCAGAGGTGGCAAAAAAGACATGCCCCGTGCTGACTTCAACCACGCGAATGTCTATCTTGGCGAACGCAACTTGTCGCTTGCTTGAGGACACAAAGCCAGTGGCGCCCACAGTTTTACGACCAAACTCGGTCAGTGACCCAATGATCAAAGCGTCCACACCAACCAAATTTAAGCGTGTATCGGTCAGTCTGCTTTCAGCTTGCAATCGACCAATGTCAGGCCGTTCAAATACAAGGTAGCCGCCTGATGAAGTCAAAGCTTTGCTCATCAAGTCTGTGACCTGCTTACCCAGTGGGTCTCCGCTGTTGTCCCGCAGCAAGGACTGTCCGTAGCTCGTTTCATTGCTGATGCGGCCAAGGGCAATTTTTCTTTTGAGTGTCGGTACAGCTGGTGCAGCTGCCAAAACCGCTTGTTGTGCAGCTTTTTGCATCGCAACCGGCTGAGGAGCTTCAATGCTTGAGATGGGTGGTGATTGAACAGCACAACCCGACAAGGCAACGGCCAACAAAGTCATTAAGCCAATTGACACCCGCCTTTCTGATGACTCTAGGGGAGTGCAGTGCTTGTGAGCTAGGAGGGGAGGTAGAGCCATTTTTCTTGCCTTTAAAAACTTGATGGATTTTTTGAACGTGCGGGTGCGCTCAAGTCACATCATTTTTTGCTTTGGCAAGCTCAACACAAGAGCCCATCAAGCTGTGAATTAATCCAGTCTTTGAACTGACCTTCAATCGCAAAAGCTCACCTAATGAGCTTGCAAAGTTTGAATTGGGGTGTTTGGCTCACCTCGTGAGCTTTTGTTGCTGGTCGCACATACAGGAAGCACCTGAAAAACCAACTTAAACAGGCTTACAGGGTGAGCTTGTCAAATGAAATGATCGTCTCAATTAAATAAACAACATAAAAAAGAGAACAAGCATCATGAGTGAAGTTGCAAGGCTGTATCGGTACAAGAGCTTGTTCAGCGGACGCACAGCCATTTCTGCCATTGAATTGCAAAGCGAGTTGGAAATTTCTCCTGCAACGTTCAAGCGCGACATCGCCAAACTTCGCGACCAGCTGAACGTGCCCATCATTTACGACAGAGCCCTAGGCGGTTACCGGCTCAGTCCGTCTCAAACAGTCGCTGAGTTGCCGGGCATATGGTTTACCAACGAAGAGCTGTTGGCGCTGGTGTCCATTGAGCATCTCTTGTCTCAGCTCGAGCCCACAGTTTTGGCATCTACCCTCAAACCCATTAAGGGTCGCTTGGCGCAATTGTTGGAAGAGCTGGGTTTGGGCAATCAAAGTTTTGGCATGAAAATTCTCTTGCTGCAGTCCAAAAAGCGCACTTTGCCCCCTAAGCTTTTTGAGAGCGTTGCCGCTGCGACCATGACTGGCAAACGCATCAACATCCTTCATAGGAACCGGCACAACAGCATGACTGCCGAGCGAGAGGTTTCACCATTGCGATTAGTGCATTACCGAGATAACTGGTATCTCTATGGTTGGTGCCATTTGCGAGACGGTTTGCGAAGTTTCTCAATTGATGCCATTGAAAAATTCGAACTCTTGAACAAAGAGGCGGCTGAAGTTTCAAAGGAAATTTTGGATTCTGTGATGGGCGCAGGTTATGGGATTTTTTCAGGTAGCAAGACCACCTGGGCAACGCTTAAATTTTCTCCAAAACGTTCGCAATGGGTATCGCGTGAGGTCTGGCATCCCCATCAAAAGACCAGCGTTGATGCTGATGGTAGTTTCGTATTGATGATTCCTTATTCAGATGATCGCGAATTGATCGAGGATATCTTGCGCTTTGGACCTGAGGTAGAAGTGATCGCACCACAATTGCTGAAATCAAAAGTCCACAACACTTTGCTGGCCACTTTAGGTAGATTCGTAAACTAAGAACCCATGTCCGATGTTTACCCATGTCCTTATTGCACCAGCATTGATGACTGCCAACATTTATTGCTGTTTATCGACAAAACTTTCCGTGTAGCTGTTAGTGGTTAGCCACCGCTGGTGATGGTCTGGCAGCGCGTCGTCCAAGCGCAGGGTACGCTCTGATGAAATTCCCGATCAATAAATTAGGGAAATTGCATGACTCAAGTTGTGACAGAAAGCCGTAGATGGAAAAATCCTTACATGGCTGCTAAATTGCTTACAATTAAGATGTGAAAAATAAACAATGGCTCATCTCTTGGATTGGTAACGCTGACCATGCCGCATCTGAGCAAGGTGATGTGGCAGGTCTGGGACCAATTGCGACTGCCTTGCAATCTGGCTTGCAATTTGATCGCGTTTGTCTATTGACCAATTTCTCGCACGAACGCAGTGCAAAGTTCTGTGATTGGCTTGAGAGGAAGTTCGGTTACTCAAGCAGCCTGATTGATCTTCAGGAGATGGATTTAGTCAGTCCAATTCATTACGCCTCTATCTATGATGAGGTGAGCAAGCATCTCAAAGCATTGGGGTTGCCGCGTGAAGATGTTGATTTAACGTTTCATCTCAGTCCAGGTACGCCGGCGATGGCGGCCATTTGGATCATGTTGGCCAAGACGCGTTTTCCGGCAAAACTGATCCAGACCTCAAAAGAAAACGGCCTCGACTCTGTCGACTTCCAATTCGATTTGGCAAGCGACTTTTTGCCTGAGTACCTACAGCGCAGCGGTCAGCGGATTGAACGGCTGGCTAATGGACCGCAAGAGGCGGCCCCTCATTTTGGAAAGATCATCCACAAGAGTGCTGCTGTAAAAAACCAGATTCAATTGGCTCAGCGCATTGCAGCTCACGATGTTCCAGTTCTTATCTTGGGTGAGACCGGTACGGGTAAAGAGCTTTTTGCTGAAGCCATTCGTGCGGCTAGCGACAGGTCTCAAAAGCCATTCATTACAGTCAACTGCGGTGCCATTGCGCCTGAGTTGGCTAACTCTGAACTCTTTGGTCATGTCAAAGGGGCATTTACTGGTGCCACGGGCTCTCGTAAGGGGCATTTTCAAGAGGCTGATGGTGGAACGCTCTTTTTGGATGAGGTTGGTGATCTACCACCGGATACACAGGTTCGGTTGCTTAGGGCTCTTCAGGCCAAAGAAGTTACACCTCTGGGTGATTCAAAAGCCATCAAGGTTGATGTTCGGATCATTGCAGCTACTCATCGCGACTTGGCTGCGGATGTTGCGTCTGGTCGATTCCGCGAAGATTTGTTCCATCGCTTGGCTGTGGGCATTCTTAAGTTGCCGCCTTTACGTGAGCGCGAGGGCGATGTCGACCTGCTGATCGACACCTTTCTCGACTTGATCAATGCTGATGCGAGGGGCAAGCCTGAAGCTCAGGATAAGAAAATTTCCCTTGGCGCAAGAAAAATTCTTGTTTCTTATCCATGGCCCGGAAATATTCGGGAACTTTACCACTCACTGCTTAGGGCATCGATATGGTCGGTTGGTGAAGAAATCCAACCTGACGATGTTCGATCTGCATTGCTACAGGTGCAGAGCCAAGGAAACAACGTGATGGGGCGTTCGTTGACGCAAGGCTTTGATTTACAAGCACTTTTAGATGAAGTGTCGAGCGATTACATCCTGCGAGCACTCAGGCAAACAGGGGATCGTAAGACGGGCGCAGCACATTTATTGGGCTTTACAAATCATCAGACGTTGAGCAATTGGATGAAGCGTCTAGACTTAGAGCAGGATGAAAATAAACACTAAATGGAGGGTGGCACGGTTCTCGCAAGAGAACAGGCATGAATGCCCCGAGAGCCCCCCAATTGTTAATGCAAGACTTGAAATCGCTTAACTTCGAACCACTGCGTGCGGTGTACCCCGAGCTTGCCAATATGGGCGGCTATGCGGAGCACTACGCCCACTCCGATCCTGAGAGTGCGTTGGTTAAGTTGCGCAATTTCGCAGAGCGTTTAGTTGATCGCCTTTACATAAAGCTCAAGCTTGAGCGTATGCCGCAATCGAACTTCGTAGATCTGCTTCACAACTCCAGCTTTCAAACTGTTGCACAGCCATTAGTGCTCGATAAATTGCACCTACTTCGTCGTTTGGGTAATCGTGGTGCTCATGGCGAAGGTGTGGAAGCTACTGATGCAGTACGTTGTGTTCAAGAGGCATGGCAGCTGGCTCGGTGGATGCATGTAACTTTCCTTGGTGGCAAAGTTGATGACTTCGCTGCGTTCAAACAACCACCCTTAGAAGGTATCGATAGCAAGGCTGAATTCAAACGAAAAGCAAAAGCGCTCGCTGAAGAGAACAGTCTTAAAGAAGAGCGACTAAAACAGGCGCTGCAAGAGCTCGCTGAATTACGTGCGGCTGATCAAGCCAATAAGTCTGCTGGCCTATCAATCACTCCACCGACTGCGGAAGCCTTGGCGCATGCAGGCCAAAAATCTGCTGCGGCGGTTAATCAACTCCGCTTCACTGAAGACAACACTCGCAAATGGCTCATTGATCGTGACTTGCGAATGGCTGGCTGGAACGTCCCGAATGGCACAGCTAGTAATGAGTCTGTTGGTCAAGAAGTTGAAGTTCAGCATCAAGCAACAGCAACTGGCAAAGGTTACTGCGACTATGTACTTTGGGATGACAACGGAAAGCCGCTGGCAGTAATCGAAGCAAAGAAAACAGTCGTCGATGCGCGTTCAGGCCAAGAGCAAGCAAAGCAATACGCGGACGCGCTTGAAAAGAAGCATAACCAGCGTCCAATGATATTCTTTACAAACGGTCATGACATCTGGGTGTGGGACGACGCTGCGGGCTATCCACCTCGTTCAATCTATGGCTTCTATTCCAAAGACACACTTCAATACCGTGTCGGTTTTCAGCGCAAGGAAAGGCTCGACTTGTTGAAGGACGTTCGTCCGGATGCCGGCATCGCGGGCTACTTGCACCAGATCGAAAGCATTACCCGCGTCGCCGAGCGATTCACGCAACGTCATCGTCGAGCCCTGGTGGTGCAAGCCACAGGCACTGGTAAGACCCGCGTTGCCATCTCGCTGGCCAAGCTGCTGATTGATGCGCGATGGGTCAAGCGAGTACTTTTTTTATGTGACCGCAAGGAACTGCGCAAGCAGGCCAAAAACGCCTTCAATAATTTCGTGCGTGAGCCGATTTACGTTATCGGGCAGGCCAATGATGTGGGCAAGATGGATGCACGCATCTACATTGGAATCTATCAGGGCCTCATCAATGACTATGAGTCTTTTGATGTCGGCTTCTTCGACTTGATCATTGCCGACGAGTCGCACCGTTCAATCTACAACCTCTATGGCGATCTCTTCAAGTATTTTGATGCCCTTCAAGTCGGCCTGACTGCCACTCCGGTAGAGATGGTCAGCCGCAGCACCTGTCAGCTTTTTGGCTGCGACTACAAGCTGCCTACTGCCAACTACCCATTAGAGCAGGCTATTGCAGATCGCAAGCTGGTGCCCTTCCGCGTGGTCGCCCACACAACCAAGTTCATGCGCGATGGCATCAAGGCAGCACACTTGACGGACGAGCAGATCGCCCAGCTCGAAGACCAAGGCATAGACCCCAACACCCTGGACTTCGACGCCCAAGAGATTGACGACGCTGTCTTCAACAAAGACACCAACCGTATCATTCTGCGCAACCTGATGGACAACGGCATCCGTGACGCCGACGGTCAGCTTCCCGGCAAGACCATCATCTTCGCGCGAAAGATTGATCATGCCCGCCTGTTAGTTGATCTATTCAACGAGATGTACCCACAGTTTGCTGGTAAGTTTTGCCGTGTCATCCACTCTAAGGAACCACGAGCTGAAGAACTGATTGACCAGTTCAAAGAACCCAAGGGTGAACTGCGCATAGCCGTTTCGGTTGACATGCTGGACACTGGTATCGACGTACCCGAAGTGGTGAACCTCGTCTTCGCCAAGCCGGTCAAGAGCAAGGTGAAATTCTGGCAAATGATTGGCCGCGGTACGCGGCTGTGCAAAAACCTGTTCGGCCCTGGCCAAGACAAGAGTGAGTTCCTGATCTTTGACCACTGGGGCAATTTCGCCTTCCATGACCTGAACGCGGAAGAGGTAGAACCCAATGTTCCCAAGCCTCTGACGCAACGGCGCTACGAAGCCCGTATTGAACTTGCCGCTTTGGCCTTGACTCGATCAGATATTCCGGCTTTCGACGCTCTAGCGCTTCAACTTCTACAGGACGCTGCAGCGCTGCCAGACGGGGGAATCTCCGTGCGTGAAAACTGGCAAGCCGTGAACCAAGCGAGAGACGCCAAACTGGTTCACCAGTTCGCGCCTGTCACGCGTCAACTGCTAACGGAAACAGTTGCCCCCTTGATGGGCGCCTTGGACGTTCGCGGGCAGGGCGACGCGCTGCGATGGGACCTGTTGCTTGCGAAAGCAGAAGCCGCAGCCATCTCCGAGTCCGGTAAACCCAATGCCCACCGTGAAGCCATCCTGGAGTGGGTTGGCCGTCTGCCTCCGCATCTCAATCCTGTCCGCGCTAAGGCCAAAGAGCTGCAAGCCATGCGCTCTGATGCCTTCTGGCAAAAGCCAACTTTTGCTCAACTCGATGCCATGCGCACAGCTTTGCGCGATGTTATGGAGCTGGCTGATTGTCCCGTGTTGCCTCCATCCCTGCCTACTACGCAGCTGGATGTTCGTGAGGATGCTGCCGAATATCAGGTTCATGTGCGCCCCACCAAGATCAAATCCGTTGACTTCGGCATTTATCGGAAAGCCGTGCAATCTGCCTTGGAGCCACTGTTCGAGACCGATCCAGTTTTGCTCAAGCTGCGTCGGGGTGAATCCATCACGACCGAAGAGCTGAATAAGCTCAACAGCTTGCTTCACACTCGTAACCCCGATGTTGATCTTGCTACTCTGCGTGAGTTCTACCCAGACACCGCCGTTCAGCTGACGCAAATCCTGCGAGGAATCATTGGCCTTGATCACGCGGCCGTGGACGTGCAGTTCTCTTCCTTCGCGCAGGCGCATGCCCTCAACAGTCAACAATTGCGATTTTTGGCCCTGCTGAAGGACCATATCCGTCAATTTGGAGCCATTGCCGTTGGACAGTTGTTCGATGCGCCGTTCAACAGTGTCCACGCCGAAGGTCTTGGCGGTATCTTCCCTAACCCAACACAGCTCGACGAAGTGGTGCGCTTGGTGCGCGCCTTTGGCGAGCCGCTGCAGTCACCCGCTGCACACTGAAACCACAACAATAAAGAAAAATACTCATGATCACTGGAGCACTGAAAAGCCGCATCGACAGCCTATGGACCGATTTTTGGACCGGTGGCATTACCAACCCGCTAACCGTTATCGAGCAGATCACTTTCCTGATGTATAGCCGTCTGCTATACATGCAAGAGCGGACTCAAGAAAAGCGTGCCGCAATCACTGGCAATCGCGAACCCAGCTTGTTTGGTGAGGGTGACCAAGACTGCCGCTGGGAAACCTGGCGTCATTACAGTGGTTCAGAAATGCTGCCCCATGTGCGCGACCGCGTGTTTCCGCACTTTAGGCGCATGGCCGAGCTCAGCAGCGGAGAAGGCAGTCAGTTCGCTGCCTTCATGAAAGACGCACAACTGATGATTCAGAAGGAATCACTTCTGGTAAAAGCCGTCAACGCAGTACACGACCTGCCGCTGGAACAAGGCGACACCAAGGGGGACCTCTATGAGTATCTGCTCAGCAAACTCACTACCGCAGGCATCAACGGCCAGTTCCGCACCCCCCGCCACATCATCCGCATGATGGTGGAGCTGATGCGGCCTCAACCGACCGATCGTATTTGCGATCCATCCTGCGGTACTGCAGGCTTCCTTATCGAGTCTTATGACTATCTGTTGCGCCAACACAGCAGTGCAGCCGGCACGCACAAAGAAGTGATCGACGGTGAAGAGCAAATTCGCTTCAGCGGTGACCTGCTGGGTGAGCATCGTGTGCATGTCGATACAGACATGTTCCATGCCTACGACTTCGACGCTACCATGCTGCGCATTGCAACTATGAATTTAGTGATGCATGGAGTTAAACAGCCTGATGTTCATTATCAAGACACGCTTAGTCAAAGTTTTGACGAGCGCTTTCCTAAAGACTCAAAAAATGCATTTAATCTCATTCTTGCAAATCCACCATTCAAAGGAAGTTTGGATGAGCAAGATGTAGCGTCAGACATATTGAGAACTGTTAAAACAAAAAAAACGGAATTGCTATTTATTGGCTTGATTCTTCGCATGCTTAAATCTGGTGGACGGAGTGCGACTATCGTACCTGATGGCGTTCTATTTGGATCCAGCAAGGCGCATGTGCAGTTACGAGAGTATTTAATTGAGAAAAATCAATTAGAGGCAGTGGTCTCCCTTCCTTCTGGAGTATTTAAGCCATATGCAGGAGTATCAACGGCAATTATAATTTTCACCAAAGGTGGGCAGACGGAAAACGTTTTTTTCTATGATGTTAAATCTGACGGCTATACGCTTGACGATAAAAGAATCAAGATCGGTGACGGTAAAGGAGATTTGATAGATGTGCAGACGAAATTTCTGCAATGGCAAAGCAGAGAGGCGGTTTTTAGCGATAGAACTGCCCAAGCATTTACTGTGGGTGTAGATGATATTCGTCAAAAGGATTATGATCTATCACTTAATCGTTATAAAGAGTCATTAAGTATTGCGGTGCATCACGAAAAGCCTTTGGAGATAGTAGAGCGTCTAATGGCACTTGAAAGAGAAATAGATGCTAGCGTCAATGCTCTTAAGGATATGCTGTGAGTCGACAAGTTAAATGCTTGGGAGACATCGCTGAATTTATTCGCGGAATTACTTTTAAGCCTGACGAAACAGTGTCTTCAGATATTGAAGGTGCGGTTGTGTGTATGCGGACGAAGAATATTCAAAAATATTTAGATGAGTCTGATTTGATCGCAGTTCCCGCTCCATTGGTACGGCGTCAAGAGCTGTATTTAAAAGCTGGAGATATATTAATTTCAAGTGCAAATAGCTTGAATTTAGTCGGTAAGGTAGTGCAAGTGCCTGAATTGAAATATAAGGCTACTGCTGGTGGGTTTATTGCAATAGTCCGTGCAAATAAAGATATGGTTGATCCTGACTATCTATATCATTGGCTTGCATCTGAACGATCGCAAGCTGCTATTCGGGCGTGCGGTAGACAGACGACAAACATATCAAATTTGTCAGTGCCGCAATTTTTGAATCTGGAGATAAATCTACCAATCATTAGTGAGCAAAAGCGAACAGCGGAGCTTCTTCGTTGTGTTGAATTAATCAGACGAAAACGAATTGAGGCAATCCAACTCACAGAGGGTATTCTTAGTGCGGCGTATGCTGATATGTTTGGAGATGCATTTCGCAACGAAAAAAATATTATTGTTCGCGAGCTTGGGGAAGTTTGTAGATTTTATGCTGGAAATACACTTCCATTAGGGGAGCCCTATAAAGGACAAACTGATGGCGTATTGCATATCAAAGTAGGTGAAATGAATTTGCCTGGTAATGAGAATGAAATACAAGTTGCCCGAGAGTGGTCCAGTACTGGCTTAGGGGGTGTCATTGCTCCAGAAGGTGCGATCTTGATTCCAAAGCGAGGTGGTGCGATTGCCACCAATAAAAAAAGAGTTTTAAAAAGAGCATGTGTACTTGATCCAAACTTAATGGCGATTAGTTCAGGAGAATTACTAAGAAAAGAAGTTCTTTTGCAATGGTTTAAAGATTTTGATTTGACTTCTATAACGAGTGGAAGTGCTGTGCCTCAGTTGAATAAGGGTGATTTGCAGCCACTCAAAATAATTGTTCCACCACTCTCAATGCAGGATCGGTTTGTATCAATAGCAAAGCATGTAGATCACATACTAGAGAATCAGAAGCTACAACAAAAAACACTTGATGCTGCCACAGCATCAATCACATCAAACTTACTTTACGTTTGAGTAGAAAAAATGACAAGTCTTATTAAATATATTTCTTTAGAAAACTTTAAAGGGTTCTCTGATGAGGTTCGAATTGAGTTACGTCCAGTGACTCTTCTTTTTGGAGCCAATAGTGTTGGCAAGAGCAGCGTATTGCAAGCGTTTCAGTTAGTTCGTGAGGTCTTAGAGCGTGGAAACGCTAATATTGATAGAACTATCCAAGGTGGCGATACGGTTGATCTTGGCGGATTTAAAAACTTTGTTCATGATCGAGATTTAGATCTAGATAATATGCGATCCGTTTCAATAGCAATTGGAATGGAACTTGGAAATACATCGATCCCAGAGTTTTTTGAAGATGTCATCGAGGAGCGCTCAGATATGGATCCGAAAGTGCTGCGTTTTCACAAGACACTTGATCAGATTCGTATACAAGTTCGATCTGTCTCAGTTAAGCTGACCCTAAGTTGGAGCAGTTTGCGGGGGGCGGCTGTAATCAGTGGGTATCAGGTTGGCTTTAATGAGGAGTGGTGTAGCGAGGTGTTAACAGGCCCCGATGGTAGGCAGCCTCAATTAAAAATAAATTCCAAGCACCCTATTTTCCACTCTTCGGATATAGATGGTGAGGCAGTGTTTGGAGAGGTTGCAGAATGGATTGAGCCAAGAAGCGATCCTTATGTCTTTAGAAGTGAGCTGGGAGTCCGCACACTAAAATCAGACGATGAAGTACCAGAAGCAATTCCAGATTCAGTAATTCTTGATGTGTTGGATGCAGTTCATCGTGCTAACGCTGACAGTCCAAATCGTGGCTTTGCTGGTTGGTTACAAGGTTTTCAAGGGGCGTTACCGAGATTGGATAAACCAATCTTGATTCCGGCTTCAAAGCTTGAGAGCTCTTCGAATTTATTAGTATTACAAGAGTTTTCTGCATTTATGTCATGGATCCTAATTGGTCCTGCTCAACTATTACGCGATCAATTACGCAAATCTAGGTATGTTGGCCCCTTGCGCCGGATTCCACCACGTGATTTTGATGTTGCTTTAAGCAATAACGAAGGAGCCTGGTCAGATGGCATGGCCGCTTGGCAAATTTTGATGGGAGGGGCAGAGTCTTTAGTCAACTCATGTAGCGATTGGATGGGCAGTGAGCAAAAACTGGGGACTGGATACGGCGTAGAGCGTGCAATCGTTCAGGAGTTTGATGTAGGCGGCCTGACTCCTAAACCACTAGGAAATAGAAGGAGTCGACTTGCATTGGTTGATAAATTCAAAAGGCGACATTTACCGCAGGACGTTGGGGTTGGAATATCACAGGTCCTACCAGTAATTGTTGCTGCTCAGGATGAAGCAGCAACAATTGTTTGTATTGAGCAACCTGAACTTCATATTCATCCTGCTGTACAAGTAGGTCTAGGTGACTTATTTATTGATGGAGTGCTTAATAAAGGCTTATCGTTTCTAGTTGAAACTCATAGTGAGCATCTTGTGATGCGGCTTCAAAGACGAATGAGAGAACATATGCTCGGTGAAAGCACTGACGAATTTCCAACTCTCGACCCTAATGACCTAAGTTTTGTTTATTTAGGAAAGAATTCAACTGGTGCAGTGAGGGCTACTCATATTGGTTTAACGCCTGATGGAAAATTTGATGCGCCTTGGCCTAACGGTTTTTTTGGGGAGCGTACAGTTGAAGCTCTTACGCCGACTATGCGAGCTAAATTTGAATCAATACGTTCTGGTAGGACCAATGCATGATTTACGAATATGCAGTTGAACCAGCATTGGTTGCAGACTGGGCAATGAAAAATCAAATAGGTCTTGCTCCGCAGTTTGGATTAGATCATCGCCGAGTTGTTTCTGACTTCCCTATTGATTGGGTTGGTCAGGTGACTGGTGAGTTATTAATGTTGTATGATTTTAATGATGGAGATCCTAACTATCTTGTGGCCAGATCACATTTAGATTCTCTAATGCAATTCATGAAGTCAAATATGGTGACTCGAAGGCTAATAGATTCAGGTCAAACATGGATCGAACAAGCAATCGGGGTGCATATAATTGAACCTTTTCATGCAATTCTTGCCCGAGAAAAAGTTATTGATCAAGTAGATGTAGTTACAGAGGATGTCGTAAATTTTGTGCGTGATCAACGATGGTATCTTCCAACAATTAATGTAACCGCCAAAACAGCAGAGACATTGGCCGACAAATTAGAGCCGTTACTACGGACAGCAAATGAAATAATTCTTATAGATCCTTACTTCAAGGCTGATAAAGTTGAATATAGAGAAGTCTTAGCAGCGATAATTGATCGTTCATTAGCTCAACGGTCTAAGGTAAGAGGCTTGCCTTCTCTAACAGTTATATCTGGTGTGAATGACAGAGAGAAGCAAGCTAGTGGGCTGTCTTTAGACGATCAACTTCGAAATGAGGCTAAAAGTCGATGTTACGCAGCCAAAGAATATTTAGGTGGTTGTATTCCTTCAGAAATGAAAATTAAGTTTCAATGTGTAGCAAAGTTTGCGGATGGTGATCAAGTGCATAACCGTTACTTGCTTACTGATGTTGGTGGTGTTTCTATTCCTTATGGATTTGAATCTCATAGTGAAAATGTATTTGACGACGTAACCCCTCTATTTGAAGGCCAATATCGCAGCCGTTGGCGTCAATACGGGCGTGGAGATGGATTAAGAATCGTTGAGAATCCGATAACTGTTCAGGGAAAACGAGTCTGAATAATTAGCCCGAAGAAATGCGACTTAATTTTGATTTAAGTTCTTTGTAGGATGATGTCATATTAGGCTGTAGCGTTTCTGTTAAGTGGTCGCAAACGGTACGAATGGCACTAATTTCATCGGGGCTAAACCATATTCCAGGAAGCCTTTGTCTGTTGCAAGTTTTGTCAAGCTTATAGGCACCAACATCGCGGTCAAAGACGACAGGAACATCGAATCGATCTCGTAAAACAGCCAAGTCACGTTTAAACGTAGCGCGAGAGATCTCCAGCGTTGTCATGAACTCTGAAGCCGAGACGTAGCGCTTTCTCTCTAACAAGTCCATGAACTTGCACATGCGTTCCATATCAATCATTGCATGATTGCCTTCTCAATTAATTGATTTCCATCCCAATGAAGTCGAATGAAGCTGACACCGTTATGAAATATGTGAGCTTGAAAATCACGTTTGCTCTCCCAGAAAACTCTTTTGTCTTCCTTGTCGTAAATGATCAGTACGGTCTTTGTAGATAGGCCTTTTTGGGCATTTGCACAGCAGATCAAATGACGTCGTAGCTGTTGAATTACTTGACACAATCCTCCAGCCCCACGGGAGCCATATGCGATGGCAATAGCCAAGTTACAACACATGACTTTTCCAGCAGGATTGCTTGGAATGACATTGACCATTGGGGGTGAATCAATGGATGGCAATAAATCATCAATGCTTTCACTTGAAAGTTGACGCTGTGTCGCTTCAATGCCTTTCTCAATCAGAAGCTTTTCAATAGCAGCGATCAAAGGCGCCAAGTCAGCAAATGTCGTCTTCGGAGCAAATATCTCACTCATCTCAACTCCTATTCATGTGAGGACGAATGCGTAGTACTCGCCGGTAGGTTCGCTCGATGTACTTCTGAGCTAACTCTGGGTTCTCACGGCGGAACTTCGAAGCATCGAAGCGATCAACGTTCATTCCGGAGAATGAAGCCCAGCCGGCAACGCCATCGCACGCGCCGATCCGTACCATCAGCATTTCCGTGAAAACTGAATCTAAGCACTCAAGCGTTTTGATTTGCGCGCGAATTTGTACAAGTTCTTCAAACATGTTCACCTCTTCAGGAGTCGGCGAACGGGCCTCGGCAAGGTCAGAAATTGACCTGACCGTGTCCACCTGGTCATCAGAAGGTTTCTGAGATAAGAGATTGAGAATCGACTCAATCTCAGAAATAGCGATCACCGAGTTGACCTCGAAGAACTCACCTGACTTGCGGTGTTTAACCAGCCTTGAGTGAACGTAAGCCTCTACAGTCGAGTCTTCATCAGTCTCAAACCATTGAACTAATTCAAGGCGAGGATTTGCGGTGCGCAGGTTAGACAAGCGCTCTTTGAGGTTGGTCGCACGTCCAATCTTGATCAGGTTTGTTTCGTTATCTTTGAGCACGTAAACACCAGACATATTTATCCCTTTGAATCCAAAATTGTTTTTAAGTGCCCAAGAACCTCCTCGGGCATTACTTTTAAGAGCTTGATTAACCGAGCATCACCACTCTGCAAAATGGCAGCTCGGACGTGATCGGCCATTCCTTCAGCTTGAAGAACTTCAAGTTCGGGAATGTCCATTCCGCGAATGATTGCGCCCGTTCTTAGCGCTTCATCTAGCTTCAGGTTGAACTCACCATCAAATGAGTGACCGCACATGCAGCACTTTTTTGCACCTGGTGGGTTATCCGTTCCGCAATTCGGACACGGTTTAAGTCGTGGTGAAGCCTTTGGAAATTCATGACCGCAGGCACTGCAATGGGCTGCACCAAGTGGGTTTTCATGATTGCAAATCGGGCACTTCTTAGTTTTGGCTGCCTTGTCCTTGCCTTTGTGGTGAGGAATTTCTTCCTCAACACGACGTGCGTATTGCTCAAATGCTTCCAGCGTAGGGATAACAACATACGCACGCGTGTCGTCGTCCGGGCTTGTGGTGCGAACAACTCGTCCCACTGCTTGTCTAAATGCAAGCTCAGTTCGAGCGTTTGGCAAATAGACGAGCACACGCAAGCGTGGGATGTCGACACCTTCCGAAACCATAGCCTCTGTCTACGCACTTGGCTTGTGCAGCGTAAGTCTCCAATTCCTCACGTAATTTTATGTTGACGAAGACTGTGCGCGCGTGTCTTCCCTTGGTCATGTCGGGCAGCAAGCGGATTTCTTCTTTGACTGTGCCATCCTGGTTTGTCACGTCTGACCAACGCAGGCAAGCCACCTCGCCGATTCTCAGACCTGCCAAGTGCGTCAGCAGCATCATTGCCCGGTTGCGTTGCGCGAAGCGTCGCGTGTTGATGTAGTCCAGTACCCTGGACAAGTCATCCTTTGTCAGTGTCTTTGCCTGTGCCATTCAAGTTCTCCTGTAATCATGTGTTTGCAATAACTGCATTGTGTTTTCACATATTTATCTGGACAACCTGAGTCCTGCCAAAGTGGCGGGTTTCAGTGGGAAAGAGTAGCGCGGTTGAACATGTTGTGGATAACTTTTTCACTGAATTTTTCTTCAATGATTTCAACGCTCAACCAGTGAAATCTTGTAAAAGCACAGTTTTCATATATTTCCGCCAAGATCACGCACTCTTTTAGTGCCCAGCAGAGCAGGGCGTCAAAAAAGCCCTACAAGCGCTGATCAGCTAAGCCAGCACTCAGAGTATTCGGACCCTGGTAATCACGCGTTGTAGGGCGTTTTGCGCGGGGAATTTTTGTGTGCAATGTTCCGTACATGAGGGGCGGTAACTTGCGACCAATGAAAAGAACTTGCACTCGATGCATGTCACGAGCTGGCCTGAGAAGGCTGCGATGGATCGGTATCCGTCCGATCTGTCGGGACTCTTGAAATAGGTTGTCCATCTGCGTGTCTGACACAAAACTGTGGTCACACAACGAGGATTACAGATGAAAAAATTCGATGCAAGCCAACTGTTTCACTTTACCGGCACCGAGCGTTATTACCGGATCAGTCGTAGGCACCTGTTGACTGATGGCACCAAGTACTTGGCAGAAGAGGCCGAGTGCTTTTGGATGATGGATGCCGTGGCCAGTCACCTAAGCGAAATTGGAACAGCCGATTGGTTTGTTCTGGTTAGGGTCACAGTGCAGGGCACCCGAGCAACCATGGTCTATGAGGATGGGAACGGGCATGAACATGCTCGCCAAGAGATTCCGTTCACCGACTTTCCCCTGGCCGAGCAAACGCTTTACGCCTGCTGGGACGGGGAGCACTGGGTGATCATGCTGCCTAGCGAGTATTAAAAATTAGCTTGCGACTCGTAAAAATAAAAACTACACTGTAGTTATGACCATACGATTTGAGTGGGACCCTAAAAAAGCTGCTTCCAATGAGAAGAAGCATGGCGTTTCATTTGAAGAGGCGCGCACAGTCTTCTTTGATGAAAATGCGAAACTGATCGAGGACCCTGATCACTCGGAAGATGAAGACAGATTTGTCCTGCTGGGCATCAGCAGCACGCTGCGCGTCATGGTTGTCTGTCATTGCTACCGAGAGCAGGGCAATTTAATTCGAATCATTTCTGCCCGAAAAGCTTCAGCCCACGAATCCAAGCAATACCGCTAAGAGGTCAAAGATGCGAAAAGAATACGATTTCACCAAAGCGCGCAAAAACCCTTACGCAGCCCAACTGAAAAAGCAAATCACCATCCGGCTGGATGAAGACTCGATTGGCTACTTCAAAGGCATTTCCGAGCAAGTTGGAATTCCCTATCAAAGCCTGATCAATCTTTACTTGCGTGACTGCGCTGCACACAACAGAAAACTGGATCTGAGTTGGAAGTGATGGGACTGATCAGTCAGCACTCTTATTTTTGAATTCAGTGCGTGTGTACGAATTTCACGCCAACAACACGCGCCCAATGGGTCAAGGAAAACCTGGGTGTTGATCTGCTGTCAGGGTGCCCTGAAGAAGCCTATCCCGGTTACCTTGCACCTGTTGTCGTCAAGAGTCGGCAATCCGAACGTGTCGCCTGTGGTTTGGCCAGGTTCGGTTTGATACCAGGATGGGCCAAGGACGACAAGATCAGTCGGCACACCTACAACGCACGCAGCGAGACTGCCGCAGAAAAACCCAGTTACCGGACCGCATGGCGGCAACGACAGTTTGGACTGCTGCTGGTCGACAACTTCTACGAGCCCAGTTACGAGTCTGGCAAGGCAGTGCGTTGGAAGATTGAATTGGCCTCTGGGGACCCTTTTGGCATTGCCTGCTTGTGGGATCGATGGACGGATCCAGCTTCAGGAGAACGGGTAGTGAGCTTTTCCATGCTGACGGTCAATGCCGATGACCATCCGGTGATGAGGCAGTTTCATAAGCACGGGGATGAAAAACGCACCCCTGTGATCATTCCGCCAGAGTTACACGCTGCATGGCTTTCTGCCGATACGACCCAAGCCTCTGAACTTATGACATGGTCACACATGCCGGATTTGTTAGCCCTCCAAGCGCCATTTCTCAGCCGAAGAAGCAGCCGTAGTGGTCTGACTCAATGACATCTAGTGCATCGACCAGATCATTGACCTCGAACATTGGTTCATACGCGTGCCATTTACCGCTTGCTCGCATCCAGAAGATTTTCCAAAAACCGGTCACTTTGACGAACCGAAACCTGGCTATAGGCCGACGGGTTACTTCGCCGGGAGTCCCCCTCCAAGCAGGTCTTACTTCTAAGATCGTTACGGCCTGACCGTCGATTTCGTAGTCGTAATCAACGGATTGCTTGAGGTGAGCAGGAACGCGAGCAAGGCACCAATCGCCAACGACCTGGTCGATTTCTCCGATGTCTTCAATGCTGAGCGCCATGGAACGCCTATCTTGCGCGATTCAAAGAGCTTGAATGTGTGGTGTGGGCTTAACTGATTCAAGCTCGCGCATCTTGATCAATTCGGCGGCAGTGATTCGTACAGGTTTACCGTCAATAGCCACGATGATGGCTGTGTTGGTCTTGATGGCAATATCCCGTGCGCTTTGAGCTGAACGTTGGATCGCGGCATAGGATCCGGCTAAATCAGGATCTTTGGAGGTTCGAATGTCTTTTGTGTTCATTTGTCACTCCATTCAATAAGTTGTGGCTCAGGGCCTGAGTTATCGTAAAAAGCCCATGAGTCAACGACTTTGCTGTAGAGCTCATGAAAATTTTCAAGCCCGGACTTGAATCGTCTGCGAATGATTTGCTCAGGGATATTGTGCCCCCCTTGGACAACCCGTTCCGCCACCCGAGAAATGGCAATATCTTCGCTGGGCAGCGACAAGAACCACAGCTTAACTTGGTAACCTAGCTGCTGCCAAAGGGCTATTTTCCGCAGGTAGCCCTTACCGGATAAGGTGGTTTCGAAGGCAAAGCTTTGACCTGATGCGACGCATTCGTCGATTTCTTCCAACATAAGCCTGCCAGCTTTGATGGATGCGGACTCAGGATTGAACGGCGCCAGGCCCGCAGCGATCAAATCAGCATTGATGAACCGGAGCGTTTGGGCCTCGGCTGGCAGAAAATCCCGTGCGAAGGTCGTTTTGCCTGCGCCGTTTGGTCCTGCAATGATGATGATCTTTTTCAAATGACTTGAGCTTCTGGGTTGACCGTTCGGGCAATCCTAGGCTGTGCTTTTCATGCTGGCCGAAGATTCATGTAATTTTATGCTCAACGATCCGTGGTCGCCAACCAATTGGCGGGAGTGCGCTCAAGTCTGAGCGCTATTGCAGTGCTGGTCCCACTTGAATGCTGTGAAACCCGTACATGGCCCAGAGCAGCCAACGGGCGTCTTGCGCATTGGGCGCCCGAATTTCCGTGGCAATGACCTGCGTTCTTCCGTTGACCTTGACTCTGACTGATGCTTTGTATGTGCGCATCAAGTACTTATCCAGATCAAAAAAGACCTGTCCAATTGACTGATTGGCATAAGACTTGATCCAAGCAAGGAGCTGCATGCCTCCGGCATTGGGTGGCTGCGCCACTTCAAGATGCCATTTCATTCAGGTGATATTTCAATTGAATGATTGAAATTACTATATGTCTGTGACTTTTTCACTTATTGCCGAAATCTATGAAAAAGCGCTAAATACACAGGAAATCCGAGATTTCTCACACGAAGGAGTCTGCACCCTGTGATCAAAATCACCGTTCATGAGTCAGTCGAGGAGGCTCTGCACAAAGCCTTTCCTCGGCCTGCTGCTTCGGCTAAAAAAGCATTATCAGCCGCATTATTGGTTGGCTGTAGCACGGAAGAACTGAAAATATATTTAGAAAAGCAATTTACAGATGGAATGAGTTGGAATAATTACGGCGAATGGCACATAGATCATATTCGTCCTTGTGCAAGCTTCGATTTGTCAGACCTTAGTCAGCAAATTGAGTGTTTTCACTATACTAACTTGCGACCTCTTTGGGCAGAAGATAACAAATCTAAGGGTGGGACTTGGAATGGCATTGACCCAAGAAAAAGAAAAAAAGTAGATTTGTATCAGAAATTAAAATGATTTAAAGCTTACAAAAGATTAGGGTTTATTTAAATCCCAATTGAATTTTCTCGGTTGCTCGGGACACAGGGCCGAAGTTACGCTTGCCCGCATGGACTTGGACACATGGGGCGCAGCAGCAAACGATACCAGCTACCCAACTATTAGACTTTTATGAAAGTCCGCTTTCGCTGCATTGCAGTCATTTCAAAACCCGAACTCATGCGTTTCTGCCCGGCATAAACAAAATGGTCGTTCGTCTTTGATTGTTTGCATAGTTGAGAGTAGGGTGAAGTTCAACTTCACAACTTCATACACTTTGAGCGATGACTTTGCTGGTGGTCAGATCAAAAGTAATAGCTTGAAAAAGTTGCAGCTTAAAATAAATGACGCTTGCCATCAGGTGCGCATAAACCAAACGCCATCTTGTAGCGTCCGACTCGGTGGAAGATGGTGCCCAACGTTTGCTAACAAAACTTTATATACATTGGCCGTTCGCCACGAAAACTCCATATACATTGACCACGGCTGGGCCACAATGGTTGCGCTACAGGTGCTCAAAAAAGTCGCACCGTAAAAAGAAATGACACTGGTTTACAGTTGGCGTCACAAAGTGAAATTTAAAATATCACTTTATAATTATATGGGTATACTACAAGTATACTACTTTGATCCCCTGTAAAACAGCTAAGTTGTTGTTTTTAAAAGGGAAAATGGTGAAATGTAGGAGTTTTCACACTGCAGGGGTCGCAAGTTCGAAACTTGCATCGCCCACCACTTTTGGATTTTCCTCTTCCAAATCAACGCCATTTAGGGTTTTCTTCACACTTGTCTTAGGTTTTCTAAGGCAGTGTTCTAGGAAATTCTATGCGCAAATTCAAACAC
>JAIXRJ010000031.1 GCA_027485235.1 Comamonadaceae bacterium
CGCATCATCCAGACCGCCGGGCTGAAGAAGTTCAGCATGGAACTGGGCGGCAAGAGCCCCTTCGTGATCTTTGAAGACGCCGACTTGGACCGCGCACTCGATGCCGCTATCTTCATGATCTTCAGCAATAACGGCGAGCGCTGCACCGCTGGCAGCCGCATCTTGGTTCAGCAAAGCATCTACGCCGACTTTGCCGCCAAGTTTGCCGAGCGCGCCAAGCGCATCACCGTGGGCGACCCGCTCGACGACAAAACCATCGTCGGCCCGATGATCTCCAAAGCCCACCTGGCCAAGGTGCGCAGCTACATCGAACTCGGCCCCAAAGAGGGCGCGACGATGCTCTGCGGCGGTCTGGGCCAACCCAGCTACGCGGCCGAGCTGCCTGCGCATGTCAAGAACGGCAACTTCGTTTGGCCCACCGTGTTTGCCGATGTGGACAACCGCATGCGCATTGCGCAGGAAGAAATTTTCGGCCCGGTGGCTTGCTTGATCCCCTTCAAGGACGAGCAGGACGCCATTGAAAAGGCCAACGACATCGAATACGGTTTGAGCAGCTACGTCTGGACCGAGAACCTGGGCAAAGCGCACCGCGTGGCCGCCGCAGTCGAAGCCGGCATGTGCTTTGTGAACAGCCAAAACGTGCGCGACCTGCGCCAACCCTTTGGCGGCACCAAGGCCAGTGGCACGGGCCGCGAAGGCGGCACTTGGAGTTACGAAGTGTTCTGCGAGCCCAAAAACGTGGCGGTTTCGTTGGGCGGTCACCACATCCCGCATTGGGGTGTATGACAAATATCCGTCATCTGTCATACTTGATGTCATACATTCATTTTGAATGTGTATGACAAGGAATGAACCATGCTGTCTGTCCGCCTGCCCGAAACCGTTGAACGCGAATTGACCCAGTATTGCGCCGCACGCAAACTGAGCAAGTCGCACGTCGTGCAAGAAGCCCTTGCCGAGTATTTGGTGGCGGCCAAAACGGCCTCCAGCCACAACGCGGCACCCGAGCCCGATCTGTCGTTTCTGGCGCCGGATGACCCGATCCGTCAATTCATTGGCATTGTCAAGGACGGCCCCAGCACAGACGAATGGATGGCCATCACCCGCGGCGAGGACTGGAACAAACCATGATCTTGGTCGACACCAACGTCCTGCTTGACATCTACAAGGCCGACCCGATCTGGCTGCCTTGGTCTTTGCAACAACTGCGCAGCGCCAAAGCCGGAGAACTGGGCACCAACATGGTGGTCTATGCGGAGCTGGCTGGGCACCCGGGAGAGCCTGCGCATCTGGATACTTTTCTGGACACACTGAACATCCGCCTGGCAGAGTTTTCGCGCCCTGCAGCCAGGCTGGCTGGGCAAGCTTTTCGTCAGTACCGCCGACAAGGCGGCACCCAAACTGGCGTGCTGCCTGACTTCTTCATTGGCGCGCATGCCCAGGCCGAGGGCTACACATTGCTGACCCGCGATGCAGGCCGCTACCGAAGCTACTTTCCCGGCATTGATCTGATCTGCCCCTGACCACCCACCGCATCCACAGGACACCCCATGGGACAACTTGCCCTCGCCGCCAAAATCACCCACGTGCCCAGCATGTACCTGAGCGAGATCCCCGGGCCGCGCTTTGGCACGCGCCAAAGCGCCATCGACGGCCACAAAGAAATCAGCCGCCGATGCCGCGCCATGGGCGTGGACACGCTGGTGGTGTTCGACACGCACTGGTTGGTCAACGCAAACTACCACATCAACTGCGCGCCCCACTTCAAAGGCAGTTACACCAGCAACGAGTTGCCGCACTTCATCAACCACATGGCCTTCGAGTCGCCGGGCAACCCCGAGTTGGGGCATTTGCTCGCCAAAGTGGCGAACGCGCACGGCGTGGAAACATTGGCCCACGACAACACCACGCTCGACCCCGAGTACGGCACGCTGGTGCCGCTGCGCTACATGAACGAAGACCAGCATTTCAAGGTCATTTCGGTGTCGGCGCTGTGCATGGTGCATTACCTCAACGACAGTGCCCGCCTGGGCTGGGCCATGCGCGAAGCGGTGGAAAAGCATTACGACGGCAAGGTGGCTTTTCTGGCCAGCGGCTCGCTCAGTCACCGCTTTGCACAGAACGGTTTGGCCCCCGAATTTGCCCACAAGATTTGGAGTCCGTTTCTGGAACAACTCGACAAACAGGTCTTGCAAATGTGGGGCAACCGAGAATGGAAAGCCTTTTGTGAAATGCTGCCCGAATACGCGAGCAAAGGCCACGGAGAAGGCTTCATGCACGACACCGCCATGCTGATGGGCGCTTTGGGCTGGACCGGCTATAACGGCGGCGTCGACATGGTGACGCCTTACTTTGGCGCCAGCGGCACGGGCCAGCTCAACGCGATTTTTGAAGTGACCCCGCAAGACGGCAGCCAAGTGCCCGCTGCCGTGGCCAGCAGTGCAGAGGGCTACACGGCCATCAGCACCCGCCTTTGAGGAGAGCGACACATGCCCCATCTGGTGATTCTCTACACCGGTCAGTTGGACGCTGAAGTCAACATGACCACCCTGTGCCGCCAGATGGCCGACGCCATGCTCACGGTGAAAGACGAGGACGGCAAACAGGTTTTCCCCACAGGCGGCACGCGTGTGCTGGCCTACCCGGCCCCGCATTACGCGGTGGCCGATGGCGGCGCGGCGGGTCGTGATGCAGGCGGCACAGGTGATTACGCCTTTGTGTACCTGAATGTCCGCATGGGCCGTGGCCGCACAGAAGCCACACAACAAAGCGCCGGGCAAACATTGCTCGAAGTGGCCAAGACCTTTTTCGCGCCCGTCATGGCGCAGCGCCACATCGGCATCACACTGCAGATCGACATCGGCCCCGAGGTGTTTGACGCCAAGCACAGCAACCTGCATCCACTTTTCAACAAGGTTTGAGCCATGTCCGTGTTCACCGAAGACCAGATCCAGCAGCTCGCGCACGAGCTCAACCAGTCCGAAAAATCCCGTGTCCAAATCGAGCACTTTTCCAAGCGCTTTGCGGGCATGACCATCGACGATGGTTACCGCATCAACCGCGCCTGGATGCAGCTCAAGTTCGCCGAGGGGCGCACCATGATCGGCCACAAGATCGGCCTCACCAGCCGCGCCATGCAGGTCTCGAGCCAGATCGACGAGCCCGATTACGGCACGCTGCTCGATGACATGCGCTACACCTGCACGCCGGGCCAAGTGCTGGACATTCCCTTCACCGATTTCATCGCCCCGCGTGTGGAGGTCGAGCTGGCCTTCATCCTCAAAAAAGAACTGCGCGGCCCGAACGTGACGGTACAGCAAGTCTTGGAGGCCACCGACTACGTGACGCCAGCGATTGAGATCATCGATTCGCGCATCGAGCAGTTTGACCGCCACACCAAAGTCATGCGCAAGGTGTACGACACCATCAGCGACAACGCGGCGAACGCGGGCATCGTGCTCGGGGCCAAGCGCGTGGACCCGCTGACCACCGACTTGCCGTGGTGCGGCGCTGTGCTGCGCCAAAACGGCGTGGTCGAAGAAACCGGCTTGGCGGCGGGCGTGCAAGGTCACCCCGCTGTGGGCATCGCCTGGTTGGCCAACAAGTTGGCGCCGTGGGGCGAGCACCTGCAAGCGGGCGAAATCGTGCTGGCCGGTTCGTTCACCAAACCGGCGGTGGCCAAAGTGGGCGATGTGTTTGATGTCGACTACGGGCCGCTGGGCAAGCTGGAGTTCAAATTCACTTAACACCCGAACAGCACCCTCATCGAAGCCAATACACCTAGAGTCTGCCAACCTTGAACCCATCAACGAGAGGAACTTCGCCATGAACACCCCAGTGAACTTATTCAAACAAGCCCTTCAAAACAAACAGCCCCAAATCGGTCTGTGGATGGGCCTGGCCAGCGCTTACACCGCCGAAATCTGCGCCCTGGCCGGTTTTGACTGGCTGGTCATCGATGGCGAACACGCGCCCAACGACCTGCGCAGCATCCAGGCCCAGCTGCAAACCGTGGCCGCCTACCCCACCAGCCACGCGGTGTGCCGCGTGCCCGTGGGGGAAACCGCACTCATCAAGCAATACCTCGACTTGGGCGCGCAAAACATTTTGGTGCCCATGGTCGACACGGCCGTGCAAGCCGCGCAGTTGGTGCAAGCCATGCGCTATCCACAAGACGATGGCCAAGGCGGCGTGCGCGGCATGGCCGGGGCGCGCGCTTCGCGCTGGGGCCATTACCCCGACTACGTCAAACGCGCCAACCAAGAGGTTTGCCTCTTGGTGCAGGTCGAATCGCGCGAAGCACTGAAAAACCTCGACGCGATTGCCGCCACACCGGGTGTGGACGGTGTGTTCATTGGCCCGGCCGACCTCTCTGCCTCGATGGGGCATGTGGGCAACGCCGCGCACCCCGAGGTGCAGGCGGCCATTGAGGACGCCGTCGCCCGCATCCTGAAGGCGGGCAAGGCGCCGGGCATCCTCTCGCCCGACCGCCAACTGGCCGCGCATTACCTGAGGCTGGGCGCGCTGTTTGTTGCCGTGGGCTTGGACACCCAACTTTTGATGCGCCACACCACCGAACTGGCAGCGCATTTCAAATCAGCCACCCCCGTTGCCGCACCCGCCAAAGGCGCGACTTATTAATTGGGATCTGACCCCAATTAAATGCCCACAATTCAATGAACCAGGAGACCACGATGTTCCCTACCCCCCAACCGCTCGTGCCCTCCCTGCAAGCGCGGGTGCACCCCGATGAATGGCAAGCCCGCCTGGAGCTGGCCGCCTGTTACCGTGTGTTCGCCATGCTCGGTTGGACCGAGATGATTTACAACCACATCACGCTGCGCCTGCCCGACAGCGTGACGGGGGGTGACAAGCATTTCTTGATCAACCCTTTTGGTCTGCATTACAGCGAGGTCACGGCCAGCAACCTGGTTAAGATCGACGTGCAAGGCCGCGTGCTGGATGGCTCGCCTTACCCCGTCAACCCAGCAGGCTTCACGGTGCATGCCGCGGTGCACGAAGGGCTGGCCGGGGCGCATTGCGTGATGCACACCCACACCACGGCGGGCGTCGCAGTGGCCTGTGTGCAAGGCGGTTTGCAGCAGACCAACTTTTACAGTGCGCAGCTGCACAACATGGTGGCTTACCACGACTTCGAAGGCATCACCATCCACGCCGACGAAGCGCCGCGCCTGCTGCACAGCATCGGTGACAAACAAGCCGTCATCTTGCGCAACCACGGCCTGCTGGCCTGGGGGCACACCTTGGCGCAGACCTTTGCGGTGCTCTGGACCTTGCAGCGTGCCTGCGAAATCCAGCTGGCCACTTTCAGCATGGGCCAGCCCATTGCGGTGCCTGAGGCCGTTGCCGACCAATGCACGCGCGACGCCCTGCAGTTCAACCCGAACCACGGTGCGGGGCAAGACGTGTTCCAGGCATTGGTTCGCCAAATGGACCGAGAAGGCAGTGGGTGGCGCGCATGAGCGAAACAAAGACCGAAGTGAGGTTCAAACAAGTGGCCATCGTGGGCGCGGGTGCCATCGGTGGCTGGATGGGGGTGCACTTGTCGCGAGTGGGGGCGCAAGTGAGCGTGCTGGCGCGTGGCAACACCTTGCAGGCCTTGCAAAAAAACGGTTTGCAGATGCACCAGGGCGGTGAACTGCACACTGCGCGGGTGGTGGCCAGCGACGATGCGACGGCCTTGGGGGTACAAGACTTGGTGGTGATCTCGGTCAAAGCGCCCTCCTTGGTGGCTGTGGCAGCCCAAGTGGGCCCCTTGATCGGTCCACAAACGGTGGTCCTCACCGCCATGAACGGTGTGCCTTGGTGGTTTTTGCAGGGTTTTGGTGGGTCGGTCGCAGGCCGCTCGCTCAGTTCGGTGGACCCCGTTGGCGCGATTGCCCAAGCCTTGCCTGCCCCGCACATCGTCGGCTGTGTGGTGCATGCCAGCTGCTCAGTCGATGCGCCGGGGCTGATTCGCCACCACTTTGGTGATGGGCTGATCGTGGGCGAACCTTCTGGCGAGTCCTCGCCTCGGGTGCAAGCCTTGCACGCCTTGCTGCAAGAAGCGGGCTTCAAGGCCACCTTGTCACCGCAGATTCAAAAAGACATTTGGTACAAGCTCTGGGGCAACATGACCGTCAACCCGGTCAGCGCCCTGACCGGGGCCACCACCGACTTGATCATGGAGGACGAGTTGGTGCGCGGCTTCATCTCGAACGTGATGTTGGAAGCCAAATCGATTGGTCAGCGCATCGGCATTCCCATCGAACAAACGCCGCAAGACCGTCACGCCATGACGCGCAAGTTGGGGGCTTTCAAGACCTCCATGCTGCAAGACGTGCAAGCGGGCAAGCCGTTGGAACTGGATGCCTTGGTCAGCGCAGTGCGCGAACTGGGCCAGCTCACGCAGGTGGCCACACCCTTCACCGATGCGCTCTTGGGTCTGAGTCGCCTGCAGGCTCGGGGACTGGGCCTGTACCCCGCACAATGAAGCCATGACGACCGCACGCCAAGCCCTCACAGGCACTGCCTTTGCCACACTGCTCCTGGTCGCCTTCATGATGGGCGCCAACCATGTGGCGGCGCGATTGGCTTTCAACAATGGCGTGGATGTGCTCACCGCCGTGAGCGCGCGCAGCGCCGTCACGGCCTTGGTGGTGGGTTTTGTACTCTGGCAGCAAAAGGTGTCCCTGGTCACCACGCTGCGCCAAAAGAAATTTCTGTTGACCATCGGCGCCCTGATCGCGGTGCAAAGCGTGTGCCTGTATTCGTCGGTGGCCCGCTTGCCGGTGGCGCTGGCTTTGCTGGCCTTCAACACCTACCCGCTGACCACGGCCTTTTGGGCCCGTGTTTTGTATGGCCACAAGGCCGAGCGAGCCGTCCTCATGGCCATGCCCTTGATGCTGATGGGGCTGGCCCTGGCACTCGATGTGTTCGGCGCCGCGTCGGGTTTGGGTGCGGCAGCGCATTGGAGCCAGATCGGGGTGGGCATCGCTTTTGCCTTGGCGGCTTCGGCCACTTTTGGTTTGGCCATGGTGCTGATGGAGCACGAAGCGGGTGGCCTGGATGGTCGACTGCGCACGTTTTCGACCATGGGCTTGGTCGCCCTTTTTTCCATCACCGCCGCCATGACGCAAGGCGGCTTTCACCTGCCCACAGCGCAGCCGGGCTGGTGGGGTTTGGGCATGCTGTGCTTTTTGTACGGTACGGCCTTCACCATCATGTTCATGGTGCTGCCCAAGCTGGGCGTGGTGGGCAACTCGGCCATCATGAATGTGGAGCCGGTGTTTGCGCTGGTGCTGGCTTGGGCCTTGCTGGGTCAGTCGATTGCGCCCATGCAGCTGGTGGGCGCTTTGGTGGTCGTGTCCACTGTCATGTGGCTGGGTTTGCGCAAGCGCTGATCCGGGGTCCATGGGCGTTGAGCCCAGCCGGTTTATTTTTTCAAGGCCAAAGCCTGCTCGTACAAGGCGTTTTTCGATTCGCCCGTGATCTCGGCCGCCAGCTTGACGGCGGTTTTCAAAGGCAGTTCGGGGAGCAGCAATTGCAGCACGCGCAGACCTTCTCCGCTGGTTTCGGCCACGGGCGCATCGTGCAGCACCAGGGCAAATTCTCCGCGCAGGCGCTCTGGTTTTTCGGCCAGCCAGGCCGCAAAGTCTTGCGCCGCCATCGTCTCAATTTGCTCAAATTGCTTGGTCAGCTCTCGCCCCACAGTGACGCGCCGCTGACCCAGCACCGCCAGCGCCTGGGCCAGCGCCTCGATGCGGTGCGGCGCCTCCAGCAAGACCACCGCACGGGTTTCTTGCGCCAGTGCCTGCACAGCCTGTTGGCGTTCACCCGATTTGCTGGGCAAAAAGCCGGTGAAGACAAAGCCCTTGTCGCCCGTCATGCCCGAGGCGCTGAGCACGGTGATCACGCTGCTGGCACCGGGCAGGGGCAAGACACGGTAAGTGGCCTGACGCACGGCGGCCGTCAGGCGGGCGCCCGGGTCGCTGATGGCGGGGGTACCCGCATCGCTCACATAAGCCACGCGTTCGCCTTGGGCCAAGCGGGCGATCACGGCTTGCGCAGCCTCGGCCTCGTTGTGTTGGTGCACCGCCAGCAATTGCGCGCCCGGGCGGTCAATGCCATAGGCGCGCAACATCTGTTGGGTGTGGCGGGTGTCTTCGCAGGCGATGACGTCGACTTTTTGCAGGATGTGCAAAGCGCGCAGGCTGATGTCGGCCAGGTTGCCAATTGGGGTGGCCACGACATACAGTGTGCTGGCGGGGTGGTTTTGCGGCCCGGCAGCGTCACGGGCAGCGGCCAGGGCTGGGGCGAAAGACGCAGACAAGGGAGACGGAGTCAATGCAATTCCTCAAAAAAGACGGCAGCGGCAGCGCCACAACCAAGGCCCGGGGTGATGCGGGCGAAGACGAGGCGCTGGCCTATTTGCAAGAACGCGGTTTGCGACTGTTGCAGCGCAATTATCGGACGCCCGGGCGCGGGGGCGGAGAAATCGATCTGATCATGCAATCACCCGACGGCACGGTGGTGTTTGTCGAAGTGCGCAAACGCAGTCACAGCGACTTTGGCGGTGCGGCGGCCAGTGTGGGTTTTCAAAAGCAAAGGCGGATTGTTTTTGCGGCGCGGCACTTTCTGCTGCGTTGGCAACGGCTGCCGCCTGCGCGTTTTGATGTGGTCAGTATCGAGGCCCAAGGACCTCAGTGGTTACAAGCCGCGTTTGACGCCACCTGATGGGCGTGTGCCAAGCCACCGCCCATCCAGGGATATCCCAGAGCCAGGCATTGGCGGGCGGTTATCATTCCCAGCCATGTTAGACCAGCGCATTCAACAGCATTTCATCGACAGTGCGGACCTGCATTACCAAGTGGCCGAGGCATTGGCCAAGCCGGTGGATGCGGCCGTTCAGGCGGTGCTCGCTTGTGTCACGGGTGGCGGTAAAGTGCTCACGGCAGGTCTGGGTGCTTCGTCTGCCATGGCCCAATACCTGGCCTTGCTGCTGGTGGGTGGCTTTGAGCGGGCTCGTCCCGGCTTGGCCGCCATGGCCTTGGCCAGTGATGGCTTGATGGCAACGGCTTGGCCCGAGGGCGGGGCATTGGCGCGTCAAGTGCGGGCCTTGGGCCAAATTGGCGATGTCTTGGTGCTGATCAGTGCCGATGGCGAAGAGGGTGCCTTGGTGGAGGCTGTACAAGCCGCCCATGAACGCGAGATGACTGTGCTGTCCGTGACGGGTCAAAATGGCGGCGCTTTGGGCCGCCAGATGCGAGAGACCGATGTGCATGTGTGCGTGCCCCACGATCGCATCGCACGCATTCGTGAAGTGCAGCACCTGGTGCTGCACTGTTTGTGTGACGCAATAGACACCCAGTTGTTGGGTGAACAGGAGCCTGTTTAAATGATTCGTAATTTGCAACAGTTGGTGTTGACCGGCACTTTGGTGATCGTGGGTGTTTCGGGTTTGTCCGCTTGCGCGCCCTTGTTGGTGGGCGGTGCCGTGGTCACCGGTGTGATGGCCACCGATCGCCGCACCACCGGCTCTCAGGTCGAGGATGAAGGGCTTGAAATCAAGGTGGGCATGGCCATTCGACAAGAGTTGGGTAACAGTGTCCATTTGAATGTCACGAGTTTCAACAAACGCGTCTTGTTGTCAGGTGAGGTGCGCACCCAAGCGCTGAAGGAGCGTGCCGAAAAGCTGGCGCAAAGCCAAGAGAACGTTGTCGACATCATCAATGACCTCGCCGTGACCTTGCCCAGCAGCTTGAGCCAGCGCTCCAAGGACATCATCATCACCGGTCAGGTCAAGGCGGCTTTCCTGGATGCCAAAGACCTGCAGGTCAACACCATCAAGGTCCTCACCGAGCGCGGTATTGTTTACTTGATGGGTCGCGTGACCGCTCGTGAAGCCAAACGGGCCACCGATGTGGCCCGTGGGATCAACGGGGTGTCCAAGGTGGTGCGCGTGTTTGAAGAAATCTCGGAAGCTGAATTGCAGCGCTTGAGTCGTCCGACGATGAGCAAGTGAGCTTGTTCAGTCATTCATGAAAAAAGCGGCCTTGGCCGCTTTTTGGGATAGGTGCCGTATCAAGTCCGGTATGACTGGCAATGGCCATGACGGTTCATGGCCACGATGGATCCATGCATTCAGCGCAGACGGCGGATCAGGCTGGAGGTGTCCCAGCGGTTGCCCCCCATTTTTTGCACGTCGGCATAAAACTGATCCACCAAGGCGGTCACCGGCAGGCGTGCGCCGTTGCGTTTGGCCTCGTCCAAGACCAGACCCAGGTCTTTGCGCATCCAGTCCACGGCAAAGCCGAAGTCGAATTTGTCATCGGCCATGGTTTTGCCACGGTTGTCCAACTGCCAGCTTTGGGCTGCGCCTTTACCGATCACGTCCAGCACCTGGTGCATGTTGAGGCCCGCAGCCTGGCCAAAGGCCACGGCCTCCGACAAGCCTTGCACCAGACCGGCGATGCAAATTTGGTTGACCATTTTGGCCAATTGGCCCGCACCCGATTCGCCCAAGAGGGTGAAAGCACGCGAAAACGCCATGGCGGCAGGGCGCACGTCGTCAAAAGCCGCTTGATCACCACCACACATCACGGTCAGCATGCCGTTTTGCGCACCGGCTTGACCGCCCGAGACAGGCGCGTCCACAAAGTGCAGGCCCAGCTTTTGGGCTTGGGCATACAGCTCGCGGGCCACTTCGGCCGAGGCGGTGGTGTGGTCCACAAAGATGGCCCCGGGCTTCATGCCGGCAAAAGCACCGTCCGGGCCCAAGACCACGCTGCGCAAATCGGCATCGTTGCCCACGCAGGCAAACACGATGTCGGCATGGGCTGCGGCCTCACGCGGGGTGGGGGCACTGGCGTTGCCCGGGCACTCGGCCACCCAGGCAGCGGCTTTGGCGGCGCTGCGGTTGTACACCGTGACATGGTGACCGGCGCGGGCCAGGTGCCCTGCCATGGGGTAGCCCATCACGCCCAGGCCCAAAAAGGCCACGCGGCGGGCGGGGGTCGGTTCATAGGTTTTGCTGGCGATTTGGCTCATGAATGTGTCTCAGGGTGAAAAAGATAGGTCGCTAATTTAGCAGCCTCGGCCCCAAGCCCGCTGTGCGTCTGTGTATTGGGCGACAGGGTGTTTGGTACGCTTGGGGCCATGAACGCTTCGATTGCAGACAATTTGGCGCAAGTGCAGGCGCTGATCCAGGCCGCTTGCCTGGCGGCAGGCCGACCGGTGTCGGCTGTGCGTTTGCTGGCCGTCTCCAAAACATGGGGTGCGGATGCCGTTCGCCAAGCCCATGCAGCCGGACAAGTCGCCTTTGGCGAAAACTACATCCAGGAAGCGGTGGACAAGATCGTGCAATTGCGCGATTTGCCTCTGAAATGGCACTGCATTGGTCCCATCCAGAGCAACAAGACCCGCTTGGTGGCCGAACACTTTGATTGGGTGCACAGCGTCGACCGCCTCAAAATCGCCCAACGCTTGTCAGAGCAGCGGCCGGCAAGCTTGCCGCCTTTGCAGGTGTGCATTCAGGTGAATGTGGATGGGGGCGCCACCAAATCAGGTGTGGTACCGCAGGCCTTGCCCGCATTGGCCCAAGCCGTGGCCGCTTTGCCGAATCTGCAGTTGCGCGGCCTGATGACCATCCCAGAGCCTGCCCAGTCGTCTGAAGCCGCCCGCGTGGTGCACCGCCGAGCGCGGCTTTTGCTGGAAGCCCTTCAAACGCAAGGGCTGGCGCTGGACACCTTGTCCATGGGCATGTCGGCCGACATGGAGGCCGCCATTTGGGAAGGCAGCACCATGGTGCGCGTAGGCACCGCGATTTTCGGCAAGCGCTAAGGGCCGGAGCCGGCTCATTCCAGAGCAGATTGGCCTTGTGCGTGCCCGGATAGGCCGCCCGGGTGTTTCTGCTGGGATAATGTGGGGTTGCGCTGCCCCCGATCTGGTGTTCAGATCGGCGGTCTTGAGTTGGCCCCCTGTGAGGCCGGCCCGCGCTCTTTCACTCAGGTTACACCATGGCTCAATACGTTTTCTCTATGAACCGGGTCGGCAAGATCGTGCCCCCGAAGCGTCATATTCTCAAAGACATTTCGCTGTCTTTCTTCCCCGGTGCCAAGATTGGCGTGTTGGGCACCAACGGCTCGGGCAAGTCCACTTTGCTCAAGATCATGGCCGGTATCGACAAAGAGATCGAAGGCGAAGCCATCCCCATGGCGGGCCTGAAGATTGGTTATTTGCCGCAGGAACCCGTGATGGACCCTGAGCAGACCGTGCGTGAAGCCGTGGAAAGCGGCATGGGCGAGGTCAAGGCCGCGCAAGCCCGCCTGGAAGAGGTCTACGCCGCTTACGCCGAAGAAGACGCCGACTTTGACGCCCTGGCCGCCGAGCAGGCCCAACTCGAAGCCATCATCTCCACCGCGGGCGATGCCTCTGAGCACCAACTCGAAATCGCCGCCGACGCGCTGCGCCTGCCCGCTTGGGACGCCATCATCGGCAAACTGTCGGGCGGTGAAAAACGCCGTGTGGCCTTGTGCCGCTTGCTGCTGTCGCGCCCCGACATGCTCTTGCTGGACGAACCCACCAACCACTTGGACGCTGAAAGCGTGGACTGGCTCGAGCTGTTTTTGCAGCGTTTTTCGGGCACCGTGGTCGCCATCACCCACGATCGCTATTTCTTGGACAACGCGGCCGAGTGGATTTTGGAACTCGACCGGGGCTCCGGCATTCCTTACAAGGGCAACTATTCCAACTGGCTGGAGCAAAAAGATGCCCGTTTGGCCACCGAGCAGCGCACCGAAGACGCCCGCTCCAAGGCCATGAAGAAGGAACTGGAGTGGGCGCGTGCCAACCCCAAAGGCCGTCAGGCCAAGAGCAAGGCGCGTCTGGCCCGCTTTGAAGAGCTGTCGGATTACGACTACCAAAAACGCAACGAGACTCAGGAGATTTTCATTCCTGTGGCCGAGCGTTTGGGCAATGAGGTGTTCGAGTTCAAGGGCGTCAGCAAGTCTTTTGGCGACCGTTTGCTGATCGACAACCTGAGCTTCCAGGTGCCTGCGGGTGCCATCGTCGGCATCATTGGCCCCAACGGCGCGGGTAAGTCGACCCTGTTCAAGCTGATCGCGGGCAAAGAGCAGCCCGACAGTGGCGAGGTGAAGATTGGCCAAACCGTGCGCATGGCCTTTGTGGACCAGAACCGTGACGACCTTGACAACAACAAAACCGTTTGGGAAGACGTCTCGGGTGGCCTGGACATCATCAACGTGGGCAAGTTCCAGATGGCCAGCCGCGCGTATTGCGGGCGCTTCAACTTCAACGGTGGCGACCAGCAAAAGAAGGTCGGCATGTTGTCGGGCGGTGAGCGCGGCCGCTTGCACCTGGCCAAAACCCTGATCGAAGGCGGCAACGTGTTGCTGCTGGACGAACCCTCCAACGACCTGGACGTGGAAACCCTGCGGGCTTTGGAAGACGCGCTGCTGGAATTCGCCGGCTCCATCATGGTCATCAGCCACGACCGCTGGTTCCTGGACCGCATTGCCACGCACATTCTGGCTGCCGAAGGCGACAGCCAGTGGGTGTTCTTTGATGGCAATTACCAAGAATATGAGGCCGACAAGAAACGCCGTCTGGGCGAAGAAGGGGCCAAACCCAAGCGCGTGCGCTTCAAGGCCTTGAAGTAATCAGCTGCTTTGCACCAACCAACGGGCCCTTCGGGGCCCGTTGTCGTTGGGGTATTGAGCATCAAGGATCGCACTTGATCTGGGCTGTCATGCTGGGCGAGGACCCGGGGTCCATGCCGGAGGGCTGTTGATGGCTTGCCTGTTGGGCTTTATCGAGCCACAGCCGCAGGCTGTCCAGCAAGGCCGTCTGGCTGAACGAGCAGCTTTCTTCGCTGAACAGGGCGCTGGCCTCGAGGCGGTCGAGCAGTTGGTCCAGCACCGCGCCGAATTTCTCTGGCAAGGACAAGAGGCCTGCATCGCTTCGCCACTGCTGGATCAACACGTTTTGGGACACCTTGCCCTGCACGCAGGCCGTGAGCGTGTTGTTCATGCGGGTCAAGGTGTCGAGTGCTGTGCTCATGGTCATGGGGCTCCTGCAAAGTCTGTGGCATTTCGAGGTGACAATCATGCCCCATGAAAGCCAAATCCCTCAAACCCATGCGCCTGGAAGACATCTTGTTCAGCCAAGGCTTTGGCACCCGCCGTGTGTGTGCGGGCCTCGTTCAGCAAGGCCATGTCAAGGTGGCAGGCGAGGTGGTCACCGATGCGGGTGAGTGTTTCGAAACCGAAGCTTTGATGTTCAATGTGCAGGGCTTTGACTGGCCGTTCAAACAGCACGCCTATGTGCTGCTGAACAAACCAGCAGGCACCGAGTGTTCGCAAAAACCTTCCACTTGGCCGAGCATCTACACCTTGCTGCCGGCCCCTTTGCGCCAGCGCCCGCAGAAGGCCGCCGTTCAGGGCGTGCAGGCGGTGGGCCGGCTGGACCAGGACACCACGGGGCTGCTGTTGTTGACCGATGACGGCCAATTCATCCACAAGATGAGTTCGCCCAAACACCATGTGCCCAAGGTCTACGAGGTCAACACCAAACACCCGATCACGCCCGAGATGGTAGACAAACTGCTGGGCGGCGTGGTGCTGGACGATGACCCCAAGCCCGTCAAAGCTGCAGCTTGTGAGGCCGTGGGCGAGTTGCACCTGAAGTTGACACTGACCGAAGGCAAATACCACCAGGTCAAACGCATGCTGGCGGCAGTGGGTAACCGCGTTGAGGGCCTGCACCGCTCGCAAATCGGAGGGCTGGTTTTGAACGATCTGGCGCCGGGTCAATGGCGCTGGTTGACGGAGGATGATTTGGCTTTGCTCAAGTCCTGAAGCGTTCATCGGACACGGGCAGGGTCGCTGGTTGACCGCATCTCCGGCAAAGCGCATCAGCCAGACATGTTGCGAAAGCCTCCCAGCTACAGAGCGTGCAAGAAGGCTTGCACAGCCCCCGACACCACCTCCGCTTGGTCCTTGTGTGGTGAATGTCCACAGGCGGGCAACTTGAGCAGTTGCGCTTGTGGCACGGCCCGGGCAATGTCGTCGATCTGGGCCATCGTGCCGTAGGGGTCGTCTTCGCCCTGGATGGCCAGCAAGGGTGCGGTGATGCGGTGCAGTTCGGTGCGGATGTCAAATGGACGGAATGCGTCGCTGAGCCAGACCTCGTTCCATTGCCAGAAGGCGCAGTCCACATCGGCATGAAAGGGCGCCAGACGTTGGCGCAGCGGGCCGTGTTCATAGGCCTGGCGTGCAGCGCTGATCGCTTGCACCGAGATGTCTTCCACCACCACATGGGGCGCCATGACGATGCAGCCGGCCACCGGGTGCTGGCAGGCGTGGAGCAGGGCGATGGTGCCGCCGTCCGAGTGACCCAACAGCACCGGGCGCTCGATGCCCAACTCGCGCAACAAGGCCGGCAACACCTCCAGCGCCTCGCGGTGCATGTAGTCGGGCAAGAGGCGGCCGTGGCGCTGGCCGTTTTCGCTGCGCGAGGGGCCGCGCACATCGGGGGTGGCTTCGGACTGGCCATAGCCTTGGCGCGAATAGACCAGACCGGCGCAAGCCAGGCGTGCGCACATTTGGGTCGGCCAATCGCGCCAAAGGGCCACGCTGCCCAGGCCCTCGTGCAAAAACACCAAGGTGGGTGCGCTGCTGCCAACTTGGGGCTGGATGGTTTGCACTTCCAGGCGGGAGCCCAGCAGGTGCAGGGTTTCAATACAGGTGATGGGCATCATGGGCGGTGTGGCCCGATTACACTTACGGGTTCACTGAAAGCATACCGCGTGATTGTTTTGCACCGTCTATTTCGTACTCTGGCGACTTTGGCCATGTGTTTTGCTCAATGGCCGGCGTGGGCCAATGCCCCCGCCCCTGTTTTTGTGCTCAATTCGCTCGATGGCAATGTCAGTGTGATCGATCCCGTCACTTGGACGGAGAAAAAGCGCATCCCCACGGGCAAAGAGCCCCACCATTTGTACCTGACACCCGACGAGAAATCGGTGATCGTGGCCAACGCCTTGAGCGATTCACTGACCTTCATTGACCCGCGCACCGCGCAGATTCAACGCACAGTTGTCGGGATTTTGGACCCTTACCATTTGCGCTTTTCGCCCGACATGAAGTGGTTCGTGACGGCCGCCAACCGATTGAACCATGTGGACATTTACCGGTGGGATGGCCGCAATCTGGTGTTGGCCAAACGCATCCAGACGGGCAAGACCCCCAGCCATTTGTGGATCGACAGCAAAAGCACCACAGTCTGGGTGTCGATCCAGGACAGCAATGGGCTTTTGTCCATTGACTTGGCGACCCAGTCGGTCAAATCTCTGACCCCTGTCGGCCCCATGCCTGCCGACGTGTTTGGCACGCCGGATGACAAGTTGATTTTGGTGGGCTTGACAGGCAGTGATGGCGTGGAGGTTTATGACATTTCGGGCCCGCAACCACGTTTCGTGAAGAAAATCTTGACCGGCAAGGGCGCACACGCGTTTCGGGCTTTGGGCGATCGGAAACACGTGATGGTGAGCAACCGGGTGGCCAACACGATCAGCCAGATCGATTACACCAGCTTGCAGGTGGTGGCCGAGTTGCCAGGGCCTTCGGGGCCGGACTGCATGGACATCACCGCCGATGGCAAATTCATCTTGCTGACTTCGCGTTGGGCGCGCAAATTGTCGGTGATCGACATCGCTGCGCGCAAGGTGGTCAGGCAGGTGCCGGTGGGCAAGTCGCCTCACGGGGTGTGGACTCTGGACCATGCGCCACGCCAATAAACGCCCGCTGACACTTTCGATCTTGGCAGCCCTGAGCTGGGTGGCCACGCTGGCCACGGCCCAATCTGCCGCTTGCCGACAGCCGGTTTATTTGACCTTTGACACGGGCCACATGGCTGTGGCACCGGGAATTGCACAGGTCTTGCAGCGACAAAACGTCCGGGTCACCTTCTTCGCCGCGAACGAGAAAACCCAGCAAGGCGATGGCTCTTTGGGTCAACACTGGGCGTCTTGGTGGCGCGATCGGGGGGCCGAAGGCCATGCCTTTGCCTCGCACACCTGGGACCATGCCTATTGGCGTGCAGATCTGCAAGGGGCTGAGGACTTGCGTTTCAGGATTCGCCCCAGTTCGGGCCTGCAAGCGGATCAAAATTTAACGTGGTCTGCCGCGCAGTATTGCGCCAATTTGCGCCAAGCCGCGCAGCGCCTGCAGGACATCACCGGCCAACGGCCTTTGCCCTTGTTCAGGGCGCCGGGCGGCAAAACATCGCCGGCTTTGTTGCAGGCGGCCCGCCAGTGTGGTTATGTGCATGTGGGCTGGTCCGATGCGGGTTTTCTGGGCGATGAACTGCCCAGTGACAAGTACCCCAACGCGCGTTTGCTGCAACAGGCTTTGACGCGCATCCGTCCGGGCGACATCTTGATGGCCCATTTGGGCATTTGGTCACGGCAAGACCCCTGGGCACCCGCAGTGCTGGAGCCCCTGATTGAGGGACTCAAAGCCAAGGGGATGTGTTTTGCCACCTTGCGCGAGCACCCTCAGTTCAAGGACTGGGTGGCGCAACACCCCCTTGAACTCTCGGGGAAATCGGCTTCAGGACAATGAGGCCATGGACTTTTTGACCGATACCTTTGGCCACTTGCAGCTTTGGCTTTTCGAACAGGGAGTGCAGCCTGTGAGTTTTGCGCTGGGGCAGGGCCATTTGCTGGAAAAAGCCTACGAAGGCACCGGTTGGCTGGTGGTGGGCTTGCTGCAGATCGCTGTCATGTTGGTGGTGATTGGGCCCTTGCAAAAACGCTGGCCTGCAGAGCCGATGACCGATGCGCGTGCGGTCAAGGTCGATATTCTGTACACCTTGATTCACCGCTTGGGCCTGTTCAAGTTGGTGATGTTCTTTACCTTGGAAGCTTGGCTTGAGAATGCCTGGGGCATTTTGCGCACGGGGGGGTGGCCCACTTGGCACTTGGACCAGATTTGGCCCGGGGTGAGTGACCAAGCCGTCGTCAGCTTTGTGATTTATTTGCTGTTTTTTGACTTTGTGAATTACTGGATCCACCGCGCTCAGCACCAGTCAGCGCGTTGGTGGGCTTTGCATGGCATGCACCATGCGCAGCGGCAAATGACGATGTGGTCCGACAACCGCAACCACCTGCTCGACGATGTCATCACCAGCTGTGTGCTTGCGGTGGTGGCCCTGTGGGTGGGGGTGGGGCCAGGCCAATTTGTGGCCTTGGTGGCCGTGGGGCAGCTCAGTGAAAACTTTCAGCATGCCAATGTGCGCATCTGGTTCGGACGGGTGGGTGAGCGTTTGTGGGTCAGTCCGCGCTTTCACCGCAGGCACCACAGCATTGGGATTGGCCACGAATCACAGTTGCATGGACAAGCTGTTTTGGGCGGTTGCAACTTTGGCGTGCTGCTGCCTTGGTGGGACATGTTGTTTGGCACGGCCGACTTTCAGTTGCGTTACGACCCCACAGGCGTGCGAGACCAAGTGGAGCAAGGTCGCAACTATGGCCAAGGCTTTTGGGCGCAGCAGTGGCAAGGCTTGCTGCGCCTGATCGGGCGGGCTTGAAGCCTTGGGTTGACGTGTTGAACTGATAAGCTCTGTGGCATGAAATTGTTGATGGATTCTTTTTGGCGGGCCGCGGTGTATTGCCTGCTGCCCAAGGTGATCGGCCTGTCGGTTCTGCCCTTGGTGCTGACGGTGTCGCTTTCAGGCTTGCTGGGCTATCTTTACTGGAACGACGCGGTCTTGATGGTGCAACAGTGGCTGGAGATGTCCAGCTGGCTGTCGACGGTTTGGCGTTGGCTGGAAGGCATCGGCTTTGAACGCCTCAAGACTGTGGTGGCCCCCTTGCTGGTGATTTTCTCGGTCACGCCTTTGGTGGTGGTGGTTTGTTTGCTGGCGGTGTCTCTGTGCATGACGCCCGCATTGACCCGCATGGTCATGGAACGGCGCTTTCCCGATATGCTGCGCAAGCAAGGTGGCAGTTGGCTCAAGAGCCTGGGCTGGTCCTTGGGCTCGGTGGTGTTGGCCTTGGGGGCATTCTTGTTGACCTTGCCGATGTGGCTGGTGCCGCCCTTGGCCATGTTGTTGCCTGCCTTGATCTGGGGCTGGTTGACCTACCGCGTGTTGGCTTTTGATGTGCTGGCTGAATTGGCCAGCGCCGATGAGCGACACACGCTGATGGCCCGTCACCGCATGAGCCTCCTGGTGATGGGGATCATCAGCGGTTTGATGGGTGCTGCACCCAGCTTGGTGTGGGCCTCGGGCGCACTGTTTGCTGCGGCTTTTGTGATTTTGGTGCCCGTGGCCATTTGGATCTACACCCTGATTTTTGCCTTCTCCTCCTTGTGGTTTGCGCACTTTGCTTTGACGGCTTTGTACGCTTTGCGTTTGGAGCCCATTCAGGCCCAGGTTGACGAGGTCTTGCCGGCCGTGCCAGTGCCTTTGCATGCCTCGGCGCGTTTGGGCATGGGCTCAGGCGGTGTTGCCGACGTCGATCCACGCCGAGATCTTTGAGTATTTTTTGAAAGTTTTCAACATGACGCCTCAGTTTGGTTTGATCATCATTGGTGATGAAATCATGTCCGGTAAACGCCAGGACAAGCACATGCCCAAACTCATCGAGCTGATGAACGAGCGGGGCCTTAACCTCACTTGGGCGGAATATGTGGGCGATTCGCCCGAGCGCATCACCGCTACGCTGGCCCGTGCCTTTGCCTCGGGTGATGTGGTGTTTTCTTGCGGCGGTATTGGCGCCACGCCTGACGACCATACCCGTCAGTGCGCGGGCAAGGCCTTGGGCGTACCACTGACCTTGCACCCTGAAGCGGAAATCCTGATCCGTGAACGCATGCAGGACACGGCCAAAGAGCAGGGCGTGCCCTATGAACCCGACCGCGCTGACAATGTGCACCGCCTGAACATGGGCGTCTTTCCGCAAGGAGCCCGCATCATCCGCAATCCTTACAACAAAATACCGGGTTTCAGTTGCACCGCAGAACAAGGTGGCACCGTGCATTTTGTGCCGGGTTTCCCGGTGATGGCCTGGCCCATGATGGCGGCTGTGCTGGACGCGCAGTATGCGGATTTCTTCCAGCGCAACGCTTACCTGGAAAAGTCCGTGATCGTCATGGGGTCGATGGAGGCGACCTTGACCCCATTCATGGAAACCATTGAAGCCCAGCACCCAGGGGTCAAGGTCTTCAGTTTGCCCAGCGTGGACCACCCGCAATGGGGGCGTCACATCGAGTTGGGTGTCAAAGGAGAACCGGGGTTGGCCGAATCGGCCTATGTGCAATTGCGTGAATTGCTGAGCACCTTGACGCTGCAGTACGGCCCCGAAATGGTGCGAAAATAAAATTAGCACCAAATAAGTGCATAATTGCACCGACTTGGTGATCCCTTGGTGCCGTATTTTTCGAGCCCACCTCCTTCAAACCGGCCCGGTCGAAGGCACAATCCAAGGCTGCTCAGAGGCCGTGTTTCGACCACAAGGTGGCACAAAAACTGCTTAATCTGAGCGTCGTTTTTTTATACCTTTTCCAACCAGGAGATTTTGATGGCCAAGACCGTCGCAGACGTGATGAAGATGGTGAAAGAGAACGAAGTCAAGTTCGTTGACTTCCGTTTCACCGATACCCGTGGCAAATGGCAGCACATCACTGCGCCCGTGTC
>JAIXRJ010000043.1 GCA_027485235.1 Comamonadaceae bacterium
GGCGGGCCGAGGAGCGCGGCGAGATCAAGCCCGGCGACACCCTGATCGAGGCCACATCGGGCAACACCGGCATTGCGCTGGCGATGGCTGCGGCCATCAGGGGTTACCGCATGGTGCTGATCATGCCCGAGGACCTGTCGATTGAGCGGGCCCAGACCATGAAGGCTTTTGGTGCCGAGTTGATCCTCACGCCCAAAAGCGGTGGCATGGAATACGCCCGCGATCTGGCCGACAACATGGCGGCGCAAGGCAAGGGCCGCATCCTGGACCAGTTTGCCAATGCCGACAACCCGCGCATCCATTACGAAACCACCGGCCCCGAGATCTGGGAGCACACCGGAGGACGGGTGACGCACTTTGTCAGCGCCATGGGCACCACCGGTACCATCACCGGCGTGTCGCGTTATCTGAAAGAAAAGAACCCGGCGATCCGCATCGTGGGCGCCCAGCCCAGCGAGGGGTCGCGCATCCCGGGCATCCGCAAATGGCCTGAGGAATACCTGCCCAAGATCTACGACCCCAGCCATGTGGACGAGCTGGTGTATGTGAGCCAAAGTGACGCAGAGGAAACCTGCCGACAGATGGCGCGGACCGAGGGCATTTTTGCCGGCATCTCGGCTGCGGGGGCTTGCTGGGTGGCCCAGCAGGTGGCCGGCACGGCGCAAAACGCCACCATCGTGTTCATCGTGTGCGATCGCGGTGACCGCTATTTGTCGACCGGCGTCTTCCCGGCCTGAGCGGAGTTGATGCCATGGCCGAATACCGCTTTTGCCCGATGTGCGCCAACCCCTTGGCTTGGCTCAGCCAGATCGAGGACGGGGGCGAGACGATGCGCCTGCGTTGCACGGCGTGCGAGTTCACCCACTGGAACAACCCGACGCCTGTGTTGGCGGGCATCGTGCAGCTGGGCGATCAGATTTTGCTGGCCCGCAATGCGGCCTGGCCGGGGCGGCGGTTTGCGCTGATCACCGGCTTCATGGAGGCGGGCGAAACGCCCGAGGACGGCATCAAGCGCGAGATTGCCGAAGAGACCCAATTGCAGGTCTCGGCCCTCAAGCTGATCGGGGTGTACGACTTCCAGCGCATGAACCAGGTGATCATTGCCTACCATGCGCTGGCGCACGGCGAGGTGCATTTGTCACCCGAGTTGGCCGAGTACAAGCTGTTTGATTTTCAGGATTTGATCTGCTGGCCCGCAGGCACCGGCTACGCTTTGGGCGACTGGTTGCGCACCATCGGGATCGAGCCCAAATTCATGACCTGGGAAGAGCGCGCCGCTCAGAGCCAGTGAACGATTCAGGACACACGATGCACATCGACAAGGAAATTGACACCAGCGCTTTGAATTGCCCTCTGCCCATCCTGAAGGCCAAGAAGGCGTTGAACGAGATGAGCAGCGGTCAGGTGCTCAAGGTGATCGCGACCGACCCGGGCTCGTGGCGCGATTTTGAGGCCTTTGCACGCCAGACCGGCCATGGCCTGGTGATGCAGGAAAAGACCGACACGGCCTTTGTGTTTGCACTCCAGCGCCGCTGAGCGGGGCTCAGAGGCTCAGGCCTTTGAGGTAGTCGCGAAACGATGCGCCCACCTGCGGGTGCTGCAGGGCCAGCTCCACCGTGGCTTCCAGAAAGCCTTCTTTGCTGCCGCAGTCGTAGCGCTTGCCCTGGTACTGAAAGGCGTACACCGCTTCGCGTTGCATCAGCCGGGCGATCGCGTCGGTCAGCTGGATCTCGCCGCCCACGCCCGTGGGCTGGTTGCGGATCTCGTCAAAGATGCCCGGCGTGAGGATGTAGCGGCCGGCCACGCCCATGCGTGAGGGGGCCACTTCCGGGCTGGGTTTTTCCACGATCTGCTCGACTCGGATGAGTTGCTTGCCCGCCGGCTCGCCGGCCACGATGCCGTAGCGGCGCACCTGGTCCAGCGGCACTTCCTGCACGGCCAGCACCGAGCGGCCCTGTTTGGTGTGGGCGTCGACCATCTGGGACAGGATGGAGGGGCCCTGGTTGATCATCAGGTCATCGGCCAGCAGCACCGCAAAAGGCTCTTTGCCCACCAGGGGTTCGGCACACAGCACCGCATGGCCCAGGCCCAGCATGCGGTTTTGGCGCACATAGGCGCACACCATGTCGTCGGGCTGCACCGAGCGCACCAGGGCCAGCAGTTCGTCCTTGTGCGCGGCTTCAAGCTCGTTTTCCAGCTCGTAGGCGGTGTCGAAGTGGTCTTCGATGGCCCGCTTGCTGCGGCCGGTGACAAAAATCATGTGGCGCACACCGGCCGAATAAGCCTCTTCGACCGCGTACTGGATCAGGGGCTTGTCCACCACCGGCAGCATTTCCTTGGGGGCCGCTTTGGTGGCAGGCAAAAAGCGTGTGCCCAGGCCGGCCACGGGAAAGACGGCTTTGCGGATGACGTTGTGGCTCATGGTGGCTTCCTTGGTGTGCCGGTGTTCAGCCCAGGCGTTGCAGTTGTTGCCGGATTTTGTCGAGCGTGGCACCGAAGTCGGCCACGCGCTTTCGGGTTTCGTCGAGCACGGCTGGCGGGGCTTTGGCCACAAAGGCTTCGTTGCTCAGCTTGGCCGAGGCTTTGGCGATCTCGCCTTCGAGGCGGGCCGCTTCCTTGGTCAGGCGCGCTTTTTCTGCGGCCACGTCCACTTCGATGAACAGGCACAGCCGTGCCTGACCCACCACGGCCACGGGTGCGGCTTGCGCGGCTGAGGCCCATGCGGCTTCGTTGTCAAACACCTTGACCTCGCTGAGTTTGGCCAGCGACTGCAGCACGGGGGCTGCACTGTGCATGAAATCGGTGTCGCCCAGCACATACAGGGGCATGCGGGTGGCGGGCGAGACGTTCATCTCGCCGCGCAGGTTGCGGCAGGCGTCCACCAGGGTCTTGAGCTTGGCCACATGGGCTTCGGCGGCTTCGTCGGTGCGCTCGGGCTGGCTCACGGGGTAGGCCGCGATGCTGACCGATTCGCCCGGACGGCCGGCCACCACGGACACTTTTTGCCAGAGTTCTTCGGTGATGAAGGGGATGATGGGGTGCGCCAGGCGCAGGAGGGTTTCCAGGGTGCGGATCAGGGTGCGCCGGGTGGCGCGTTTTTGCGCGTCATCGCCGGAGTTGATCTGGACCTTGGCGATCTCCAGGTACCAGTCGCAGAACTCGTTCCAGACAAAGTCGTAGATCGTGTTGGCCACATTGTCCAGGCGGTATTCTGCAAAGCCTTTGGCCACATCGGCTTCGACGCGCTGCAGCTGCGAGCTGATCCAGCGGTCGGCTGGGCTGAAGTCCATGTAGCCATGCGCCGGGCCACCGGGTTGGCATTCGGCTTTGGTGTGCTTTTTCAGGCCGCAGTCTTGGGCCTCGCAGTTCATCAGCACAAAGCGGGTGGCGTTCCACAGTTTGTTGCAGAAGTTGCGATAGCCCTCGCAGCGCTTGCTGTCAAAGTTGATGCTGCGGCCCAAAGACGCGAGCGCGGCGAAGGTGAAGCGCAGCGCGTCTGCGCCGTAGGCCGGAATGCCCTCGGGGAATTCTTTTTCGGTTTGCTTGCGCACCTTGGGAGCGGTTTCGGGCTTGCGCAGACCTTGGGTGCGCTTGTCGAGCAAGGGCTCCAGCGTGATGCCGTCGATCAGGTCCACCGGGTCGAGTACGTTGCCTTCGGACTTGCTCATCTTCTTGCCTTGGGCGTCGAGCACCAGGCCGTGGATGTAGACGTGTTTGAAGGGGACTTTGCCGGTGAAGTGCGTGGTCATCATGATCATCCGGGCGACCCAGAAGAAGATGATGTCGTAGCCTGTGACCAGGACGCTGCTGGGGAGGTAGAGGTCGTAGTCTTGGGTTCCGCTGGCGAGCGCACCGGAACCGGTCTTGCACCCACTCGCTTCGCTCGCAATGTCGCTGCGTCCGGTCCCGGCACGCTCGCCAGCTGCGTTCTTAGCGTTCGTGTCGTTATTGCCCCAACCCATGGTGCTGAAAGGCACCAGTGCGCTGGAGTACCAGGTGTCGAGCACGTCTTCGTCGCGCTTGAGCGTTTTACCCGGCGCTTGGGCTTGTGCTTCGGCTTCGTTGCGGGCCACATACACCTTCCCGTCTTCGTCGTACCAAGCCGGAATCTGGTGGCCCCACCACAACTGGCGTGAGATGCACCAGTCCTGGATATTGTTCATCCACTGGTTGTAGGTGTTGACCCAGTTCTCGGGCACAAAGCTCACTTGGCCAGACTGCACGGCATCGATGGCTTTTTGCGCAATGCTTTTGCCGGTCGCGTCCCCTTGGCCGACTTGGTTCATGGCCACGAACCACTGGTCGGTCAGCATGGGCTCGATCACCTGGCCGGTGCGGGCGCAGCGCGGCACCATGAGTTTGTGTTTCTTCACTTCCACCAATGCGCCAGCGGCTTCAAGGTCGGTCACCACGGCCTTGCGGGCCACAAAGCGGTCCAGGCCCTGGTACTTTTCTGGTGCATTGGTGTTGATCGTTGCGTCCAAGTTCAGCACGCAGATCATCTCCAGCTTGTGGCGCTGGCCGACTTGGTAGTCGTTGGTGTCGTGCGCGGGCGTGACCTTGACCACGCCGGTGCCGAAGTCTTTGTCCACGTAATCGTCTGCGATCACGGGGATGGTGCGGCCGCAGAGTGGCAGATTGACCTGTTTGCCGATCAGTGCGCTGTAACGCTCGTCTTCGGGGTGCACCATCACGGCCACGTCACCCAGCAGGGTTTCGGGGCGGGTGGTGGCCACGGTCACGCTTCCCGAACCATCGGCCAAGTCATAGCGGATATGCCACATCGAGCCGTCTTCTTCGGCGCTTTCCACTTCAAGATCAGACACCGCGCTTTGCAACACCGGGTCCCAGTTCACAAGACGTTTGCCGCGGTAGATCAGGCCTTGCTCATACAGCTGCACAAAGGTTTCGGTCACGGTTTGGGACAGCTTGGGGTCCATCGTGAAGTATTCACGGCTCCAGTCCACGCTGTCGCCCATGCGGCGCATCTGGCTGGTGATGGTGCTGCCGGATTCTTCTTTCCACTCCCAGACCTTGCTCACAAAGTTCTTGCGCGCTTCGGCAGGTGTGGGGCCCATGTCGTGGCGGCTGATGCCTTGGGCCTGCAGCTGGCGCTCCACCACGATTTGCGTGGCAATGCCCGCGTGGTCGGTGCCCGGAATCCAGGCGGTGTTGTGGCCCAGCATGCGGTGGTAACGCGTCAGGCTGTCCATGATGGTCTGGTTGAAAGCGTGGCCCATGTGCAAAGTGCCCGTCACATTGGGGGGCGGCAGCTGGATGGCAAAGGCGGGCGCGTCGACCGCGGGTGCTCCTGTGCCCCGGAAACCGGCCACGCCGTAGCCGCGCTTTTCCCATTCGGGACCCCAGTGGGCTTCCAAAGCGGCGGGTTCGAAAGATTTGGACAGGCTCTCAAGGCCGGGTTGGTGGGCCACTGTGGCGGGGTCGTTGCTCATGGCAGGGGGTCTTTTCAAAAATGAAAACGGCGGCTGTGCAGAGGCCGTGTGGGACGATCAGCGTCTTGACAAATGATTTTACCCAGCCCAACTTGACGCTTTTGGACCCGATCCAGCCTGTTCATCTGATAGTTTCAATAAATTGGGGGCATTGCATCAATTAATTGGGCGCATTGCCCTGAAAAGATTAACCTAACGTGTCTCTGGCGATTCTGCCAGGGCAACCTCACGTTAAAACCCACAAGGAGATATCCATGGCAGCACTCAAAGGCTCGCGCACGGAACAATGCCTGAAAGACGCCTTCGCAGGCGAATCCCAGGCCAACCGTCGCTATTTGTACTTCGCGAACAAAGCGGACGTTGAAGGTCAGAACGACGTGGCCGCCCTGTTCCGTTCCACCGCTGAAGGTGAAACTGGTCACGCCCACGGTCACCTGGAGTTCCTGGAGCAATCCGGCGACCCCGCCACCGGCATGCCCATCGGCTCGACACGTGACAACCTGGCTTCGGCTGTGGCTGGCGAAACCCACGAGTACACCGACATGTACCCTGGCATGGCCAAGACCGCCCGTGAAGAAGGTTTCGACGAAGTCGCTGACTGGTTCGAGACCCTGGCCAAGGCTGAGCGTTCACACGCCAACCGTTACCAGAAAGCTTTGAACGAACTGGTGGATTGATTCCCCCTGTTTGGTCAGCCCGCTGCGCTGAAAGGTGCAGCGGGTTTTTCTCAGGCCTCTGGCCACACAGGCCTCAGAAAAACCCCATAAAAAATCCCGAAGGAGCACAACATGGCCAAAGAAGGCAACCTCGAAGCCCCTACCCGACACGCGCTGGCTTGGGAGGCCCCGGACTTCTACAACGAAGAAAAATGCTTCGACGAGCTCGAACGCATTTTTGACATCTGCCACGGCTGCCGCCGCTGTGTGAGTCTTTGCAACTCTTTCCCCACCTTGTTTGACCTGGTGGACGAGAGCAGCACCATGGAAGTCGATGGCGTGGACAAAAAGGATTACTGGAAAGTGGTGGACCAGTGCTTCATGTGCGACCTGTGCTACATGACCAAGTGCCCCTACACCCCGCCGCACGAGTGGAACCTGGATTTCCCGCACACCATGCTTCGGGCCAAGGCCATCAAGTTCAAAAAAGGCGAAGTGGGCGCGGCCGAAAAGTTTTTGGCCTCGACCGACACCCACGGCTCTTTTGCGGGCATCCCGATCGTGGTGCAAGCCATCAACGCCATCAACAAAACCGAAGCGGCGCGCAGCGTCATGGAAAGCGTGGCGGGCGTGGACAAAAACGCTTGGCTGCCTTCTTTGGCCACCCAAAAGTTCCGCTCCAGTGCACCGGATGCCACGGCAACCAAGGTGGTGGACGGCGAGAAGACACCGGGCAAAGTGGCGATCTACTCGACTTGCTACATCAACTACAACGAGCCCGGCATTGGCCATGATCTGCTGAAGATCCTCGACCACAACGACATCCCTTATGTCCTGGTCGAGAAAGAAAAATGCTGCGGCATGCCCAAGCTGGAGTTGGGCGATTTGGACTCGGTCAAGGACTCCAAGGAAGCCAACATCCCGGTGTTGGCCAAGTACGCCAAAGACGGCTTTGCCATCATGGCGGCGGTGCCCAGCTGCGCGCTCATGTTCAAGCAAGAGATCCCGCTGATGTTTCCCGATTGCACTGACACCCAGTTGGTCAAAGAAGCGATGTGGGACCCGTTTGAATACTTCATGGCCCGCAAGCGCGACGGCTTGCTCAAGACCGAGTTCCCGCAAAAACTGGGCAATGTGAGCTACCAAATTCCTTGCCACGGCCGCGTGCAAAACATCGGCAAGAAGACCGAGGAAATGCTCAAAATGATCCCGGACACCGAGATCAACACCATTGAGCGCTGCTCGGGCCACGCCGGCACTTACGGCGTCAAAAAAGGCTCACACGATATGGCGATGAAGATCGGCAAGCCCGTGTTCAAAGCCATGGCCACCATGAAGGACGGCTCCAAGCCCGACTTCATCAGCTCCGACTGCCCGCTGGGCGGCCACCACATTGCCCAAGGCTTTGAGGTCAATGGCCTCGGCGCCCCCGAACTGAACCACCCCTTGACCCTGGTGCGCAAAGCCTACGGTCTCAAATAAGGAACACTGCCATGCAACTGACCGGAAAAATCACGCCCGAGACCCTGATGTCTTTGGAGGCTTACACCAAGTGGCGCAAGGTCCACAAACCCGATGTGATCGCCCACCGCAAACTGCGCAGCGTGCAGCTGGGTGAGCACATCAACATGCAGTTCGAGAGCGAAACCACCATTCGCTATCAAATCCAAGAGATGCTGCGCATCGAAAAAGTCTTCGAAGAAGAGGGCATCCTGCAAGAGATCGAGGCTTACGCCCCGTTGGTGCCGGACGGCAGCAACTGGAAAGCCACCATGATGATCGAGTACACCGACATCAACGAGCGCAAGCGCGAGCTGGCCAAGTTGATTGGCGTGGAAGACCGGATGTTTGTCGAGGTGGAAGGCCACGGCCGCGTTTACGCCATTGCCGACGAAGACCTGGACCGCGAGACCGATGAAAAAACCTCGGCCGTGCATTTTGTGCGCTTTGAATTCACCCCGGTCATGCGGGCGGCGGTCAAAGCCGGCGCAGCCGTCAAGATGGGTTGCGACCACACGCATTACCCCTCGCACCTGGACATCGCGGCGGATACCTTGGCCAGCTTGGCGGGTGATCTGAAGTAAGCGGCTTCGATCAGCCGATTAAAAAAAGCCGGAGCAGGCCATGCGGCCCGCTCCGGCTTTTTCATGTGGCTCGATCAGTCCAGCTTGATGTTGGCGTCCTTGATGGCTTGGGTCCAGTCGGCGATGTCGCGGTCCAAGATTTTGGTCATCTCGGCAGGGGCGACAAAGCGCACCTCAATCCCTGCTGCGTCAGCGCGTTGTTTGCTCTCGGGCAGGTCCAGGCCGCGTTTCACGGCATCGGCCAGTTGGTTCACCACAGCCGTTGGCGTGCCAGCGGGAGCGTACAAAGCCACCCATGATTCCAAGTCAAAGTTGGGGTAACCGGCTTCGGCCATGGTGGGCACTTGGGGCATGCCCGCGTGGCGCTTTTTGCCCGTCACGGCCAGGGCCTTGAGCTTGCCGGCCTGGATGTGTTGCATCACCGAGGGCGGCGTGGTCATGAAAACCTGGACCTGGCCCGCCAGCACGTCGGCAATGGCCTGGCCCGAGCCTTTGTAAGGCACATGCACCAGGCTCACGCCGGTTTGCTGTTTGAAGATTTCGGTGCCGATGTGCGAGACCGAGCCGTTGCCCTGCGAGGCGTAGTTCAGCTTGCCCGGGTTTTGTTTCACGTAGGCGATGAACTCTTTCATGGTGTTCACCGGCACCGTGGGGTGCACCGCCACCACATTGGTGGCCACGGTGATCAGGCCCACGGGTGTGAGGTCTTTCAGTTCCCAGGGCAGCTTGCTCATCAAGATCGGGTTGGCGACGTGGTAGCCCGAATACGAGACCAGCAAGGTGTGGCCATCCTTGGGCGCACGAGCGACCTGCTGGTAAGCCAGGTTGCCGCTGGCACCGCCTTTGTTTTCCACCACGACGGACTGGCCGATCAAGCGGCCCAGCGGCTCGGAGATCAGGCGGGCCGAAGTGTCGACCAAGCCGCCAGGCGGCACAGGCACCACCAGGCTGATGGGCTTGCTGGGGAAGGCTTGTGCCATCAGGGCCAGGGGGGCGCACAGGCTGGCCAGGGCCAGCAGGCGGGTGGTGTTTTGCAGCAGGGTGCGACGTGTCTTCATTTGGGGCTCACTTTTTGGGGTGTTTAAAAATCAACGCATGCCAATTTTGGCATCGTTGAAAATGTTTTTGGCTTCACGGGGCAGGCTGCGCCAGTATTGGTGTTGTGCATCCACGGTGCCGCCCAGGGCCACGGCAGCTTCCCAGCCCCAGCGCGGTTTGTACAAAAATGAACGGGCCAGCGCCACCAAATCGGCGTCGCCGCGCTGCAGCACGGCTTCGGCTTGGGTAGGCTCGGTGATCAGGCCCACGGCAAAAGTGGGCAGGCCCGATCGCTCTTTGACGGCTTTGGCCAGATGCACCTGGTAATCGGGGCCCAGCGTGATTTTTTGCAGCGGCGAGATGCCGCCCGATGAGATGTGCACAAACTGCGCCCCCGCCTGCTTGAGCAGAACCGACAGCTCGCAAGTCTCGTCGATCGTCCAGCCGCCCTCCACCCAGTCGGTGCCAGAAATGCGCATGCCCAGCGTACCGCTGAAGACTTCGCGCACGGCTTGGAATACTTCCAGCGGAAAACGGATGCGGTTTTCAAACGAGCCGCCATAAGCGTCGCTGCGCTGGTTGGAAACGGGCGACAGGAACTGGTGCAGCAAGTACCCATGCGCGGCGTGCAGCTCCGCCGCCTCCATGCCCAAAGCCTGGCTGCGGCGTGCGGTGTTGACGAAGTCGGCCTTGATTTGCGCGATGTCGGCCAGGCTCAGTTCGGTGGGGGTCCCTTCTTGCGGCAGGTGGGGCAGGGCGCTGGGCGCCACGGTCTGCCAGCCGCCGTCTTCGGGGGCCACCAACATGCCGCCATGCCAAGGCGCTGCGCTGGATGCCTTGCGTCCTGCATGGCTGATCTGGATGCACACCGGCACAGCCGGCGCTTGGCGGCGGGCGCGCTGCAGTTTGTCCCCCAGCGCCGCTTGGGTGGCGTCGTCCCACAGGCCCAGGCAGCCGTCGGTGATGCGGCCCACGGCCGACACCGCTGTGGCCTCGATGGTGAACAGGCCCGCGCCGCTGTTGAGCAAGTTGGTCCAGTGCGTCAGATGCCAGTCGGTGGCCTGGCCATTCTCGGCCGAGTACTGGCACATGGGCGCGACCACGATGCGGTTGGGCAGGGTGAGTGGGCCGCTGGGGGCGTTGAAGGTGAAGGGTGTGAAGAGCAGGCTCATGGGATGTGTCGTCGTCGTGTGTTGAGGCTTTGCGCGCAAGGGCCGTCGCATGTGGCATCTTATGGAAAACCCAGCAGAGGCTTATCCGTTGGGCGACACAAGCCCTGTCCCCCGACTTGTTCTGTCAGCTTGTTCACCCCGGACTTGATCCGGGGTCTGTGACTTGGCATGTCTGACGGGCCGCGGCAAAAGCTTCCCAAAGCACCCACTCCCTGGGCAATGGCGATGCCACTTTCAGCAGTTGTCCGCCCACTGGGTGGGGCATCTGCAGGTGCAGCGCATGCAGCCACAAGCGCGAGACGCCGATGTGTCCCGCCACCCCCCGGTTGAGCGGTCCTTTGCCATGCGTGGCGTCGCCCAAAATCGGGTGGGCGATGTGTTTCATGTGGCGACGCAACTGGTGGCGACGACCGCTCAGGGCTTGCAGCTGCACTTCGGCCCAGCGCAGGGTGGCAAAGTCGCCTTGCGCAATGGGCAGCTCGCCTCGGCGCAATGTGGCGTAGCCCGTTTGGGCGGACTGGATTTCCTCACGCTCGCTGCGCATGTCGTCGGGCATGCGCTTCAAGGGGTGATCAATCAGCCCATGGTCCAAAGGCCAACCCCGCACGATGGCCCGGTAAGTCTTGTGCAGGCCCTCGCCGGTTTCAAAAGCCTGCCCCAGCGTGCGTGCCACCTCGGTGCTCAGGGCAAAGACCAGCACACCGCTGGTGCCCTTGTCCAGCCGATGCACCGGCCAAACATGTCGCCCGATTTGGTCGCGCAGGCTTTGCAGCACAAAGCGCGTTTCTCCCTTGTCCAACGGGGTGCGATGCACCAGCCAGCCAGCGGGCTTGCTGACGATGGCGAGATAATCGTCCAGGTAAAGGATGTCGAGTATGTTGTTCTTATTGTCACCCGCCAAATCTCTGGACTATGAAACCCCCGCCGCCGGTGTGCCCCACACGCTGCCCCAGTTCGTGCCGCAATCGCAGGCCTTGATTGAGGTGCTGCGCCAAAAGTCGCCTCAGCAAATCGCTGAACTGATGGATTTGTCGGATGCGCTGTCGGCCCTGAACGTGGCCCGCTACGAAGCCTGGACGCCCAAGTTCACCGCCAAAAATGCCAAGCAAGCCGTGCTGGCCTTCAATGGCGATGTGTACGAAGGCTTGGACGCCAAGACCTTGTCAGCGCAAGACCTGGACTGGGCGCAAACCCATGTGGGCATTTTGAGTGGCTTGTACGGCGTGTTGCGCCCGCTCGACTGGATGCAACCCTATCGGCTGGAAATGGGCACCACGCTGCAGACCGACAAGGGCAGCAACCTGTACAAGTTTTGGGGGCCACACATTGCGGAGTACCTGAACACCCAGCTGGCCAAAGACAAAACTCCGGTCATCGTCAACCTGGCCTCGCAAGAGTATTTCAAGTCGGTCGACCGCAAAACGCTCAAGGCGCGGGTGATTGAATGTGTGTTCGAAGACTTCAAGGGCGGCAAATACAAAATCATCAGCTTCAACGCCAAAAGGGCGCGGGGCTTGATGGCGCGCTATGCGGTGCAAAACCGCATCACCCACCCCGAAGGACTGCTGGGTTTTGATCTGGAAGGCTACGCGCATGACGCGGCTGTATCCGAGCCAGACCGTCTCGTTTTCCGTCGCAAGGTGCAGGCATGAGCGATTTCAACAACGCGCCAGAACAATCGCAGTTGGGCCAGTCCAGCGCCTATGTGGACCAGTACGACGCGGGTTTGCTGTTCCCCATCCCGCGGGCCACCAAGCGCGCCGAGATCGGGGTCACCGCGCAGCCCGTGTTTTTTGGGGCCGACCTGTGGACCGCGTTTGAGCTGTCCTGGCTCAACACCAAAGGCAAGCCGCAAGTGGCGCTGGCGCACATCACCGTGCCGGCCGAGAGCACGCACATCGTCGAGAGCAAATCCTTCAAGCTGTACCTGAACAGCTTCAACAACACCCGCATTGACAGTCCTGACGCAGTGCGCGAGTGCATCCGCCGCGACATCAGCGCCGCCATCTGGCAGGGCGGGGCGGTACAAGCCAGCGTGGGCGTCAAGCTCCTCATGCCTGAAATGTTTGACGCTGAGCCGGTGCATGAACTCGACGGCCTGAACCTCGACCGCATGGACATCGAGTGCAACCGCTACCAACCTGCGCCAGACCTGCTCAGCGCCACCGCTGACGAAGCACCGGTCACCGAAACCTTGGTCAGCCACCTGCTCAAAAGCAACTGCTTGGTCACCGGCCAGCCCGATTGGGGCAGCGTTCAAATCAGCTACAGCGGCCCACAGATCGAGCAAGCGGGTTTGCTGCAATACATCGTGAGTTTTCGCAACCACAACGAGTTCCACGAGCAATGCGTCGAGCGCATCTTCATGGACATCTGGACACGCTGCAAACCCATCAAGTTGGCGGTTTACGCCCGCTACACGCGGCGCGGCGGGCTGGACATCAACCCTTGGCGCACCAGCCACCCTAGCGCGGTGCCGCCCAACACGCGCACAGCGCGGCAGTGAAGCAGACCAGGCAGGCGTTCAGCTGCTTGATCTTGAGCCATGTGGGAGCCGCACCCTGTGCGCGATGGTTTGTGGTTTGCGCAAAATCGCGCACGGGGTGCGGCTCCCACAAAAACCCAACTACACACTACTGAACCCAACCCTCAACTTCAACCCAGCGCACAGCCCGGCGATGCATCAAGCGCACTGCCCGGCAATCCCTCAAGTCACTGGCTCTTGCCAAGCCGGGTGTTTGGCCATGATTTGCGCAAAGGCGGGGGAGTTTTCAAAATCGCTCAGCCAGCCGATCAAGCGCGGCCAAGGCTGCGCGGCAAACCAAGCCGGTTCGGTGTGCGCAAACTGCCGCACAAACGGTGCCAGCGCCGCGTCCAGCAAACCCCAACGCGCACCGGCCAAAAAGGCCTGCTGCTGCAAACGCGCATCCAGCTGCGCCAGCCACTGCGCACCCAAGTCGCGGTCGGCCACACCACTGACCAGGCCCGCACGCTGCGGGTATTTGTAGCGGTCCAAGTGCTGCTTGAAAGGCCCATCGTTTTGCGCAATCCAGTGCAGCACCTCGGCCTCGTCAGCGGCTGCAGGCCACCAGCCCTGCGGGTCGTGCTGGCGCAGGGCCCACAGCATGACGTCCAGGCTCTGATCGATCACCCGTGAATCGGCAGGCAACCACAGCACTGGCACCGTGCCCTTGGGCGACAAAGCCAGCATCGAAGCCGGTTTGTTCTTGAGCACCACCTCGCGGTGCTCATAAGCCAAGCCGCTGACCCACAAAGCCAGCCGCGCACGCATGGCGTAAGGGCAACGGCGAAAGGAATAGAGGATGGGGGAGGACACGGCTTGATTCAATCAGTTGGTGAAGGGCGGGATGAGGCTAAAGCCGCCAGCCAGAAGTATGACCCAGCGATGCAAGGCTGGACCGTGGACGATGCAACACGCTGGGTCTGGCCAATTCAGTTAGAGTCCCGTCCATCCTCAAAACCGAGAGCGCTCTTGCCCTTTTACCTTCTCGTTCCCTTTCTCACTCCCTTTGGCTGACCAAGAACCCACCCCCACCGCCCCTTGCACCGTTCAAGACGTTGTTCAACGTGATGTTCATCAGGAGTTACGCCATGTCCGAACCCTCATGCAACTGGAGCAAAAGGAAGACCAGGCGCAATTCAAGCTCAAAAACGCCAGTGCCAGCATCAAAGAGCGGCGTCGGCGTGGCCTGACTTGGTACCCCGTCACCATCACCCAAGAAGACATCGGTTTTGGTGGCAAGGTGGTGCTGGAACTGGAGCGGCCCGCGCATCGGCAAGACCTGCACTTGTTTCAGGTGGGCAAAAACGCTTGTGTGTTCAGCAATGCGCCTGGTTATTCGGGCACACATTCGGCATCAGATCGACCCATGCTGAGCGTCGTGGTGACCCGCGTGCGGCGCAACAAGCTGGTGCTGGCCACCACCAAAGAAGCGCTGCCCGACTGGGTGATTAATGGCAACAACCCAAACGGCAGCACCCAAAACGGCAGCACCCAAAACGGCAGCACCCTAGGCATTGACCTAACCTTCGACGAGGTCAGCTACCGCGAGATGCACCAGGCCCTGAACGACGTCATTGGCGCACACGGGAACCGCCTGGCCGAACTGCGCGACGTGCTGCTGGGCGCACGGCAAGCCAGCTACCGCGAGCCCCAAGCCGACGACCTGTTTTACCCCAGTGCGCTCAACGACTCGCAGCTGGTGGCGGTGCGCCATGTGATCTCGGCCCAAGACGTGGCCATCATCCACGGCCCGCCTGGCACCGGCAAAACCACCACGCTGGTGCAGGCCATTTTGGAAACCATCCGGCGTGAGCGGCGCGTGCTGGTGTGCGCCCCCTCCAACACCGCTGTGGATTTGCTGACCGAAAAGCTGGCCGAGCGCGGTGTGAACGTGATCCGCATGGGCAACCCCAGCCGGGTGTCGGAGCTGCTGCTCAAACACACGCTGGATGCCGGTGTGATGGCCCACCCCAGCTACGCCAAGATGCACGCGATGCGCCAAACCGCTGAGCAGCACCGAGACACGGCCAGTGAACTGGCCAAAGAGGGCGTCCGCAACTTTGGTTTTGAGGGGCGACAGCACCGCCAACAGCTGCGTGAAGAAGCGCGCACGCTGCGCCAAGCGGCCGACGATTTGGAGCGCTTCATGACCGAGGACGTGCTCGAATCGGTGCAGGTCATCACCTGCACGCTGGTGGGCGCCAGCCACCGCCACATGCGCCACCTGAGCTTTGAGACCGTCTTCATCGACGAAGCCGCCCAGGCCCTGGAGCCGGGTTGCTGGATTCCCATTGCCAAGGGCCAGCGCGTGGTGTTGGCGGGTGACCACCACCAGCTGCCGCCCACGGTGAAAAGCGAACAAGCCGCCCGCGAAGGCCTGCGCGAAACCCTGTTTGAAAAGTGCATCCAGCGCCAACCCAACACGGCCCGCATGCTCACCACGCAATACCGCATGCACGAGCTGATCATGGGCTTCAGCTCCGAGAAGTTTTATGGCGGCCAACTGGTGCCGCACGCCAGCGTGCGCCACGCGGGCCTGGAGGCGTATGACCTGCGCTTTGCGCCCGACCTGCCGGTGGAATTCATCGACACGGCGGGTTGCGCTTATCCAGAAGTGGCCATTCCCGAAAGCCGATCCACCGCCAACCCCGAAGAAGCCCACTTGCTGCTGGAGCGCCTGGCGCAGCTGCTGACGCCCTACGACGCCGCTGAACACGACGGACAACAACACACCCCGCTGAGCATCGGCGTCATTGCCCCATACCGCGCCCAAATCAACTATTTGAAAGACGCCATCGAAGACAGCGAAGTGCTGAATGGCTTGCTGCTGCAACGCAGGCTCAGCGTGGGCACGGTCGATTCGTTTCAGGGCCAAGAGCGCGACATCATTGCCATCACATTGACGCGCAGCAACCCCCAAGGCGAGATCGGCTTTCTGTCTGACATCCGCCGCATGAACGTGGGCATGACCCGCGCACGGCGCAAGCTGCTGCTGGTGGGCGATTCGTCCACGCTTTGCAGGCATCCGTTTTTTGGGGAGTTGCTGGCTTATGTGAAGGGCGTGGGGGGCTATCGCACAATGGGTGAGATAGCCAAGATAAGCTCTCTGTGATACATTGAATACATGTATTCAATGGAGGATTTGATATGGCAACTTCAATTCGTCTTGCTCCAGAAACCGAGCAAAGGCTTGACTACCTCGCATCCCAAACAGGGCGCACCAAGGCTTTTTATCTGCGCGAAATCATCGAGCAGGGCATCCAAGAAATGGAAGACTACTACCTCGCAGCCGATGTGCTTGCGCGTGTCCGTCAAGGGAAAGAACAGGTCCATTCCGCTGCCGATGTGAGACGAGACCTTGGCCTGGACAATTGAATACGCCGACACGGCCAAAGGTCAGCTGCGCAAGCTCGACAAACAGATGGCGCGGCGCATTGTTGACTTCATGGACGAGCGCATTGCCGGACTGGAAAACCCACGCAGCACGGGCAAGGCATTGGTCGGGCCGCACGGAGGATTCTGGCGCTACCGGGTTGGCGATTGCCGGGTAATTTGCGACATTCAGGACGGCGCTTTGCGCGTCCTTGTGGTTCAGGTTGGCAACCGGCGCGATATTTACCGATAGGCACATTATGGAAATCGCCCCCATCCACACAGAAAAAGATTGCCGCACAGCATTGCGCGTGGTGTCGGCGCTGGTGGACCAAGACCCATCGCCTGACTCACCCGAAGGCGAACGCCTGGATGTGCTCTCGACCTTGGTTGAAGCCTATGAGCAAAAGCACCATGCGATTGATTCGCCAGACAAAGGAGGAATCGACGTGAAAAGCTTGAAAGACGTGAAAGCCCAACTGCTGGCCAAGCCCGTCGTTTGCCAAGCCTATGACGCACAAGCGCCCGAGTTTGAGCTGGCCCGTGAACTGACTGCAGCACGCACGCAAGCGGGCTTGATACAAGTCGATGTGGCCGCATGCATCGAAAGTGGCAGGGGCACGCCGTCCAAGTGAACGGTCCAACGTTTTGCCAGTGCGGTGGGCGATTCATTAAACCTAGATCGCTGCGCGCTTTCGCACGGTGGGTTTCGCCTTGCTTGCAGCGGTGCTCTGAGCTTCAACGTATGAATCCAGTAACCGGCGGATCATGCGCTGGTACTGGGTCTGGTGCTTGGAGGCCTCAGACTTGAAAAACTCCACGCTGCGCTTGCTCAGGGCCAGCGTGACTTTCACGCCATCTTCCTTGAACGCCAGCTCGGCAGGTGACGGAAGAAAATCCGCAACCACCTCAACATCGCCCATGGGCTCATCCGTGTAAACGATCTTCTTTTTCATAAATTGCCTTTCCTTTACGCCAATAGCCTGCCCCAATGATTCGAATGACTTTTCGCCTGTAGGTAAAGCGCACCGTCAAGATGCCACCCCCCGCTTTGCCGATGCAGTAAAAACGCTCTTCGGTTTCACTGTGCGGCAAGTCTTTTGCGATCACGCGGTGTGGATCAACAAATGCCGCCTTCGCGTCCCGAAATGACACCTGATGCTTGGCTTGGTTTTCAGCATCCTTGTTGTCATCCCATTCGAATTGAACTGCAGTCATGATTCATCGTAGCATTAAGCCATAAAAAAATCCATACGTTCGTATGGCTAATAATCTGATTCTGCAACGCAGGCTCAGCGTGGGTACGGTCGATGCGTTTCAGGGCCAAGAGCGCGACATCATTGCCATCACCTTGACACGCAGCAACCCCCAAGGCGAGATTGGCTTCCTGTCTGACATCCGCCGCATGAACGTGGGCATGACCCGCGGACGGCGCAAGCTGCTGCTGGTGGGCGATTCGTCCACGCTTGGCAGGCATCGTTTTTTTGGGAGTTGCTGGCTTATTTGAAGGGGGTGGGGGGCTACCGCACGGCGCAAACAGCAGTACGGTAGATGGCTGTTTTGACTGTTTCAGGTCATCCAGTCTTCAAGTTTCAAGCCTGCCACCCGTTTGAAATGCCGTGTGTTGTGGGTCGCCAAGGGCAGGCCCAGCGCCAATGCATGCGCGGCAATTTGGGTGTCCATTTCGCCAATGGGCTGCCCGGTTTGCTGCAGGTGGGCGGCAATGTCTCCATACCGGTCTGCGGCCTCCAGCGTCCATGGCAAAACTGGAATCTCATTGAGCAGCAAATCAATGGTTCGGCGGCGTTTGTCATCGGCTTGCAGCAGTGCCAGCCCAAAACGTGTTTCGGCGCGGGTGATGGCCGAGATGGCGACCTCTTGCTTTTTGAGCGCCGTCAACATGCGCTTTTGCAGCGCGGCAGAGCTGTTGCGCACAAAGTAACCCAAGATGTTGGTGTCGACCAAGTACTTGATCACCTGGGGTCCTTGGTTTTGGCAGTGCGTTTAGCAGAGGCTTTTGCGGAAGCTTGGGGGGCAGATGGCGCTTCCCAGTCGGCAAACGGATTTTTCGGTGGCTTGTTTTGCCGACTGGCCTCCGACAAAAAGTCGTCGGGCAATGGGTTTTCTGCAATGGCCGCCATCAGCGCATCCAGTCGACGCTGACGCAATGTTTCTGTGTCCTTGGGCTTGAGCGTGATCTCGCCCGTCACCTCGTTGCGGGCGATCCACATTTCATCGACATTCACGCGAAATGCCTTGGGCAGGCGAATCGCCTGGCTGTGGCCGTTGGTGAAAACTTTGGCGGTAGCGAGCATGGCACCCTCCTTGTAAAGTATCAATGAAAACGTACCTACTTTATCACCAAGCAAGTTATTCAGTCAAAGTCAGCCTAGATCGGCTTCCTGTCTGACATCCGCCGCATGAGATGGGCAAACATGCCTGAATTGGGGATTGCCATTGCGGAGGTTGTCACGCTAAGCTAACGAATAAAAATTGCCTACATGCTGACAAAGCATGGATAGAGCGGGACTTAGGGCAGCGGCATGAAAAATCCAAAAGATAGCAAAAAGGCTATAATCCAAACCTAGTGGATTGTGACCCTGCATCCACTGGCGGAGCGTGAATTGCAGACCATCCCTGCCGATATGCAAGCCCGGTTTTTGCACATCGGTGAAATGCTGGAAGAGCTAGGACCGCAGCGTGTGGGCTTGCCGTACATCCGGCCACTGGAAAGCAAGCTGTGGGAAATGCGCATGACGGGCCGCGATGGTATTGCCCGTGCCGTTTACGCCGCCGTGCAGGGGCGCACTTTGCTGGTGTTGCATGTGTTTGTAAAAAAGACGCAGACCACACCACGAAGCGCGATTGAAACCGCATTGAAACGCTTGGAGGAATCGACGTGAAAAGCTTGAAAGACGTGAAAGCCCAACTGCTGGCCAACCCCGCCGTTCGCCAAGCCTATGACGCACAAGCGCCCGAGTTTGAGCTGGCCCGTGAACTGATTGCAGCGCGCACGAAAGCGGGCTTGACGCAAGGCGATGTGGCCGCACGCATGGGGACGACCCAAAGCGTGGTGGCACGCATCGAAAGTGGCAGGGGCACGCCATCCATGCGAACTGTCCAACGTTTTGCCAGTGCCGTGGGTGCGCGTGCCGTGGTGCGCATGGAGCCTTTGACGGCTGCAGGAAGTTCTCGTATCAACTAGGGCTGTTGGCATCCTGATCGATCACCCGACCAGCTGCGCAATCCCGCCAACTTAAAGCCGAAGCGAGTGATGGCGGCTTTGGTCAAGTCGACCACGTAAAAAAACGCGCAATCTGTGAGTTTTCTTGGTTAAAGGTTTTGCCGCATCAGGCTTGATCGGTTTGTGAAAATCTATGTAGATCGGCTTAAGGCTGTAAGCGGACTACGACAAGCTGGCACCAAGGTCGGGAACCGACCCATAGCGGTCAAACATACTTTTAACCAGGTAAAATCCGCAAAGCGAGAGCGGCCTTTCATTCAGAATAAATACAGTCCTAAGACCAGTTAGAGATTTAGAGCTGGAAATAGTTCTTTCTATTGATCTAGTCAATTTTTCAGCAAAGAATTAACCTTTGATATCACTGCTTCGGGGGTAATGTTGAAGAGCTTGTAAAGTGAATCTGCCGATCCACTTGCTCCAAAGCCGGTCATGCCTACAAAGCCGCCATCGAGTCCTAGGTAAGTGTCCCACCCTTGGCGCACAGCGGCCTCAACGCCCACCCGAACACCACAGCCCAATACGCTTTTTCTATAAGAATCATCTTGCGCGTTAAATAGCTCCCAACAGGGAAGAGAGACCACGGCAGTGGCAATTCCATCAGCTTCAAGTTGTTCGCGCGCAGCCACAGCCAGCGCTACTTCAGAGCCTGTAGCCAGCAGCGTGACCTTCCGCGCGCCACAGGCGCTTTCATGCAGCACATATCCACCGCGACTTGCCAGGTTGGCTGGTGTGTGAATGGTGCGCACCAAGGGAAGCGACTGCCGTGCAAATACTAGGCTGACTGGGCCCGTGCTGTGTGCCAGTGCCATTTCCCAGCACTCCGCTGCTTCAACTGCATCGGCAGGGCGCATGACCAGCATATTGGGCATCGCGCGCAATGAGGCCAGGATTTCGACAGGTTGATGCGTGGGGCCGTTCTTACCGATGCCAATTGAGTCGTGACTGAACACAAACTTGACAGGCAAGCCCATCAGCGCCGCCATGCGCATAGCCGGGCGCTGGTAATCGGCAAACGCCAGATAGGTCACCGACAGTGGCAGCACGCCGCCGTGCGCTGCCATGCCATTGGCCATGGAGCCCATCACATGTTCTCGCACACCGCAGTGCACATAGGAGCCAGATCGGTCTTCTGCGGTGAAAGCCGTCAGGCCCCGCTTGTGGCTGGTGGGCGCTTCCAGGTCGGCGCAACCCACCATGCGCTCGGTCAAAAGGGGGGTGAGCAGATCGTTGATTTCGGCCGATATGAAGATGCCGCTGGGTGCCGGTGGGGCTTGAAGCGCTTGTTGTTTGTAGTCCTGTAACACCAGTTGCCAGTTAGCCGGCAGTTCACCTTTCATCACGCGTTCGAATTCGGCATGTTCTGAAGCGGACAGGCTCGCTACACGGGCTTGCCAGTGTTGGTATTCGGCAGTGCTGCGCAGTCCAGCAACACGCCAGGCCTTTTGCACCTCGGCAGGTACCTCGAATGGGCCATGTGTCCAGTCCAGCAACTTACGAGCAGACTGCGCGTCTTCCTCAAACAAGCGGCCACTGTGGCCACCGCGCTGGCCCTGCAGGCGAGCAATGCCTTTGGCAATCACGGTGCGGCAAGCCAGCATGGATGGGCGTGGGTCAGCTTTGGCAGCAGCCAGTGCGGCAGATACCGCCTCAATGTCGTGCCCATCAACTTCAACTACATGCCAGCCCGCCACGCGAAAGCGCTCGGCCACGTCTTCGCTGATCGACAGCGCGGTGCTGCCGTCGTCTGTGATCTGGTTGTCGTCCCACAGCAGCACCAACTTGCCAAGCTTGAGGTGGCCGGCCAGCGAGATCATTTCTTGCCCAACGCCTTCTTGCAGGCAACCATCACCAACAAAAGCGTAGGTGAAATGGTTGACCAGATCCTTGCCAAAACGGGCGTTCAGATAAGCCTCGGCCACCGCCATGCCAAATGCGTTGGCAATGCCTTGGCCCAGAGGGCCGGTAGTTACTTCGATGCCAACGGCTGGATTGCGTTCGGGGTGCCCTTCGCAATGCGAACCGAGTTCGCGAAAGCGCTGGACTTCTTCAATCGGAAAACCCGCATAACCCGTCAAATGCAACAACGAATACATGAGCATGGAGCCATGTCCGTTGGACAACACCACCCGGTCGCGGTCCCACCAAGTGGGCTCGGCGGGGTTAAACTTTAGATGGCGCGTATAGAGCGCAGTGGCAATTTCTGCCATGCCCAGGGGCACGCCTTGGTGGCCTTCTTGAGCTTTGACAATGGCGTCGATGGACAAAAACCGAATGGCATGGGCCATGCTTTGCTGGGGGTGAGGGCTCATGTTGTGAGCACATGCACCAGCTGGAGCATGCGCCTGTCTCCTGAATAGGTGCTGTGTTGACCGTCATTTTTGCGGTCCTCGCTTATTAAGACAAGCGAAGATTATTCAGGATTGGATGAGCGTGTTTCAACCAAGGGAACGCTTCAAGTGAGTGCTTCGGATCTAAGCCAGTCGACAAAACTTTGAACCTCTGGGCGCGAAGCGTGCCTGGCCGGATAGACCATGAAGTGTGCTCTGACGGGCACGAACATGTGATTGGCAAACACGGGTTGCAATTTGCCGCTAGCAATCAGTGAATGGCCGATGCTGCTGCTCTCCAGAGCTACACCGAGTTTTTGTACGGCAGCGTCCAGGCTCATCATGGCTCGGTCAAAGCGCAAGCCCATCCGTTCGGGGCGCAGATCACCACCGAATCGGGTAAACCACTCGGGCCATTGCACAACGCTTACGCTCGATTGAATAAGGGGCACCCTCAACAGGTCATGTGGCTCGTGCAGTGCGTGGTTGCGGATGAATTCTGGGCTGGCCAGCGGCAGGATTTGTTCTGTGAATACCGGCTCCACTTCTAGGTTGGGCCAATTGGGCAAGCCGTAGCGGATGTCGATGTCCATCTGGCCGAGCTGAAAGTCCGAATGCACGTGAGATGCCGACAGCATGAGCGAGATATTGGGGTGTCTTACGGTGAATCGGGCTATGCGTGGCATCAGCCATAGGCTGGCAAAACTCGGGCTGCTGTGCACGTACAGGGTGTCTTGTACGCCATGTCTTAAGTCTTCGGTGGCGGTGTTGATGGCCCCCAGAGCGCTGGCAACACGTTGCAAGTATTGCTGGCCCGCTGGTGTCAGTTCCACCCCCCTTGCCGAGCGTTCAAACAATCGCACACCCAGAAGACTTTCGAGCTTGGCTACTTGGTGGCTCACCGCTGATGGGGTCAGGTGCAATTCTTCTGCTGCTAGAGAAAAGCTCTTTCGTCGGGCAATGGTTTCAAAGGCCTGCAATGCGCTGAGCGGTGGAATCATGGTACGTGAGAAAAACTGAATCGTTGCAGTGCAACATGAATGAAATTAAACCGCATGTGAGTTTATATCGTTTGTCTTCATGCAAAGCCTTCACCAAAATCATGCAACTGACATGAACACCGATAAACCCAAGGAGACCTGCATGTTGCTGAAAGACAAAGTGGCTGTTATCACTGGTGGCGCTGGCCAAAATGGCTTGGGATTTGCCACAGCCCGCATGATGGCCGAACAAGGCGCTCGCGTTGTGATTTTGGATTTGGCAATAGCCGATCCGCAAGCTGCTGCTGCCCGATTGGGTGCGCAGCACCTTGGCCTCGTGGCCGATGTGACCGATAAGGCTTCTTGCGAGGCTGCTGCGGCCCAGATCAACAGTGCGATGGGTCGCATTGACATTTTGGTGAACAACGCGGGCATCACCCAACCCGTTAAGTTTTTGGACATCTCTGGCAAGGACTACGACCGCATTCTGGACGTGAGCTTGCGTGGCACCTTGTACGCGTCACAAGCCGTTTTGCCGACCATGATTGCGCAAAACCGTGGCTCGATCATTTGCATTTCATCGGTGTCGGCACAGCGTGGTGGCGGCATTTTGGGTGGCCCGCACTATTCAGCCGCCAAGGCCGGTGTGTTGGGTCTAGCTCGTGCCATGGCGCGTGAATACGGCGGCAACAATATCCGAGTGAATTGCGTCACCCCTGGCTTGATTGCAACCGACATTAACAAAGGGAAAATCCCAGAAGACAAGCGCCAAGCAATTTTGGATGGCATTCCATTGGGTCATATTGGCGAGCCCAACGATGTAGCAGGCTGCGTAGTCTTTTTAGCCAGCGACCTGTCTAAGTACTGCACAGGTATCACACTTGATGTGAACGGCGGCATGCTGATCCACTAATCTGATTTTTTCCCCGCAACCATGGGCATTCGCCCAAAACATTAAATCTAGGAGACATTCATGACACGATTCAATACACTGCGCCGCACCTTGCTGGCGACCGCCGTTTTGGCTGCTTCAGCATTGGCTCAAGCACAGACGGTCAAGCTGGCACTTGGCCATGGCGCTGCGCCGGACAACCCTCGCCACGTAGCCTCACTCAAATTTGCTGAAGTACTCAAAGCCAAAAGTAATGGACGCATTGAAGTGATCGTTTCACCCTCTGGCCAACTGGGTAATGACGGGGCCTTGCTAACGGCCGTGCGCTCCGGGGCGGTAGACATCACCGCCAACAGTCAAGGCGCAGTGGCCAATGTGGTGGGTGAATACGCCGCATTTGGAATGCCATTCTTATTTGCAGATGTCCAGGCAGCGTTCAAAGTCATGGATGGCCCAGTGGGCAAAGAGCTGGCCGCCAAGACCGAAGAAAAAGGCATGGTAGTGCTGGGTTACTGGGACAACGGGATTCGCCACATGACCAATAGCAAGCGCCCCATCGTCAATCCCGCAGATTTGAACGGTCTGAAGATGCGTACACCACCCGATGCGGTAACCCAAGACATCATGAAGGCAGTGGGTGCTACCCCTCAAACCATCAACTTCACTGAGTTGTACGTTGCCTTGCAACAAGGTGTTGTGGATGGTCAAGAAAACCCCTTGGCCAATATCTACTCAGCCAAGCTGTATGAAGTCAATAAGTACGTGTCTTTGACTGGTCACAAATATGAGATGACTCCATTTTTGATGAGCAAATCCGCATGGGGCAAGCTGTCTGCTGCAGACAAAAAAGCCGTCCAAGAAGCAGCAGACGAGGCCACTAAATTGCAACGTCAGCTCTCTGCAGAGGCTGATGTCAAGTTGGTAGCCGAGCTCAAATCGAAAGGTGCCATTTTCAATGCAGCCAACAAAGCTGCGTTTGAAAATGCCACATCTTCTGTGGACGATGCGTGGACTGCAAAAGCCGATGTGGGTGCCTTCGTTAAAAAGGTGATTGCAGCGGCTCGCGCGAAATAAAAAAGCGCAACGCTTCTACCTGTTGCTCAGGCACTTGAGCGCATCAGAGAGCTCCCAGGCTCAATTGTGTTTGGGAGCTTTTCTGTTCTATTTATTTGTCAGTGAACCGCGTGCACCATGGAAAAAATCATCACCAAAATCTGCCAGACCATTTTGTGGTTGACCACCAGCGTCATTTTTTTCATCTTGTGCGCGAACACCTTGATGCGTTATGCATTAGGTAAAGGGCTGGATTGGTCGAATGAAGTGCCGGAAATGCTTTTCCCTTGGTTGGTGGTGAGCGGTGTTGTGCTGGCTGCGGTGCAGGGCAGTCACATCACTACTAGTTTTTTACGCGATCGGTTGAAACCTGGGCACCAGCGCTGGTTGGCGGCTTTGGTTTGGGCGGTGGTTGCAGCCCTTTACGCCACGCTATGCATAGCAACATGGCGCATGTTGCCCATCGTGCATGATGAAAAATCGCCCATCTTGGGCGTACCCGCCTCAGTTACCTTTGGCAGTGTGCTGCTTGGCATGTTTTGCCTCATGGTGTTGGCTTTGAAAGATTTTGTGACCACGCTGAAAACACCAGCAGCAGAGATTGCCCAAGCCAATGCGGCAGCAACTCCCAATACACACTATTGAAGATCAGCGAAGTCACACCCCATGAGCTATCTCATCATTGCCGTATTTTTGACCGCAGCGGCTGCATCGATCCCAATTGCGCATGCCATCTTGGTGGCTGCTTTGGCTGCAGCCGCAACATCAGATCGCGTTCCACTGGACATCTTGGTGCAAACCATGGTGCAGCAGGTACAAAGTTTTCCGCTTATTGCCATCCCATTTTTCATGCTCACCGGCAGTTTGATGATGGGAGGCAAGTTGGGCGAGGCACTCATTGGCACACTCACGGCTTTGATTGGACGGTTTCACGGTGGCCCGGGACAAGTGGGCGTGCTATCGAGCACCATTTTTGGTGGCGTATCGGGCTCTGCTGTCGCCGATGCATCGGCCATTGGCTCGTTGATGATTCCTTGGCAAAAACGCTTGGGTTACCCACCCGCATTTTCGGCGGCCACACTGGCGGCTGCAGCCACCATAGATATTCTTATTCCGCCCTCAATTCCCATGATTTTGTTCGCGCTGTCAAGTGGCGCGAGTATTGCAGCTTTATTTGTGGCAGGTATAGTGCCTGGCCTCTTGATGTGTGGTGGCTTCATGGTGGTATGTTGGTGGGTGGGTAAACGGCGGAATTTCCCTCGTGAAACAGCGCCATTCAAGTTGGCAGTGTTTCTCAAACATTTACTGTATGCCTCGCCAGCCTTGTTGCTGCCAGCACTCATCATCGTATTTCTGCGCTTCGGTGTGGCAACTCCCACCGAAGTGGCAGTTCTGTCCACTTTGTATGCCTCTGTGGTTTCTGCTTTTATCTACAAAGACCTGTCATTGGCTCGTTTGAACAAGGCTGTGATGGATGCGGGCTTGTCCACCGGGGTGGTGTTGTTGGTCATCATGGCTTCTGCAGCCATAGGGTGGCTACTCACTTTTGACCAAATGCCCAATGGAATTGTCAACTGGGCCAAAGAAAATTTGAGCGAGCCTTGGTTGGTCATTTTGCTCATGAACCTGCTCATGTTGTTTTGCGGAATGTTCATTGACCTGCCTGCAGCGGTCTTGCTTTTAACCCCCGTATTCGTGCCTTTAGCCAACTCCATTGGCATGGACCTCACACAGTTGGGGATCATGATGACCGTGAACCTGGCTATTGGGTTGTATACGCCGCCTGTCGGAACCACTTTGTTTATTACCAGCTCTTTGGCAAAGGTTAAGGTGGGCGAGACCGTTCGCGAACTAGGACCGTTTTATCTGGTTGCTTTGAGTGTCTTGTTGTTGGTCTCATATGTGCCTGCAGCCATCCTTAAGTGATTGATTATTGAGATTTTGGAGATTCACTATGAATTGCGAACAGGACACGCTGTCCTCTCTTGCCCAATGCGCCTATCGCATTCGTCGTTTTGCGCTACGCATGGGCGAGGTCCAAGGTCAGGGTTATGTGGGTCAGGCTTTAGGTTACGCCGACGTACTGGCGGCGGCCTATTGCCACGCCATGAAGTTCCGCGCCGAAGACCCTGATTGGTCAGATCGAGATCGATTTTTGCTCTCGCATGGTCATTACGCCATTGCAAACTATGCCGCCATGATTGAGTCTGGGATCATTCCCGAATCCGAACTTGAAACGTACGGCAGCGATGACAGCCGCTTGCCCATGTCGGGCATGGCCACTTACACACCCGGCATGGAAATTTCGGGGGGGTCTCTTGGGCAGGGACTTCCAATTGCGGTGGGCATCGCACTCGGACTGCGTCATCAAAAGAGTCCGGCCGTTGTCTACAACTCCATGTCTGACGGTGAACTGGATGAAGGCTCGGTCTGGGAGGCGGCCATGTCCGCTGCACACCATGGCTTGGGCAATCTAATCTGCATGGTGGACATCAACAACCAACAAGCAGATGGTCCGTCCAATGCGGTTTTGGGCTTCGAGCCACTGGCAGACAAATGGGCGGCTTTTGGTTGGCACGTTCAGCGTGTGGATGGCAATCATCTGCCCGCTGTTTTGCGCGCCTTTGACACAGCGCGTGCACTGCCCGACGCCAAGCCGCGGGTGATCCTGTGCGACACACTGATGGGAAAGGGTGTGCCCTTCCTAGAGTCACGCGAAAAAAATCACTTTATCCGTGTGGATCCGCCCGAGTGGAAACTGGCTCTTGACATCTTGGATGCAAATAAACCCTGAGGCCCTTGAGATGAATACTGTGACCGATAAAAAGCCCCGACTGACAACCTCTGCCATGATCGCTTCGATCGCGAGTGATGGTCAGCGGGTGCAGGCCGCTCCCTTTGGCAAGGCACTGGTTGCCTATGCAGTTGATCATCCTGAAGTGGTCGGTATGACAGCAGACTTGGCCAAATACACCGACCTACACTTGTTTGCACAGGCTTACCCTGATCGTTTTTTTCAGATGGGCATGGCTGAGCAGCTGCTCATGGGCGCTGCAGGTGGCATGGCCAAAACTGGATTGGTGCCGTTTGCCACGACTTATGCGGTGTTTGGCACGCGCCGCGCGTATGACTTTATTCACCAAGTGATTGCCGAAGAAAACCTGAATGTCAAGATCTGCTGCGCCTTGCCTGGGCTGACCACCGGTTATGGACCAAGCCATCAAGCCACGGAGGATCTTGCAATGATGCGTGCCATTCCTGGCCTGACCATTGTGGACCCTTGCGATGCGTTGGACATTGAACAGGCTGTGCCGCAAATTGCCGAGCACCAAGGACCGGTCTACATGCGTCTGTTGCGTGGCAATGTGCCTATGGTTCTGGACGAATACAACTACAAGTTTGAATTGGGCAAAGCCAAAATGCTACGCGAAGGCTCGGATGTATTGGTTATCTCCAGCGGCTTTATGACGATGCGCACACTCGAAGTGGCCAAGCAACTCGAGGCGGAAAAGGTGAATGTGGCAGTAATGCATTGTCCGACTATCAAGCCCTTGGATGAAGCTGCCATCATTTGCGAAGTGCGCAAGCCGGGTCGTCTTGTGGTGGTGGCCGAGAACCATTCCATCGTTGGAGGCTTGGGCGAGGCAGTAGCCAGTTTGCTAATGCGTGAAAATGTGATACCTGCCAAATTTCGAATGTTGGCTCTTCCTGACGCTTTCTTGGATGCAGGCGCTTTGCCGACCCTGCATGACCGATACGGTATTTCGGCTGAAAAAATGAACAGCAGAATTAAGGCGTGGTTAGCTTGATCGTCTTGGGCGCATTGATTCTCACTTAGAAAGTTTGGCGCCTGTGATGTGATATTTTTTCCTTACCTCCCGAAACTTAGAGTTTTGCACAATGAGACACTACAGGCAGACTAGTAAAATTTTTTGTTGATAGGTGAGTTCAAGCCTATAGAGGACACAGTGCGCAAGTTCTATGGCGTCTGCTTCTGGTCGGTAGCAGGCAGCCACCGTTGTAAGCCCATGTCCGCTACCGCTGCAAAGAGGGCGTTCGTGTAAACGTGTCGACTTTCGGCACTGGTTCATTTTGGTCATATTCAATAACTTTCAGTGGCTTTGGCTTTTCGTGTTTTCTTGTCGGATAGCGCAGGTAGCAAGCTGGTGATGCGTTGGTACAGCTCGAAGAGGAATGCAACGCGTTCGGCGTCGGAGGCGTAGGTCTTTTTGCCGCTGCTGGGTTGGTAGGCGGCGTCTACGGCGGTGTCTAGTTTTTGGTGGGCCTTGAGCAGGGCCGGGGGCATGGTGAGCGGGTCGTAGAGGTCGGCCAGTGACGAGCTGGCAAATTGGGTACAAGCGTCGAGCACGCATTGGGCGGCTTGTTCGATGGCGTTGCGGTGTTTGTCGCTGAGTGCTTCGCCAGCGAAGCCGGGCCAGGGGAAGTTGTTGTAGACGATGGTGTTGGAGTAGCGGAAATCACTTTTCAGTCGCCCGCAGGTGAAGTGCATGAAGGCGTTGTGCATGGCGCTGGTCATGACGCCGAAGTGAAACAGCGTGGCGTCAGGAACGGCATAGACCAGATTGCTCACGATGACGCTCGCGGCCATGAAGCCAATCGGTACATAACTGCGCCGCTCCGATGAGACGCTGGGAATCAGCAGGTAATTGCTTGTGGGCTGCCTGATCTTTTGAAATTGTGTTGGCGTGCTTGCGTCTTGTTGCGTTTGCTTGTCGGTGCTGGCCAAGCGCATGTCCTTGACCGCTTGAACCCGCTCCATGACTTTTGGCATCAGCCGCAGTTCTTTGGGTGGGCAGTCCACCAGCCACAGGCACCACCGCGCTGTTTTGTTGATGAATTCTTCTGCGCCCATGAACGGACGAATCCATTGCGCAGCTTGTGGTTCCGCTTTGATCAGGCTTTCCTTTTCGGCATCGTCCAGCAGCAAATGCCCACCATCTGTGGGTTTGCTGCCATTGGTCATCTCGGTCACTTGGCAAATGGGTGTGCGACGCTTGTTCAGCAACACATCCGGCGCATCCACCAAATACGCGTTGATGCGCTTGACCGGCACCGCATGCGGCAGGCCTTTGATGTCTTCGTATTCGTAGATGGTTTTGACTGCTTGATCTTGGGGGCCAAAGCCCACGATCACGCAATGCACGGCGGCTTTGCCACTGGCCTCGTTGCTCCACTGAAAGGTGCGGTGCGCAAAGTGGGTGTGCATGCCCAGGCGTTGCATCTCGCCCCAGAGAACGGCCACTTGTTCGCCTTGGGTGATGCTGTTGGTCGATACAAACGCGGCTTGCGTGCCCGTGCTTTTCATGTATTGCGCGGCCAGCACATACCAGCCGCACACAAAGTCCAAATCGCCTGCGCCATGTATGCCTTGCATCACCGCAGCCAGGTCGGCTTTTTGTTCTTTGCTTTGGTAGGTCTTGCCCAAGAACGGCGGATTGCCCAACACATAACTGCACCGCTCCCCAGGCAGTACCTCGTTCCAGTCCAGCCGCAGCGCGTTGGCGTGGCGGATGCCGGGTGTGCTTTTGAGCGGGATGCGCGCAAAGTACAGGCCAAACTCCACGCTCACGCGCAGGTTCATTTGGTGGTCCACCAGCCACAGGGCCACTTGCGCAATTTGCGCCGGAAACTCTTCAATCTCAATGCCGTAAAACTGGTCCACGTTCACGCCAATCAGGGCATGCACGTCCACCGTCAGCTGGCCTTTGTGCGCGCTCAGTTCGTGGTCGGCCCGCAGCACTTTCAGCTCCAGCTCGCGCAGTTCGCGGTAGCTGATCACCAAGAAGTTGCCGCACCCGCAGGCGGGGTCAAAAAACGTCAGTTGTCGCAGCTTTTTGTGAAACTCAAACAGCTTGTTGCGGTGGCCCTTCACGCGTTCAAACTCGGCGTGCAGTTCGTCCAGAAACAGCGGCTTGATGAGCTTGAGGATGTTGGCCTCAGACGTGTAGTGCGCCCCCAGGTTGCGGCGGGCCTTCTCGTCCATGATGCTTTGGAACAGGCTGCCAAAGATGGCGGGGCTGATGGCCGACCAGTCGAGCGCACAGGCGTCCAGCAGGGCTTCGCGCATGGCGGTACTGAAGTCGGCCATGGGCAGGGTTTCTTCAAACAGACGGCCGTTGATGTAGGCGAACTTGCCCAGCTGCTCGTCGATGTTTTTGCTGCGTTGGCCCTCGTGTGTGTTGAGCACCTGAAA
>JAIXRJ010000035.1 GCA_027485235.1 Comamonadaceae bacterium
AAAACCGTCGACGAAAGCGAGAAAGCCAAGCATGTGCGCGGCGTGTTCGACTCGGTCGCGTCCAAATACGACGTGATGAACGACCTGATGTCCATGGGCCTGCACCGCGTGTGGAAGGCTTACACCGTGCAGCTGGCCAACCTGAAAGAGGGCGACCAAGTGCTGGACATCGCAGGCGGCACGGGCGACTTGGCCATGGCCTTCGCCAAGAAGGTGGGCGCCACCGGCCGCGTGGTGCACACCGACATCAACGAAGCCATGCTCTCCACCGGGCGCGACCGCTTGGTTGACCACGGCCTGGCCCTGCCCACGCTGGTGTGTGATGCCGAGAAGCTGCCCTTTCCAGATGACCATTTCAACGTGGTCAGCGTGGCCTTTGGTCTGCGCAACATGACGCACAAGGACGTGGCCTTGAAGGAGATGTGCCGCGTGCTCAAGCCGGGTGGAAAATTGCTGGTGCTGGAGTTTTCCAAAGTGGCCAAGCCCCTGGAAAAAGCCTACGACTGGTACAGCTTCAAGATCCTGCCCCAGTTGGGCAAGCTGGTGGCAGGGGACGCCGACAGCTACCGTTACCTGGCCGAATCGATTCGCATGCACCCCAGCCAAGAGGATTTGAAAACCCTTATGAAAAATGCCGGATTTGGCCATGTGGATTTTCACAATTTGTCGGCCGGGGTGGTAGCCTTGCACATGGGCATCAAATGTTGAAGCCCGAAATCTGAATTTCCTGAGTTGGAGACACCATGAACAACAAGTTGATGACACTGATGCTCGCAGGCGTGATGGCCTTGGGCAGCCTGAACGCCGAGGCCGCACGCCGCATGGGTGGTGGCAAGTCTGTGGGACAGCAATCCAACCAAGTGACCAAGCGCGATGCCGCGCCCCAGACGCCCGCTGCGCCGGCTCAAAATGCGGCACCTGCGAACGCCGCTAAACCCGCTGCAGCGCCTGCTGCCGCTGCACCCAAGCGCCCATGGGGCGCCATGTTGGGGGGCTTGGCCGCAGGTCTGGGTCTGGCTTGGTTGGCCAGCTCTCTGGGCATGGGTGAAGCCTTTGGCAACATCTTGATGGCTTTGTTGATCGGTGTGGCGGTGATCGCTGTGATCGGCATGGTCATGCGGGCCCGCCGCGGCGGTGCTGCGCAAAGCGGTGGTTTGGCCTACCAAGGCGCTGGTGCCTCGGCAGAGAACCCTGCCACGCTCAAGCAGTACAGCCCCAGCAATGTCGGCAACGATGCCTCAGCCCGCCCTTGGGAATCGCAAAACACACGCTTTGACAGCACTGGGGCATCGTCATCGACCGGCTCCATGATCGGCTCGGGCATTGCATCCGCCGCGGGCGGCTCACAAACCTGGGGCATTCCAGCGGGCTTTGATGTGGACAGCTTCGTTACCGCTGCCAAGCGCAATTTTGTGACTTTGCAAGACGCTTGGGACCGCTCGGACATCAGCGCCCTGCGTTCCATGATGACCGATGCCATGGTGGTGGAAATCCGCAACCAACTGTCTGAACGCGAAGCACAATTCCCAGGGCAGCCCAACAAGACCGAAGTGGTCATGATCGAGGCCCAATTGTTGGGCATTGAAGAACAGTCGGACGTCTATCTGGCGAGTGTCGAGTTCAACGGCATGATCCGTGAGGACGCATCGTCAGGTCCCAGCCCCTTCCGTGAAGTGTGGAACATGACCAAATCCAAACAAGGCGGCGGCTGGTTGGTCGCTGGCGTGCAAGCGCTGCAATAAAGCCACGCCCCGCAATGGGGGCCCTCTTTCGGGAATAATCGGGGACTATGGCAACACAGTCCCCTTTTTCTTGGGCCTCTCAGGTCCTGCCCGAAATGCTCGCTCAATTTGCAGACAAGCTCCAGCCGCCCGCTTGGGTGGTCGATGAAGCGGTCAATCGCTTGGTCCTGTTTCTCAACCATGTGCTTCAAGGTGAGCCTGAGGGCATGGCCCGATTGGCTCGCCAAAAAGGCCAACGCATTGAGCTGGTCTGGGACCGCATGCAACTTCAATTGAGCCCCACCCCCGCAGGCCTGCTCGAGCGTGGCCATTTTGAAGGCTTTGACCTGCGACTGACGGTGACCGAAGAGACGCCCGTCTCGCTCGCTTCGGCCTTGGCCCGGGGTGACAAACCCAAAGTGCGCATCGAAGGCGATGTGCAACTGGCGGCCGAAATCAACTGGTTGATCGACCATGTGCGTTGGGACGCCGAAGAGGATCTGGCCCGCTTGATCGGTGACGCGCCAGCCCACACGCTGGCTCAAGCCGCGCGCCAGGCCATGGCGGCTTTGCGCAGCTTTGTGGTCCAACCACCCGGCAGGGGACTGCGAACGGGCAGCGCAGCATGATGCGCTGGGGCCGCTTCGGGCGAGGCGTTTTCATCGTTTTCATCGTCTTGCGCTACGGCCTCGACGAACTGGTGCTGTCGAGCTTTCAAAAACCCTGGATCCGACTGCTGGCCCGCGCGCTCTCTGTTGGCCGAGACTTGCGTTCGCCCCGGGCGGTGCGCCTGCGTGAAGCACTTGAGCGCCTGGGCCCGATTTTTGTGAAGTTCGGTCAGGTGCTGTCCACGCGCCGTGATTTATTGGCCCCCGACATTGCTGAGGAGTTGGCCAAGTTGCAAGACCGGGTGCCGCCTTTCAGCTCGGCCATCGCGGTGGCCTCGATTGAGCGGGCTTTCAACCGCAAGGTGGAAGACATTTTCGAGACTTTTGAGCGTGAGCCCGTGGCCAGCGCCTCGATCGCGCAGGTGCACTTTGCTACTTTGCGCGGCAAGGGGGGCGAGGTGCGCGAGGTGGCGATCAAGGTCTTGCGCCCGGGCATGCTGCCTGTCATCGACAAAGACCTGAGTCTCATGCGCATGATGGCCGGTTGGGTGGAAAGCTTGAGCGCTGACGGCAAACGGCTCAAACCCCGCGAGGTGGTGGCTGAGTTTGACAAATACCTGCACGACGAGCTGGACTTGGTGCGTGAAGCGGCCAACGCCGCGCAGTTGCGCCGCAACATGCAGGGGCTTGATCTGGTGCTGATCCCCGAGATGATCTGGGACTTTTGCCACCCCGAGGTCATCGTCATGGAGCGCATGCACGGTGTGCCCATCAGCCAGGTGGACCGCTTGCGCGAAGCGGGCGTGGACATTCCCAAACTCGCCCGCGATGGCGTGACGCTGTTTTTCACGCAAGTGTTCCGCGACGGCTTTTTCCACGCCGACATGCACCCCGGCAACATCCAGGTCAGTCTGGCACCCGAGACCTTTGGCCGCTATATTTCGCTGGACTTTGGCATCGTGGGCACGCTCACCGAGTACGACAAGGAGTATCTGGCGCAAAACTTCACGGCTTTTTTCCGCCGTGACTACAAGCGCGTGGCCGAGTTGCACATCGAGTCCGGCTGGGTGCCGCCCGAGACGCGGGTGGACGAGTTGGAGTCGGCCATCCGTGCGGTGTGCGAGCCTTACTTTGACAGACCGCTCAAGGAAATTTCGCTGGGCATGGTGCTGATGCGCCTGTTCCAGACCTCGCGCCGCTTTCAGGTCGAGATCCAACCGCAGCTGGTGCTGCTGCAAAAAACCCTGCTCAACATCGAGGGCCTCGGCCGCGACCTCGACCCCGAACTGGACCTGTGGAGCACGGCCAAGCCTTTTCTCGAAAAATGGATGCTGGCGCAAATTGGCCCCAAAAAACTCTGGGAAGAGCTCAAGGCGCAAGCCCCGCACTACGCCAAACTGCTGCCGCAGTTGCCTCGCTTGCTGCATGAATACCTGCAAAAACCGCGTCAGCCAGACGCCCGTCAGCTGGAACAATTGCTGGCTGAGCAAAGACGAACCAACAGCCTGTTGCAAATTCTGCTTTACCTCGGAATGGGGTTCATCTTGAGTCTGTTGGCCTTGCAGGTCTGGTCGCTTGTGCGCTTGCACTGATTCCCCGCTTCCCAACCACAAACTGGAGACATTGCCGTGTTGATGACCCTCGTGATCGCTTACCTCCTGGTGACCATTGCGATTGGCCTGGTGGCTGCCAAACGCGTTAAAAACACCGCCGACTACGCCATTGCCGGCAGGCATTTGCCACTGGTCATGATCGTGACCACCACCTTTGCCACCTGGTTTGGCGCGGAAACGGTGCTGGGCATTCCGGCCAAATTTGTCAACAGTGGGCTCAATGGCGTGGTCGAGGACCCTTTTGGTGCGGGCAGTTGCCTGATTCTGGTGGGCCTGTTTTTTGCGGCGCGCTTGTACCGCATGACCTTGTTGACCATCAGCGACTACTTCCGCGAGCGCTACGGCCGCAGTGTCGAAGTGATTTGCGCCATCATCATCATGGTCAGCTACCTCGGTTGGGTTTCGGCGCAGGTCACTGCTTTGGGCCTGGTGTTCAACATCCTGTCTGATGGCGCGGTGAGCCTGCCTATGGGCATGGTGATTGGCGTGGTGTCCATTTTGGCCTACACCTTGTTTGGCGGCATGTGGTCGGTGGCCATCACCGACTTTCTTCAGATGATCATTCTGGTGCTGGGCCTGGCCGTGCTGGCGGTGTTTGCCGGCAACCAGGCCGGTGGCGCGGACAAGGTGCTGGCGCTGGCCGTCAGTCAGGACTTGTTCAAGTTCTGGCCCGAGCCCAATTTCAGGGACATCCTCTTCTTTTTTGCATCGGCCATCACCATCATGCTGGGCTCCATCCCCCAGCAGGACGTGTTTCAGCGCGTCATGTCTGCCAACAGCGAATACGCTGCGACCCGGGGCCCCGTGATCGGTGGTATTTGCTACATCCTTTTTGCCTTTGTCCCCATGTTCCTGGTGGTCAGTGCCCTGATCATCATGCCCGAGCAGACCGCCAAGCTGATTGCAGAGGATCCCCAAAAGGTGCTGCCGACCCTGGTCATGACGCAGATGCCGTTCATCATGCAGGTCCTGTTTTTTGGGGCCTTGTTGTCGGCCATCAAATCCTGTGCATCCGCCACCTTGCTGGCCCCCAGTGTCACCTTCACCGAGAACATCTGGCGCCAGTTTTTTCCGAACCACAGTGACCAGCAGGAACTCAAGGCCATGCGCGTGACGGTGCTGGTGTTCAGCGCATTTGTGCTGGCGTATGCGATTGCGATGCAGGGCACCTCCATTTATGAAATGGTCTCGGGTGCCTACCAAGTGACCCTGGTCGGAGCCTTTGTACCGTTGGCTTTCGGGCTTTACTGGAAGAAAGCGACCACCCAAGGGGCTTTGTTGGCCATTTTCTTGGGCTTGGTGACTTGGTTGGTGCTGATGTTCACGCCCGCCGGCGAGGAGTTTCCGGCCCAACTGGCGGGGGTATTGGCCAGTTGGGCAGGCATGGTGATCGGCTCCTTGGCTCCTCAGGCCATCCGCAACCAGCATGGCACCCACCACAGCCTGGCCGGTTTGTCTTGAAACGGGCAAGCAGGTGGGGGGGTGAAGAGGCTCCCCCGCCTATAATCGAGGGTTGTGTTTTCAACTGAAAAGAGCCCGCTTCATGCCCATTTACGCCTACAAATGCGACGCCTGCGGTCATGCCAAGGATGTTCTGCAGAAAATGAGCGACGAACCGTTGACCGATTGCCCGGCTTGCGGCGCCCCGAAATTCAACAAGAAACTGACAGCCCCGGGTTTCCAACTCAAAGGCACCGGCTGGTATGCCACTGACTTCAAGGGCGGTGGCGCCGCTGCCGGAGTACCGGCCTCAGCAGAAACCGCAGCTGACGCCGTGTCGAGCCCAGCACCAACCAGCAGCACAGAGGCTTCGGCACCTGCCGCTGCAAGTCCAACAACGACATCGAGCTCGGGTGGCTGCGCAACTTCTTGCGCGTGCCATTGAATAACTATTGACCTCAACCCACCGATTGGCCAAACCATGAAACACCGCAGCTTCAAACAGTATTTCATCACCGGTTTGTTGGTGTGGCTGCCCTTGGCCATCACCGTGTGGGTGCTCATGTGGTTGGTTGGTTTGCTGGATGCCGTCTTTTTGGCGGTCCTGCATGCTGCAGACACCTTGATTCCGGGTATCCACGTCAGTGCTGAATACCTTCGGGGTGTACCTGGTTTGGGTGTGGCCATTGTGGCCGTGTTCATTTTCTCCACCGGCGTTTTTGTGGCCAACATGTTTGGCCAGTGGTGGTTGCGCAAATGGCATGGATTGATGAACCGTATCCCCGTCGTGCGCAGCATCTACACCAGCGTGCGTCAAGTGGCCGATACTTTGTTTTCGGGCAATGGCAATGCGTTCTCGAAAGCCTTGCTGGTGCAATATCCGCGCCATGGTTCTTGGACCATCGCCTTTCTGACGGGTACGCCTGGTGGCGAAGTGGCGGGCCACTTTGAACAGCCCTTGGTCAGCGTCTACGTTCCGACCACGCCCAACCCGACCTCGGGTTTCTTTTTGATGATGCCCAAGGCCGATGTGATTGAGCTGGACATGAGCGTTGACGATGCTCTCAAGTACATCATTTCCATGGGGGTTGTGGTGCCCGGCACGCCTGCCCCTTCTTCCAAGGCGGGTGTGACCCTGACCAAGCCGGTCTGACGCCCTGATTTTTGAAACTTGTTCCTGCGAATCCTGAAAGTACATCATGTCCATGCGTTCCCACTACTGCGGTCTGGTGACCGAGTCCCTGACGGGCGAATCCGTGAGCCTGTGTGGCTGGGTCAACCGTCGCCGCGACCATGGCGGCGTGATCTTCATTGACCTGCGCGACCGCGAAGGTTATGTGCAGGTGGTGTGCGACCCTGACCGCCCCGACATGTTCAAAGTGGCCGAAGACGTGCGCAACGAGTTTTGTGTCCAAATCAAAGGTCTTGTTCGTGCCCGCCCTGACGGCACCACCAATGACAACATGAAAAGCGGCAAGATCGAGGTCTTGTGTCATGAACTGATCGTGCTCAACGCTTCCGTTACGCCCCCGTTTCAGATCGACGAAGAAAACCTCTCCGAGACGACGCGCCTGACGCACCGGGTGCTGGACCTGCGCCGTCCGTACATGCAAAACAACCTGATGTTGCGCTACAAGGTTTCGATGGAAGTGCGCAAGTACTTGGACGAAAACGGCTTCGTGGACATCGAAACCCCCATGCTCACCAAGAGCACGCCCGAAGGCGCGCGCGACTACCTGGTGCCCAGCCGTGTGCACGATGGTCAGTTCTTTGCACTGCCCCAGTCGCCCCAGTTGTTCAAGCAATTGCTCATGGTGGCGGGCTATGACCGCTACTACCAAATCACCAAGTGCTTCCGGGACGAAGACCTGCGTGCTGACCGCCAGCCTGAATTCACGCAGATCGATATCGAAACCTCGTTCCTGACCGAAGAAGAAATCCGCGACATGTTCCAGGGCATGATCAAGCGTGTGTTCCAGAAAACCATCGGTGTGGACTTGGGCGAGTTCCCGGTCATGACCTACCAGGACGCGATGCACCTGTACGGCTCCGACAAGCCCGATTTGCGCGTCAAGCTGCAGTTCACCGAAGTGACCGACGTCATGGGCGATGTGGACTTCAAAGTGTTCTCAGGCGCTGCCAACATGAAAGGCGGCCGCGTGGTGGCCCTGCGCGTGCCGGGTGGCTCCGTTGAAGGCGGCGGCATCAGCCGTGGCGAGATCGACGCCTACACCGAATTCGTCAAGATCTACGGGGCCAAGGGCTTGGCCTACATCCGCGTCAACGACCTGTCCAAAGGCCGTGACGGCTTGCAGTCGCCCATCGTCAAGAACATCCACGACGCGGCACTCAACGCCGTGCTGGAGCGCTCGGGCGCGCAAAACGGCGATCTGATCTTCTTTGGTGCTGACAAGGCCAAAATCGTCAACGACGCCATCGGTGCCCTGCGCATCAAGATTGGCCACAGTGCCTTCGGCAAAGCCAATGGCCTGTTTGAGGACCGTTGGGCGCCAATGTGGGTGGTGGACTTCCCCATGTTCGAGTTCGACGACGAAAACCAGCGCTACACCGCCGTGCACCACCCCTTCACCGCGCCCAAAGACGGCCACGAAGACTGGATGGTCACCGCCCCCGAGAAGTGCATTTCCAAGGGCTATGACATGGTCTTGAACGGTTGGGAGATGGGCGGAGGCTCGGTGCGTATCCACCGCGCTGACGTACAGCAAAAAGTGTTTGACGCTTTGAAGATCACGCCCGAAGAAGCCCAGCTCAAGTTCGGCTTCTTGCTCGACGCCTTGCAATACGGCGCGCCGCCACACGGTGGCCTGGCCTTTGGTCTGGACCGCATCGTGACCCTGATGACCGGTGCCGAGTCCATCCGTGATGTGATTGCTTTCCCCAAGACCCAACGTGCTCAGTGCCTGCTCACCCAAGCACCCAGCCCTGTGGACGAAAAGCAGCTGCGCGAATTGCACATCCGTTTGCGCAACGTGGACGCTGCCAAAGTCGCTTAAGCAGCACTCAAGCTGCAAACGACAACGCCACCTTTGGGTGGCGTTGTCGTTTGCAGATCCGATGTGCGGGCCTTCGTCGGCGCAAGTCCTGAGGCGGCACCCACGAATCGCGGCTGTGTCAAGCTGTGACACGCCCACAAAAAAGGCCTCAAAACGAAGTCTTGAAGCCTTGGATGTCTGAGCTCAGCATGAAGCTGGGCCAGAAGATTTGCATCGGCATCGCTGCCGTCAACGGGGTTTGCAGGGCTTAGTAGCCGCCGCGACCGCCGCCGCCACCGCCGTAGCCGCCACCGCCAGAGCGATCACCGCCACCGCCGTAGCCGCCGCCGGAGCGACCGCCACCACCACCGCCGTAGCCGCCACCGCCTGAGCGGTCACCGCCACCGCCGTAACCGCCACCACCACCAAAACCACCGGCACGTGGAGGCCGTGCCTCCATCGGACGGGCTTCGTTCACAGTGATGCTGCGGCCACCCAAAGATTGGCCGTTCATGCCAGAGATAGCAGCTTGTGCTTCGGCATCGCTGCCCATTTCGACAAAACCAAAGCCTTTGGAGCGACCAGTGTCGCGTTCCATCATGACTTTGGCGCTGGTGATGGCGCCGAATTCGCCGAATGCCTGTTGCAGGTCTTCGTCGCGAACGGTGTATGGCAGGTTGCCAACGTAAAGTTTATTGCCCATGGAGGACTCCTCAGAAATACAAAAAAACAAAGCGATGGGGTCCCGAAAGCACAACAAACTGAAAACTGCCGCCGTAGCGCGCGAAACTGACCGATCACCTGACTTGTGACGTTTTTCAAAACGAGCACAGACACATTATGGGGCATAGCGCGTGAAAGCGGTGAAATTGACCTCGCTCAATGATTTGGCCTTGGAATTTAAAGGCGACAGCCGTCTCTGTGAATTGAAAAGGCGGTGGTCAAGGAGGATGTTCACCAACACTTTCAGCGAAGGAAACAGGCAATGACCCAGCACACCTCTGCCGCAGGGAAATGCCCTGTGATGCATGGCGCCAACACCAACAATGCGACAGCCAGTGCCGCCAAAGCCTGGTGGCCCCAGGCGCTCAACTTGGACATCCTGCACCAGCACGACAGCAAGACCAACCCGATGGGATCCGACTTCAATTACAGAGAGGAAGTCAAAAAATTGGATGTGACTGCGCTCAAACAAGACCTGACCGCGCTCATGACCGACAGCCAGGATTGGTGGCCCGCGGATTGGGGCCACTACGGCGGCTTGATGATCCGCATGGCCTGGCATGCCGCAGGCACCTACCGGATTGCCGATGGTCGGGGCGGCGCGGGGACGGGCAACCAGCGCTTTGCACCGCTCAATTCCTGGCCCGACAACACCAACCTGGACAAAGCGCGACGCTTGTTGTGGCCCATCAAAAAGAAATTCGGCAACCGACTCAGCTGGGCCGATTTGATCGTCCTGGCGGGCAACGTGGCTTATGAATCCATGGGCCTCAAAACCTATGGTTTTTCCTTTGGCCGCGAAGACATCTGGCACCCCGAACAAGACATTTACTGGGGTACAGAAAAGGAATGGCTGGGTTCTTCGCGCTATGACGGCGACGACCGGCAGTCGCTTGAAAACCCCTTGGCCGCTGTGCAGATGGGCTTGATTTATGTGAACCCAGAGGGCGTCAACGGCCAACCTGATCCCTTGCGCACTGCGCAGGATGTGCGCCTGACTTTCAAACGCATGGCCATGGATGACGAAGAAACCGTGGCTTTGACCGCGGGTGGCCACACGGTGGGCAAAGCCCATGGCCATGGAAAAGCGCAAAACCTGGGGCCAGCACCGGCAGCTGCCGACGTCAACGAGCAAGACTTGGGTTGGATGAATCACAGCACCCGCAGTGTGGGCCGCGATACCGTGACCAGTGGCCTTGAAGGTGCGTGGACACCCCACCCCACGCAATGGGACAACGGCTATTTTCATATGCTGCTCAGCTACGATTGGGAACTGACCAAGAGCCCGGCTGGGGCGAGCCAGTGGAAGCCGGTCAATGTCCAAGCTGAAGACATGCCCGTGGACGTGGAAGACCCGTCGATTCGCTTGCAACCCATAATGACCGACGCCGACATGGCCATGAAGATGGACCCAGCTTACCGACGCATTTCCGAGCGTTTTCACACAGACCCGGACCATTTCACCCAGGTATTTGCGCGGGCGTGGTTCAAGCTGACCCACCGGGACTTGGGGCCCAAGACCCGTTACATCGGCCCCGAAGTGCCGCAAGAAGACCTGATGTGGCAAGACCCGGTGCCAGCAGGCAAGACCGCCTACGACGTGGCCGCAGTCAAAGCCCAAATTGTGGCCAGCGGTTTGAGCGTGGGCGAGATGGTGGCTACCGCGTGGCACAGCGCGCGTACTTTCCGCCACTCCGACAAGCGCGGCGGTGCCAACGGTGCACGCATTCGCTTGGCGCCCCAAAAAGACTGGGAAGGCAATGAGCCCGTCCGTTTGGCGAAGGTCTTGGCGGTCTACGAAGCCATTGCCAAGGCCGCAGGCGCCAGTGTGGCCGATGTGATCGTGTTGGCCGGCAACGAGGGTGTGGAGCAGGCCGTGAAGGCGGCAGGCTTCAACATTCCCGTGCCTTTCTCCCCCGGCCGTGGAGACGCCACGCAAGACATGACCGACGTCGAATCTTTTGCCGTGCTCGAGCCCTTGCAAGATGGTTTTTGCAACTGGGTGCAACAACACTGTGCCGTCAGTCCTGAAGAAATGCTGCTCGACCGTGCACAACTCATGGGCCTGACGGCCCGCGACATGACGGTTTTGGTGGGCGGTTTGCGTGTGTTGGGTGCCAATCAAGGGGGTTCCTAGCAGGGTGTGTTCACCGACCGTGTGGGTGTGCTGAGCAACGACTTCTTTGTGGTCCTGACCGACATGGCTTACCAGTGGAAGCCTACGGGCCGCAACACTTACGACATGTGCGACCGTAAAACCGGCCAAACCCAATGGACAGCGTCAAGGGTGGATTTGGTCTTCGGTTCCAACTCGGTGTTGCGGGCTTATGCCGAGGTCTATGCCCAAGACGACAACCACGAGAAGTTTGCCCGAGACTTTGTGGCCGTTTGGAGCCGGGTCATGGATGCGGATCGCTTTTGAGCCCTCAAGAGGTCTGGGCGTTCAGGTTCAATACATGGGCCTGTGATTCCCCTGAAGGGGCTTCGTAGTCGGCCACGATCCAGGTGCGCAGTGGGTGCTCCGCGGCTTCTTCCAGAAACCCTTTGAGGGTATTGATGGACACCGCGTCGAGCGAGACAAAGGGTTGGTCCAGCAAAGTGACGGCAGCGCCCGAGGACAGGGCGGCGATGAGCATCACTTTTCGGCGGCTGCCGGTGGACAGCATGTGCAGCTGTTTTTGAAGGTGCCGATCCATGTCCAGTGCCTGCGCCAATTCTTGCAAAAGCGCCTCGTTCCAATTCGGCCAGCGCGCTTGCAGGGCCTGCCAGCAGGCTTGGACCGTGAGGGTGTCGTGTTCTGACCCTTTCAAGTCCAGCCAGAACACGCCGCCATCGGGCCGCTTCAGATGGCCCGCCATCGGCGGCAGATCGCTGGCCAGCAGGCGCAGCAAGGTGGTTTTTCCGCTGCCTTCCTCACCGCAGACCCAGTGGACACCGGGACCCCAGGTGTGTGTCAGACCTCGAATCAGGGGCGAAGAGCCTGGGCCACCGCTGAGGGCCAACGCTTGCAAGAAGGGGGTGGGGTGTGAGGTGGACGACATGTCGACATCCTAGCAAGCCCTTGTCTGCCTAGAATGCTGCAGTGACTTCCATTGATTACAAAATTCCCGAATCCGTGCTGGTCGTGATTTACACCCACAGCCACCAGGTTTTGCTGATCCGCAGAGCGGACGCAGGCACTTGGCAGTCGGTCACTGGCAGCAAGGACTTTGCGCACGAGGATTGGGCCGAAACCGCGGTGCGCGAGGTGCAGGAAGAAACCGGCATCGATGCGCGACATGCGTCATGCCTTTTGCAAGATTGGCAGTTGGAAAACACGTACGACATTTATCCCGCTTGGCGCTGGCGTTATGCGCCCGAGGTCTGTCGCAACACCGAGCGTGTGTTTGGGCTCTTGGTGCCCGAAGACATCCCCGTGACCTTGAGTCCGCGCGAACATACCCATTGGCAATGGCTGCCGTGGCATGAGGCGGCAGATGCCTGTTTTTCTCCGTCCAACGCAGAAGCCATCTTGATGCTGCCCCGCTTTAGCCAAGGGGCCTGGTGATGCCGCGGCGCCATGAACACCCCATTTTGCGCGTGGCCACCTGGAACATCCACAAAGGCGTTCAAGGCTTGGGGCCCGCACGGCGGCTGGAGATCCACAACATCGGTCAGGCGGTCGAACAACTCGATGCCGACATTGTTTGTTTGCAAGAAGTTCGGCGCGTGAACCGTCGCGAAGAACGGTATTTTGCCCACTGGCCTGCACAACCCCAGGCCGACTATCTGGCCCCCGAGGGTTATGTGGCGGTGTACCGATCCAATGCGATCACCCGTCACGGAGAACACGGCAATGCCCTGCTGTCGCGCTGGCCAGTGCTTTCGCAGCAGCACCGCGACATCTCGGACCATCGGTTTGAGCAGCGCGGATTCGTGCACGTCGAAGTCCAAGTCGTCGATCGTGTGGTGCATGTGATCGTGGTCCATTTGGGCTTGGTGCCTGCCAGTCGGGTGCGCCAGACCACGCAACTGTTGGCATACATTGAAGGCCATATTCCGGCCAATGCCAAAGTGCTGGTGGCGGGGGACTTCAACGATTGGGGGACAGGCTTGGGCAGGCGCATGGCGGCCTCGGGATTTGCCGAGTGGCGAGAAAAACCCACCCCCACTTACCCCGCCCGTTTACCGCTGAACCAGCTCGACCATGTGTATGCGAGGGGTCTGAAGCCCATGACCGCGATGGTACCTTCGGGCCGTGTGTGGCCACGGATGTCTGACCACTTGCCTTTGGTGGCCGAGTTTGGCTGGGCAGACTGAATGCGCAATGCTTTGCTCGATGGGCACCAGGTCAAGCTGATTGAAGGAGGGCAGGCCTACTTCGAAGCCTTGGTGCTCGCCTTGGAGCAAGCCCGATCGCAGGTGCAACTGGAGACTTACATTTTTGATTTTCACGGTTCGGCGCAGAGTGTGGCCGAAGCCTTGGAGCGTGCGGCTTTGCGGGGTGTGCGTGTGTGGCTGTTGGTCGATGGGGTGGGCACGCCCAGCTTGCCGACAGTTTGGCGCGAACGGTTCATACGGGCCGGCGTGCATTGCCAGATCTACTCGCCCTTGGGCACTTTGGGCCTGTTGATCCCCAGCCGTTGGCGACGCCTGCACCGCAAGTTGTGCGTGGTCGACGGCCATTTGGCCTTTTGCGGTGGCATCAATATTTTGGACGATTGGTACGATCCCCACCACGGCACCTTGTCTCAGCCACGTCTTGATTTTGCAGTCTGTGCACGGGGTGCATTGGTTCAGCAAATGCAAGAGACCATGACCCAGCTGTGGTGGCGGATTGAAGGCGTCAAGCATGTGCGTCAAAAGAAGTTTCCTGAGGCTTTCAGCTCTTTCAGGGCTGCGGGTTTGCATTCGCCATGGACCACAGATCGCTTGCCGCTGGGCAAGGACCACACCGTGACCAAAGCGGGCTTGCTGCTGCGCGACAACCTGCTGAACCGAAGCCAAATCGAGCGGGCCTATCGCAAGGCCATCGGTATGGCGCGCCATGAGGTCGTGATTGCCAATGCTTATTTCTTGCCTGGCAGACGTTTACGCAAAGCCTTGATTCATGCGGCCCAGCGGGGTGTTCGGGTGCGATTGTTGCTGCAAGGGCGTTACGAATACTTCATGCAATACCACGCCGCCAGACCGGTGTATGGCGTGCTGTTGGCCGCTGGTGTGGAAATCTACGAATACAAGGCCAGTTACTTGCACGCCAAAGTTGCTGTGGTGGACCCGGGCAAGGAGCGGTCTTGGGCCACGGTCGGTTCCTCCAACTTGGACCCTCTGAGCCTTTTGCTGGCCCGCGAGGCCAATGTGGTGGTGGCCGATACGTCATTTGCCAATGAGCTGTACCAGCGTCTGTGTGTGGCCATTGATCGGCAGAGTACGCAGGTGGTGGCCGAGGTCTACACCCAGCGGCCCTGGAGCCAGCGCCTCCGGGACCGCTTGGCTTTTGGCGTGATGCGCTTGGCGTTGTTTTTGACCGGCCATCGGTACTGATCCCCCTCAGGGCCGGCGGGCCATCAATCGCTGGTACGATCCTTCACATGTTAATGAATATCTCAGACGCCATGAATGCATCTGTTGCCACGCCTGAAGACGAGGGCGTTCCGGTTTCCGTGAAGATCCGAGAGCGCATTCACGCTGCCCGCAAACGCTTCCATGCCAACGACAACATCGCTGAATTCATCGAGCCAGGTGAGCTGGACAAGTTGCTGGACGAAGTGACCAGCAAGATGGAGGGCGTGCTCGACTCGCTGGTGATTGACACTGTGAATGACCACAACACCGGCGACACGGCGCGCCGGGTGGCCAAAATGTATTTGAAGGAAGTCTTCAAAGGTCGTTATGTCGAAGGTCCTGAGATCACCGAATTTCCCAACGCCGAGCACCTCAACGAGTTGATGATCGTCGGCCCCATCACGGTGCGCAGCGCTTGCAGCCACCATTTTTGCCCGGTGATCGGCAAGATTTGGATCGGCGTGTTGCCCAACGAACACACCAACGTGATTGGCCTGTCCAAGTACGCTCGCTTGGCCGAATGGATCATGGGTCGCCCCCAGATCCAGGAAGAAGCCGTGGTGCAGTTGGCCGACCTGATTCAGCGCAAAACACAGCCCGATGGCCTGGCCATCGTGATGGAGGCCAGTCACTACTGCATGGGCTGGCGCGGTGTGAAAGACATGGACAGCAAGATGATCAACTCGGTCATGCGCGGCGCCTTCCTCAAGGACCCGAACTTGCGCCGTGAATTCCTGTCCCTCATTCCTGGAAAGAACTGACCATGTTGGTACGCCTGCTTTACGCCAGCCGTGTGGTGGATTCGAGTCAAGCGACGATTGACGCGATTTTGAGCCAATCCCGCCAGTTCAACCCCAGCAGCGGCATCACCGGCATTCTCTGTTACGGCGGTGGTATTTTTCTGCAAGCCATCGAAGGTGGGCGCAACGCCGTGAGCGAGCTGTACGGTCACATTCAGAAAGATCCTCGCCACAAAGAGGTGGTTTTGCTCCACTACGAAGAAATCTCCGAGCGCCGCTTTGGCGGTTGGACCATGGGCCAGGTGGATGCCTCGCGCGTGAACACCAACATCCTCCTCAAGTATTCCGAGCGGGCAGAACTGGACCCCTACAACGTGTCGGGCAAAGTCTCGCTGGCCTTGCTGGAAGAGTTGATGGCCACGGCGTCCATCATCGGTCGCGCCTGATCGGTCGTGGCCTCTCTGATCGGCTGCGACTTTTCCAGCAGCCCCAGCCAACGCAAACCCATCGTACTGGCGCTTGGTCAAGCCCGGCAGGGCCGAGTTCAGCTGCAAGCCCTTCATGCTTTTGACACACTCAAGACTTTTGGCCATTGGCTGGCGCAACCGGCCGATTGGGTGGGTGGCTTTGATTTGCCCTTTGGCCTGCCGCGTGAACTGGTCGAAACCTTGGGCTGGCCCCTCAACTGGACTGCCTGCATGGACCATTACTGTTCCCTGGAGCGTTCCCAAATTCGCACACAGTTTGCAGCTTTTTGCAATGCCCGCCCCGTGGGCGGCAAGTTCGCCCACCGCGACACGGACAAGCCTGCAGGTTCCAGCCCTTCCATGAAATGGGTCAACCCGCCGGTGGCCTACATGCTGCATGCGGGTGTGCCCCTGTTGCGGCAAGCGGGCGTGCACCTGCCCGGCTTGAGTGCGGGCGATGCCCGTCGCGTGGCACTGGAGGCCTACCCCGGTCTGCTGGCCCGCGAGGTCTTGGGCAAGCAAAGCTACAAAAGCGACGACAAAGCCAAACAAACGCCCGAACGCCTGCTGGCCAGGCGTGAACTGCTGAGCGCTCTGGAGCGTGGCCAGACTCGCCTGGGCCTGCGCCTGGTGGCCAGCAATGCCCTGCTGGGCCGCTTGGCTGACGATGCGAGCGGCGACGCGCTCGATGCCACCCTGTGCTTGATGCAAGCAGCTTGGGCGCAGCAGCAACATGAGGCAGGCCACCCGCAATACGGCCTGCCGCCTTGCGATCCACTGGAAGGCTGGATTGTGACGGCCTGACTTGCCTTGTCGTGGCATGTCGGAAAATGTTCAAAACTAGAGAGCTTCGAGCATGACCACCACCGACAAAACCAAAGGCCCCGCTTCGTATTTCCCTTCCATCGAGAAGAAGTATGGTCAGCCCATCGCGCATTGGTTGGACTTGCTCAAGTCCTGCGAGGCCGTGAAACACTTGGAAATGGTGGCTTGGCTCAACACCGAGCATGGCATGGGCCACGGGCATGCCAATGCCATCGTGGCTTATTGGATGGCAGCGAAGTCAAAGTGATTCGGCAGCCATCGACCGTGTCATGGCGCTCTCGGCGTGCGATAAAGTTGGTGCCAAATTCAGGAGTTCCCATGACCCACACTGTCCGTTTTCAACGCGTTCTGCGTGCGCCTGCTGAGCGCATCTTCCGTGCGTTCATCGACCCAGATGCCATGGTCAAGTGGTTGCCTCCGCACGGTTTCACGGGGCGGGTGCACGAGATGGACGCGCGCGTGGGCGGCCGCTACCGCATGACGTTCACCCACTTGGGCAATGGCCAGTCGCACAGCTTCGGCGGCACCTTTTTGGAACTGGTGCCAAGCGAACGCTTGAGCCACACGGACACCTTTGACGATCCCAATTTGCCCGGGCAGATGACCACGACGGTGACTTTCAAGCCTGTGCTGGTGGGCACCGAGGTGAGCATCGAGCAGTCGGGTATCCCCGAGATGATTCCACCCGAGATGTGTTGTCTGGGTTGGCAAGAGTCTTTGACCTTGCTGGCGCTGTTGGTCGAAGCCGAGATTCCGGCTTGAGCGCCTTTGCGACACCACCGGGCAAAGGGGCGGGATGAAGGGTTCCAAGCAGTCATCTGCATGACAAGCCCGATGTGGGCAAGGCCTTATGTTCGGGCTGATGAATTGCCCAATGTGAAAGCCCCGCTTGACCGACATGAACACGCAAGCCGAAACCCGCCAAGAATCTGTGGTGCACGGCCCCACCAGCCCGCTGCAAAAATCGCCCCGTCAATGGCCTGCTGAGGGTTACACGCGAGCGCCTTATTGGATTTACACCGATCCGGACATTTATGCCCAAGAGCAAGTCCAGATTTTTCGGGGCAAAACCTGGAACTATTTGGGCTTGGAGGCCGAAGTGCCAGAGGTGGGCTGCTTCAAAACCACTTACATCGGTGACCAGTCGGTGGTCTTGACCCGGGCCGAAGATGGCGCACTGCATGCCGTGGTCAACCGCTGTGCGCACCGGGGCAATATGCTGTGCCGCGAGGCGTTTGGGCAGGCCAAGAAGCTCTATTGCGTTTACCACGCCTGGAACTACAACCTCAAGGGCGACCTCACGCATGCGGCGTTCAGCCACGGTTTGCGGGGTGAAGGCGGCTTGCCCAAAGACTTTCAACTGGCTGAGCATGGCCTGCACAAATTGCGCGTGGCCACGATCTGCGGTTTGGTCTTTGCCACTTTCTCGCACGAGGTCGAGCCCCTCGATGAATGGTTGGGTGATGTGGCCGCAGGCATTCGCCGTGTGCTGCACAAGCCTCTGAAGGTGCTGGGCTACGACACCCAGCGCATCCATGCCAACTGGAAGACCTACCACGAGAATCCACGGGACTCTTACCACGCCAACATCCTGCACACTTTTTACGGCACCTTTGGTTTGTCGCGTCAGTCCCAAGAGTCGGGCATGACGCTCGACAAAAACGGCCGCCATGTGTATTTCTATACCAAGGCCGGCACCGAGAAAAAGTCGGAGGACTTTGACAAAACCAGCGCCGCCTTGCGGTCCGTCAACGACGACATGAAGTTGGAAGACCCCAGCATCCTCAAGTGGCGGGACGAGTTTGGCGATGGCGTGAGCGTGCAGATCTTGACGACCTACCCCAGCTTCGTGCTCCATCAAATTGCCAACAGCTTGGCGACCCGGCAACTCATCCCGCGCGGTGTGGGTGAGTCGGACTTGGTGTGGACCTATTTCGGTTTTGCCGATGACGATGAGACCACCACTCAGGCCCGTTTGGTGCAAGCCAATCTGGCCGGATCGGCCGGCATGATCTCGGTGGAGGATGCGGCTGTTTGCGAGATGATGCAAAAAGCCATGGCCGATGGGCAAAGCGGAGAGAGCTTCATTGAGATGGGCGGCAAGACCTTGGAAAGCGGCGGTACCAGCAAGCTCTCGGAACGTGCCATCCGCAACTTTTGGCACAACTACCGATCTGACATGGATTTGGCATGAGCGCGCAACACGATCTGCATCACCGAGCGGTTGAAAACCTCCTCTTCGAATGGGCCCGCGCCATCGACGAAGACCGGGTAGAAGCCATTGCCGATCTCTTGCTGCCCGGTGGCCGCTACACCGTGCAGTCGCGCTTCAACCACGACCGGGGTTTGCCCATGGCCATCATCGACGCCCGCAGTCCTGCACAGTTGCGCGACCGCATCAAGTCCATGCGGGTCGCCAACATTTACGAGCCGCACCATTACCGACACATCCTGTCGGGTGTGCAAATCGTCGGCGAGGCCGATGGCGTGCTGCAGGTGCGCTCCAATTATTTGGTGGTGCGCACCATGTCGCTGGACGGGGACATGGCCATTTTTTCCACCGGTCAGTGCCAAGACGAGGTCGTGATCACGCCTGAGGGGCCGCGCTTCAGGCAGCGCTTGTTTTTGTACGACTCGCGCATCATCGAGACTTTGTTGGTCATTCCCCTTTGAAACTCTGAAAGCTTGCCATGACACACCACCGTCGCCGTGAATTCCTGAGCGCTTCTTTGGCTCTGAGCCTGCCTGTTTGGGCCACCACGGCGGGGGCGCAAAGTCCTGCAGCCTGGCCACAGAAGACCATCAAGATTTTGGTGCCCAATCCCGCCGGCGGCAGTGCCGACTTGTTCCCCCGCTTGGTCTCGGAAGCCCTGTCGAGCAAGCTGGGGCAAACCATCGTGATTGAGAACAAACCGGGCGCGGCGGGCAACATTGCGGCCGAAATGCTCTTCAATGCCGAGCCCGATGGCTACACCCTGATGGCCGCGCCGCCGCCGCCCCTGTCCATCAATGTGAGTCTGTACCCCAAGCTCAATTACGACCCGGCCAAGTTCGTGCCCATCACGGTCTTCTCTTTGGTGCCCAATGCCTTGATGGTGCACCCCTCGGTGCCTGCCAATTCGGTTCAGGAGCTGATCGCCTACGCCAAAGCCAATCCGGACAAGCTCAGCTACGCCTCCCAAGGCAACGGCTCTACGGCGCACCTGACGGCGGAGTTGTTCAAACAAAAGACGGGCACCAAGCTGGTCCACGTGCCCTACAAAGGCGATGCGCCAGCGGTGGCCGATTTGCTGGCCGGGCATGTGAACGTGATGTTTGGCAACGTGGCGCAAGCATCGGGCCATTTGCGCAGTGGCAAGCTCAAGGTTTTGGCGGTCACCAGTGCCAAGCGCATCCCGAGCATGCCTCAGACCCCCGCCTTGCAGGAGATGGTGCCCGGCGTTGTGGCGGTGGCTTGGTTTGCCTTGGTGGCCCCGCCCAAGACCCCCATGGCCATTGCACAGCGACTGTCCACAATGATCGGGGAGATATTGCGCACCCCTGAAATGGTGCGCCGTTTTGCCGAAGTGGGGGCCGAGCCCATTGGCAACACACCCGAAGAGATGGCGCAGTGGATGAAGGAAGACACCGAGCGTTGGCGTCAGGTCATCAAGGCCGGTGGCGTGACCATCGACTGACCCCTACCCGCTTTAAATATTGGCCGCCGCGATGTCATTGGGCAACGGTGCCAACTGAGCCAGGGCTTGCAGGGCATCTGCATCGGTGCGGTACATCTTCAGAAGGGGATGCGGTGACAACTCGCCTGCACGTTTGAGCGCTGTCTCGACCGGCAGTTTGATGCCGCTGATGTGCAGTGTGATGCCCCGACTGGCCAGTTGCCGCTGCAAATGGCCAAAGGTTTCCACACCGGTGGCGTCGACCCGGTTGATGGGTTGTGCAAACAGGCACACGTCTTGCACATCGGGGTGCCCGGCCAAGTGTTCGGTGATGGCGCGCTCAAAGCCGCTGGCGGCGGCAAAGTCCAACTCAGCGTCCATGCGCACAGCGTACAAATGGGACGCCAGTGGCGGCAGTTTCCAAAGGTGACGGTCCCGCAAGCTGCCGTCGGGGTGCAGGCCCACTTCGATGATGCGCGGGTGCAGTCGGGTGTGTAAAAAGTGGCTCAGGCCCACCAGCACGCCGGCCATCACCCCCCAGTAAATGCGAGGGGCGGTGGCCAAGGTGATGGCGAAGGTCACACCCGCCGTCATGGTCTCCACCCGGTCAATGCGCCAGAGTTTGAGGAACTGTTGGGGCTGGAACAGGTTCAGCACGGCCACGATCACGGCAGCGGCCATGACCGAACGTGGTACGTATTGCAGCGCAGGCATGAGCAGCAGCAAAGCCAGCAAGACAAAGCCGATGGAGGCCACCACGGCCCAGCCGGAGCGGGCGCCTGCGTACAGCATCAAGGCCGAGCGTGAAAACGAGGTGCTGGTGGGGAAGCTGCCCGAGAAAGCCGAGGCCAGTTTGGCCAGGCCTTGGGCAAACAACTCGGTGCTGTCGTCCCAGCGTTTGCCGTCGCGCTGGCACTCGATGCGGGCGCTCGATGCCGTTTCCAGAAAGCTCACCAAGGCGATCACCATGGCGGGCACCCACAGCTGGTTGAGCCTGTCCAGGCCCGGCCAGTGTGGCCAGTAAAAGTCGGGCCAACCTGCGGGGAGCAGGCCCACCACGGTGCCGTGTTGTTCATAGCCGCTGACATAGCCCAAGGCCGAGGCACAGGCCATGACCAGCATCACACTGGGCCAGCGTGGTTTGAATCGGCGCAGCAAGAGCAGCACGGCCAGACTCACCAAGCCAAAAAATGCGGGCCATCCGGTCAGCCAGCCCCCCCAAGTCTGCACGTTCCAGCTCCAGACCTTCACACCCAACAAGGCGGGCACTTGCGAAGCCATGATCAGCAAGGAGGCCGCTTGCGTGAAACCCATCATCACCGGGGAGCTGACCAGATTGATCAGCCACCCGTAATGGCCTAAACCCAACAGCAATTGCATGCCGCCCGACAACAACGACAGCCACACGGCCAGTGAAACCCATTCAGACGAGCCGGGTTCGGCCAGGCCCGTGAGAGACGCACCGATCAGCACACAGGTGAGCGCAGCCGGGCCGACCGACAAACGATTCGCACTGCCCAGCAAAGCGGCCAGCAAAGCGGGCCAAAGGCAGGCGTAAAGTCCGGTGACCAATGGCATGCCTGCCAGACCTGCGTAGGCCACGGCTTGCGGAATCATGACCAGCGCCACCGTCAATCCGGCCAGCATTTCGGTGCGCGCAAGCGGGCCTGTCAGGCGAGGCCATTGGCGGAAGGTCAAAAAGCGTTGCATGTCAGGCATGCCCGATCTTAGCCGCCGGGGCCTCAGCGCTGCGGCATGTCTTTGACCGAGTAGCCCAGGCTGACGGTGGCGTCTTCAGGAATGGCAGGTACGGTGGCATCCCAGGCTTCCCAAGCAGCGCGCAGGTTTTGCAGTGTCTCGGGCTGGTGTTGGGCCAGGTTGGCGCGTTCGCGTTCGTCAGCCGTGATGTTGAACAGGTAGTCGTGGCTGTCCACCCGCAGGTATTTGTAATCGCCCATGCGCAGGGCCCGTTGCCCCCGGTGGTTCATGCGCCAGTGCAGGGGCCGCTCGAACTGATGCTGGGCATCGCGCAGCACAGGCAGCATGGACACGCCATCAAACGGGTGCGCGGCATCGGCTTGCGCCCCGGCCAGCTCGACCATGGTGGCCGACCAGTCCATGGTCATGCAGTGCTGGGTGGAGGTGCCGCCGGGTGCAATGACGGCGGGCCAGTGCGCGATCCATGGCACGCGGATGCCGCCTTCGGTCAGGTCCATTTTGCCGCCCACCAGCGGCCAGTTGTCAGAAAAGCGCTCGCCGCCGTTGTCGCTGGTGAAGACGATCAGGGTGTTGTCGAGTTGGCCCGTCTTTTTGAGCGCGTCCACCACCCAACCCATGCCTTCGTCCATGTGGTGGATCATGCGGTGGTAGGTGTGGATGTTGCCGCCGTGCAGGTGGAACAGGTTGTCCTTGACCTCTTGGGCCAGCGCGTGGTCTTCGCGGGTTTCCCAGGGCCAGTGCGGCGCGGTGTAGTGCAGGCTCAAAAAGAAGGGGGTGCCTTGTGCCGCGCCCGGCGCCATGCGTTCGACAAAGTCGACCGCCTTGTGGGAGATCAAGTCGGTCAGGTAGCCGTCTTCGTGTTTTTCTTCCTCGTTGGTGTACAGGTCGTGGGTGCCGTTGTTGCTGGCGTGGGTGAAGTAATCCACCCCACCCGACATGGGACCAAAGAACTCTTCGTAGCCCGATTTGATCGGGCTGAAGTGCGGCGGGTAGCCCAGGTGCCATTTGCCGATCAAGGCCGTGCGGTAGCCGCTGGCCTTGAGCAAGGACGGCAGCGTGGGGTGCTCGGGCGGCAGGCCCAGCACGGTGCTGCCCTTGCTCTTGCTGTTGATGGGCTCGTCGGCGCCACCGCGCAGGCGGTACTGGTAGCGCGCCGTCATGAGCGCAAATCGGGTGGGCGAGCACACTGGCGAGTTGGCGTAACCCTGTGTGAACTTGAGGCCGCCAGCGGCCATTTGGTCGAGCACGGGCGAGACCTTGCCGAACTTCGCGTCGCGCCCGCCGTAGCAACCGAGATCGGCAAAGCCAAGGTCGTCGGCCACGATGAAGATGATGTTGGGGCGTTGGGTCATACGTGCTTCAGTCGACCTTCATGCCGGTGGCGCGGATGATGCGGCCGTATTGGTCAGAGAGTTTTTTCAGGCGGGCGGCAGCAGCCGATCCGGTCAAGCCTTCGTAGGCCATGTCGAGTTCGCTCAGGCGGGTTTGCAGTTCTGGACGGGCCATGGCGTCGGTGATGGCTTTGGCCATCGTTTGCATCAAGGGTTCGGGCGTGTTGCCCGGGGCCATGACGACGTAGAGCACTTCGCTTTCCAGCTCCTTGAAGCCGGCCTCGGCAACGGTGGGGACCTCAGGCGCCAGGCGTGAGCGTTTGCTGCTGGTGACGGCCAGTGCGTTGACCTTGCCGCCTTTGACTTGCGGCAGCATGCCGGGCGTGGCCAGCGTGCCGCCGTCTACCTCACCGGCCACCACGGCCATCACGGCCGGTGAATTGCCACGGTAGGGGATGTGCACCAGACGCGTGGCTGCCGAAAGGTTGGCCATGTTGACCCACAGATGTCCTGGCGAGCCGTTGCCGCCCGAGCTGAAGTTCAGGCTGCGCTCACGTGCAGCTTGCAGAAAGTCTTTCGCCGTCTTCAAGCCCGTGTTGGGGTGAACGCCCAAGAGCAGGCCCGAGCTGGAGATGACCACCAGCGGCTTGAGGTCCGCGTCCTTGAAGGGCATCACCTTGTAGATGTGGGGGTTGATGGTGTGCGTGGTGTCGATGCCCCACAGCAAAGTGTGGCCATCGGCGGCAGATTTGGCCACCGCATCGGCGCCCACATTGCCCGAAGCACCGGCTTTGTTTTCCACCACAAAGGCTTGGTTGAATTGCTTTTGCAAGACATCGCCTGCGGCTCGCGCCAAGATGTCGGACGGCCCGCCCGGCGGGAAACTGTTGATGAACTTGACCGGCTTGTTGGGCCAGGGGGCGGTTTGGGCGATGGCCGAGGTGCCCAACATCAGGGCCAGCTTGGCCAGCAAAAATGTGCGGCGACAGGTCATGGTGTGTTCCTTCAGGGTTCAGTCCAGCTGGACGCCGGTGGCTTTGATGGGTTTTTCCCATCGTGTCAGATCGGCTTTTTGTGCGGCAGCCAATTCGATTGAGCTGGAGCCGATGGGTTCATAGCCCAGTTTGATCATCTTGTCTTTCATGGCTTGATCGCGTGCGATTTTCATCATGGCTTTTTCCAGGCGTTCCAGGGCTTCACCCTTGAGGCCGGCCGGGCCATACATGGCGAACCAGGCCGTGGCGTCCATGTTGATGCCCGACTCCTGGAGCGTGGGCACTTCGGGCACTTGGGTGTCGCGCTTGCTGCCGGTCACGGCAATGATGCGAGCCTTGCCGCTGCGGTGCAGCTCGGCGGTTTCGCTGACCACATCAAACTTGTAATCGATGTGGCCACCCAGCAAAGCATTGTTGGCCGGGGCACCGCCCTGAAACGGCACATGGTTCAGTTGCACGCCGGTAGATTGCTCCATCAGCACGCCCATGAAGTGGGGCAAAGTGCCTGCGCCTGGCGTGCCGTAACTGTTGGTACCCGGTTGGGCTTTGGCTTTGGCGATCATCTCGCCCACGTTCTTCACGCCCGAGGCCGGGCCCGCCACCACGCCGAACTGAAAGCGGGCAATTTGCGAGACCGGTGTGAAGTCCTTGACCGGGTCGTAGTCGAGTTTTTTGTAAACGTGGGGAAACAGCACCATGGGGCCGCTGGGCAGCACGATCACGGTCTGGCCGTCGGGCTTGGCGGTTTTCACCAAGTTCAGCGCAATGCGGCCACCCGCGCCCGGTTTGTTGTCGACCACGATCGGGCTGAAATCTTCGCGCAAGGCGTCGGCCACCAGCCGAGCCATCACGTCGGCCGAACCACCGGGCGGGAAGCCCACCAGGATTTTCAGGGGCGGTTTTTCTTGGGCATGGGCGCACAAGCTTGCCATGAGCAGCAGGCCAGAGCCCAAAAGGTGGGGAATGGATTTCATCATGAAGCGATTTCTCCAGAATGGATGGATGATGACTTGCGGTGAGCCAAGCAGTGCAAGCGTCTGCTCCACAATGTAGGCTGTTTTGCGGTGATTGATCTCATCAACCATCCCCCTGAAAACCCTGATGCAAGCGATGACACAGTCTCCATTCCAGCGTTTGGCCTCTATCGATGACCTCTTGCTTGACCGCCTGTGCCGTTTGTCTTCGGTGGTCCATCGCCGACGTGGCCGGTTCGTCAAGGGCGCGGGGTGAAGCGCCGACTGGTGCTGGGCCTGTGGTGCCTGGTGTGGCCTTGGCACTTGTGGGCGCAGGCAGTGCCTTGGACCGCCTGGGTCAGTTGGGTCATGGATGGCGACACTTTGCTGCTGGTCCCGCAAGGGCAAAAGGAGCCTGTCACTGTGCGCATTGACGGCATCGATGCCCCTGAGACCTGTCAGCCCGGTGGTGAAGCCTCACGGGATGCCATGATCCGCTTGGTCCTGCGCAAAACCGTGCAGGTGCAGCCATTCGGTCAAGACCATTACGGCCGCCAGCTTGCACAGGTGAGCATCGACGAGGTGGATCTGGGGGCCGAGATGGTGCGCAGCGGCATGGCCTGGGCTTACCGTTACCGGGTCGGGGCTGGGCCTTATGCCAAATTGCAAAAGGCCGCTCAAAAAGACAAACGCGGCTTGTTTGCAGCATCCGATGCGGCGATGGCGCCGCCCGTGTTCAGAAAGTTTCATGGCACATGCCATGCGCCCTTGAATTGAGGATTTGACGGGCTGGACTTTTGCGAGTCGGCGCTTCAGCGCCTGAGAGCAGTTCAAACAGCGGATTCTCTCCGGAGTGCTGCGCAGACGGGGCACTGGGCGTTGCGAGCCATGCGGATGTCGGTCCATGTCAGGTCGCGCCCGTCCAGCATCAAGAGGCGACCGGCCATGTGGCTGCCCATGCCGCTCAAAATTTTGAGGGCCTCGGCCGCTTGCACGCTGCCGATGATGCCCACCAGCGGCGCGAACACCCCCATGGTGGCACAGCGGCTTTCTTCGGGCGCTTGCTCGGGCGGAAAGACGCAGGCATAGCAAGGCGCATCGGGGCGGGTGCTGTCCAACACCGAGACTTGACCGTCCATGCGGATGGCTGCACCCGATACCAGCGGTTTGCCGTGCTGAACGCAGGCCCGGTTGACGGCGTGGCGGGTTTCAAAGTTGTCGCTGCAGTCGATCACCACGTCGGCCTGTGCCACCAAGGTGTCCAGCAAGGCGGCATCGGCGCGTTGGGTGATGGGCGTGACTTGCACATCGGGGTTGATTTGGGCAATCGCGGTGCGCACCGAATCGGCCTTGTACTGGCCCACCCGCTCGAGAGTGTGGGCGATCTGGCGTTGCAAGTTGGTGGCGTCCACCTGGTCATGGTCGACCACGGTGATGTGGCCCACGCCTGCACTGCCCAGGTAGAGGCTGACCGGAGAGCCCAGGCCGCCTGCACCAATGATCAGGGCATGCGCGGCGAGCAGCTTTTCTTGGCCGTCGATGCCCAGTTCCTCGAGCAGGATGTGCCGCGAATAACGCAGCAACTGGGCATCATCCATGGCGCTCACTCGTCTTTTTTCTCGACCTTGCGTTCTGCCAATGTGGTGCTGGCTTTCACCGGCAGGCCCTTGAGTTGGTTCAAGGCTTGTTGCAATTGGAAGTCCTTGTCTGAACCGAACTCGGGCAGGCGACGTTCGGACAGGGGCTTCTTGGTGTCTTCTTCCAACTTTTTCACAGCCTCTTCACGCGCTTTTTCACGCGCGGGATCCGGCTTTTCGTCTTCCGTGCCTTTGCCGTTGGCCAGGTGTTTTTGCAGATCGGCTTCCCGGGTGCGCAAAGCGGCAAACAAGTTGCCGTTTTCGGTCTCGTCCAGCATCACCTCGGGCACGATGCCTTTGGCTTGAATGGCCCGTCCATTGGGCGTGTAGTAGCGGGCTGTGGTGATTTTGAGCGCAGTGTCCGGACCCAGCTGGCGCACCGTCTGCACCGAGCCTTTGCCAAAAGTCTGGCTGCCCATCAGGGTGGCGCGTTTGTAGTCTTGCAAGGCGCCGGCCACGATCTCACTGGCCGAGGCCGAGCCTTCGTTGACCAGCACCACCAAAGGCACTTTCTTGAGCAAGCCCCCGGTCGCTTGCGTCAGGCGCTGGATCGGGTCGTTGCTGGCATTGCGACGCCAAAATTGGGGTGAGGCTTTGTAAGTGAACTTGCTTTCTGCGAGTTGGCCGTTGGTGGAGACCACGGTGACGTTTTCGGGCAGGAAAGCGGCCGACAAGGCCACGGCGGCGTCGAGCAGGCCACCCGGATCGTTGCGCAGGTCGAGCACCAGACCTTTGAGTTGGGGGGATTGCTTGACCAGGTCTTCGACTTTGCGGGCGAAGTCTTCCACGGTGCGCTCTTGGAATTGCGAAACACGGACCCAACCGTAATGCGGCTCAATGAGCTTGGTCTTGACCGATTGCGTCTTGATTTCCTCCCGCACGATGGTCACTGGGAAGGTGCGACTGTCATCCTTGCGGAAGACGGTCAAGACCACTTTGGTGTTGGGCTCGCCGCGCATGCGTTTGACGGCTTCGCTCAGCGACAGGCCTTTGACGGCGGTGCTGTCGATTTTGGTGATCAGATCGTTGGGCTTGAGGCCGGCGCGGTCGGCTGGGGAGCCTTCAATCGGTGAAACGATCTTGATGAGTCCGTCTTCCTGGCTGATCTCAATGCCCACCCCGACAAACTTGCCGGAAGTGCCCTCGGAAAATTCCTTGAAACTCTTTTTGTCGAAATATTGCGAATGGGGGTCCAGGCTGGCCACCATGCCGGAGATCGCTTCGCTGATGAGTTTTTTCTCATCCACCGGTTCGACGTAATCGCTTTTGACCATGCCAAACACGGCCGCCAGTTGCTGCAACTCTTCCAGCGGCAAAGGCGCCATGTTGCCGCGTGCCACGGTTTGCAGTGACACGGTGGTGAGTGCTCCAGCCAAGGCACCAATGCTGAGCCAACCGACGATCTTGAGTTTCTGTCCCATATTGCTATTCTTTTCCATGTAGGAGATGCGGATCAATATACACCGCAGTCCCCGCCCCTGCAGGGTTGGGCCTGTAATGTCAGGTAAAGATCCCGGGCGTCCGTCCTCGCCGCCTGGGCTGTGGTCTTCAGGCCTTGCCCTGGCTGGCCACGGCGGCTGCCGCAGCCGATGCGGCTGCGGCATCGCCCAAGTAACAGTGGCGGATCGGCTTGAGGTTCTCGTCCAGCTCGTACACCAGCGGGATGCCGTTGGGGATGTTCAGGCCCACGATGTCCTTGTCGGAGATGCCGTCCAGGTACTTGATCAGGGCGCGGATCGAATTGCCGTGGGCCGCGATCAGCACGCGCTTGCCGGCTTTGATGCTGGGGGCAATGCTGTCGTTCCAGGCGGGCAGCACGCGCTCCACGGTGTCTTTCAGGCATTCGGTCAAGGGCACCACCTCGGGGCTGGGGTAGCGGCGGTCGCTGCGCTCGCAGCGGGGATCGGTGGCTTCCAGGGCCGGTGGCGGGGTGTCGTAGCTGCGGCGCCAGACCAGCACCTGCTCGTCGCCGTATTGTTTGGCCATGTCGGCTTTGTTCAGGCCCTGCAGACCACCGTAGTGGCGCTCGTTCAGGCGGTAGTCCTTGACCACGGGCAGCCAGGTGCGGTCCATCTCGTCCAGGGTCAGCCACAGGGTGCGGATGGCGCGCTTGAGCACCGAGGTGTAGCACAGGTCAAAGTCCCAGCCTTCGGCCTTGAGCAGTTGGCCGGCCGACATGGCTTGGGAGACGCCGGTGGGGGTCAGGTCCACATCGGTCCAGCCGGTGAAGCGGTTTTCAAGGTTCCAGGTGGATTCGCCGTGGCGGATCAAGACAAGTTTGTACATGGGGGAAAAAGCAGCAGTGGCTGTCAAAAAACAAAGGACAAGGCAGCCATTTTAGAATCGAGCCTTGGCGGCCCGCTGTCGGGTCGGTATTTTGATGCCTTACAAAGGTTTGTTTCGTGAAATTTCTCCTCGATAACTGGATGTTGATCGCCGTGGCTCTGGCCTCGGGCGTGGCTTTGATGGTGCCTGTGCTGGGCAAGGGCACTGGCCTGAGCCCGCAAGACATGGTGCAACTGATGAACCGTGAAAAAGCCGTGGTCATCGATGTGTGTGAGCCCGATGAGTTCGCCAAGGGCCATGTGATCGGTGCCAAAAACTTGCCTTTGGGCGAACTGGAGGCCAAGCTGGCACAAACCGTCAAGAACAAAGCCATGCCCGTGGTCATGGTCTGCCAAGTGGGCGCCCGCTCGGCGCGTGCAGCCGCCACCGCCAAAAAGCTGGGTTACGACAATGTGCAATCTCTTGCTGGGGGCCTCAAGGCTTGGCAAGCGGCCAGCATGCCGATTGAAAAGGCCTGAAAGGAAGCCGCATGCAAGCCGTCAAGATGTACACCACCGCCGTCTGCCCTTTCTGCATTCGGGCCAAACAACTGCTCAAGTCCAAAGGCGTTGAGCAAATTGAAGAAATCCGCATTGACCTGGACCCCGTCCAGCGTGACCACATGATGCAGGCCACCGGCCGGCGCACCGTGCCGCAAATCTACGTGGGCGATACCCATGTGGGCGGCTGTGACGACTTGATGTCGCTCGACGCCAAGGGCGGGCTTGTGCCTTTGCTGCAAGGCGCCTGAGATCCCCATTTTGGAGGCCAGTGGGTCCTGCGGGATCCCTGGCTTGATCGCGGATAATTCCGCTGTTTCATTCTGGGCAGTCATTTGGGATTGCCCGCCACTTCATCCAGAGAGCGACCATGTCCGAGACCACCAACACCCCACCCGCCCAAGACCCCGTTTTCCAGATCCAACGCATTTACATGAAGGAAGCTTCGCTGGAGCAACCCAATTCGCCGGCCATCCTGATCGAACAGCAGCAGCCCAGCGTGGACATTCAACTGGGTGTGGAAGCCACTCCCGTGGCCGACGGCGTGTTTGAGGTCTGCGTGACCGCCACCGTGCACACCAAAATCGCCGACAAGACCGTGTTCCTGGCCGAATGCAAGCAAGGCGGCATCTTCGAGATTCGCAACGTGCCCGAAGACCAGATGGGCGCCATCATGGGCATCGCTTGCCCACAAATCGTCTACCCCTATTTGCGGGGCAACGTGGCGGACCTGATCACCCGCGCTGGCTTCCCGCCTGTGCACTTGGCCGAGATCAACTTCCAGGCCATGTACGAGCAGCAGCAAGCACAATCTGCTTCAACTCAGCAGTAAATCTCAGGGCTTTGGCTGATGCGCATCACGTTGATAGGCGCAGGCGCCTGGGGTACGGCCATGGCGATGGCGGCTTGCCGCAGCTCTGGCCACGCGGTGCGGCTGCACGCCCGCGACGAGTTGCAAGCCGCAGCCCTGCGCCATCAGGGCCAAAACCTCAAATACCTGCCGGGCGTTGACTTGCCCTCCAGCCTGAGCATCCTGAGCGGCCCTTTGGCGCCCCTGGTGGCGCAGGCTCAGCCGCCAGACCTGTTCATTGTCGCCACGCCCATGTCGGGCCTGCGCAGCACTTTGCAGGACTTGCAAACGGTGACCGGCCCAGTGGCCTGGCTGTGCAAGGGCTTGGAGTCCGGCACGGGCCTCATGCCGCACGAAGTGCAAGCCCAAGTGGCACCCCATTTGCAGGCCGGTGCCCTGAGTGGCCCAAGTTTCGCCCTCGAAGTGGCCCGCTGCCAACCCACCGCTTTGGTGGCCGCAAGCGGCCATGCCACGGTTCGGGAGGCTTTGGTGCAAGCCTTTCACAGCTCGGCTTTGCGGGTGTACGCCAACCACGACATCGTGGGGGTGGAAGTGGGTGGAGCCGTGAAAAACGTGTTGGCCATTGCCACCGGCCTGTGTGATGGCCTGGACCTGGGGCTGAACGCCCGCGCAGCCCTCATCACACGCGGGCTGGCCGAAATGACCCGCCTCGGTCTGGCCTTGGGCGCCAAGGCCGAAACATTCATGGGCCTGTCGGGTCTGGGCGACTTGGTGTTGACGGCCACTGGCGACTTGAGCCGCAACCGCAAAGTGGGTCTGGCCTTGGCGCAAGGCCTGTCTGTGCAACAGGCCGTGGACGCGCTCGGTCATGTCGCCGAAGGCGTTTACAGCGCCCGCACCGTGGCGCAACGGGCGCAAAGCCTGGGTGTGGACATGCCGATCACCGATGCTGTGGTGGCCTTGCTGGACGGACGCCTGCAAGCCCGAGAAGCGGTGCAGGTGCTGATGGACCGCGGGCCACGCGGCGAATCGGTCTGAGCGGACTTCAGTTCGGGGTGTAGGCCAGCCGCACGTAAATCGGCGCAAAGGCCTCGGCTTGGGTGATCTCGATCAGGGTTTCCTTGGCCAGCTCCAGCAGGGCGATGAAGGTGACCACCAACACCGGCACGCCCAAGCTGGGGTCGAACAGGTGTTCAAATTCCACGAATTTGCGGCCTTGCAGGTGCTTGAGCACGATGGTCATGTGTTCACGCACGCTGAGCTCTTCTCGGCTGATTTTGTGGTGCTGGACCAGTCGGGCGCGTTGGAGGATGTCGCGCCAGGCCGACTGCAATTCGTCCAGGTTCACATCCGGGAAACGGGGTTGCAGGCTTTGTTCAATGTAGACCTCGGCCTTGATGAAATCACGGCCGAAATGCGGAAGTTGGTTGAGTTGCATCGAAGCCAGCTTCATCTGCTCGTATTCCAGCAGGCGGCGCACCAATTCGGCCCGCGGGTCTTCGGCCTCTTCGCCCTCGGGCGCTCTTTTGGGCGGCAGCAGCATGCGCGACTTGATCTCGATCAGCATGGCCGCCATCAAGAGGTATTCGGCGGCCAACTCCAGGTTGCGCTGACGGATTTCGTCGACATAGCTCAGGTACTGGCGCGTCACGCCCGCCATGGGGATGTCGAGGATGTTGAAGTTTTGCTTGCGGATCAGGTAGAGCAGCAAGTCCAGCGGACCTTCGAAGGCTTCCAGAAACACCTCCAACGCATCCGGCGGGATGTACAGGTCGCTGGGCATGGCGAACAAGGGTTCACCATACAAGCGTGCCAGTGCCACTTGGTCGACCACGGTAGGCATGACCGCACTGGCAGTGCCTTCTGGCAGCAGCAAAGATTGGGGGGTGTCGGTGCTCACACAACGAGGCTCAGGCCTTGGTCTGGTACACGTAAGGTTTTTGGGCCACGCGGCCTTGTTTGAATTCAGCCTGGATGTCGCGGTCGATCGCCTTGTCCCACAGCAAACCACGACCTTGGCGCTGTTCGGCTTCGAGCTCGGGGCGCTGGGCCTTGAGCTGGTCAATGAACTGGGTGGTGTCGGAGGCGTAATCGGGGCGGCGGAAAAAGGACATGGCGGGCAACTCGTGAGGGGCAATGGCAAAAGGGTTTCAGCAGCCCCTGAAGAGAGCCCCAAAACCAGAATGGCACCATTTTAACGGGCCGGGTCTGCGCCCAGGCGGACGGCCAAGGCCAGGCTGCTGCCCAGGTCGGGCTGCAGGAGCTCTTTGACATGGGCCATCAGGCCACTGCGCACAGCCATGTCCAGCGGCTGGTGGGCCAAGCCGCACACGATGAGCCGCACCTGTTTTTTGCGACAGGTCTCGACCAGGTTCATCAACGCATCGGCCCCGGACGAGTCGATGTAAATCACGTTTTTCAGGTCCAGTACCAGCGTGGGTGTGCTGATCTTGTCTTCGATGGCCTCCACCAGCTTGACGGCCCCGAAAAACAGTGCACCGTACAAGCGCCAGGCCTGCACCTGGTGTTCACATCCGGCCAGAGTTGGCTGCTCGGTGCGGGTCACGCCCTCGCAGCGGCTCAGGCTGGAAATGCGGTAAATGAAGGTCAGGCAAGCGGCGATCAGGCCCACTTCGACGGCCACCGTCAGGTCAAACACCACGGTGAGGAAAAACACCGCCAGAAGGGTGACGCGGTAGGGCAGGCGGTACTGGCGCAGGTGCACAAACTCACGCCATTCGCCCATGTTCCAGGCCACAAACATCAAGATCGCTGCCAGCGCCGCCAGCGGTATGTGCCCAGCCAAGGGGGCGGCCGCCAGCACCACAGCCAACAAGGACAGCGCATGCACCATGCCGGAAATGGGTGTGGTACCGCCGCTTTGGATGTTGGTCACGGTGCGGGCAATGGTGCCGGTGGCAGGCATGCCGCCAAAAAAAGGCGTCACGAAATTGGCGACGCCCTGCGCCATCAGCTCTTGGTTGGGGTCGTGTCGGTCACCGATCATGCTGTCGGCAATGCGCGCGCACAGCAGCGATTCAATGGCGCCCAAGAGCGCCAGGGTCAGCGTCGGCATGAGCAAAAAGCGGGCACTGTCCCAGCTGAATTCAGGCCAAGCAAAGCCAGGCACGGTCGCTGGAATGCCACCAAATTTGCTGCCAATGGTCTCCACAGGCAGGTTCAACAGCCAGGTGGTCAAAGTGGCCAACCCCAGCGCCACGATGGAGCCGGGCAGCATGCTGGCCCAGCGGTAGCGGGTGCGCTGCAGGCCTTGGCTGATGCGCAGCCAGCCGACCAGCAGCGACAAGGACGCCAGAGCCAGCAGCAGGGTGGCCAGATTGGCCGTGTGCAGGTTCAGCCACAGAGTTTTCAGGATGCCAAAGAAATCGGCCGGCATGGCAGCCACTTGGAGACCCAGAAAATCCTTGATTTGCGACAACATGATCAGCACCGCAATGCCGTTGGTGAAACCAATCACCACGGCCACCGGGATGAATCGGATCAAACTGCCCAGTCGGAAGAGACCCATCAAAAACAACAAAATCCCGGACATGGCGGTGGCCAAAATCAGGTTGGCCAAGCCATAGCGCTCAACGATGCCGTAGACGATCACGATGAAGGCCCCGGCCGGACCGCCGATTTGCACCCGGCTGCCCCCCAAGGCCGAAATCAAAAAGCCCGCAATGATCGCGGTGAACAGGCCTGCCTCGGGTTGGAGGCCGGAGGCGATGGCAAAGGCCATGGCCAGGGGCAGGGCCACCACACCCACGGTGAGGCCAGCGCCCACATCTTGGGTGAAACGCGCGCGGTTGTAGCCGTGCAGGCTGTCGATCAAACGGGGGCGAAAAAAACGCGTGGCCCGCATCCAGTTCATGGGTCTCTCATGTTTATTTTTGTCGGTCCATTATGTGGCACGACCGCGCAGGTCCAGCAGCAAGGGTCGCAGGCACAAAATCCAGAGCGTGGCGGCCAACGGTACAGTGGTGATGTAGCCCCAGTGCTTGAAACCCAGTGCCCCCGTCAAGGCACCCAGAAAAAACCCCAGCACCAAGACCGACTGTACCCTCAGGCGCTGGCGGTCGGCACGCACCCTGTGCCCGTGTGGGCCCCGGTTCATGTACAAGAGTTTGCCCAGCTCGATGCCCAGGTCGGTCACCAATCCGGTGATGTGGGTGGTGCGAATCTCGGCCTTGGATATTTTGGTGATGACCGCGTTTTGCAGGCCCATGATGAAGCACAACAAAAGCACGGTGACCGGGACAAACAACTGCGACCAAGCGGCAATGGCAGTGCCAAAAAGTCCAAACACCAGCAAGGCGGCCGACTCCAGCAAAAGCGGCAGGCAGTAGCTGCTGCGAAGCTGCAGTCTCAGGCCCCAGTTGACCATGATGGCGGTGCACATGGCCCCCGAAACAAAGGCCAGCAGGCAAACCACGCCCGCCAGCGCCAAGCTGATGTGGCCCAGCACCAGATCGTCGGCCACCGAGGACACAATGCCCGTCATGTGGGAGGTGTAGCTGCCCACCGCCAGAAAGCCGCCGGCGTTGGTGGCCCCGGCGACGAATGTCAGCACCAGTCCCAGCCGCAGATTCGCCTCAGGGCTTCGCTGCACATCGGTCCATCCACGGGGAGGGGGGAACATGTGCAGCTTTGCATCGGTTCAGTGGATGCGCATGCCGGGCTTGGCACCGGGCCAGGGGTGCAGCACGTAAATGCCGGCATCGGCTTTTTCGTCGGCGTGACTGGCGGCCAGCACCATGCCTTCACTGACGCCAAACTTCATCTTGCGCGGGGCCAGGTTGGCCACCAACACGGTGAGTTGGCCGATCAGGTCTTCGGGCTTGTACATGCTGGCGATGCCAGAAAAGACGTTGCGCAGGATGGGACGTCCTTGTGCGTCCGGGCCTTCGCCCACGTCCAGCGTCAGGCGCAGCAGCTTGACCGAACCTTCCACCGGTTCGCAGTTGACGATCTGGGCGATTCGCAAGTCGACCTTGGCGAAGTCGTCGATGGAAATCGTGGGCGCGATGGCTTCGCCACCGGGGATCCGCTTTTCATCGACCACCGCTGGCGGCTCGAACAGGGCTTCGAGTTGTTCGGGGGTGACACGTTGCATGAGGTGTTGGTAAGCGTTGATGCTGTGGCCTGCACCCAGCAGCGATTGCGCTTGATCGAAAGTGAAAGGCGACACATGGAGGAAGGCTTCCACCTGAGCGGCCAGTGCAGGCAACACCGGCTTGAGCTGGAGTGAAAGCAGGCGGAAGCCTTCGATGCAGGCGGTGCACACGTCGTGCAGGCGGGCGTCCATGCCTTCTTGTTTGGCCAAGTCCCAAGGCTTGTTCTGGTCCACATAGGCGTTGACTTTGTCGGCCAACAGCATGACTTCGCGCAGGGCTTTGGCGTATTCGCGCTCTTCGTAAAAGGCGGCAATGGCGGGTGTGGCGTTTTGCAGCGTGGCCAGCAGCGCCTGACCGTCGGCGCTCACCGTGCCCAGTGTCCCGTTAAAACGCTTGGCAATGAAACCGGCCGAGCGCGAGGCAATGTTGACGAATTTACCGATCAGGTCAGAGTTCACCCGCGTCATGAAGTCTTCGGCGTTGAAGTCGATGTCCTCGTTGCGGGCCGAGAGTTTGGCCGCCAGGTAGTAGCGCAGCCACTCGGGGTTCATGCCCAGGCTTAGGTACTTGAGCGGATCCAGGCCCGTGCCCCGGCTCTTGCTCATCTTCTCGCCGTTGTTCACCGTCAAAAAGCCATGCACGTTCACCTTGTTGGGCGTCTTGCGACCCGAAAAGTGCAGCATGGCGGGCCAAAACAGCGTGTGGAAGGTCACGATGTCTTTGCCGATGAAGTGGATTTGTTCCAGCGCGGGGTTGGCCATGTAGGCGTCGTAACTCTCGCCGCGCTGGTCCAGCAGGTTCTTGAGGGATGCCAGGTAGCCCACAGGTGCGTCCAGCCAGACATAAAAATACTTGCCTGGTGCGTCGGGAATCTCGATCCCAAAGTAAGGCGCATCGCGCGAAATGTCCCAGTCGCCCAAGCCTTCGCTGGTCGTGCCGTCGGGGTTGCTGCGCACAGAAAACCACTCTTTGACCTTGTTGGCCACCTCGGGTTGCAGCTTGCCGTCTTGCGTCCACTGGCTCAAAAACTCAATGCAGCGGGGGTCAGACAGCTTGAAAAAGAAGTGTTCCGAGGTTTTGAGCTCGGGCTTGGCGCCGGACAGGGCTGAAAACGGGTTGATCAGGTCGGTGGGGGCATAGACCGCACCGCAGACTTCGCAGTTGTCGCCGTACTGGTCCTTGGCATGGCACTTGGGGCATTCGCCTTTGATGAATCGGTCGGGCAGGAACATGTTCTTTTGCGGGTCAAAGAACTGTTCGACAGCGCGCACTTCGATCAGCGAGCCGCCTTTGGCCAAAGGGATGTCGCGCAGGTCGCGGTAAATCTGGCGGGCCAACTCGTGGTTTTCTGGCGCGTCGGTGCTGTGCCAATTGTCGAACTGGATGTGAAAACCGTCCAAATAAGGCTTGCGGCCCGCTGCAATGTCGGCCACAAACTGCTGGGGCGTCTTGCCTGCCTTTTCGGCGGCGATCATGATCGGCGCGCCATGCGTGTCGTCGGCCCCCACAAAGTTGACGTGGCTGCCTTGCATGCGCTGGACCCTTACCCAGATGTCGGCCTGGATGTATTCCATGATGTGGCCGATGTGGAAATGGCCATTGGCATACGGCAAGGCGGTGGTGACAAAAAGCTGGCGGGGCACGTGGGGGGCAGACATGGTGGGGCGGTTTTTAGGGGAATCGCTGATTTTAGGGTGTACAGCTTGGCTTGTCGGTAAACTCCGCCCCATTCAAGAAAGCGACCATGGCAACCACAGAACAACTCCTCCAGGCCCTGCAAGCCGTCATCGACCCCAATACGGGCAAAGACTTCATCACGACCAAAACCCTGAAAAACCTGGTCGTCGAGGGCGGCGATGTGTCGTTTGACGTCGAACTGGGCTACCCCGCCAAAAGTCAGGTTCCCTCGCTGCGCCAAGCCCTGATTGCTGCCGCCAAGGGCGTACCCGGCGTGGCCAATGTCTCGGCCAATGTGAGCAGCAAGATCGCGGCCCATGCCGCCCAACGCGGCGTGGCGCTGCTGCCGCAGGTCAAAAACATCGTGGCCGTGGCCTCGGGCAAAGGCGGTGTGGGCAAAAGCACCACCGCCGTCAACTTGGCGCTGGCGCTGGCCGCCGAGGGCGCCAAGGTGGGCCTGTTGGACGCCGATATTTACGGCCCCAGCCAACCGATGATGATGGGCATCGAAGGCCGCCCCGAAAGTGATGATGGCCAGACCATGGAGCCGATGGAAAACTATGGCGTTCAGGTCATGTCGATTGGCTTTTTGGTCGATCAGGATGAAGCCATGATCTGGCGCGGCCCCATGGCCACCCAAGCGCTGGAGCAGTTGCTGCGCCAGACCAACTGGAAGGAACTCGACTATTTGATTGTCGACATGCCTCCCGGCACGGGCGACATCCAGTTGACCTTGAGTCAGCGTGTGCCCATGACAGGCGCGGTGATTGTGACCACGCCCCAAGACATTGCTTTGCTGGATGCCAAGAAAGGCATCAAGATGTTTGAAAAAGTGGGCGTCCCAATTTTGGGCATCGTGGAAAACATGGCGGTGCATGTGTGCACGAATTGCGGCCAAGTGGAGCACATTTTTGGCCAGGATGGCGGCAAGCGCTACGCGGCCGACAAGGGTATCGATTACCTGGGTGCCTTGCCCCTGAACATGCAAATCCGTTTGCAGGCCGACAACGGCAAACCCACGGTGGTGTCCGACCCCGATGGCGAAGTGGCCCAGATTTACAAGGCGGTGGCCCGCCAAGTGGCCATCAAGATCGCGGCCAAGGCCAAGGACTTTTCGAGCAAGTTCCCGACCATCAAGGTCAGCAAGGACACCTGACGGGTCGGTGCCCCCCGATAAAACCGGCCTGTGCCGGTTTTGTCAGGTTTCAGCGGGCCGCGTTTTCCTGATCACGCAATCTGAATCGTTGGATCTTGCCCGTCGCGGTCTTGGGCAGCTCGGTCACAAATTCGACGAATCGCGGGTACTTGTAAGGTGCCAGACGCTCTTTCACAAAGGCTTTGACATCATCTTGTGTCAGGCTTTGGCCGGACTTGAGCACGATGAAGGCCTTGGTTTTGGTCAGACCATCGGTGTCTTGCTTGCCAATCACCGCGGCTTCCAAAATGGCGGGGTGTTGCACCAAGGTGGACTCCACCTCAAAAGGCGAGACGTAGATGCCACTGACCTTGAGCATGTCGTCGTTGCGCCCGGCGTAGGTGTAGTAACCGTCGGCGTCACGCGTGTATTTGTCGCCGCTTTGGGTCCAAACGCCCTGGAAGGTGTTGCGCGATTTCTCGCGGTTGTTCCAGTACATCAAAGCGCTGCTGGGGCCCTGGATGTACAGGTCGCCAATCTCGTCGTAGCCAGTGACCACGCGGCCGTCTTCATGGCGCAACTGCACTTCGTAGCCCGGCACCGGTTTGCCGGTGGTGCCGTAGCGCACGTCGCCGGGGCGGTTGGACAAAAAGACGTGCAGCATTTCGGTGGAGCCGATGCCGTCGATGATCTCGCAGCCAAAGTGCGCAGACCAGCGTTCGGCAATGTCGCGTGGCAAGGCCTCACCGGCCGACGAGCACAGGCGCAGGGCCACTTGGCGCTTGGCGGGCAGATCGGGGTTGGCCAGCATGCCGCCGTAGCCAGTGGGCGCGCCGTAAAACACGGTGGGCTGGTGGTCGACCAGTCGTTTGAAGGTGGCTTGCGGGGTGGGGCGTTCGGCCATCAACACCACCGTGGCGCCCACGCTCAATGGGAAGGTGAGGGCGTTGCCCAGGCCATAGGCAAAAAACAGCTTGGCGGCCGAGAACACGGTGTCGCTTTCTTGCAGGTTCAGCACACCTTGGCCGTACAGCGCGGCCGTCCAGTACAGGTTGCCCTGGCTGTGCACCGTGCCCTTGGGTTGGCCGGTGGAGCCCGACGAATACAGCCAAAACGCCGGTTCATCGGCCAGAGTTTGCGCGGGCAGCACCGGGGTGTTTTGCGCCACGAAGTCGGCCATGTTGAAGTGGCCCTGTTCCAGCGCGGTGGTCGGGCGTGAGACCACCACTTGGCGCACTTCGGATTTGGCCAGATCCATGGCCGCTTGCAGCGTGGGCAGCAAGGCCCCTGACACCAGCGCCGCTTGCGCGCGGCTGTTGCGCAGCATGAAGGCATAGTCTTCGGCGGTGAGCAGCGTGTTGACGGCCACCGGCACCACACCTGCACAGAGTGAGCCCAAAAAGGCCACGACCCAGTCGCTGCTGTCTTGCATGAGCAGCAGCACGCGCTCTTCGCGCCGGATGCCCATGGCCTGCAGACCGCCGGCAAAGCGGCGGATCTGCTCGGTCAGCTCGCCATAGGTCAAGGTGCCCATATCGTCGATCAGGGCGGTTTTACGGGCTCGATGGGCGTTGCTGGCGATCAAGTGTTGGGCGAAATTGAAATCTGCGGGGGGTGGCGTCACGGGGCGCATGGTTTGTCTCCTCGGAAGTCTCTGATGTTGTTGGAATGGTGGGGGCTTGTGAAGGGGGTTTACAAGGACAAAGTCGCACCTTGCGCTGCCAGCGCATCCAGCGCCAGCGCGCTGCCTTGCACCGCTGTGCGGCGGTGGTAGAAGTTCAGCGCCCTGAGGCCTCCCAATTCTTCGCCACCCCCTGCGCGGCCGGGGCCGCCGTGCAGGCTCATGGGCATCACGTTGCCGTGGCCGCTGTGCAGGGCCGCCACATCGGGCGAAATCGCGTGCACTCGGCCGTGGCTGCTGGCCAGTTCGACCGAGGCTTGTGCGGTGAAGGCCGGGTCTTCGCTGTACACCGAACAGACCAGCGAGCCTTCGCCCCGACGGATCATGGCGTAGGCCTCGTCGATGCTGTCGTAAGGCATCAGGGTGGACACGGGGCCAAACACCTCGACCGCGTGCAGGACCTTGGCGGTCATCGGGGTGTCGGTGCCCAGCAACACCGGGGCCACGCAGGCGCTGGCCGCGTCGGCGTCCACCAGACCCGCTCCGCTGCCGTCAAACAGCACAGTGGCTTCGGTTTTGAGCTGGGCCAATCCGGCCAGCACGCTGGCTTTTTGCGCCTGGCTGACCAGTGCGCCCATGCGCACGGCCTCGTTGCGCGGGTTGCCCACGGTGGTTTTGGCGAGGCGTGCGCCAATCGCTTCGGCGGCGGCTTTGTACAAAGCGCGTGGCACAAACACGCGGCGAATCGCCGTACACTTCTGGCCCGATTTGACGGTCATCTCGCGGGCGACTTCGGCCACCAGCAACTTGAAGGCTTCGCTGTCGGCCGTGGCGGCGGGCGAGAGAAGGGCCGAGTTCAGGCTGTCGGCTTCGATGTTGCAGCGCACCGACAACTCGGTCACGGCGCGGTGGCTGCGAATGATCTGGCCGGTCTCGGCCGAGCCGGTGAAGCTCACCACATCAAAGGCTAGCAGCTGGTCCATCAGGCCTGCGGACGAGCCGCAGATGACTGACAAAGCGCCCACGGGCAACACGCCCGCATCGACCACGTCTTTGACCATGCGCTGGGTCAGCCAGGCGGTGGCCGTGGCGGGTTTGATGATGACGGGCACGCCCGACAGCAGGGCGGGCGCGGCTTTCTCCCACAAGCCCCAGCTGGGGAAGTTGAAGGCGTTGATGAACAGCGCCACGCCGCGCGTGGGCACCTGGATGTGCTGGGTCTGGAAAGCCGGGTCCTTGGCCATGCGGATGCGCTGGCCATCCAGCAGCAGCGTGGCGTCGCCCAGCGCCGCGCCCTGTTTGGCGTAGTAGCCCAGGGTGAAGATCGCGCCGTCGATGTCCACACCCGAGTCCTTGGCCACGGTGCCGCTGTTGGCGGTGGCAATCTCGTAGTAAGCATCGCGGTGGGCTTGCAGCACTTCGGTGATTTGGGTCAGCAAGGCTGCGCGCTGGCCGTAGCTCAGGGCGCGCAGGGCCGCGCCGCCTTGTTCGCGGGCAAAGGCAAAGCCCTCGGCCAGGTCGATGCCCGCGCTCGACACACGGGCCAGTTCGGTGCCCAGCACCGGGTCCAACATTGGCGTGCCTGCGCCGGTGCCGGTTTGCCAGCGGCCTGCGAAAAAGTTGGGGAGCAATGCGGTGGTCATGTGCAGGTTCTTTCCGGGTGCGCCCTGAGGCGCTTTGTGGGTGTTGACATGCCGTGGCAGGCAATAAAAAACTGTTCCGAGGGTTCAGTTGGCGGTATAAACACGGGTTGATGCATTATTTTGCGTGTTGGTGAGTATGCAATAAAGTGCATATTTTGTGCTTGTTGAAATCAAAGGGTTTTCCCTAATCAAGGGTTGAAAGTTGAGCATGGCATCACAAGAAGAATCGGTGCAGGTGGAGACAAACGCGCAGGACGCAGACAGCAAGCGCAGCCCATTTCTGGAATCGCTGGGCGAGCGCGTGCGCACACTGCGCTCGCGCAAGGGCATGACGCGCCGCGCTGTGGCGGTCGCGGCCGATGTGTCTGAGCGGCATCTGGCCAACCTCGAATACGGAACGGGCAACGTATCGGTGCTGGTGCTGTTGCAAGTGGCCCATGCTTTGCAATGCTCTCTGGCCGAATTGCTGGGTGACGTGACCACCACCTCGCCCGAGTGGCTGCTGATCCGAGAGCTGTTGGGAAAGCGCAGTGAGGCCGATTTGCGCCGTGCCCGTGTGCAGTTGAGCGAGCTGTTTGGTGAGGGCGGCAATGCGCAAGAGCGCAAGGGTCGCATTGCCTTGATCGGTTTGCGGGGCGCGGGCAAAACCGCGCTGGGCCAGCGCCTGGCCGACGATCTGGGCTTTCCTTTCATTGAGCTGAGCCGCGAGATCGAACAGTTTGCCGGTTGCCAGATCAGCGAGATCCACAACCTCTATGGCGCCAACGCCTACCGCCGTTACGAGCGCCGTGCGCTCGAAGAGGCGATCCAGATTTACCCCGAAGTGGTCATCGCCACGCCGGGCGGTCTGGTGTCGGATTCGGCCAACTTCAATCTGCTGCTCTCGCACTGCACCACGTTGTGGCTGCAGGCCGATGCCGCTGACCACATGGGCCGCGTGGCGGCGCAGGGCGACATGCGCCCCATGGCGGGCAGCCGCGAAGCCATGGAAGACCTCAAGCGCATTCTGGAAGGGCGTGCGGCCTTTTATTCCAAGGCGGACATGGCCATCAACACCAGTGGGCGCAGTGAAGACCAGGCCTTTCACGCCTTGCGTACTTCGGTTCGCCAGCATTTGACCTTGCCGGTTTGAAGGGTGGAAGAAAAATGCATTTCCTAGGGTAAACGCTAGGAAAATGCAGTAAAGTGCATATTGCGAGGCCGCGTGACCTGCAATAAAATTCAATCCAACATGCACTGAAATGCATTTTTGACCCAAATCAAGCACCACCTTCTTCCACGGAGACATCCCCATGACGCAAGCTCTTCAGGTTGACTACCAAACCAACCCTTCCCAGTACAAACACATCCACCTGGCGTTTGATGGCGAGATCGCGACTTTGTCGATCAACATCAATGAAGATGCCGGCATTCGCCCTGGCTACAAACTCAAGCTCAACAGCTACGACCTGGGTGTGGACATTGAGTTGCACGACGCTTTGCAGCGCATTCGCTTTGAGCACCCCGAAGTGCGCTCGGTGGTGGTGACCAGCTTGAAGGACCGCGTGTTCTGCTCCGGTGCCAACATCTTCATGTTGGGTGTGTCCACCCACGGCTGGAAAGTGAACTTCTGCAAGTTCACCAACGAAACCCGCAACGGCATCGAAGACTCCAGCAAGCACGACGGCCTGAAATTCGTTGCAGCCCTGAACGGCGCTTGCGCTGGCGGCGGCTACGAGCTGGCACTGGCTTGCGATGAAATCGTGTTGGTCGACGACCGCTCCAGCGCCGTGTCGTTGCCCGAAGTGCCTTTGCTCGGCGTGTTGCCTGGCACAGGTGGTCTGACCCGCGTGACCGACAAGCGCCATGTGCGCCACGACCTGGCCGACATCTTCTGCACCAGCGTCGAAGGCGTGCGCGGTCAAAAAGCCGTGGACTGGCGTCTGGTCGATGCCATCGCCAAGCCCGCTGTGTTCAAAGAAGCCGTGCAAACCCGTGCCCAAAAACTGGCCGCTGGCAGCATCCGCACCGCTGGTGTCAAAGGCGTGAGTTTGACCCCCTTGAACCGCAGCATCGCAGCCGATGCCCTGACTTATACCAACGTCACCGTTGAAATTGACCGCGCCAAGCGCATCGCCACTTTCACCGTCAAAGCCCCAGCCACGGCACAGCCCACGAATATCGATGGCATCGAAGCCGCAGGCGTGAACTGGTGGCCATTGGAGATGGTGCGCGAACTCGACGACGCCATCTTGCACATGCGCACCAACGAACTGGACATCGGCACCTGGGTGCTCAAGACTTCTGGCGACGCGGCTGCCGTTTTGGCATCTGACGCCACACTGCTGGCCCACAAAGACCACTGGTTTGTGCGTGAGACCATCGGCCACCTGCGCCGCACCCTGGCCCGCATGGACGTGACCTCGCGCAGCCTGTTCGCCCTGATCGAAGAGGGGACATGTTTTGTCGGCACACTCGCAGAATTGGCTTTTTGCGCCGACCGCGCCTACATGCTGGCCCTGCCGGACGACGAAGCCAAAGCCCCCAAGATCCAACTGAACGAAATGAATTTCGGTTTCTTCCCCATGGTCAACGACCAGACCCGCCTGCAGCGCCGCTTTTACGAAGAAGTGCCCGCCATGGAAGCCGCACGCGGCGCCATCGGCAAGGCTTTGGACGCTGACGCTGCCTTGGCCCTGGGCTTGGTCACAGCCGCCCCTGACGACATCGACTGGGCGGACGAGATCCGCTTGGCTTTGGAAGAGCGCTCGTCCATGTCGCCCGATGCGCTGACGGGTCTGGAAGCCAACTTGCGTTTTGCCAGCCAGGAAAACATGCTGACCCGCATTTTTGGCCGCTTGACCGCCTGGCAAAACTGGATCTTCCAGCGCCCCAACGCCGTCGGCGAAAAGGGTGCCCTGAAGGTTTACGGCAAAGGCGAAAAAGTCCAGTTCGACATGAACCGCGTTTGATGTTTTTGCGTTGTGCAGTGGGCCTCCCGGTGGAGCCCGCTGCAACCGAATTTTGACCCCACCGTTGCTTTCATTTCTGGAGACACTCATGTCCGGTATCAACTACAGCGAAAAAATCCCCAACAACGTCAACCTGAGCGAAGACCGCACCTTGCAGCGTGCGCTCGAGCAGTGGCAGCCCAACTTCATCAACTGGTGGGACGACATGGGCCCCGAGGGCTCCACCGACATGGACGTGTACCTGCGCACCGCCGTGAGCGTGGACCCGCAAGGCTGGGCCCAGTTTGGCCATGTCAAGATGCGTGACTACCGTTGGGGCGTGTTCATGAACCCCGGTGAACAAGACCGCAAGATCCATTTCGGCGACCACATCGGTGAAAAAGCTTGGCAAGACGTGCCTGGCGAACACCGCGCCAACCTGCGCCGCATCATCGTCACGCAAGGCGACACCGAGCCCGCATCGGTGGAGCAGCAGCGCCACCTGGGCCTCACGGCCCCCAGCATGTACGACCTGCGCAACCTGTTCCAGATCAACGTCGAAGAAGGCCGCCACCTGTGGGCCATGGTGTACTTGCTGCACAAATACTTCGGCAAAGACGGCCGCGAAGAAGCCGATGCCCTGCTGCAACGCAACAGCGGCAACGAAGACAACCCCCGCATCTTGCAGGCCTTCAACGAGAAGACACCTGACTGGTTGAGCTTCTTCATGTTCACTTACTTCACCGACCGTGACGGCAAGTTCCAACTGTGTGCTTTGGCCGAGTCGGCTTTCGACCCGCTGGCCCGCACCACCAAGTTCATGCTGACCGAAGAAGCGCACCACATGTTTGTGGGCGAGTCCGGTGTGAGCCGCACCATCCAGCGCACCGTCGATGTGATGAACCAGCTGAAAACCGACGACGTGGGCAAGCTGCGTGCTGCTGGCGTGATCGATTTGCCGACCATCCAGCGTTATATCAACTTCCACTTCTCGGTGACCATTGACTTGTTCGGTGCCGACGAGTCGTCGAATGCCGCCACCTTCTACAGCTCGGGCCTCAAGGGCCGTTACGAAGAAGGCAAGCGCGGCGATGACCACATCTTGAAGGGCAACAGCTACAAGATTCTGTCGGTCGAAGACGGCAAGCTGATCGAAAAAGAAGTGCCGATGCTCAACGCTTTGAACGAAGTGCTGCGCGACGACTACAT
>JAIXRJ010000027.1 GCA_027485235.1 Comamonadaceae bacterium
ACGGGGATGATCATGAACTCTTGCAAGTCCAGGTTGTTGTTGGCGTGCGCGCCGCCGTTGATGACGTTCATCATGGGCACGGGCAATTGGTTGGCGTTCATGCCGCCAAAGTAGCGGTAAAGCGGCAAGCCCGACTCTTCGGCTGCAGCACGGGCCACGGCCATGGACACGGCCAGCATGGCGTTGGCACCCAGGCGGCGTTTGTTGTCTGTACCGTCCAGGTCAATCAGGGTGCGGTCAAGAAAAGCTTGTTCGGAAGCGTCCAGGCCCAGCACGGCTTCGGAGATTTCGGTGTTGATGTGTTCGACCGCCTTGAGCACGCCTTTGCCGAGGTATCGGTTCTTGTCGCCGTCACGCAGTTCGATGGCTTCTCGGCTGCCGGTGGAGGCGCCGGAAGGCACCGCAGCGCGGCCCATGACACCCGATTCCAGCAACACATCGCATTCGACGGTGGGGTTGCCACGGCTGTCGAGGATTTCACGGCCGACGATATCAACGATTGCACTCATTTTTGAACTCTCTCAATTTAAAAAAACAGGTCTTCCAAGCCAATGGCTCAAACGCCTTCGACGGCCACCATGCGCATGATGGCGGCGTCTTCGCGCGCTTCGCGGGCTTTCAGGTATTCGGGCAGTTCGTAAAAGGCCTTGGCGGCCTCGAAGGAGGGGAACTTCAAGACGACGATGCGCTCAGGGGTCCAGTCGCCCTCGAGCACTTGCACTTGGCCGCCGCGCACACAGACTTCGGCGCCTGCGGTTTTCATGGCCGCTGTGGACCACTTTTTGTACTCTTCGTACTGGGTGGGGTTGGTCACTTGGACGTGCGCGATGATGTAGCCGCTCATGAAAAATCTTCCTCTAAAAATGGATTCTTTTTGGTGACTGCATCGAGCTGGACCAGCGTCTCGAGCAGCGCTGTCATTTTGCCGAGTGGCACCGCGTTCGGGCCGTCCGACCAAGCGTCTGCGGGCTTGGGGTGGGTTTCCATGAACAGGCCCGCCACGCCCACGGCCACGCCTGCGCGGGCCAGCACGGGCACCATCTCGCGGGCACCGCCGCTGCTCGTGCCTTGGCCGCCGGGCTTTTGCACCGAATGGGTCACATCGAACACCACCGGCGCGCCGGTTTTGCGCATCTCGGCCAGGCTGGTCATGTCGGCCACCAGGTTGTTGTAGCCAAAACTCACACCACGCTCGCAGGCCAAGAAGTTGTCTTCGGGCAAACCCACTTCGCGTGCCGCGCTGCGGGCCTTGTCGATGACATTTTTCATGTCCCAAGGGGCCAAAAACTGGCCCTTCTTGATGTTGACCGGCTTGCCCGATTGCGCCACGGCGCGGATGAAGTCGGTCTGGCGGCACAAGAAGGCGGGGGTCTGCAGCACGTCGACCACGCTGGCCACGGTTTTGACCTGCGACTCGTCGTGCACATCGGTCAGGATCGGCACACCGATCTGGCGGCGCACTTCATCCAGAATCTTCAAGCCCGCATCGATGCCCACACCGCGCTGGGTGTTGCCCGAGGAGCGGTTGGCTTTGTCAAACGAGCCTTTGTAGATGAGCGGAATGCCCAAAGCGGAGCAGGCCTCTTTCAGGCGACCGGCCACCTCGATGGACATCTCCAGGCCTTCGATCGAGCAGGTGCCCGCGATCAAAAAGAAGGGCTGGTGCAAGCCAACGTCAAATCCGCAAAGTTTCATGGGGTGTCCTGTCGAAGGGTGCTGCGGGGTCAGGCCTTGGCCTTGTTCGCGATCGCTGCCTTGATGAAGGCGTTGAACAACGGGTGGCCATCCCAAGGTGTGGACTTGAATTCGGGGTGGAACTGCACACCGACATACCAAGGGTGAACGGTTTGGGGCAACTCGACGATTTCGGTCAACTGCTCGCGCTGGGTCAACGCCGAAATCACCAGGCCCGCTTTGCGCAAATCGTCCAGGTAATGGACATTGGCTTCGTACCGGTGGCGGTGGCGCTCGGTGACCACATCGCCGTAGATCTGGTGCGCCAAGGTGCCTGGGGCCACGTCCGAGCTTTGGGCACCCAATCGCATGGTGCCACCCAAATCGGAGTTGGCATCTCGCACTTGGATGGAGCCGTCGGCGTCTTTCCACTCGTTGATCAAGGCGATCACGGGGAAGGGCGTCTCAGGTTCGAACTCGGTGCTGTTGGCGTTTTTCATCCCGGCCATGTGGCGGGCGTATTCGATGGTGGCCACTTGCATGCCCAGGCAAATGCCCAAATAGGGCACTTTGTGTTCGCGGGCAAATTGCGCGGTGGCGATTTTGCCTTCCACGCCGCGTTTGCCAAAGCCGCCAGGCACCAAGACACCGTCGAAATCGGCCAGGTGGGCCAAGGTCTCGGGCGTGATGGTTTCCGAATCGAGGTGCTCGATTTTGACGCGAACATGGTTGCGCATACCGGCGTGGCGCAAGGCCTCGTTGACCGATTTGTAGCTGTCGGTCAGTTCCACGTACTTGCCCACCATGGCAATCGTCACCTCGCCTGAAGGATGCTCGGTTTCTTGCACCAGATCGTCCCAGCGTTTCAGGTTGGCTGGCGGTGTGCTCAGGCGCAGTTTGTCGCAGATCAGGCCGTCCAAGCCTTGTTCGTGCAGCACGCGGGGCACTTTGTAGATGGTGTCCACATCGGGCATGGAGATCACGCCCCAGCTTTGCACGTTGGTGAAGAGCGAAATCTTGTCGCGTTCGTCGTCGGGGATGAAGCGGTCAGCACGGCACAGCAGCGCATCGGGCTGGATGCCGATTTCGCGCAGTTTTTGAACCGTGTGTTGGGTGGGCTTGGTCTTGAGTTCGCCCGCTGCCGCGATCCAAGGCACATAAGTCAGGTGCACAAAGGCGGTGTTGTTGGGCCCCAGGCGCAAGCTGAGTTGGCGCACGGCTTCCAAAAAGGGCAAAGATTCGATGTCGCCCACGGTGCCGCCGATTTCGACAATGGCGACATCCACCGCTTCCGGGGTATCAAAGCCCGCACCGCGCTTGATGAAATCCTGAATTTCGTTGGTCACATGCGGAATGACCTGCACGGTCTTGCCCAAGTAGTCACCACGGCGTTCTTTTTCGAGCACGCTTTTGTAAATCTGACCGGTCGTGAAGTTGTTGGCCTTCTTCATCCGGGTGTTGATGAAGCGCTCGTAGTGGCCCAAATCCAGATCGGTTTCGGCGCCGTCGTCGGTCACAAACACCTCGCCGTGCTGGAAAGGCGACATGGTGCCGGGGTCTACGTTGAGGTAGGGGTCGAGCTTGATGAGGGTGACAGACAGGCCGCGCGATTCCAGGAGGGCGGCGAGCGATGCGGAGGCGATTCCCTTGCCCAGGGAAGACACCACACCGCCGGTGACGAAGACGAATTTGGTCATGTCCAAGACGGGAGCCTGGGCTCCCGATAGGTGGAAATCGTGATTATAGACAGTCGGGTTCGGGGTTTTCCCGGTCTGCAGCCGTTTCTTGTGGGTTTACTTGAACTGGCGATGGTCGTTTCCCGTGCCGAGGCCAGGACTGGCCGGTCGGGCTCATAACTCGCTTCGCTCGCCAAATCGCCCGATCCGGCCAGCCCTGGCCCCGGCGCTGCGTTGCAATCAATTTTCTTCGGTCAACGCGTTCAAGCAACTTCCCACTGAGTGCGTGGCGGTCTGCTACATTCCCCAGCCATGAGCACATTGGCTGGAAAACACATCGTTCTGGGCTTGTCGGGCGGCATCGCGGCTTTCAAGTCGGCTGAACTCTGCCGCGCCTTGGTCAAGGCGGGTGTCACGGTGCAAGTCGTGATGACCGAGGCGGCTGAGCATTTTATGACGGCAGTCACCATGCAGGCCCTGTCGGGCAGGCCGGTTTATACCTCACAATGGGACACCCGCGAAGCCAACAACATGGCGCACATCAACTTGAGCCGTGAGGCCGATGCGATTGTGGTGGCGCCTGCCAGCGCAGATTTCATGGCCAAACTGCTGCACGGTCGGGCAGACGATTTGCTCAGCCTGATGTGCCTGGCCCGCCCGCTGGACCAGGTGCCTTTGATCGTGGCCCCGGCCATGAACCGTGAAATGTGGGCCAACCCGGCCACCCGGCGCAATGTGGCGCAGCTCAAGCTGGATCGCGTGCATGTGCTGGACGTGGGGCAGGGCGATCAGGCCTGCGGTGAAACAGGTGACGGTCGCATGCTGGAAGCCGAAGACATCCTGGAGGATTTGGAGGCGTTTTTTGCGCCCAAGATTTTGGCGGGCCAGCATGTCCTGGTCACAGCGGGACCCACTTACGAAGCGATTGACCCGGTACGCGGCATCACCAATTTGTCCAGCGGCAAGATGGGTTTTGCCATTGCCCGTGCTGCCCGCAGGGCGGGCGCCGAAGTGAGCTTGGTGGCCGGGCCCGTGCACTTGCCCACGCCACGCGGTGTGCAACGCATCAATGTGCAATCGGCCCGTGACATGCTGGACGCGGTGCAGGCGCAGGTGAGCCAGGCCTCGGTGTTTGTGGCCACGGCCGCTGTGGCCGACTGGCGGCCTGATGCACAGGCCGATCAGAAGATCAAAAAAGACGGCTCGGGTCAAACCCCGGCCCTGAAGTTTGTGGAGAATCCTGACATCCTGGCCACGGTGGCGCAATCGGCCCGCGCCCAATCTGGCGCGCTGTTTTGTGTGGGTTTTGCAGCCGAAAGCCACGACCTGCTGGTGCACGCCATGGCCAAACGCATCCGCAAGAACGTGCCGCTCTTGGTGGGCAACATTGGGCCTGCGACCTTTGGACAGGACGACAACGCCTTGTTGTTGATCGACGCTGCCGGCGCGCGAGAATTGCCGCATGCCAGCAAGCTGGTGCTGGCCCAGCAACTGGTCGCTGACATCGCTGCCCGTTTGAAATAACGCGACGGTTCACTGCGGCATGGCTCGTTGCCGGCCGCCTTCATTTTCTGGATTGCACATGAACATCGACCTCAAAATCATCGACGCCCGCATGGCCGAACAACTGCCCGCTTATGCCACCTCCGGCAGTGCAGGTCTGGATTTGCGCGCCTGCCTGGATGCGCCTTTGATCTTGCAGCCCAATGCTTGGCAGCTGGTGCCCACTGGCATAGCGGTGCACCTGAAAGACCCCGGCTATGCCGCCATGCTTTTGCCTCGCTCGGGGCTGGGGCACAAGCACGGCATCGTGCTGGGCAATTTGGTGGGCCTGATCGACAGCGATTACCAAGGACAGTTGATGGTCAGCGCCTGGAACCGCAGTGATGTGGCTTTCACCATCGAACCCATGGAGCGCATTGCACAAATGGTGATTGTCCCGGTGGTGCAGGCCAGCTTCCATGTGGTGGAGGAATTTGAGACCGCCAGCCAACGCGGCGAGGGCGGATACGGCTCGACGGGCAAAAAATAAGCCTTCCCTCGTAATTCGGAGCTTGTGCGCCAACTTGGTGAACCCGTGAGGCGTGTCGGGACTCAAGCCACCGAACGACAAGCAACGAACGACCTCTTAGACGCTGGCCCGATGCATCAGTGAAGTGTGGGCCCAGGGGGTGAGCCTTCGCCGCCCACCTCGATTTTGAAGAAGCCTGTCCCGCAGCTGCCACTGCCCACTTCGGTTTCGGAGGGCTCGCGCACCGATTCCACTTTCAGGCTCAAGCGCAGCGCGATGCCAGACAGCGGGTGGTTGCCGTCCAGCACCACATGCTCGGGGTAAATCTCGGTCACGGTGTAAAGCACATTGCGCGGCGCATCAGGGTGGCAGCCTTCGGGCAATGCCGTGCCCTCGATCGTGAGGCCCGGCTCCAGGCCAGGTGGGAAGAGCGCGAGGGGTTCCAGAAACAGCAGTTTCTCGTCGAAGTCGCCAAAGGCGTCTTCGGGCTCCAGGTGCAGTTCCACCTTGGCCCCTTTTTCGTGGCCATGCAGGACTTCTTCAATCTTGGGCAGCAAATCCTGGCCGCCGATGAAGAATTCAACAGGCTCGTCCAGGGTGTCCAGAATTTCGCCAAGGGTGTCTTTGAGTGTCCAGGTCAGTGCGACCACGGAAGGTGTCTTGATTTCCATACGACAATTGTCGCAGTTTGGCGGCCTGTTTTGACCGCCTTGGCATGGCAGAAGCGCTGTCTTGATGCTTCTCACGGAACCTGAACATGAACACAGAACCAGCACTGACCTTGCTCGGCGGCCTCACGCCCAACCAATTCATGAAACGCCATTGGCAGAAAAAGCCATTGCTGGTGCGCAACGCCATGCCTGGTTTTGTGCCTTGTGTGAACCGTACCGAATTGGTGGCACTGGCAGGGCTTGAGGGCGTGGCGTCGCGCCTCATCATCGATTCCGATAAAGGCTGGAAGATGAAGCACGGACCGCTGGCCAAACGCAGTTTGCCGCCCTTCAGTCAGAAGAAATGGACTTTGCTGGTGCAAGGCGTTGACTTGCAAGACGATGGTGTGCATGCCTTGATGCAGCAGTTTCGCTTTGTGCCCGATGCCCGGCTAGACGATGTGATGATCAGTTATGCCAGCGATGGCGGCGGCGTGGGCCCGCACGTTGACAGCTACGACGTGTTTTTGTTGCAGGCGCACGGCCAGCGCCGCTGGCGCATTGGCCGCTGCAAAGATTTGACGCTGCAGCCCGGGGTGCCGCTCAAAATCTTGCAAAATTTTGAAGCTGAAGAGGAATTCGTACTCAACCCCGGTGACATGTTGTACTTGCCTCCCGACTATGCGCACGACGGCATTGCTGAGGGTGAGTGCATGACCTGGTCGATTGGGTTCAGGTCACCCCCTCAAGGTGAACTGGCCCGTGAAATCCTGCTGGGCCTGGCCGACGAGGCATTTGACGGTGTGGGCAGTGCCTTGTACCGCGACCCCAAGCAGGCCGCAGTGAGGCACCCCGCTGCCATGCCCGCGGCGCTGGGCGAGTTTGCCCGCGAGTCGATCGCCAAAGCGCTCAAGGACCCGCACCTGATTGACAGCTTGCTGGGGGAATACATGACCGAGCCCAAATCGAATGTCTGGTTCAACCCCTCAGAAGTCGGACCTGATGTGACGCGGGACATCCAATTGGATCGTCGCACCAAAATGATGTACGACGCTCGTCATGTCTTTATCAACGGTGAAAGCTTTCGTGTGGCCGGCAAAGATGCAGTCTGTCTTCGTCAGTTGGCCGATGAACGGCGTCTTGCTGCGAGCAAGCTGTCTCAGATGAGCCCAGCCGCTCAGGAGGCGCTGGCGGATTGGATGGCGGCCGGTTGGCTGAAAACCCTCTGAGGATCTTCCCTTGGTTCTGCCCATTCTGAAGGTTTCATGTCAGTTTGATGTGAAAGTGCTTAAAACGCTATAATCCGCGGCGGAGAATAAAAGAGCTCGAGCGCTTTTGTCTCGGTCTTGATCACCATTCAGGTCATTGAGTCAGTTTCCGGAAATTGTTTTAACCCCATAAGGAAAATCATCATGAACAAGTCCCTCGTTTTGGCCGCCGTGATCGCTGCAGCCGCTTTGGCCGCTTGCGGTAAAAAAGAAGAAGCTGCTGCCCCTGCAGCGCCTGTGGCTGCTCCTGCTGCCGCTCCTGCTGCCGCTCCTGCTGCTGCTCCTGCCGCTGATGCATCTGCACCTGCTGCTGCTCCAGCAGCTGGCGCATCGGCTCCCGCTGCCGCACCAGCACCAGCTGCTGCACCAGCACCTGCTGCCAAGTAATGGGCCATGGGCTTCCCGGCGCGAGTCGGGAACACAAAAAAAACCCCGCGAAGCGGGGTTTTTTTATGGGGCCATGTGCAAGGCGCGCAACTGGTCAGCGCAGTTCGTTGGCAACCAGCTTCAAAATGCGTTCAGCGTTGACAGCCTCTTCGGGCTTGCCAGAGGCGTCCATCACCTGGATCAGACTTTGATTTTCGGCCTGTGACGTGACAGTGATTCGGTAACGTGACAGGCTTGGGACGTCTTTTTGGCTGCTGAACATGCGCTGGAAAAAGCCCGGTTCTTGGCCGGCTGTGCCTGGTGCCAGATAGCGAACGAAATAAACACCTTGGCTGCGGTCACGGTCTTCAACGGTGAATCCGCTGCGGTCCAGCGCCACGCCAGTTCGACGCCACGCGCGGTCAATGCTGTCGTTCAGTGCGATGCGGGGCTGTCCGTTTTGGCTGCCAACCTGAGCGCCAAGGGTCTGCGCTGAAGAGGCGTTGGCCGCTTTGGCTGTCTCGGGGGTGGCCCCCAGCTTGATCATCAAGCGGCGCAGAAACTCAATTTCCAACTCGGGATCGCTGGGCCTGGGTTGCCAGATGGTGCGGTCTTTTTGAGCGCTGGCGTAGTTTTCAGCCATGCCGCGGTGGGTGATGTAAATCTCGACACCCCCTTCTGCATTGCGCTCTATTCGGGTGCGGAATTTGTCGCGTTCACCGGTTGAATACAAGGAGTCGAGCACTTTGCCCAAAGTGTTGCGGATGAAATCTTGGGGTATTTTGGCCCGATTTTCCGCCCAATCTGTTTCGAGGATGCCCACGTCTTGCGCGTCCGTCACCAGGCTGAAACCGTTGCTTGTCCAGAATTCCCGAACGGGCTCCCAGACTTTGTCGGCCGGCCGCGCCACCACCAACCAACGCTGGTTGCCTTGGCGTTCCATTTTGACATCACCCAAGGCGTTGGTGGCTGTGCCGGCGTCGGTGACTTTGCCGGCTGCACTTTGAAAACCGGAGGCCGTGGCGGACGTGCTCTCCAGTGCGTAGCGCGACTCTTTGCGAAGCTGTGTCAGGTCAGGGGGCACTTCGAGCGAGCTGATCTTGGCCGCACTTTTGTAATTGATCTTGTCCTCTTCCAGCATGCCGCAGGCGCTGAGCAAAATCGCCACCGATACCCATGAAGCGGTGCGTTGGATCGTCAAAAACTTGGGGGAACGGTTCACAAAGTATCCTTTGGAGGAATTCAAATCAGGCCGCTGGCCTTCAAAGCGGCCTCGACCACGGGTCGCTGCGAGACCGACAACTCGGTCATGGGCAAGCGCAGCGTTGGACCGCACAAGCCCATGCGGTTCATGGCCCATTTCACGGGGATCGGGTTGGCCTCTGCAAACAAATGCTTGTGCATCGGCATCAACTGAAACTGGATGCGCATGGCTTCTGCCAGGTCACCGCGCAGGGCGGCCATGCACAACTCGTGCATCAACCGGGGGGCAACGTTGGCGGTCACGCTGACGTTGCCCGCACCGCCGCACAACATCAAGGCGACGGCGGTCGGGTCGTCACCCGAGTACACGGCAAAGGCCTTGGGCACATCGCGGATCAACCACTGGGCGCGCTCGATATTGCCTGTGGCCTCTTTGATGCCCACGATGCCCGGCACTTGAGCCAGACGCAGCACGGTGTCGTGTTGCAGATCGGCGACCGAGCGGCCGGGCACGTTGTACAAAATCACCGGCAAATCGGGCGTGGCTTCGGCGATGGCGCGAAAGTGCAGGTACTGGCCTTCTTGCGTAGGCTTGTTGTAATAAGGCACCACTTGCAACTGGCAATCGGCGCCGACCTTCTTGGCGAACTTGGCCAGTTCGATGGCTTCAGAGGTGGAATTGGCACCGCAACCGGCCATGATCGGAACGCGGCCGGCCGACTGCTCGACGGCCACACGGATGATTTGGCAATGTTCTTCCACATTGACAGTGGGGGACTCGCCCGTGGTGCCGACCACGCCAATGCAGTCGGTACCTTCGGCCACATGCCAGTCGATCAGTTTGCGCAAGGTGGGGTAATCGACTTGGCCGTCTTCCAGCATGGGGGTGATCAGAGCAGGGATGCTGCCACGGATGGGGCGAAATTCGGGGGTCATGTCAGGGATTTCTGAACAATAAAAGAACTATTCTAACGAGTGCCAATCCATGTGCGGTGGGTGCAGCCTGTACCGGGTCAAAGCCATTGACAGCATGCGGTCGAGGCGGTTTCAGAAAGGACGCAGTGGCCAGCGTTCGACGGTCTTGCTTGTTGCATCTCGCACGGCCACGATGCGTTGCACAAAGCGGTCTGGCGAGGACTCGAAACCGTCCTCGTAAGCCAAGGTACGCAAGCCCACAGTGGCTTGGAGGAGTTCGCCGGGCTGCAGCAAAAAGTCAGGCCGGGACGGTTTGCCCACGCTTTCGTTGCCTGCTGCAAAGGTTTCGTAGATCAACACGCCGCCCGGGGCCACGCTGCCTACAAGGGTGGGCAGCAGCGCACGCCACAGGTAATTTGTCACCACCACACAATCAAATGTTTGCCCGGTAAAGGGCCATGGGCCGTTTTCAATGTCGGCGCAAATGACCTCCCCGCTGGCTTGGGAGATGGCCACAGCTTCGGGGTTGCGGTCCACGCCCGTGACGCGGTGCCCACGCGCGGCCAAAAACCGCATGTGGCGACCCGCGCCGCAGGCCACATCGAGCACGGTGCTGCCGGGCGCAATCAGGTGGGCCCAGCGTTGAACCCAGGCGGAGGGGTTTTCGGTACCGTGCATGTTCCGTCAGGCGGTCAAGTTAAAAACACGACCACAGTTGGTCAGCCAGCATCAGCACCACATCGGGTTGGGCATACAAACCAAAGGTGATGGCCAGCAGCAAGGCTGCCAGCAGCCAAAAGGTGCTTCGGGTGTTCATGCGGTTTGGGGCGATGGACGAACGATGGGGCGCTCACGGACAGGCAGGTTCACCAGCGCGGCCAACACGCCCAGCGCAATGGCCAAATACCAAACGATGTCGTAGCTGCCGGTCTTGTCGTACAAATAGCCGCCCATCCACACGCCCATGAAGGAGCCGATCTGGTGGCCGAAAAAGATGAAACCACTGAGCATGGACAAATGCGCCACCCCAAAAATATGCGCTACGGCCGCGTTGGTGGGCGGCACAGTGGACAGCCACAACAAACCCATCACAGCCGAGAAGATGTAGACGCTGGTGGGCGACAGCGGCACCATCAAAAACAGCGTGATCGCCACCGAGCGTGAGATGTAAATGGTGGCCAAAATGTGCTTTTTCGGAATTTTCGGGCCCATGGTGCCCGCAATGTAGGTGCCCACCACGTTGAACAGGCCAATCAGGGCCAGCGCATAACTGGCCACTTGCGGGGCCATGCCTTGGTCTTTCAGGTAGCTGGGCATGTGCACGCCGATGAACACCACCTGAAAGCCGCACACAAAATAGCCCGCCATCAGCAGTTGAAAGCTCGGGTACTTGAAGGCTTCTTGCAGCGATTGGAGGATGGTTTGCTCACGTTTGGCCTGGCCCGGCGTTTGCAAAGCCGGCTCTCTCAGCCCCCAAGCCAGCGGAATGATGAGCACAGTGGCTGCGGCCAAAATCATCAGGGCGTTTTGCCAACCCGCGTGGCTGATCAGCAGTCCTTCTACCGGCACCATCAAAAACTGACCGAAGCTGCCGGCCGCGGCCGCAATGCCCATGGCCCATGAACGGCGTTCGGCCGGCACGTTGCGCCCGATCACGCCATAAATCACGGCGTAGGTGGTGCCTGCCTGGGCGGTGCCGATGATCAGGCCCGTGAACAGCGCAAACAGCCACGGCGTTTGGGCCTGGGCCATGCCCACCAGCCCCAAGCCGTAAAGCACAGCCCCGGCCGTGATGACGCGGAACGCGCCAAACTTGTCGGCCAGCATCCCTGCAAAAATACCCATGAAACCCCAGGCCAGGTTTTGGATGGCCATGGCAAAGCCGAACTCTTGGCGGCCCCAGCCTTGGGCCTGGGTGATGGGTTGCAGCCACAGGCCAAAGCCGTGGCGAATGCCCATGGACAGGGTCACAATGGCCGCGCCGCAAATCAGCACTTGGGTCAAAGAAAGGGGTTTGTGTTGCATCCCCTGACTTTAACCAATGTGATGCGGCCCTGAGGTCGCTCAGATGCCTGCCTACCCTCATGAAGTTGAGTACTGTTTTTGTATCCAGTACCCGGCGTGAAATCCCACTACAATCCGCCACCATGGCCAACCAATCAACTGTCAAAACCTCCAGTGAGTACTCCGAAGGCTCGATCCGCGTCTTGAAGGGCCTCGAGCCCGTCAAGCAACGCCCGGGCATGTACACCCGCACCGACAACCCCCTGCACATCATTCAAGAAGTGCTGGACAACGCCGCCGACGAGGCATTGGCGGGTTACGGCAAAAAGATCAAAGTCATCCTGCATGTGGATGGCTCGGTCAGCATCGAAGACGATGGCCGGGGCATTCCCTTTGGCCTGCACCCCGAAGAAAACGCGCCCGTGATCGAGCTGGTCTTCACCCGTCTTCACGCAGGCGGCAAGTTCGACAAGGGCAAGGGCGGGGCTTACAGCTTCTCCGGCGGTTTGCACGGTGTGGGCGTGTCGGTCACCAACGCGTTGTCCAAGCGATTGGAGGCGACCAGCTACCGCGAAGGCCAAGTGGCCACCTTGGTGTTCTCAGGCGGCGACGTGACCGAGCCGCTGGTCAAACGCGCCATAGGCGAGGGTGACCGCAAACAGGGCACCACGGTGCGTGCCTGGCCCGACGCCAAATACTTCGAATCCAGCACCCTGCCCATGAACGAGCTGACGCACCTGCTGCGCAGCAAAGCCGTGCTCATGCCCGGCGTGACGGTGACTTTGGTGAACGAGAAAACCAAAGAAACCCAGCAGTGGCAATACAAGGCGGGCTTGCGTGACTACCTGACACAAACGCTCAACGGCGACCCGGTCATCCCTTTGTTTGAGGGCGAGGGCTTTGCCGACGCCAACCACGACAGCTTTGCCGAAGGCGAGGGCGCTTCGTGGGCCGTGGCCTTCACCGAAGACGGCGCCCCGGTGCGCGAGAGCTACGTCAACCTGATCCCGACCAGCGCGGGCGGCACCCACGACAGCGGCTTGCGCGACGGCCTGTTTACGGCCGTCAAGAGCTTCATTGAGCTGCATGGCTTGCTGCCCAAAGGCGTCAAGCTCATGCCCGAAGACGTGTTCGCGCGCGCCAGCTATGTGCTGAGCGCCAAAGTGCTGGACCCGCAATTTCAGGGCCAGATCAAGGAACGCTTGAATTCGCGCGACGCGGTGCGCTTGGTGTCCAGCTTTGTGCGCCCGGCGCTGGAACTCTGGCTCAATGAGCATGTGGACTACGGCAAAAAGCTGGCCGAGCTGGCCATCAAGGCCGCGCAAACCCGCCAGAAAGCGGGCCAAAAGGTCGAAAAGCGCAAGAGCTCCGGTGTGGCGGTGCTGCCCGGCAAGCTGACCGACTGCGAGAGCAAAGACATCCTGCACAACGAGGTGTTTTTGGTCGAGGGCGACTCGGCGGGCGGCAGCGCCAAGATGGGCCGCAACAAAGAGTGCCAAGCCATCTTGCCCCTGCGCGGCAAGGTGCTCAACACTTGGGAGGTGGACCGCGACCGCTTGTTTGCCAACAACGAAATTCACGACATCTCGGTGGCCATCGGCGTGGACCCGCACGGCCCCAATGACAACCCCGACCTGAGCAACTTGCGCTACGGCAAGGTCTGCATCTTGTCGGACGCGGACGTGGACGGCTCGCACATCCAGGTGCTGCTGCTCACCTTGTTCTTCCGCCATTTCCCCAAGCTGATTGAATCAGGACACCTCTATGTGGCGCGGCCACCGTTGTTCCGCGTCGATGCACCGGCACGCGGCAAAAAGCCGGCGTCCAAAGCCTATGCGCTGGACGACGGCGAGCTGACGGCCATCATCGACAAGCTGCGCAAAGACGGCGTGAAAGAAGGCGGCTGGAGCATCAGCCGCTTCAAGGGCCTGGGCGAAATGAGCGCCGAACAGCTGTGGGACACCACGCTCAACCCCGACACGCGCCGCTTGCTGCCGATTGAGCTGGGACCCTTGGACAACGCAGGCACCGAAAACCTGATGACCCAGCTCATGGGCAAAGGCGAAGCCGCCGCCCGCCGCGAGCTGATGGAACTGCACGGCGACTCGATCGAAATCGACGTGTGATGAATTCCCCGTAGGAGCCCACCCTGTGGGCGATAGGCCCTATGGGACTTATCGCCAGCCGGGAGGCTCCAACAAAGAAAGACATGGATGACCACTGACCTGTTGACCCCCGAACCCGCAGCCGCACCTGAAGGCGATCACCTGGGCGCTTATGCCCAGCGTGCCTATCTGGAATATGCGCTCTCCGTCGTCAAAGGCCGCGCATTGCCCGATGTGTGCGACGGCCAAAAGCCGGTGCAGCGGCGCATTTTGTATTCGATGGACCGCATGGGTTTGTCCTACAGCGGCCCGAACAACAACACCGCCGCCAAGCCCGTCAAAAGCGCCCGTGTGGTGGGCGATGTGCTGGGCCGTTACCACCCGCACGGCGACACCGCCGCCTATGACGCCCTGGTGCGCATGGCGCAAGACTTTTCGCAGCGCTACCCACTGATCGACGGGCAGGGCAACTTTGGCTCGCGCGACGGCGACGGCGCGGCCGCCATGCGCTACACCGAAGCGCGTTTGTCGCGCATCACCAGTTTGTTGCTGGATGAGATCGACATGGGCACGGTGGACTTCATTCCCAACTACGACGGCTCCACCGAAGAGCCGCGCCAGTTGCCCGCTCGCTTGCCTTTCAGCTTGCTCAACGGTGCCAGCGGCATTGCCGTGGGCCTGGCCACCGAAATCCCCAGCCACAACCTGCGCGAAGTGGCCGACGCCTGTGTGGCGCTGATCAAAAACGACAAGCTGAGCGACAGCGAGTTGATGGCCATCATTCCCGGCCCCGACTACCCCGGCGGCGGCCAGATCATCAGCCCCGCCAGCGACATCGCCGATGCCTACCGCACCGGTCGCGGCAGCCTCAAGGTGCGTGCCCGCTGGAAGATTGAAGAACTCGCCCGGGGCCAGTGGCAACTGGTGGTGACCGAGTTGCCGCAAGGCGTCAGCTCGCAGCGCGTGCTGGAAGAGATCGAAGAACTCACCAACCCCAAAGTCAAAGCCGGAAAAAAAGCGCTCAGCGCTGACCAAGTTTTGCTCAAAGCCAGCATGCTGGCCGTGTTGGACGTCGTGCGTGACGAATCCAGCAAAGACGCCGCGGTACGTCTGGTGTTCGAGCCCAAGACCAGCCGCATCGAACAGCAAGAACTCATCACCGCCTTGCTGGCGCACACCAGCCTGGAGACGTCGGCCCCGATCAACATGACCTCGGTCGGCATTGACGGCAAGCCGATTCAAAAGTCCTTGCGCCAGATGCTGGTGGAGTGGATCAGCTTCCGCCAGACCACCATCACCCGCCGCAGCCAGCACCGCTTGAACAAAGTGCTGGACCGCATCCACATTCTGGAAGGCCGTCAGCTGGTGTTGCTGAACATCGACGAGGTGATCCGCATCATTCGGCACAGCGACGAGCCCAAGCCCGCGCTGATCGAGGCCTTCCGCTTAAGCGACCGCCAAGCCGAAGACATCCTCGAGATTCGCCTGCGCCAACTGGCCAGGCTCGAAGCCATCAAGATCGAGCAAGAGCTGAGCGAGCTGCGGGGTGAGCAGGGCAAGCTCGAAGAAATTCTGGGCAGCCCCGCCGCGCTGCGCCGCCTGATGGTCAAGGAAATCGAACAGGACGCCAAGACCTTTGCCGACCCGCGCCGCACCCTGATCCAGGAAGAGAAAAAAGCCATCGCAGAAGTCAAGGTGGTGGACGAACCTGTGACGGTGGTTGTGTCGGAAAAGGGCTGGGTGCGCGCCCGCACGGGCCATGGCCACGACGCCACCAGCTTCGCCTTCAAGGCGGGCGATGGCCTGTACGGCGCCTTTGAATGCCGCACGGTGGACACGCTGCTGATCTTTGGCACGGCCAAAAATGGGACAGGCCGCATCTACAGCGTGCCCGTGGCCACACTGCCTGGCGCACGTGGCGATGGCCAGCCGATCACCACACTCATCGACCTGGAAACCGGCACTCAGCCAGCCCACTACTTTGCAGGCCCTGCCCATGCCACGCTGCTGCTCAGCGGCTCGGGCGGCTACGGCTTCATGGCCTCGGTCGAGAACATGATTTCGCGCAACAAGGCAGGCAAGGCCTTCATCAGCCTGGGCGACGGCGAAACCGTCTGCACCCCCAGCCATGTGAGCGGCAGCAGTGCCACGGTGCCGGCCGACAAGTCAGCCATGCCCGCGGCCACCAGCGTGTGCTGCGCCAGCACGGGCGGCCGTGTGTTGACCTTTGAGATCAGCGAACTCAAGACCATGGAAAAAGGCGGCCGGGGCCTGATGCTCATCGACTTGGAGGCCAAAGACACCTTGGCCGGCGCTGCGGCCTACACCCGCAGTATCAAGATCGAGGGCATCGGGCGCGGCGGCAAAGAGCGCGAAGAAACGCTGGAAATTCGAAGCTTGAACAACGCCAAACTGGCGCGAGCCAAAAAAGGCAAAGTGGCCGATCTGGGTTTCAAACCGAACCGCGTGACGCGGGTGGAGTGAGTCGCATGGTGCAATTACCTACCCCCCAATTGAATTGTTTTGCCGACTTGTCGGTGCAAGTGGACAAACCCCAAGAAGTGGGGCAGACCCACCACGGCGTGCGCCGCTTGATCCCCATCTTGGGCGGCCAAGTCCAGGGCGAGGGTTGGGCGGCCCGTGTCTTGCCCGGTGGTGCTGATTTCCAACTGATCTTGAATGAGCGCATGGCCGAGTTGGATGCCCGCTACATGCTGGAGACCGACGGCGGCGATTTGATCTTTGTGCAAAACCGTGCCGTGCGCACGGCTGCGCCTGAGGTGATGGCCCAACTGAGGCGCGGCGAACCCGTGCCACCCGAGTTGGTTTACTTTCGCTGCTCGCCCAGTTTTGAGACGGCTTCCCCCGCATTGCGCTGGATCAGCGAGCGCCTGTTTGTGGGCACAGGCGCTCGCCACCCAGACAAAGTGGTGATGCGCTTTTTTGAAGTGGCCTGAGCCCTGGCTCAGCCCTGGGCGCCCATCAAATAATCGACCTTGCCCACTTCCACGCCGTTGTGGCGCAGGATGGTGTAAGCCGTGGTGATGTGGAAATACAGATTGGGCAGCATCCAGCCCGTCAGATATTCCTGGCCCTTGAGGCTGCGGGTCTTGCCGGGGCCGGCGGGGAAAGTGATGTCTTTGTCTTCGGTGCCGTCCATGGCTTGGGCGGGCACGGTGGCCAAGAAGGCCAGGGTTTTCTGGATGCGTTCTTGCAACTGGGCCAGCGTGGACTCGGTATCTTCAAACTTGGGCGCTTCCATGCCAGACAGTCTCGCTACGCCGTTTTTGACAGCGTCACAGGCGATCAGCACCTGCCTGGTGAAGGGAAGCATGTCGGGGGCCAGCCGATAGGTGGTGAGTGCCGTGGGATCGATTTTTTTGGCTTCCACAAATTGCTCGGCTTTGGACAAGATGTGGCTCAAATTGGTGAGCATGCGGGTGCACACGGGCAAGCTGGCGCTGGACATGGAAATGGTCATGAAAATTTCCTGATTGAAAGAGGGGGCAGATGCGGTTCGGCCTCGAGGCATGAGTCTGTGTCAGCCGATTTCGGCGATGAGCTCGATCTCGACACAAGCACCCAGCGGGATCTGGGCCACGCCAAAAGCGCTGCGGGCGTGTGCACTGACTTGTGGGCCAAACACCTGGCCCAGCAGTTCGCTGCAGCCGTTGGTCACCAGGTGCTGCTCGGTGAAGTCGCCGGTCGAGTTGACCAGGCTCATCACTTTGACGATGCGCTTGATTTTGTTCAGGTCGCCCACAGCGGCGTGCAGTGTGCCCATCAGGTCAATGGCCACGGCGCGAGCGGCTTGTTGGCCTTCAGCGGTGCCGATGTTCTTGCCCAATTGGCCTGCCCAGACTTGGCCGTCTTTTTTGGCGATGTGGCCGGACAGAAAGACCAGATTGCCGCTTTGGACAAAGGGCACATAGGCCGCAGCGGGCACCGCCACCGGGGGCAGTTCGATGTGCAGGGACTTCAGGGTGTCATAAACGCTCATGGTGGGCTCGCCTCAGGGTTGAAAACTGGATCCGATTGTCGCTGAATTGGCGTATGCGCTGACATGTCCCCTGGCAACGCTACCGACTTATCTCTGGCGGCGCAACAGGGCCTGCACGCATGACAAACGCAGCTTGGGCATTTACAAAGGCCGAACACGCGCCAGAACATGATTTGGCGCCCCATAACAAGCCTGATCAGGGAGGCTGAAGATGCATGACTTGCGTTGGGCGCAGGGCTTGGGGCCTGCGCTCTTGGCTTGGTGCGTGGGTGTAGCGCTGCAGTTGCAGCAGCCCTTTTTGTGGTCCGCTGGGGTGTATGGGGCTTTGGCAGCTTTGGCGCTGTGCGTGCTGGGTCTCACCCGATGGTGGTGTCGCTCCTTCAAACGCGATGGGCGCTGGCGTGAGGTGGCCACTTCTTGGCTGGGTGTTTCATTGGGCTGGGGCTTGTTGTCTTTTGCCTGCACAGGCGGACATGCCTTGTGGGCCTCACCGGGCCTGGATCCGGCGCTGGAGGGGCAGGATCTGGACTTGGTGGGCGTGGTCGAGGCCATGCCACAGCGACAAGACATTGGATGGCGTTTCCGCTTTCGGGTCGAGCAGGCCAGCCTGGCCCATGGGGCGCAATCGGTGTCGGTGCCCCCGCGCATCCAACTCGGCTGGTACGGGCAAGACGGCGTGACGGACAGCGGCTGGAACGTGTTGGCATTGCCTGAGCCTGTGACAGCAGGGGAGCGTTGGCGTTTTCGTGTCCGCTTGAAAGCCCCCCACGGGCATTTGAACCCGAGGGGCTTTGACTACGAACTGTGGCTGTGGGAGCAAGGCATTCGCGCAACGGGCTCGGTCCGAACGGGGGCTTCCCATCCGGCACCCCTGCGTTTGGCGCAAACCTGGGCTCACCCGGTGGAGCAATGGCGTCAAAGTGTGCGTGATCGCTTGCAGTCGCGTTTGGGGCTGACGGGCTCGATCGGCTTTGCGGGCTCCGGCAGCCCGAACGTGGGGGGCATCGTGGTGGCCTTGGTCACCGGTGACCAAGCGGCGATCGACCGCAGCGATTGGGATGTCTTTCGGGCCACCGGGGTGGCGCACCTGATGAGCATTTCAGGCCTGCACGTCACCATGTTCGCTTGGCTGGCGGCCATGGTCGTGGGCTGGTGCTGGCGCAGAGCGGCGTTGTGGGGGTTTCAAGGGCCCTTGCACTGGCCTGCGCCGCAGGTAGGGGCTTTGGCCGGCTTGGCCTTGGCGGTTTTGTATGCGGCCTTCAGCGGTTGGGGCTTGCCCGCGCAGCGCACCATCTGGATGCTGAGCGTGGTGGTGGTGTTGCGCTTGTCGGCCAAGCAGTGGTCTGCCGGCCTGGTGTGTTTGTTGGCCGCCGCCGTGGTTTTGGCGCTGGACCCTTGGGGCGCGTTGCAGCCCGGTTTTTGGCTGAGTTTTGTGGCGGTGGCGGTGCTGTTGTGGACGGAGCAGCGCCCAGCGCGTCCCACCGAAGCGGCGGCGCTGCCCATCTCGGCAAAGGCCTGGCCGACGGGATGGTCCGGGCGCTTGGGGCAGAAAATCTGGGCTTTGTTGCGCGAGCAATCGGTGGTCACGCTGGCGCTGGCCCCCTTGTGCTTGTTGTTTTTTGGGCAGGTCTCGCTGGTGGGTTTGCTGGCCAATTTGGTGGCCATCCCTTGGGTCAGTTTTGTGGTCACGCCCATGGCTCTGCTGGGGGTGGTGTGGACAGATTGCGCGCTGGTCGCAGCGTTGGCTTTGCAGCCTTTGACGCTGGCCTTGACATGGTTGGCCAGTTGGCCCGCCGCCAGCTTGAACCTGGCTTTGCCCCCATGGGGCTTCGCCGCCTTGGCCTTGTTGGCGGCGCTGTTGTGGGTCTCGCGATGGCCGATGTCCTGGAAACTGGCCAGTTTGCCCTTGCTCTGGCCAGCCGTTTTTTGGGTGGCGCCCCGTCCTGCGGTGGGCGCTTTTGAATTGCTTATCACCGATGTGGGGCAGGGCAACGCCGTTTTGGTGCGCACGGCGCATCACAGCCTGCTGTACGACGCAGGTCCGCGCTATTCGGTCGAAAGCGATGCGGGGCACCGGGTGCTGCTGCCTTTGTTGGCCCAATCCCTGGAGCGCCTCGATGTGCTGATGCTCAGCCACCGCGACAGCGACCACACCGGTGGCGCGGCGGCGGTGCTTGCCATGCAGCCACAAGCGCTTTTGTCTTCTTCTCTGGAAGCTGGGCACCCGGTGTTGGGCATGGCGGCCAGTCAGACGCCTTGCCATCGGGGGCAGTCTTGGGTGTGGGACGGTGTATTTTTTGAGGTGTTGCACCCCAGCTTGGCCCAGAACGATGGCAGCAAGCCCCGTTCGCCGAATGCTGTGAGTTGTGTTTTGCGCATCAGCGCGGGCCAGCGGTCGGCCTTGTTGGCGGGGGACATCGAAGCCCCACAAGAAAAGGCTTTGGTCCAACAGGGTCTTGCACCGGTGGACCTGTTGTTGGTGCCGCACCACGGCAGCAAGACCTCCTCGTCGGCTGAATTCCTGCAAGCCTTGCGCCCCAAGCTGGCGTTGGTGCAGGCGGGCTACCGCAACCGGTTTGGCCACCCGGCACCCGCGGTGGTGGCGCGTTATGCGCAGATGAACATCCGGCTGGTGGGCAGCGTGCAGTGTGGCGCGGCCACCTGGCACAGCGATGCCCCTGAACAAGTGCTGTGCGAGCGCGAACGCGCACGCCGTTACTGGCACCACATGCCGCCTTGATGCACCGTTTTCCTTGGCGGCGAGTTGTCCCCTCGAATGAAAATCTGTTCCTCGAAGAAATTCAGTCATCCCGGGCTTGACCCGGGATTCATCTCGCTTGGCTTGAGTTGTCCCAGCCTGAAGGGATCCCGCTTCAAGTCCAGGATGAAAAAAAGTCGTTTGCAACAGGAAGGTGCAAAGGGTACGGGGCGTGTGCTGTGGGTGAGGCTCAGTGGCGCAGTGTCAACACCACCGGAGCATGGTCGCTGGGGCGTTCGTTCTTGCGGGGCGCGCGGTCGATCACGCAGGCTGTGGCCTGTGTCGTGAGCGCCTGGGAAATCAGGATGTGGTCAATCCGCAGGCCGCGGTTGCGTCGGAAGGCGAACTCGCGGTAGTCCCACCAACTGTAGCTTTTCTCGGGCTGTTCAAACAGGCGGAAACTGTCGATCAGGCCCAAGTCGATCAGGGCTTGCAACTTTTCGCGTTCGGCATCGGTGCAGTGGATGGTGCCGGCCAGCCCGATCGGGTCCCACATGTCCAGTGCGTCAAAGGTGATGTTGTAGTCGCCTGTCAGGACCAGCTTGGGGTGGCGTGTCATCTCGTCCCTGACCCAGTCGCGCAGCGCGTCGAGCCAGCGCATCTTGTAAACGAACTTGTCGCTGTCGGGCGCTTGGCCGTTGGGGAAGTACGCGCCGATCACGCGCAGGTCGCCGTAGGTCGCCGCAATCACGCGCGACATCTCGTCTTCAAATCCCGGGATGTTTTTGACCACATCCACACCTTCTTTGCGCGAGATCAGCGCTACGCCGTTGTAGGTTTTCTGACCAAACCACTGGGCTTGGTAACCGGCTTCCATGAAAGCGGTGATCGGAAATTTGTCGTCGGTGAGCTTGAGTTCTTGCAGGGCCAAGACGTCGGTGGGGTTGGCGGCAAGCCAGTCCAGAACTTGGGGCAAGCGCACCGACAGCGAGTTCACATTCCAGGTGGCGATGTTCATGCGGGATGGGTCTCTCAAATGTGCAAGTAGGCCAAAACGCCGATCACCACGCCCGTGGAGCCTGCGCCGTACATGACGTATTCCAGCCACTTGCGGCGCGTCAGCAGCGCAATGGCCGCCATGGCGATGGCCACTTGAAGCACTGTCGTGGCTTGTGCCCAACGGTGGTGTTGGTGCATTTGTTCGTCAGATTGTTGGTCCCAGGCTTTGGCCTCGGCTTCGAGCTTTTCGGCCCCCACCTTGATCTCGGCTTTTTCAGATTTGTAGCGCTTGATCTCGCCTTCGTAAAAATCTTTCTTGCCAGGGGCCAACGCCAAGGCCAACTCGCTCAGGTTTTGCTTGCTGCTTTTGGCCTGGTAGTAGTTCCACTGGTTGGACGCTTCGGTTTTCTTGATGGCGGCATTGTTTTTGTACAGACCCGCGTTGGCTTGCGTGGCGCCGCCCATGTAGCCAAACAAAGCACCCACCGTGGCAACGATGGCGGTGAACATGGCAATCGAGCTGGTGTGGCTGTCACCATGGCCTTGCGCGGCGTGTTCCAGCTCGTGATCGTGCGGGCCGTGAACGTGAAAACCTTGTCCTGACATGGCGTTTTCCTTACAAGTGTTGGTAGGTCACATAGCTGAAGTGCAAGCCGCTGGCCGCCACATGGGACTCGCGTTGGCATTCGGTCCAACCGGCACCCAGATCGGGTGCGAAAGCATCGCCCTCAAAATCGGCATCGATCTCGGTCACCACCGCGGTGCTGGCCAGGGGTTCGGCTTGGCGGTAGATCTCGGCGCCGCCGATGATCCAGGCGTCGGGCGCAACGCCACACAGGCGCATGGCGTCTTCGATCGAATGGGCCCGCACGGCACCCTCGGTCTGCCAGTCCAATTGGCGGGTGACGACGATGTTCAAGCGGCCTGGCAGTGGCCGAAACCGCTCGGGCAAGGAGTCCCAAGTCTTGCGCCCCATGATGACCGGCTGGCCCAGCGTGACGCGCTTGAAGTGCGCCAAGTCCTCGGGCAGGTGCCACGGCATCTGTTTGTCCTTGCCGATCACGCCGTTGCGGGCGCGGGCATAAATCAGGTGCAGTTTCATCCAGTGGGCACTCACACGGCCACAGGTGCCTTGATGGCAGGGTGGCATGCGTAGTCCAAGACCTCAAAATCTTCGTATTCGTAATCAAAAATCGAAGCGGGCTTGCGCTGGATACGGAGCCTGGGGTAAGCCATGGGGGCGCGGCTCAGTTGCAGTTCGACCTGTTCATGGTGGTTGCTGTAGATGTGGCAATCGCCGCCAGTCCAGATGAAGTCGCCCACGTCCATGTCGCATTGTTGGGCCACCATGTGGGTCAGCAGGGCGTAACTCGCGATGTTGAAGGGGACGCCCAAAAAGATGTCGGCGCTGCGTTGGTACAGCTGGCAGCTGAGTTTGGGTTTGTCGCCGGGGTTTTGGGATGGGGCCACATAAAACTGAAAGAACGCATGGCAAGGCATGAGCGCCATTTGGTCCAGTTCGGCCACATTCCAGGCGCTCACGATGATGCGGCGCGAATCGGGGTTGCTTTTCAAGGCGTCCATGACCTGTTGGATCTGGTCGATGTGGCCGCCGCCGGGTGTGGGCCAACTGCGCCATTGCACGCCATAGACCGGGCCAAGCGAGCCGTCTCCGCGCGCCCATTCGTCCCAGATGGTGCAGCCGCGCTCTTGCAGCCATTTCACATTGCTGTCGCCGCGCAAAAACCACAGCAGTTCCACGATGATGGCCCGCAAAAACACCTTCTTGGTGGTGACCAGCGGAAAACCTTCGTTCAGGTCAAAACGCATCTGGTGGCCAAACACACTGCGTGTGCCGGTGCCGGTGCGGTCGCCTTTTTGCACACCCGTCGTGTAGACGTGGCGCATGAAGTCTTCGTATTGGCTGCGGATGGGGCGGGTTTCGACGGGGGTGTTCATGGAGGTGGAGTTTAAATCGCGGGCTTTAGCCCAGCACGCGGCCCGGATTCAGGATGTTTTGCGGGTCCAAGGTCTGCTTGATGGCCCGCATCATGGCCAGTGCCGTGGGGTCTTTGTAAAGCGGCAGTTTGCCCACTTTGAGTTCGCCCACGCCGTGTTCGGCGCTGATTGAGCCATCGAATTTGAGCACCTGGTCAAACACCAGGGTGTTCACGCGGTCTTCGTTGTCACGCAAAAAAGCTTTTTCATCGGCCCCTGCTGGCGCTTGCACGTTGTAGTGCAGGTTGCCGTCGCCCAGATGCCCAAAATCCACCATGCGCACGCCGGGAAATTCACGGGCCAGCAAGGCGTCGGTTTCGGCCACGAAAGCCGGGATGCGCGAGACCGGGATGCTGATGTCGTGCTTGATGTTCAGGCCTTCCTCGGCCTGCGCCAAGGTGATGCTTTCGCGGATACGCCACAGGCTGCGGGCTTGTGTCAGGTTTTCGGCGACCACGGCATCGCTCACGCAAGCGGCCTCGAGCGCGGCTTCCAAAAGTGATTCAAATTGGCTGCGGGCATGCGCTTCGTTCTCGCTGTCCGAGTTTTCCAGCAGCACGCACCAAGGGGTGTCTTGCCACAGGGGCACGCGCAGTTGCGGGTAATGCTTGTCCACCAGGCCGAGCGCGAACTGGCCCATGACTTCAAAACCCGTCAGGCCCGGGCCCAGGCGCTGGTGGGCCAGGCCCAACAGCTGAACGGCCGATTCCAGGCTGGGCACGGCGGCCCAGGCGGTCAGCTGCGCAGCGGGCTGCGGGTAGAGCTTCATGGTGGCGGCGGTGATGATGCCCAGTGTGCCTTCGCTGCCGATCATCAAGTTGCGCAAGTCATAACCCGTGTTGTCTTTGCGCAGGCCAGACAAGCCGTGCCAGATGTCGCCTTGTGCGGTGACCACTTCCAGGCCCAGGCACAGCTCGCGCGTGTTGCCATAGCGCACCACTTGGGTGCCGCCGGCATTGGTGCCCAGGTTGCCGCCGATGGTGCAACTGCCTTCGGCGCCCAGGCTCAGGGGGAACAGGAAACCGGCGTTTTCGGCGGCGGCCTGCAGGTTTTGCAGCACACACCCGGCCTCCACGGTGAGGGTCAGGTTGGCCGGGTCGATGGCGCGCACCGCATTCATGCGGGTCATGCTCAGCACGATCTGGGCACCCGATCCGTCGGGCACGCCGCCCACCACCAAACCCGTGTTGCCGCCCTGGGGCACGATCGGCGTGTTGGCCGCCGCACAGGCTTTGACCACGGCGGCGACTTCGGCCGTGCTGCAGGGGCGCACCACGGCCAAGGCGCGGCCCCGCACGCGTTTGCGCCAGTCTTGCTCCCAAGGGCTCAAATCGGCGCCGGGGTCGTCATGGGTGATGACGTTGGCCGTGCCGCAGATCTGGCGCAGTTGGGCGATGAGCGAGGAGGACAGGGGCAAGGCAGTCATGTGGCGGTGCGCAGCCTTTGGGCGGCGGGTTTCAAAAACTCAATTCTTGGGCACTGGCACAAAGTTGCCCGTCGCCTTGGCGGCTTGGATGCGAATGCGCACATGCAAAGCGCAGGCCATGAACAGGCTGGAACACAGCAGCACTTGCAGCATGGCCAGGCCATTGGAGGGCCATGGGTCACTCCAGGCGCGCACCGCACCTTCGGTGAAATACAGCCAGACCAAAAGACTCACCCAGCGGTAGGTGTACATCCGGTGTTTGAGTAAACCCGCCAGTGGCACGCACAAAGGGATCACCTTGATGGCCCACCAAGAGCCGCCCGGGCGCAAGGGGGCGAGCCACAATTCCCAGGCCAGGCCCACCAAAATGAGGCCAAGCAAGCTGCCCACGGCGAGCCAGCGCGTGAAATTCACGCCATCGGGGATTGGGTCGGTATGTGTGTTCATGGCGATGGCATCATACCGGTCATGAAATCCCTTTCTCCTACGCTGACTTGGCGCGAACACTTGCGCGCCTGGTGGCAAGAGCTGACCGAGTTGCCCTGGCGCCAGATGCTGGGTGTTCTACGGCAGCGTTTTCGCGAAGCGCGTCTGGGCGTGAGCGCCAGTTCCTTGACCTTCACGACCGTGCTGGCTTTGGTGCCTTTGTTTGTGGTGGCCTTGTCGGTGTTCGCGGCCTTTCCCCTGTTTGGCAAATTCCAGGACACCATCCAGCGCTGGCTGATCGACAGCTTGGTGCCCGAAAGCATATCCCGGCAAGTGCTCAGTTATTTGACCCAGTTTTCAAGCAAGGCCAGTCGATTGGGGTCGATCGGCTTTGTGGCGGTGCTGATGTCGGCTGTGTTTTTGATGGTGACGATTGAGCGCACCCTGGGGCAGATCTGGCGCATCGAGCGCCAACGCCCTTTGGCACAGCGGGTTTTGCTGTACTGGTCGGCCATCACGCTGGGGCCTTTGTTTTTGGGGGCCAGTTTGGCCATCACCTCGTATGTGCTGACCGCTTCGCGCGATATGGTGGATGTGTTGCCCGGCATCGTTCGTTGGTTGCTGGATGGCATCGAGTTTTTCTTGTTGATCGCGTGCGTCAGTGGCTTGTATTTTTATGTGCCCTTTACACGGGTGCAGTGGCGTCATGCGGTGACGGCCGGCGTGCTGGTGGCTGGCGGCATCGAACTGGCCAAGAAACTGCTGGCGGTCTATCTGACGCAGTTTCCGACCTATTCGGTGATTTACGGTGCTTTTGCCGCGGTCCCGATCTTGTTGGTCTGGATTTACGTGATGTGGGTCATTGTTTTGCTGGGGGCTGTGCTGGCGGCCAGCATGCCCGAGGTGCGGCGTCAGCAATTGCGCCAGCCCGATGGACCGGGCTGGGACTTTCGGGTGGCCTTGGAAGTGCTCTCGGCCCTGAATGCCACCCGCCAGAAGTCACCCCATGGTTTGACGGCCGATGCCCTGAGCGTGCGATTGCGCCTGGATCTGCGCGAGATTTCAGGGACGCTGGAGGTGCTGCGCAGCCTCGATTGGGTGGGTCTGCTGAGCGAGGAAAGTGGGGCGCAGGCCTCGCGCCATGTGCTGCTCATCCGTCCGTCGGTGACCCCGGCCGGGCCTTTGGTCAACCGTTTGCTGGTGCTGCGCCAGGCAGCGTCCTCCCCGTTTTGGATGGCCACCAGCTTGGACCAAACAGCTTTGTCTGCGCTCTTGCCCCTGCCTTGTAGCGCTGAGGCTTGAGGCCTCAAGCCGAGGCTCAAAAAGGGATACGGCCTGTCCAGATGTCCTTGTACATGACCCAGTCGCCCATGAAGCTGTAGAGCGGCCGTTTGAAGCTGGCCGGTTTGTTTTTCTCGAACACAAAGTGTCCGACCCAGGCGCAACCGTAGCCGCACAGCAAGCCGTATACAAAGTACTGCGGTTTGCCGGTGATCGCGAGCATGGCCAGGCACAACAAGGCCAGCGTGCTGCCCACAAAGTGCAGCCGGCGGCAGCTGCGGTTGTTGTGCTCGCTCAGGTAAAAGGGATAGAACTCGGCGAAGCTGTTGTGGGTCATTTGTTGTCTCCGGGTGTGCTCATCGTGTGCAGAAGGGGGCGCTCAAGAATCCGCGAAAGCGGGCGCGGCCACCGCGTTCGGGATCGCTTTGGAGCCGGTACCCGGGAAAGCGCCGCAAAAAGCGGCCGATGGCGATGCGGCCCTCCAAACGCGCCAAACTCAGGCCGGCACATTGGTGCACACCAAAGCCAAAGGCCAGGTGCTTGTTACCGGTGCGGCGCAGGTCCAATTGTTCGGGGTTCGCGTACACCGCCGGGTCGCGGTTGGCTGCACCAATGCACAGGGTGAGCAAAGCGCCAGCGGGCAACTCGACGCCGTTGACTTGGGTGGCTTGCAGGGCGCGGCGGTTGCCCAGTTGGTTGGACGATTCAAAGCGCAAGAACTCGTCCACGGCCAAGGCCAGAAGGTGTTCTTCGGCTTCTTCGTCGGGCGCTTTTTGCAAGTCCGACAAGAGCCGCAGGCGCTGCTCGGGCCACTCTTGCAGGCTGATGAGTGCGTTGCCGATCAGGTTGGTGGTGGTTTCGTGCCCGGCGTTGAGCAGGAAGATGCAGTTTTGCAAGAGTTCGACTTCGCTCAGGGCGTCGCCACCCGTTTCGCCAGCTTTCTCACCCTGGATCAAACGCGTCAGCACATCGTGCTCGGGGTCACCCGGGTGCTGGCGGCGCTGGGCGACCAATTCACGCAGATAAGCCAGAAATTCACGCACGCTGCGGTTGCCCAGGGCTTCCTGTTCAGGTGTCAGCGTAGGCTCCAGCGCGCCCAAAATGGCCAGTGACCAGCCGCGCAAGGGTTCGCGGTCGGCATGCGGCACATCCAGCAGGTTGCCGATGATTTCCACCGGTATGGCTGAGGCAAAGTCTTCGATCAGGTCGCCACCACCTTGCGCATCGATCTTGTCCAGCAGGCCGTCCACCAAGGCCACCATCCCGGGCTCCATGGCTTCGATGGCGCGGCGCGTGAGGGCACCCATGATCAGGCGGCGCACCCGGGTATGCAGCGGCGGGTCGTTGAAGACCAGGCTGTTCGTGTGGTGCTCAAACAGCGGGGCCATGCCACCTGGCGGGGCAAAAGGGGGCTGGTTATACGGGGCGTGGTTGTATTTGGGTCCGAATTCCACGAGCTTGTCGGAGCTGAACACCTTGGCGTCGCGGTACACCGCCACCAGGTCGGCATGGCGGCTGAGGAAGTACGAGCCGTCGGGCATGCGCTTGAAGGGCTCGGCCTCGCGCAGCAAGGCATACACCGGGTAAGGGTTGTCCAAGAAATCACGGGGCAGGGCACGCAGGTCCAGCGTGCGGGCGATTTCTCGCACCCGATCTGGCGACAGCGGTGGGGTGATGTTCATGGCTTGAGAAAGTCTTTCAGGGCGTGCAACACGCCTTCGGGCGCTTCGGTCATCAGCGAATGGCCCGCCGGCAGATTGACCACGGTGGGCTGGGCGCACAACTGGATCAGGCTTTGCGCAGCCTTCGGGGGCGTCATCTGGTCGGCGTTGCCCAGCACAAACAAGGTGGGGCAAGTCACCTGGCGCATGGCGGCCTCTGCACCGCTGTAGCTGTCGCAGGCCTTGAATCCGGTGTGGAACACATTGACCTGGGTGTTGCTGGCCAACACGCGGCGCATGAGCGCCTTGCTGCCGCCATACAGCCAGGTGCCGGGGCCCAAGGCCGAAGGCGGTGGTGCCAAGGTGGAATGCGAAAAACTGTTGACCATGTCAATGGCCTTGAACGGTGCGCTGACCGACAAGTCGAGCAAGGTGGGCGAAACACGCATGGGGTAGGCCGTACCGACCATCACCAGGTGGCTCACGCGCCCGGGGTGGCTTGCTGCGTCTCGGACGGTGGCTTCCAGGGCAATCAGCGAGCCAAAGCTGTGGCCGATCAAGGCGGCTTTGTCGATCTTCAGCGCATCGAGCAAGGCAATGACAGTGTCTGCGGCTTCTTCGACGCTTTGGGGTGGGGTGCCCTCGCTTTTGCAGTGCCCCGGCAAGTCGATGGCCAGCACGTTCCAGCCGTGGTGCGCCATGTAGCGGGTTTGCAAAATCCAGACGCTGTGGTCGTTCAGCACGCCGTGGGCAAAGACGGCCGTCGGCTGGGCGGGGTTGAAAGGCTTGCCGCCGGTGTAGGCGTAGAGGTCGTGACCTTGGACAGAGATTTTCATGCGGCTTTCTCCGCGGCTTTGAGCGCTTTTTTGAGGTCGTCGATCAAATCGGCCGGGTCCTCCAGGCCAATCGACAAGCGGATCGTTCCGGGGCCTATCCCACTTGCGCCCAAAGCCTCGTCGCTCATGCGGAAATGCGTGGTGCTGGCCGGGTGGATCACCAGGCTGCGGCAGTCGCCCACGTTGGCCAGGTGGCTGAAGACCTTCAGGGTTTCGATGAATTTTTGGCCTTGGGCGCGAGAGCCCTTGATGTCGAAGCTGAACACCGAACCGGCTCCGCGTGGCAAGAGCTTTTGTGCTAACGCGTGCGAAGGGTGGCTTTCCAGCATGGGGTGGCCCACGCGGCTGACCAGCGGGTGCGCGGCCAAAAACTCGACCACCTTGGCGGTGTTTTCCATGTGGCGGGCCATGCGCAAAGGCAGGGTCTCGATGCCTTGCAAAATCAGCCAGGCGGTGTGCGGGCTCATGCAGGCGCCAAAGTCGCGCAGGCCTTCGCGCCGGGCGCGCAGCAAAAAGGCGCCCACGGTGCTTTCTTCGCTGAAGACCATGTTGTGAAAGCCTGCGTAGGCTTGGCTCAGCTCGGCAAATTTGCCCGATTTGTCCCAGTCAAAGCTGCCGCCATCGACCACCACACCGCCCACCACCGTGCCGTGGCCCGACAAAAACTTGGTGGCCGAGTGGTAAACCAGATCGGCCCCGTGGTCAAAGGGCTTGATCAGCCAAGGCGAGGTCAGGGTCGAATCCACCAACAGAGGCACACCCGCTTCGTGGGCGATGGCGCTGATGGCCGGGATGTCCAGCACGTCGAGGCCAGGGTTGCCCACGGTCTCGCCAAAAAAGAGCTTGGTGTCCGGCTGCACGGCGGCTTTCCAGGCGTCCAGATCGCCCGGCTTGACGAAGGTGGTGCGGATGCCAAAACGGCTCAGGGTGTAGTGCAGCAGATTGTGTGAACCGCCATACAAAGCAGTAGAGGCCACGATGTGCGAACCTGCGCCCATGAGCGTGGCGATGCTCAGGTGCAATGCGGCCTGGCCGCTGGCGGTGGTGATGGCGCCGATGCCGCCTTCCAAAGCCGAGATGCGCTGCTCCAACACCGCATTGGTCGGGTTGCTGATGCGGCTGTAGACGTGCCCCGGTCGCTCCAAATTGAAGAGGGCTGCCGCCTGGTCGCTCGACTCGAAAACAAAGGAGGTGGTCAGGTGAATGGGCACGGCGCGGGCACCCGTGGCCGGGTCGGGTGCGGCACCCGCATGCAGGGCGAGGGTGTCGAATCCGGGGTCACTGTAACCAGCCATGAAATGTCTCCGAAAAAGAAAGAGTGGGTCAGCTTGATCCGCTGCGCTTTGTGCTCATTGTGGGCTATATTGAGATGGAGATTCACCTCGGTTCGACCCTCAGGAGACACACCATGAAAGTCAGCGACATCCTCCGCGTCAAAGGCAACACCTTGTACACCGTGAAGCCTGACGAAACTTTGTCCGAAGCCATGAGCTTCATGGCCGAAAAAGACATTGGCTCCTTGGTGGTGATGGCCAAAGGCGCGCTGGCCGGGATGTTGACTTTTCGTGAGGTGATCCAGCGCATCGTCAAGAACGGCGGCCAGGTGGGCAACGCCACCGTCAACGACGCGATGGACAAACAGCCCATGACCTGCAGCAGCGATACCGACCTGGACGATGTGCGCCGCATGATGCTGGACCGCCACGCCCGCTACATGCCCGTCATGGACGGCAGCATGCTGATGGGTGTGATCAGCTTTTACGACGTGGCCAAGGCCGTGGTCGACGGTCAGAACTTTGAAAACAAGATGCTCAAGGCCTACATTCGCGATTGGCCGGACGAGGCGAATGCCGACCCGGGCGTGAAAATCTGAGCCTCAATGTCCTGTCCGAGGGCCTGACGCCGACGAGGTGTCAGGCCCTGGTCTTTGGGGCCTGTCCATTCAGGGATAATCCAAAGCATGAGCGGCAATACCTTCGGAACCTTATTCAATGTCACCAACTTTGGTGAATCCCACGGCCCGGCCATTGGCTGTGTGATCGACGGCTGCCCGCCGGGCTTGCCCTTGTCTGAGGCCGACATCCAGCCCGACCTGGACCGTCGCCGCCCCGGTACCAGCAAATTCGTCACCCAGCGCAACGAACCCGATGCGGTGCAGATCGTCTCGGGCGTGTACCAGGGCCTGACCACCGGCACCCCGATTTGTCTGTTGATCCAGAACACCGACCAGCGCAGCAAGGACTATGGCGACATCCTGCAGACCTTCCGTCCCGGGCATGCCGATTACAGCTACTGGCGCAAATACGGCCTGCGAGATCCGCGCGGCGGTGGCCGCTCTTCAGCCCGTCTGACCGCCCCCATGGTGGCCGCGGGGGCTGTGGCCAAGAAGTGGCTCAAAGAGAAATTCGGCACCACCTTTGTTGGCTGCATGACGCAGATTGGCGATGTACCGATAGGTTTTGAGAGCTGGGACCATGTCCCCAACAACCCGTTTTTTGCCCCGGTGGCCGATGTGTCTGCCCTCGAGGTTTACATGAACGCCTTGCGAAAGTCGGGCGATTCGTGTGGTGCGCGATTGCGCGTGGTGGCCCGTGGCGTGCCTGTGGGCCTGGGCCAGCCGCTGTTTGACAAGATGGATGCCGACATCGCTTACGCCATGATGGGCATCAACGCCGTCAAGGGCGTGGAGATCGGTGCTGGTTTTGGCTGCGTCACGCAAAAAGGCAGTACCGCCGGTGACGCGCTCACGCCCGAGGGCTTTGTGGGCAACAACGCTGGGGGCGTGTTGGGCGGCATCACCACCGGGCAAGACCTGGACGTGTCGATCGCGGTCAAGCCCACCAGTTCCATCTTGATCCCGCGTGATTCGATTGACTCGAATGGCCAGCCGACCGAAGTCATGACGAAGGGCCGCCATGACCCCTGCGTGGGCATCCGCGCCACGCCGATTGCCGAGGCCATGTTGGCTTTGGTGGTCATGGACCATGCGCTGCAGCACCGAGCCCAATGTGGCGATGTCGAGCACGCGTTTGCCCCCATCGCTGCCAGCCAGTCCTGAGGTATGAACTCCAAACGGCAGCTTTTGCCGTTCGCTGCTTTGTCGGCGGGTTACTTTGCGCACATTGGATTTTTCAATCCGTACCTGCCACTCTGGCTGCAAGACATGGGGCTGAGCCTGCTGACCATCAGTGTGTTGACGGCCGTCCAAGCGACCACCCGCTTGTTTGCGCCTTATGCCTGGGGCGCGTTGAGCGACCGCACCGGCGAGCGCGTGAAGTTGTTGCGCATCGGCGCGGGGGTCGCTTTTGCCTCGGCTTGCTTGTTGTTTTGGGATTGGGGGCCCGTGGGGCTGGGCTTGGTCTTGTTGCTCATGTTCACCCACACCAGCGCCATGATGCCCATGAGCGAAGCGGCCATGGCGCATTTGGTCAGTCAAGGTGGTGCCTTTGACACCAAACGCTATGGCCGAGTCCGCTTGTGGGGTTCTTTGGGCTTTTTGGTCACGGTTTTTGCCGCCGGGGCTTGGTTTGAGGCCTTTGGCATGCGGCATTTTCCGGGATGGACGGTGATGACCTTGGGGGCCGTGCTGCTGAGCGTTTGGTGCATGCCGGACATCAAGGAGTCTGGCCTTGCGGCACAAACGCATGCGCCGGTGCGGCCGGTGCTGCGTCAAGAACCGGTGCAATGGTTTTTTGCATCCACTTTTTTCCATGTGCTCTCGCACATTGGGATTTACGTTTTTTTCTCGCTCTACCTGGATTCTTTGGGCTACAGCAAAACCATGATCGGCGTGCTCTGGGCCGTGTCGGTGGCGGTTGAGATCGTGTGGTTCTTCACGCAATCGCGGTGGTTGCCGCGCATGCCCTTGACGGCTTGGTTGGTGTTGTGTTCATCGGTGATGGTCTTGCGCATGGGCTTGACCGCCCATTGGGCCGATGTGCTTTGGGTGTTGTTGTTGGCTCAAACGCTGCACGCGATCACCTTTGCCACGCACCACACCGTGTGCATTGCCTTGATTTCACACCATTTCCCTGGGCGCTTGCGTGGCAGAGGGCAGGCCCTGTACACCGTCATCGCTTATGGATTTACGGGGGTCATTGGGGCTTTGCTGGGCGGGCTGATCAGCGAGCGTTGGGGTTTGCAAAGTGTGTTTTGGGCCAGCCTGGCAAGCAGTGGCGTCGCCACGGCGGCGGCCTGCAAGGTTTGGCGTTTGCAGCACAGACCTGCACAGGGGCGTCCTGACAAACCGGTGAAGTTGACATGACGGCCTTGACTTTGAGTCCAGCCCGTTTGCCCCCATTTCTTTCCGCCCCATTGGCGGCCAGCCTGGGTGGCGCGAAGCGTTGCATGACCAGCCACCAAGGCGCCCAAATGGTTTGGCACGCCTGGGGCCAGGCCGCCCAACCCGCCGTGGTGTTGTTGCACGGCGGCAGCGGCAGTTGGACACACTGGGTGCGCAATATTGTGGCCTTGTGCGACGGGGGTTGGCGCGTGCTGGTGCCCGATTTGCCGGGCTTTGGCGATTCGGATTTGCCTTCTGGCTGTACCGATGTGGACCATTTGCCTGAACACCTGCATGCGGGCTTGCAACAACTGCAAGCCGCTGGCCCAGTGGCCTTGGTGGGGTTTTCTTTTGGGGGCATGGCGGCGGCTTTGTGGCTGCAGGCCTATCCGCAGGACGCACAGCACTTGGTGTTGGTGGGCGCACCGGGCATGGGCCTGACCGTGCCTGAGCGCATCCCGCTGAAAGGCTGGCGGCATTTGCCCACACCCGAGGCGCAGGCACAGGTGCACCGGCACAACCTGATGGCCCTGATGCTGCAAACACCCGAGGCCCTGGACGATCTGGCGCTGAAACTGCACACCGCCAATGTGCAGCGCGACCGCATGCCGCGCAGGCGATTGTCATCGACCGACATCGTGGCGCAGGTTTTGCCCAAGTTGCAAGCCCGCGTCAGCGCCATCTATGGCGAACACGACGCCTTGTACCGCGGTCGTTTGCCCGAGTTGCAGGCGGCCATGCAGGGCTGGTCAAGCCATTGGGGGCAGTGGCACACCGTGCCCGGGGCAGGCCATTGGGTGCAATATGAAGCGGCAGATGTTTTCAATGCGCATTTGCTGACGGTGTTGGCCAGCGCGGGTGTGATCGTCCAAGCATGGCCATTCCTGAACTCAAGCCAGTATGGCTGAAGGCGGTTGTCAGCGACGTCAGCCAGTGGCGTAACCCTGACCCTGCTCAGCTCTGAGTCGGGTTTTGCGCTCTGCCTTGTGCACGTCTTGGCCGCAGCATGGAAAATATGACTGTTCTTGATTGGAGCCCATCAGCATGTCCATTCCTTTGAAAATTGATTTCGTCTCTGACATTGCTTGCCCATGGTGTGCGGTGGGTTTGGGCGCTTTGGAAAAAGCATTGGAGCGCCTGCAAGGCGAGGTGAAGGTCGAATTGCACTTTCAGCCTTTTGAATTGAACCCGCAGATGCCCCCCGGCGGTCAGGACTTGGGTGAGCACCTGACGCAAAAGTACGGCTCCACACCCGAGCAGCAGGCGCAGATCCGCCAGACCATTTCGGCGCGGGGTGCCGAGGTGGGTTTTGAGTTCCACCCGGGCGGCCGTGGCCGCGTGTACAACACCTTTGAGGCGCACCGCTTGCTGCATTGGGCCGAAGACCAGGGCGTGGGGCGGCAGCATGCCTTGAAAAAGGCACTGCTGCGCGCCTACCAAGGTCGGGCTGAAAGTGTCGAAGACCCAGAAGTCTTGCTCGCCGCCGTGGCCGAGGCAGGGCTCGATGTTGGTGCGGCGCGCACGGTGCTGGCCAGTCAGGACCATGCACTCGCAGTGCGCGAGCGCGAGCAGTTTTACACGCAGGCGGGCATTCGCTCGGTGCCTGCGGTCATCATCAATGACCGGCATCTGATTTCGGGTGGCCAGCCGGTCGAGGTGTTTGAGCAGGCTTTGCGCCGTATTGCTTTGGGCGAAGTGTCTTGAGCCCGGCCATGACCCCATCGCCATCTGCGCTGCGCAGCCCGGTGTTGTTCGTCTCGCACGGCTCGCCCATGTTCGCGCTCGATCCAGGAACCACCGGTCCGGCGTTGAGCTCATGGGTCCAATCGCGTGCACCTGCTCAACAGCTGCGTGGCATCGTGATCATGTCGCCGCATTGGATGACACCTGGCATCCGGGTGATGAGCAAGCCCCAGCCCGAAACATGGCACGACTTTGGGGGCTTTCCCGAGGCCTTGTATGCGCTGCAATACCCCGCCCCAGGGGATCCTGCCTTGGCCCAGCGCGTCCTGGGCCTTTTGCGCGCCGCCCAATTGCCGTGCAGCGAAGACCCTGAGCGCCCCTTTGACCATGGTGCTTGGGTGCCATTGCGGCAGATGTACCCCGCAGCCGATGTGCCCGTGGTGCAGCTTGCTTTGCCCGCCCTTGTTCCGAATGCGCAGATTTACGCCATGGGTCAGGCTTTGTCCTGCTTGCGGGATGAGGGCATCTTGATCATCGGCTCCGGCAGCATGACGCACAACTTGCGTGAGTTGCGCCGCCAAGAAGGCCCCACAGAGACTTATGTCACTGCTTTTTGCGAGTGGATCGAAGCCACTTTGAACCGCAGCGATCTGGACGCCTTGCTGGACTATCGGGCCCGTGCACCGGGTGCAGAGCGCGCCCACCCCACCGACGAACATTTCCTGCCGATTTACTTTGCCTTGGGGGCTGCACAGTGGGGGCAAAACAGCGAAGTGCTGCCTCAGTACATCAGCCACGAAGTGATGTACGGCACACTCTCTATGGACGCATTCAGCCTGGATTGAACCGATGACACCCACACCGCATGTTTTTTCTCGCCGTCATGGCCTGCAGTGGCTGGCAGTCAGCGCCTTTGGGCTACTGGAGCGAACAGCGTGGGCCCAGAACAGTGGCACCCGTTTGGCGGCAGTTTGGCGCCAATCGCGGGGGGTGCTCCTTTTGCGCCATGCCAGCACGCATGCCGGCGTGGGCGATCCGCCTGAATTCAAGTTGGGACAGTGCAGCACCCAGCGCAATTTGAGTGAGGCCGGCCGCGCCGAGTCACTGGCCATGGGACGCTGGATGCAGCAACACCAGTTGCGAACCGATGCGGTGTTCAGCAGCCAGTGGTGCCGCTGCCAGGACACCGCCCGTTTGGCTTTTGGACAAGCGCAAGACTGGCCCGCCTTGAACTCCACATTTGGCGGTCAGGGCCAAGCCGCCGAGCAAGAGGCTGCTTTGCGCGAGCGTTTGCTCAGCATGCCGGCAGGCCGCATGGAAATTTGGGTCACCCACCAAGTCAACATGACCGCTTTGACCGGGGCTTATCCGGGTTTGGGGGAGGCCTTTGTGGTCGATCGACAGGGCCGTTTGTTGGCACGCGGCTGGATGAGCACATGAACCCGCTGTCACCCGCTTTGACGGTTTACTTTGATGGCTCCTGCCCGCTGTGTCGACGTGAAATTGGCATTTACCGCCGTTTGCCTGAGGCCTTGTCGGTCGCTTGGGTCGATGTCAGTGCCGGGCAAGATCTGGGCAGCTCGCTCAGTTGCGCCCAGGCCATGGCGCGTTTTCATGTGCGCGACAGCCAAGGCCACTTGTTCAGCGGCGCGGCCGCGTTTTCGCAACTGTGGCGGCTGTTTCCGGGCTGGCGTTGGCTGGGCTGGTTCTCGGCCTGGCCACCGATGTCTTGGGTGTTCGAGGGCGCTTACCGTCTGTTTTTGCCGTTGCGACCCACTTTGCAAAAGTGGGTCAGGCGAGGTTTGGGTGAGGAGAAATCGTGATGAACAGAGGCTTGTTGGGCGCTTCGCGCGCAGTGTTTGGGCTGTTGCTGCTTGGCGTTTTTGTTTTGTGGGGTCTGTCGCATGCCCTTGCCCAAGCCTCCAGCCCGGTAGGCGAAAAGGTGACTTTGGGGAGTTGGGCCATTGACCGCACCGAAGTGACCATCGGTCAGTTTGAGCGCTATGTGCGCGCCACCGGCACCGTGACCCGCGCTGAAAAAGAAGGCGGCGGTTTTGAGTATGTGGGCGGATGGGTACGCCGCCCTGGCTGGTTTTGGCGTCAACCCGACGGCGTTCCTGCCGGTGCTGATTTGCCGGCTGTGCACCTGGACTTTGCCGAGGCGCAGGCTTACTGCCGCTGGGCCGGGGGGCGTTTGCCCACAGGTGCTGAATGGCAAAGGGCGGGGTTCACCGAGTCGCGTGACAATCCCCCAGCGCCTTGGGTGAAAGGCAAAACTTATCCCTGGAGCACGGGTGACAGCCCGCAAGGCGCCAACACCAGCGACCCCGACCCCTGGCCGCGCGCCGCACCTGCTGGCGCCACGCGCCAAGGTGTGAACGGCTTGTACGACATGGGCGCCAATGTGTGGGAGTGGACCACCGATGCGCAGGGCAGTGAGCGGCGCACCGTGGGGGGCTCGTGGTGGTACGGCGCTTACAACATGAAGGCGGATGTGCAGGCTTTCAAATCCCCTGACGTGTACGTGGTCTACCTCGGCTTTCGCTGCGCTTATGACCTCGCGCCAACAGGCAGCAAACCGAGCAAGACGCCCTCATGATGCTGTCCCTGCCCGAGGGCTACCGTGCTGTGGTGTTCGGCGCCAGTGGCGCCTTGGGCCAAGCATTCGTGCAGGCCTTGCAACATGACCCGCGTTGCGCCAAGGTGTGTGGCGTTTCTCGTCTAAGCTCGCCCGGCTTTGATTTGCTTGACGAGTCCAGCATGGCCGCTTGTGCCCAGGCTTTGGCAGCCCGGGGGCCTGTTCATTTGGCGCTGGACGCCACCGGGGCGCTCACGGTGAAGGGGCGCGGTCCTGAAAAGCGACTGGACGAACTCGATGCCGAGCATTTGCTGGATGCCATGGCCTTGAATGCCGTGGGCCCTGCGTTGTTGATCAAACATTTCTCACCTCTGATGGCGCCGGGGCAGCGCGTCATTTGGGCCAAATTGTCGGCGCGGGTGGGCAGCATCGAAGACAACCGCAAGGGCGGTTGGTACGGTTACCGCGCTGCCAAGGCGGCGCTCAACATGCTGCTGCAAACGGCGTCGATTGAGTTGGTGCGCCGCAGGCCTTTGGCGGTGGTGGCTGCTTTGCAGCCGGGTACGGTGCAGTCGGCTTTGAGCAAGCCCTTTGTAGGCAATGACGCCATGCGTCCCGACGAGGCCGCCCAGCGCTTGTTGACGGTGCTGGACGCCCTGCAGCCCAACGGGCGTGCGCAGTTTGTTGACCACCAAGGGCAAGCCATCCCTTGGTGACGGTGGCCGATGCCGGTCAGGCTAAGGCGCGTTGAATTTTTTGCCGTGGCACGGTGGTTTTAGGGCATTGCCCCTTGGGCAGCTCAAACCACTGGCGCACGTCGTTGTCGACACCCACGCCGTGCATGAAGTTGTAGATGGCTTTTTTCAGGCCCTGGCCCAGCAGGTCGTGGTCCACGCCCAGGGGCATGGGGGTGGGGTCCACAAAGCCCACATCGTTCTTGGCAAAAGTGCCTTCTGGCAGGGGCAAGAGCGTCACGCCATAGGCCTCGGGGTTCAGGCCCACGGGTGAATGCACGGTGCAGACAAAGCGGTGGAAAAAGCCGCTGTGGATGCAGCCGTTTTCAAACAACTGCCGCACGTACTCGAGCGCGTCCACCGTGTCCTGCACGGTCTGCGTGGGAAAACCGTACATCAGGTAGGCGTGCACCAGCACGCCTGCGTCTGCAAAGCCTTTGGTGACCTGCGCCACCTGCTCCACCGAGACGCCTTTTTTCATGAGCTGAAGCAAACGGTCAGAAGCGACTTCGAGCCCGCCCGACATGGCGATGCAGCCGCTATGCGCCAGCAGATCGCACAACTCGGGCGTGAAGGTTTTCTCAAAACGGATGTTGCCCCACCAAGAAATTTGCACGCCCCGGCGCAACAATTCCTCGGCCAGGGCCTTGAGCGCCTTGGGCGGCGCGGCCTCGTCCACCAAGTGGAAACCCGTTTGACCCGTTTCGGCCACGATTTGCTCAATGCGGTCCACCAGCGTGCTGGCCTGCGCGGTCTCGTAGCGGCTGATGTAGTCGAGGCTCACGTCGCAAAAGCTGCACTTTTTCCAATAACAACCATGCGCCACGGTGAGCTTGTTCCAGCGCCCGTCGCTCCACAGCCGGTTCATCGGGTTGAGCATGTCGAGCAGCGACAAATACTGGTGCAGCGGCAAGCCGTCCCAAGTGGCCGTGCCCACCTCTTCAAACGGGATGTCAGGCTCTTGCAGGTTGATGTACTGCACTTGGCCTGCGTCGTTGCGAATGAAGGTGCGTTGCAGGCGCTGCGCGCTGCGTTGGCCCTGCAGGTGTTCGATCAAACTCAGCAGCGGACGCTCGCCGCCGTCCAGCGTGACGAAATCCACATGGTCGAACACGCGGGCGTCTTTCAACTCGCGCAACTCGGTGTTCACAAAGCCGCCACCCAGGCCGATACGGATGGTTGGGTGAGAACGCTTGATGCACTGGGCGATGCGAAACGCCGCATAGACCGAGCCGGGGAAGGGCACCGACAGCAAAACCAAGGTGGGTTGGTGCCGCTCAATGGCCTTCAACGCCAAGCGCTCCAGCGTGGTGTCGATCAAATTGGGCGCCTGGGCCAGCGCCTCGGCCAGCGCGTCAAAGCTGGGCTGGCTGGCGGCCAAGCGCTCGGCGTAGCGCACGAACTCAAAGCCTTCGTCCACGGCATCGCGCAGCACATCGGCCAGGTCGTTCAGGTACAGCGTGGCCAAGTGGCGGGCGCGGTCGGTTTGGCCCAAAGCGCCAAACGCCCAGCCAATCGGGTCGCCGGTACCGTCGTCTTCATAAGCGTCCAGCGCTGCAAAGCGCGGGCCTTCGGGCAAAAAGCCTCGGCCTGCAATGCGGTGGCTGAGCGTGCTGTCGCGGCCTTGCAAAAAGGCGATCACCGGGTCGATGCAGATGGCGTAATCGTGGAAGTGATCCAGAAAGAAGTTCACCGGACCAGAGCGCACTTCGACGGGCAAGGCCAACGCCGCGTCACGCAACTCGGTCAGCCCTTTTTTGGTCAGCAAAGCCAGCACCGTGGCCAGGGCCAGGTCTTCCTGCACCGCATCGAAACCCCGCGAACGCAAAAAACCCGTCAGATAAGCCGTGGACGGGTAGGGCGTGTTGAGCTGCGTCATCGGCGGGATGAGGCTCAGGACTTTGAACGGGGCAGGGCTGGGCATGAGGGGGGGTGGGGACATTGGATGGCTGATTATCGGGGCTCAGGCCACAGGGCTTAACATCGGGGCCATTCCATGTTGGCGGGGATGCGCCTTGCCAAGCCCCAGCCTGCGACCTGAGTTCCCTGTGTCTGAAACCTCTGCCCCCCATGCTTTGCCGCTGACCGATTTTTCGGGTTTGGTCCTGCGGGCGCCTGACCATGCCAAGCTCACGCCGGCCCAAAAACGCTTCAATGAACTGCTTGCTCGAATCGAGTTCTTGACCCATCAGGTGCAGCGCCTTCAGGATTGGTCGGATCGGCACCGGCATGCCCATGTGCAGGCCCTCTACACGGCCGCCCAAGAGACCCGCAACTTGCGCAAGAGCCTGTTGCTGTTTTTGCACGAGCAACTGCACAGCGCCGACCTGACCGTTCAGCAGCAACGCATGGCCCGCAACAAGTTGCGCAGCTTGATGGACCTTTTGTCACCCCTCGCTGACCCGCAAGTGATGGCGCTGGCCGATTTGTATGCCGACGACGAGGTCGATCAGGAGGTGGCCGAAGAACTGGCCGAGGCGGCCGAGCGCGTGCGTGAAAAGATCGAGGCCGCTTTGGGGCAGCCCATCGACAAGCCCAGCCAATACCGCACACCACAAGCCATGGCGGCGGCGGGCATGCGCCAGTGGCAGCGTCAACAAGAAGCCGACGAAGAACGCAAGACCGCCAAGCGTGCGGCCCGCCAAGCCAAAAACAAACCGGTGGCGGAAAAAGCCGAGCTTCAGCAAACCGACGCCAAGACCGCCTTGCGCACCATTTTTCGGCAGTTGGCCAGTGCCTTGCACCCGGACCGCGAATCCAACGAAGGCGAGCGCCAACGCAAAACCGCCTTGATGAGCGAGGTCAATGCCGCCTATGGAAAAGCCGACCTCACAAGTCTGATGCGCTTGCAGATGCAGGTCTCCCAGGTGGACTCGCAGACCAGTGCCCGCATGGCCGATGACAAACTCCAGGCCATGTGCCTTTTGCTCAAGGAGCAGGTGTCGGCTTTGGAGGATGACTTGGATCAGATGCAACTGCGATTGTCACGCGAGTTGTGCATGGCGGTGCGGGCCGATGCCGATGAAGCGGCGATGACGCAGGCCCTGCAGCGCATGCAAGCCGATCAGCGGCACGAGGTGGACAGTTTGCAAGCCGATTTGCGGCGCATCCAATCAGAGGCAGAACTCAAACGCTGGCTGAAAGAGCAGGCGCAGTTGGCCAAAGAAAAAGCCCGCGAAGAACCCGCGGGCTGGTGGGATTGAGCGCTGATCCCTTCAGAAACCTTGGCGCTTCAATTCAAGTGATTTTCTGATAAGCCGCTTCGTCCAACAAGGCGTCGATGTCGGCCAGATGGGTCAGACGGGCTTTGAAGAACCAGCCTTGGCCCAAGGGGTCGGAGTTGGCCAATGACGGGTCTGCGCGCAAGGCTTCGTTCACCTCGATGATCTCGCCGCCAGCGGGCATGTGCACATCGGCGGCGGCTTTGACCGACTCAACCACTCCGGCCACAGCTTTGGCTTCAAACGTGGCACCGATGGCGGGCAGGTCCACGAAGACAATGTCCCCCAGGGTGTCTTGCGCATGGGCGGTGATGCCCATGACGGCGATGTCGCCATCGCGCTGCAACCAAGTGTGTTCGTCGGAGAAAAGGAAGGACATTTTGAAACTTGTAGAGGCCTGAACCATGAGGTATTCACGGGCCAGGCGCTGAGTCTAATGATTGAAAATTTTAGCCTTATTTGCTGAAAACCAGATCCCGCAAGGTCAAGGAAATGGCAGGCACATAACTGATCAGCATCAAACAGCCCAAGATGACCCCAATGAAGGGGATCAGGTCTTTGATGATCCGGTCTAGCGAGATTTTGGCCACCGTACAGGCGGCAAACAGGTTCACGCCAAAAGGTGGGGTGATCATGCCCAGTGCGAGGTTGACGATCATCACCATGCCGAACTGAATCGGGTCGATGCCAAAGTGCATCGCCACCGGCACCAAGATCGGGGCCAGCACGATGATGGCCGCACTGGTTTCGATGAACATGCCGATGACGAACAAGGCCGCGTTGACGCCCAACAAGAAATACACCGGTGACTGCAACACCTCTTGCAGCCAAGCACCAATGGCCGCTGGCACACCGGCACGGGTGATCATGAATGCAAACAAGCCGGCATTGGCGATGATGAACATGATCACCGCGCTCGAAATCACCGACTTGCGCAGGATGATGTAAATGTCCTTGAAGCCGATTTCGCGGTAGATCACGGTGCCCACAATGAAGGCGTAGAGCACCGCCACGGCCGACGCTTCTGTGGGGGTGAAGATGCCGCCATAGATGCCGCCCAGCACGATGACGGGCATGAGCAGGGCCCAGCTGGCTTGCCAAGTGGCTTTGCCAAAGCTCAAGCGGCCATCACCGTCGTTTTTGCCCCAACCCTTGTATTTCGAGTAAAGCCAGACAAACACCATCAAGGCGAAGCCAATGAGCAAACCAGGCCCGACGCCTGCCACGAACAGTTCGCCAATCGAGAGTTCGGCGCTCACGCCCAGCAAAATCATGGGGATCGATGGGGGGATGATCACGCCCAATTCAGCCGAGGTGGCTTGCAAAGCGGTGGCCCATGGCCTGGGGTAGCCGTGTTTGATCAAGGCGGGGATCAAGATGGCACCAATGGCAAACGTGGTGGCCACCGAAGAGCCTGAAACTGCCGCAAAAATCATGCAGGTCAGCACACAGGTGATGGGCAGGCCGCCCTGGATGCCACCCACAATGCTCTTGGCAAATTCCACCAAACGGCGAGAAATGCCGCCTGTTTCCATCAGGTTGCCCGCCAAAATGAAAAATGGGATCGCTGCCAACGGGAATTTGTTGATGGAATTGAACATTTCCTTGACGGAAATGAGCATGTTGGCGTCAGCGATCTGAATGCCGACAATCGCCGACAAACCAATCGAAACGGCCACCGATACCGTCAGTGCAAAGCACAGCAGCATCGTGAGAAGCATGGCTGAACTCATTGCGCGTTCTCCAATTCCATGCGCTGGGGATCCAGCCAAAAACCGATGATCCCGATGGTGCTGAACACAGCGCCCACGGGCAAAGCCAAGTAGGCCCAGAACATCGAGACACCTTCCAGGCCAATCATGGACTGCACACTGCCCCGGTTGGTGTAGTCCCAGCCCCACCACAAAATAATGCCGCACAGCACCAGGGCCGAAATGGCCACCACAGTATCCAAAACTCGCCGCATGCGTTGACCACTCAAGCGGTACAACAAGTCCACGCTGACCATCGAGCCGGTGCGAAAAGCGGTGGGTATGCCGAGAAACACCATCCAGATCAAACTGAAGCGGATCAACACCTCGGTCCACTCTGCCGGAGACTCGAGGATGAAACGCGTCACAATTTGGTGGATGGCAAAAGCCGAGGCCAGTGCCATCATCGCGCAGGCGACCACCATCGAGAGGGCGGTGGTCCGCTCCTCAAAGCGTAAAAATAATTGTTTCATGGGCGTTTTTCAGACGAATTGAAAAACGCCCGCCAGCTTGTGCTGGTCGGGCGTTTAAACGGGATGTATTTTACTTGAAGTTGCGGATGCGATCCAAGTTGGCTTTGCCGAACTGCTTTTCGAATTCGGCCATCGCCGGACCCATGGTGGCAATGAACTTGGTCTTGTCCACGTTTTCGATGATGTTCATGCCTTTTTTGCGCAACTCGGCCACACCGTTGGCATCGTCCTTGTCCACGCGTGCACGGTTGGCTTTGACAGCTTCTTTGGCGGAGTCCAAGAAGATTTGTTTGTCGGCGGCGCTCAGCTTGTCAAAACTGGCCTTGTTCATCAAGATCACCACGGGTGAATAAACGTGGCCGGTCAGTGTCAGGTGCTTTTGCACTTGGTCAAAGTTGGCCGCCATGATCACCGACAGGGGATTTTCTTGGCCGTCCACAGTGCCTTGTTGCAAAGCGGTGAACACTTCGGTGAATGCCATGGGGGTGGTCACAATGCCCAAGCTTTTGTAAGCGGCCACGTGCACGGGGTTTTCCATGGTGCGCATCTTAAGGCCCTTGAGGTCATCGGGTGCATTCACAGGGCGCTTGCTGTTGGTCATGTGGCGCACGCCGTTTTCACCCCAAGCCAAAGCTTTGAAACCCTTGGAATCGAATTTGGTCAGCAGTTCCTGGCCGATGGGACCATCCAACACTGCGCGAGCGTGTGCTTTGTCACGGAACAGGAAAGGAACATCCAAGATGCGCGACTCGGGCACAAAATTGGGGACGGGGCCGGTGGAGGTGGTGGCCAACTCTTGAGTACCCAGTTGCACCGACTCAATCGACTCGCGCTCAGCACCCAGAGCGCCGGAATAGAAGTTCTGGATCTTGATTCGCCCATTGGTGCGTCGTTCAACTTCTTTGGACAGGGTGTCGATGGCTTCGCCCTGGTGGGAGTTCTGGCCCACAGAGATGCTGTTGCGCATGGTGATTTGTGCGGAGGCCGTGGCCACGATACCTACAGCAAGGCTCAGGCCCAACATCAATTTGCTCAGTTTCATTCAAAAGCTCCTCATGATTCAGTGGACGACGACAAGGTGGGAATCAACTTGTCATACAAGTCGGATTATGGTGTTTGGCGAAACCATTTCGCCTAGGGTTTTCGCGGGGGTGATGATGCTTCGGAGACGCAGCATGAAATTTATTCACTGGCCCAATCAAAAAGAGGCTGGGCAGGCCTCTTTGGTGTGCTTCACATGCCTGTGTAGTTGGGCCCGCCGCCACCTTCCGGTGTCACCCAGACAATGTTTTGTGTCGGGTCCTTGATGTCGCAGGTCTTGCAGTGCACACAATTTTGGGCGTTGATCTGCAGGCGGTCGCTGTTGTCCGCGTTCTTGACGTACTCGTACACCCCGGCAGGGCAGTAGCGCGCCTCGGGCCCTGCGTATTTCGCCAGGTTGATGCCCACGGGCACTGAGGCGTCTTTGAGCGTCAGGTGCGCCGGCTGGTTTTCTTCGTGGTTGGTGTTGCTGATGAACACGCTGCTCAAACGGTCAAACGTGAGTTTGCCGTCTGGCTTGGGGTAATCGATCTTGGGGCAATCGGCTGCAGGCTTCAGATACGTGTGGTCGGCCTTGTCGCGGCGCAGCGTCCACGGAATGTGGCCGCGCAAGACAAACTGCTCAAAGCCGTTCATGAGCGTGGCCACCGTGAGGCCCTTCTTGAACCAGGTCTTGAAGTTGCGCGACTTGTTCAGTTCGGTGTAGAGCCAGCTGGCTTCAAAGGCCTCAGGGTAGGCGGCCAGTTCGTCGTGCTGGCGGCCTGCCTGCAGCGCGTCGTAAGCGGCCTCTGCGGCCAGCATGCCGGTTTTGATGGCGGCGTGGCTGCCCTTGATGCGGCTGACGTTCAGGTAACCGGCGTCGCAGCCGACCAGCGCGCCACCCGGGAACACGGTCTTGGGCAGGCTCATCAGACCGCCAGCCGTGATGGCGCGTGCGCCGTAGCCGATGCGCTTGGCGTTGACTTCGCCTTGGTCGTTGGTGAAGTACCACTGGATGTTGTGGTGGGTCTTCCAGCGCTGGAACTCTTCAAAGGGGCTCAGCCAAGGGTTGGCATAGTCCAGACCGACCACGTAGCCGATGGCGATCTTGTTGTCTTCCATGTGGTACATGAAAGCGCCACCGTAGGTGTCGTTGTTCATGGGCCAGCCAGCGGTGTGCATCACAAAGCCGGGGGTGTGGCGCGAAGGGTCGATCTCCCACACTTCTTTGATGCCGATGCCGTAGCTTTGCGGGTCACGGCCTGCGTCGAGTTTGTATTGGGCGATCAGCTGCTTGCCCAAGTGGCCGCGTGCGCCTTCGGCGAACACGGTGTACTTGGCGTGCAGTTCCATGCCGAGCTGGAAGTTTTCGGTCGGCTCGCCGTCTTTGCCCACGCCCATGTTGCCGGTGGCGACGCCCTTTACCGAAGGTAAACCCCCGTTCGCGCTGCCGTCTTCGTTGTAAAGCACTTCGGCAGCGGTGAAGCCAGGGAAGATTTCCACGCCCAGGTTTTCAGCCTGTTGGCCCAACCAGCGGGTGAAGTTCGACAGGCTGATGATGTAGTTGCCGTGGTTTTGGGCGCACTCGGGCAAGAAAATGCCGGGGGTGCGGGTGGCACCGGTCTCGCTCAAAAAGCTCCAGGCGTCGTCGGTCACGGGTTGGTTGAGGGGCGCGCCTAACTCTTTCCAGTTGGGGAAGAGCTCGGTCAAGGCCTTGGGGTCCATGATCGCGCCCGACAGGATGTGCGCGCCGGGCTCGCCGCCTTTTTCAAGGACGACGACCGAGAAGTCCTGGCCTTTTTCAGCAGCCAGTTGCTTGAGGCGGATGGCGGCGGACAGGCCAGCGGGACCGCCGCCGACCACGACGACGTCGTATTCCATGGATTCGCGGGGGCCGTAGGTGCTGAGGATGTCTTCGGGGCTCATGAACGTCTCTTCTGGGGAAAGGGGTCAAAACAAGGGCCCAAACACACAGTGTCGGGCGCGTGACTCATTTTATGCGGCTCTGCCCGACTTGCCCCGCACAATGGTGTCAACCGTTTTTGCCCACTGGGGTCCATTCTTGAAGGAGTTGTCATGGCTTATGAAATCGATTTGTCCGGCCGCGTGGCCTTGGTCACCGGCGCTTCGGGCGGCTTGGGTGCGCAATTTGCCAAAACCCTGGCTGCAGCAGGCGCGGGCGTGGTGCTGGCCAGCCGCCGCATCGAAAAGCTCAAAGACCTGCGGGCCGAAATCGAGGCTGCTGGCGGCGACGCGCATGTGGTCGAGATGGATGTGACCGACCGCCACAGCATTGCAGCGGCCGTGGCGCATGCCGAAACTGAGATGGGCAGCATCGACATTTTGGTGAATAACTCAGGCGTGAGCACCACCCAGCGCATCCAGGACGTGACCGAAGAAGACTACGACTTCATCATGAACACCAACGTGCGCGGTGCGTTTTTTGTGGCGCAAGAGGTGGGCAAGCGCATGCTGGCGCGGGCCAAGGGCGCGGCACCAGGCAGCTTCACCGGCGGACGCATCATCAACATCGCGTCGATGGCGGGCCTGAAAGTGCTGCCGCAAATTGGCGTGTACTGCATGAGCAAGGCGGCCGTGATCCAGATGACCAAGGCCTTTGCGGTGGAGTGGGGCAAGTTCGGCATCAACGTGAACGCGATTTGCCCGGGTTACATCGACACCGAAATCAACCACCACCACTGGCAAACCGAGCAGGGCCAAAAGCTCATCAGCATGCTGCCGCGCAAGCGCGTGGGCCAGCCGCAAGACCTGGACGCTTTGCTGATGCTGCTGGCCAGCGATCAAAGCCACTTCATCAACGGTGCGGTGGTGTCGGCCGACGACGGTTTCGCGGTGTAAGGGCCTGAGCCATGAAGCTGGAGTTGCCCGAACACAAAAAACTGGTGCATCAACTGGTCATCCCCATCCGCTGGGGTGACATGGACGCCATGGGCCACGTCAACAACACGGTGTACTTTCGCTACATGGAGACGCTGCGCATCGACTGGTTTGAGGCGATTGGGTGCCAGGTCAACCCTCAAGGGCAAGGGCCGGTGATCGTCAATGCGTTTTGCAACTTCTACAAACAGTTTGAATACCCAGGCGACATCTTGGCCAAGATGTTTGTGAGCGATCCGGGCCGCACCACCTTTGAGAGTTGGTGCACGCTGGAGCGCACCGACCAGCCGGGTGTGGTGTTTGCCGCCGGAGGCGCCACCACGATTTGGGTGGATTTTCCCAATCAAAAAGCCGTGACCCTGCCCGACTGGGTGCGGGCCTTGGTCAGCGACTAGGTGCTATTTTTTGTAGGAGCGCACCCCCGTGCGCGAAAGCCTCAAGTGGCCGATGGAGCGGTTGCGCCCACCGCACGCCATTGGTCTGCGTGGCTTTCCAGCCAATCTTTCGACAAGGTGGCGCTGCCGACTTGCATGGGGTGAAAGTCTTTCCGGGTGTATTCCCAAACGGGTTTGGCCACACGCCAGACCATACCGTGGCGGCCGAACAAGAACTTGGACGCCGACCACCAGGTGGAGGGCTTGAAGAGCGTCTTGTCATGCCAGAGGTTGTTGACCGTTTGGCGGAAGACGTCGGTGCTGAACTGGAGGGTCACGTACCAAAACCAGCGCATGCGCCAAGTGTGGTTGCCGCCCAAGCGTTGGTACAAGTCAAAGGCGACGCATTTGTGTTCGGACTCTTCGGCCGCATGCCAGCGCCAGAGGGTCTTGAGGGGGTCTTCCGCGCCAGCAAACCAGTCGCCGGCTTGGTCCATGCGGTCCAACGTCAGGTCGCCAAAGATGGAGGTGTAGTGCTCAAAAGCGGCGGTGATGGCCAGCTCGTGCAGGTAACCCTTGTCGCTTTTGCTGAAAAACTCTTCGCGCCCTTTTTTCAGGCGTTGCTCAGCACGGGGGCCCCAATGGTTGACGAAGCCTTGTTTTTCCAGGTGCGCGTTGTACAGCGCATGCAGGTGGCGGTGGGTGGCTTCTTGGCCCACAAAGCCTTTGGCGATTTGCTTGAGCTCGGCGTTTTCGGGGGTGTCTGGCAGGTTTTTGGCGCCATTTTTGACCGCGTCGATGAAAGACTGCTCTCCAACCGGAAAGCTCATCGACAAAGCGTTGGCATAGGCTGTGAGAAAAGCGTCGCCGCCGTTCCAATGGCGAGAAAAACCTTGGCTCAGGTCCACGCTGAGGCGGCGGACGGTCAACTCGGTGGGGGCTTGGGGTGTGCTCATGGTGGGCTTGGGTGGGTGTTCAGTCAGAATGTGAGCATTGTTCAGGTTTTGCAAAGACCTTGCAACTCGCGATCTGCTCACATTTTTTCGAGGGCGTTTTCATGGCCGCAGCCAAACCCAGCAAGACCACCGCTCAGCCGCAAGCCCCAGCCAGCCTGCGTCGCCAGCCCTCCCAGGCGCGGGCGCAGCAAACGATGCAAACCCTGTTCAAGGCCGCTGCTCAGATTTTGGACAAAGAGGGCGAGGCGGGTTTGACGACCAACAAGGTGGCCGCGGCCGCCGGTTTTTCGATTGGCACACTCTACCAATACTTTCCCAGCAAAGAGGTGCTGGTGCAGGCCATGGCGGCCAAAGGGCAGGGCATGGTGTTGCAAGAGTTGGGGCGCTACCTGAGCGAGCTGGAGAACCTGCCCGATGTGCGGGCGCTGGATGGGCGAGAGCTGCTGGCCAAGGCGGTTCGCATCTTGGTGCGGGGCTTTGCAACGGGCAAGGGCTTGAGCCAAAGCCTGATTCACCTGTGCTGGACTTTGGAAAAGCCCGAAGAAACGGCCAGCGCCGTGCGTCAGGTGGCCGACCGTCTGGCCGTGTTTTTTGAGCGCATTGACCACCCGGCCCTGCAATCGCCCAGCACGGCCCAGCTGTTTGTGCTGACCCGTTCGGTGATTGGCACCTTGCGCAGCGCCAGCCTGGAAAAATCACCGCTGTTGGGCAGCCCCGCGTTTGAGCAGGCGCTGACCCAAATGGCGTGGGCTTTGCTGGCCAGGCCTGAATCCCATCAAGGCGCAGGTTTGACCTTGGGCGCGCGGCCCATCAAATAAAACTCGGGGTTGGGCATCATGCCGCTGAAGCTGGCCATGCGGTTCGACAGGCCGAAGAAAGCGGTGATGGCCGCGATGTCCCAGATGTCTTCGTCGTCAAAGCCGTGCGCGTGCAGGGCCGCAAAGTCGGTGTCTTCCACTTGGTCGGAGTGGTTGCAGACCTTGAGCGCGAAGTCGAGCATGGCGCGCTGGCGGGGGCTGATGTCGGCTTTGCGGTAATTGATGGCGACCTGGTCGGCCACAAGGGGTTTTTTCTCGTAAATGCGCAAGATCGCGCCGTGCGCCACCACGCAATACAAGCAGTGGTTGGCCGCGCTGGTGGTGGTCACGATCATCTCGCGCTCACCCTTGGTCAGGCCACTCTCGCGCCCGACAGACTCGGGCACCATCAGGGCGTCGTGGTAAGCAAAAAACGCGCGCCACTCGGCGGGGCGGCGGGCAAATGCCAAAAACACATGGGGCACAAACCCGGCTTTTTCTTGCACTTCGAGCACTTTGGCCATGATGTCGTCTGGCAGGTCCTTGATTTCGGGGGTGGGGTAGCGTGGGGTGGGGGGTGTGCTCATGGTGTCTCCAATCGTTGATGCTTTTGATTATGCTCATGACACTTCAAGGAGCCTGTCATGTCCAACACACCCGCACGTTCACCCATCGAGCAAGCCCGCGAGGCCCGTCCTGACGACGCCGCTTTCCAGGCGGGCTTGACCACCCGCACCCAGGTCATGGGCCCTGAGTATGTCGATCGCGCCTTGGGCGCCGCCACCGACTACACCATACCCATGCAGGAATTCATCACCCGCAACGCTTGGGGCAATGTCTGGCAACGGCCGGGTTTGGACATGAAGACCCGCAGCCTCATCACTGTGGCCATGTTGACCGCTCAGGGCAAACAGCATGAGCTCAAAGCCCATGTGCGCGGCGCCCTGAACAACGGTGCCACGCCTGAAGAAATCCGTGAACTCATGCTGCACGCCACCGTTTACTGTGGTTTTCCGACAGCGATTGACGCTTTCCGCAGCGCCACAGAGGTGGTGGAGTCTTTGGCCTGAGGGTTCGGGCGATCGACAGGGCCAGATATCCCCCGGGCCTGAGAAGCCTGCTTTAAAAGCGCGATTGGTAACCCAGTCGAAGCACTTGGGTGTGTCCCTGTAGTGAAACGCCTGTACTTGCACCTGTGCCGATCGCTGTTCTCTGGGGCGCAGCGTCGTAACTGAAGCTGATGTCGGACTTGCCATCGAGTTTCAGGGTCGCGCCAAAAGCGAAGTGGCTGTTGTCGATGGCTGGCGACAGGATGTTTTGCATCACACGGCTGCTGTCGATTTGTGCGTTGTTTTTGCTATAGCCAGCGCGCAGAGTCCAAGTTGGGTTCAGCTCCCAAGCCGCCCCGATTTTAAAGATCTTTTGATCGCTCCACAAAGGGCCAGCGGGATCTTGATTCGCTTTGACCGCGCCGTAATTGACCTGGGTCCAGTCTGCGGCCAAGGTCACTGCAGGCGTCACTTTCCAGGCTGCACCGATACCGTAATCGGAAGGCAAATCGACTTTGCCTTGGCTGTACATGAGGATGTCCTGAGAATAACCAGGCATGGCGCTCATCGATGTTTTGGATCGGTAAGTTGTGCCCAGAGACAGTTCTGGCGTGACGTGCCACAGGGCCCCAATTCGAGCACTCCAGCCTGATGCCGATTGGGTGCCATGACTTGGGATCGCA
>JAIXRJ010000012.1 GCA_027485235.1 Comamonadaceae bacterium
GCAGGCCCATGGACATCAGGTCGTTCATCACGTCGTATTTGGACGCGACCGAGTCGAACACGCCGCGCACATGCTTGGCTTTCTCGCTTTCGTCGACGGTTTTGAAACCGAAGTGGGTGGAACTCATGCCAACTTTCTCAACGCTTGTGACCGCAACTGCCGCCTGCTGAGGCTTCGACCATGGGTGCATCGCGGCTCATGCCGGCGGCTTGCAGGCGGTCTTCGTACTGCTGCCAGAGCGCGGCTTGCTGGTCGCCCAAAAAGTACAGGTACTCCCAGGTGAACAGTCCCGACTCGTGCCCATCGGAAAAGGTGGGCTTGACCGCGTAATTGCCCACGGGTTCGATTTCGGCAATACCGACCTCCCGCTTGCCCGTTTGCAACACTTCCTGGCCGGGGCCATGGCCTTGCACCTCGGCCGAGGGCGAGTACACGCGCATCAGCTCAAACGGGATGCGGAACTGTGCCCCGTCGGAAAACCCGATCTCCAACACCCGGGTCTGACCGTGCAGGGTCAGCGACTCGGGGTGGGGCATGTTTTTTTTCAATCCGGCCATCTTGTTCTTTCAGGGGCTTACACCAGCACGCGCTCGATGCCACCGGCATTGGCGGCATTCACGTACTCGGGCATCCACTCTTCGCCCAAAATGTGTTTGGCCATCTCGACCACGATGTAGTCGGCTTCGAGCAGGCCATTTTTCATGTCGTCGCCAAAACGCGACAAGCCTTGCAGGCAGCTGGGGCAGCTGGTCAGGATCTTCACGTTGGCCTCTGGAGCCAGAGCGCCACTGCTGCGCAGAGCCGCTTCGCCCTTGAGCAGCTCTTCTTCCTTGCGGAAACGCACTTGCGTGGCTATGTCGGGGCGCGTCACACCCAAAGTGCCCGACTCGCCGCAGCAACGCTTGCTCTCCAGCACGTTGTCACCCATCAAGGCCTTGACGGTCTTCAAGGGTTCTTGCTGCTTCATGGGGCTGTGGCAAGGGTCGTGGTACAGATAAGCGCCGCCTGCGTCGAGTTTCATGCCTTTTTCCAGCAAAAACTCGTGGATGTCGATGATGCGGCAGCCGGGGAAGATCTTGTCGAACTGGTAGCCCTGCAGCTGGTCGTAACAGGTGCCGCAGCTCACCACCACGGTCTTGATGTCCAGGTAGTTGAGCGTGTTGGCCACGCGGTGGAACAAGACCCGGTTGTCGGTGATGATTTTCTCGGCCTTGTCGAATTGGCCCGAGCCTTTTTGCGGGTAACCGCAGCACAGGTAGCCCGGTGGCAACACGGTTTGCACGCCCACATGCCAGAGCATGGCCTGGGTGGCGAGGCCCACTTGGCTGAACAAACGTTCCGAACCGCAGCCGGGAAAATAAAACACCGCTTCGGATTCAGAGGTGGTGGCTTTCGGGTTGCGGATGATGGGCACGTAGTCGTTGTCTTCGATGTCCAGCAAAGCCCGCGCGGTTTTCTTGGGCAGGTTGCCCGGCATCTTCTTGTTGATGAAGTGGATCACCTGCTCTTTGATCGGCGCCGTGCCCACCGAGGCGGGTGGTGCGCTGGTTTGCTTGCGGGCCAAGCCCTTGAGCAAACCCGCCACAAAACGCTGCGCCCGCATCCCCACATCCACCATGGCCAAGCGTGCCAGCTTGATGGTTTCGGGGTTGGTGGCGTTGAGCATGAACATGGCCGCCGCGTTACCGGGACGGAAGGTCTTTTGCCCCATCTTGCGCAAGAGATTGCGCATGTTCATGGACACCTCGCCAAAGTCGATGTTGACCGGACAAGGCGACAGGCATTTGTGGCACACGGTGCAGTGGTCGGCCACGTCTTCGAATTCCTGCCAGTGTTTGATCGAGATGCCCCTCCGCGTCTGCTCCTCATAAAGGAAAGCTTCGACCAGCAAAGAGGTCGCCAAAATCTTGTTGCGCGGACTGTAGAGCAAATTGGCACGCGGCACATGCGTGGCGCACACCGGCTTGCACTTGCCGCAGCGCAAGCAGTCTTTCACGCTGGCCGCAATTTCGCCAATGTCCGACTGCTGCATGATCAACGACTCGTGGCCCATCAGGCCAAAGCTGGGGGTGTAGGCGTGGGTCAGGTCGGCCGCGTGCACATCGTCGCCCAAACCCGTCAGGGCCGCGCCGCGCAGCAGCTTGCCTTTGTTAAAACGCCCCTCGGGATCCACTTTGGCTTTGTAGGCGGTGAAATTGGCCAACTCATCGTCGGTCAAAAACTCCAGCTTGGTGATGCCAATGCCGTGCTCGCCCGAGATCACGCCGTCCAGGCTGCGCGCCAGCACCATGATGCGGGCCACCGCTTCGTGCGCGGTTTGCAGCATCTCGTAATTGTCCGAGTTAACGGGAATGTTGGTGTGCACATTGCCGTCACCGGCGTGCATGTGAAGCGCCACCCACACACGGCCCTTGAGCACGCGCTGGTGGATGGCGTTGACCTCATTCAGGATCGGTAGGAAAGCCGAGCCCGAGAAGATGTTTTGGAAAGCCGGACGGATTTGTGTTTTCCAGCTGGCGCGCAAGGTGTGCTCTTGCAGCTGAGGGAACAAGGCGTCCACATCGGTCAACCAGCCTTGCCACTGGGCCTGCACCTCTCGCACCACCGCCAAGGCTTGTGCCACGCGGTCTTCCAGCAGCTCGGCCGAGGGGATGTCGCTGGCGTCGTCTTGCTTGCCCAAGGGCAGGTTGCCCCGCTCCAAAAAGGCTTCGATTTCGCGGCACAACTTGAGCTTGTTGCGCAGGCTCAGTTCAATGTTGATGCGCTCGATGCCATCGGTGTACTCGGCCATGCGCGGCAGCGGGATCACCACGTCCTCGTTGACCTTGAAGGCGTTGGTGTGGCGCGAGATGGCGGCGGTCTTCTTGCGGTCCAACCAGAACTTTTTGCGCGCCTCGGGGCTGATGGCAATGAAGCCTTCGCCACTGCGCGAGTTGGCAATGCGCACGATCTCGGACGTGGCCTTGGCCACGTCGTCGGCATTGTCACCGGCGATGTCACCGATCAGCACCATCTTGGGGAATCCACCACGCTTGCTCTTGGTGGAGTACCCCACGGCGCGCAAATAACGGTCGTCCAAGTGCTCCAAGCCCGCCATCACGGTACCGGTGCGCTTTTGCTCGGCAAACATGAAGTCCTTGATCTCGACGATGCTGGGCACCGCCTCGCGGGCGTGGCCAAAGAACTCCATGCACACCGTGCGGGTGTGGGTGGGCATGCGGTGCATGACCCAGCGGGCGCTGGTGATCAGGCCGTCGCAGCCTTCTTTTTGCACGCCAGGCAAGCCGCTCAAAAACTTGTCGGTCACGTCCTTACCCAAGCCTTCCTTGCGGAAAGTCTTGCCCGGAATCACCAAAGTTTCGGTGCGGATCGGCGTTTTGCCGTCGGCCTTGAAGTAGCGCAACTCAAAAGTCGCCACTTCAGCGTCGTGGATCTTGCCCATGTTGTGGTCCATGCGCACCACATCCAGCCATTCGGCGTCGGGCGTGACCATGCGCCAGCTGGCCAGGTTGTCGAGCGCTGTGCCCCACAAAACGGCTTTCTTGCCGCCTGCGTTCATGGCGATGTTGCCGCCAATGCAACTGGCTTCGGCCGAAGTCGGGTCCACCGCAAACACAAAACCGCCGCGCTCGGCCGCATCGGCCACGCGCTGGGTCACCACACCGGCTTCGGTGTAGATGGTCGGGATCTTGTGGGCAATGCCCGGCAAGTCGACCATCTCGACCTCGGTCATGGCTTCGAGTTTCTCGGTGTTCATCACCGCGCTCTTCCAGGTCAAGGGAATGGCGCCGCCGGTGTAGCCCGTGCCGCCGCCGCGTGGGACGATGGTCAGACCCAAATCGATACAACCCTTGACCAGACCGGCCATCTCGACTTCGGAATCCGGCGTCAGGACCACAAAGGGGTATTCCACGCGCCAGTCGGTCGCGTCGGTCACATGGCTCACCCGCGAGAGGCCGTCGAACTTGATGTTGTCCTTGGCCGTGAGGCGACCCAAGGTCTTTTGCACCAGGCTGCGCAACTTGGCCATGCGGGTGAAACGATCGCTGAACTGCGTCACGGCCTGGGTGGCCATGGCCAACAATTTGCCGACCAAGGCGTCGCGGGCAGTATCGGCCTCGTGCGCACGGCGCTTTTGCACCTCGCCCAGGCGGTGCTGCAAGGCCTCGACCAGCAGTTTGCGGCGGGCCGGGTTGTCCAGCAAGTCATCCTGCAAATAAGGGTTACGCTCCACCACCCAAATGTCGCCCAACACTTCGTACAACATGCGCGCAGATCGGCCCGTACCGCGCTCCTGGCGCAACTGGTTCAGCAGGTCCCACGCCGACTCACCCAGCAAACGCAGCACGATTTCACGGTCTGAAAAGCTGGTGTAGTTGTAAGGAATCTCGCGCAAGCGCGGCGCATCGGCGTCGGCTTGCATCAAATGTTGGAGCGTGGTGGGTGCATTCATGGGTGTGGCGCAGTCAAAGGCATCACTGAAGACGCTGTCAGCCAGAACCGGAACAAATGTCAAATTGGCTGAAGTTGAATGTTACCGCAGTGCAACAAACACGGGCCGGTCGCAGGGACACCCCTTTTCCAAGCAGCGTATCGGCTCGTGCATAGTCTTGGCCCATGAAGCCCGACACATCACCCGCATGGCCGTACCCCCGCTGGATCGCTCACCGAGGCGCTGGCCAACTCGCGCCCGAAAACACGCTTGCAGCATTTCGGCTGGGGGCGGCTCTGGGGTACCGGATGTTCGAATGCGACGCCAAACTGAGTGCGGATGGCGTCGTCTTTTTGATGCACGATGCCACTCTGGAGCGCACCACCAACGGTCAGGGCCCAAGTGCAGCCCAAACGTGGTCGACATTGTCACAGCTGGATGCGGGCAGTTGGCACTCCAAGCGCTTCGCAGGGGAGTCTTTGACCACACTGGCCGATCTGGCCACTTTTTGTCTGGCCAAGGGCTACCACTTGAACATCGAAATCAAGCCCAACCCCGGAACCGAGGCCCCCACCGGCAAGGCGGTAGCCCAACTGGCAGCAAGGCTTTGGCGACAATCCCCCGTGCCGCCGCTCTTGACCTCTTTCAGCACCGCGGCTTTAGGGGCTGCTCAAAATGAAGCCCCCGACTTGCCCAGGGGACTGCTGCTGGACACCCTGTGGGACGGTTGGCTGTCTAGCGCCCAGGACCTCGGTTGCATCGCCGTGGTGTGCCACTACCCCCTTTGGAATGCGGCCAACGTGGGCATGGTGCACAGCGCTGGCATGAAATGTCTGAGCTACACCGTCAATGACCGACGGGATGCCCAAGGACTGATGGATTTGGGTACGGACGGGATCGTGACCGATCGCGTGGATCTTTTCAAGCCGGCTTAAGAATACTTTTTTGCATTGGAATGATCCACCTTGAGGGGGCTCATGGGACACGCCAGCCGCGCTGCAGGGCCCATTCCAAGGTGGCGGCCACCAACACCAAGACGCCGTATGTGCTCATTTTCCCGTCGTGACCATGCACCCACAGACCCGCCAGCAGAACCACAGCGCCTGCCAGTGCCTGCAGTGCCATGCGGCGGCGCAAAGAGACAGCGGGATGACCCATCAACCAGCGCCCCACCAAAGGCATGCACACCGCCATGGCCAAGGCGGGCAAAACAAAATTAAAAAGGTGTAAAAACAGTTGCCAGACAGTCATGGGTGTTGAGCACGGGTGGTTTGTACACCCCTTGGATGCAGGGGATTTGGCGAAGATTGTGCCCTGAAAGCCCCGCACAGCGCTTTGAGTTGAGGCCGCTTTCTATAATCAGCGGATGGCTGTCTGGACCCTGGGTTTGAACCACACAACTGCGCCGCTTGATTTGCGCGGCCGGTTTGCGTTCGCCGTGGACCAGTTGAAACCCACTTTGCATGGCCTGCGCAGCGACCTCTCACGGCGCACAAACCAGACGCCGGAAGCGGCGATTTTGTCCACCTGCAACCGGACCGAAATCTATTGCGCAGCAGATCAAGCGGCCACGGCCGACACCTTGCTTTGGCTGGCCCAAGCCGGTGGCGTGTCGGCGCAGGCACTCCAATCGCACACCTATTTGCTTGAAGGCAACGAAGCCGCAAGGCATGCTTTCCGAGTGGCCAGCGGGCTCGATTCGATGGTCTTGGGCGAGGCCCAGATTTTGGGTCAGCTCAAAGACGCTGTGCGGGCTGCTGAGGAAGCGGGCGCATTGGGCACCACCCTCAATCAATTGTTCCAGCGCAGCTTTGCCGTGGCCAAGGAAGTGCGCACCTGCACCGAGATCGGTGCCCATTCGATCAGCATGGCTGCCGCCTCGGTTCGCCTGGCCAGCCAGTTGTTTGAAAACCTCAAGGACATCCAAGTGCTGTTTGTCGGTGCTGGCGAGATGATTGAGCTGGTCGTGACCCACTTTGCCGCTCGCCAACCCAAGGCGATGGCGATCGCCAACCGCAGCTTGGAACGCGGAGAAAAACTCGCCGGTCGTTTTGGCGCCCAAGTCATGCGCCTGGCCGATTTGCCTGAGCGCTTGCACGAGTTCGATGCGGTTATCAGTTGCACCGCCAGCACTTTGCCTTTGATCGGCTTGGGCGCGGTCGAACGAGCCCTCAAAAAACGCAAGCACCGCCCCATGTTCATGGTCGATTTGGCGGTTCCCCGGGACATCGAACCCGAAGTCAAATCGCTCGAAGACGTTTACCTCTACACCGTGGATGATCTGGCGAGCGTCGTGCAAGCCGGGCAAGCCCAACGACAGGCGGCTGTCGCCGAGGCGGAGGTCATCATCGACGCAGGGGTACAAAGCTTCAACCATTGGCTGGGCCAGCGGGACAGCGTGCCCTTGATCCAGCAACTGCACCAACAAGCTGACAGCTGGCGCGAAGCCGAACTGGCCCGAGCCCGAAAACTGCTGTCCAAAGGCGAAGATCCCGAAGCTGTGCTCGAAGCACTGGCCAAGGGTTTGACCCAGAAAATGCTGCATGGCGCACTGGCCGAACTGCGCAGCGCAGACCCTGTCCACCGCGAACAGAGCACTCAAGCGGTGCAAAGGCTGTTCTTGCGACAAGAGCGTTAGCGGCTGGTTTTGACTTTCCAGGTCGGCACTGAAACGCCGACCAAGTCTTGGCGCCACCTGCGCGCTGCGCGTCGGTGATGGATCGTCGACTTATCCGAAATCTCCCCACATGAAACCCTTTCTGATCCAACAACTCGAACGCTACACCCTGCGTCTGACCGAGCTGGACTTTTTGCTCTCGCGTGAAGACATCATGGCCGACATGACCCAGTTCCTGAAGCTCTCGCGGGAACACGCGGAGGTCAGCGCCGTGGCGTCGCGCTTTGCCCGCTTTCAGCAGCGCAGCGCCGATCTGACCGCTGCAAAAGCCATGCTGGATGACGAAGACATGCGCGAGATGGCCGAAGAAGAAGCGGCCAGCGCCAGCGCCGAGTTGCAAAGTCTGGAAGTCGAGCTGCAGCGCATGCTGCTGCCCAAAGACCCCGACGATGCCCGCCCGGCGTTTGTGGAAATCCGCGCGGGCACCGGGGGCGACGAGTCGGCCCTGTTCGCAGGCGACTTGCTGCGCATGTACACCCGCTTTGCCGAAAGCCAGGGTTGGCGCTGCGAGATCGTGTCCGAATCGGTCAGCGAGCTCGGCGGTTACAAAGAAGTCGTGGTGCGCATCGAGGGCGACCAGGTGTATGGCGCACTCAAGTTCGAGTCGGGTGGCCACCGGGTGCAGCGCGTGCCTGCCACCGAAACCCAAGGCCGCATCCACACCAGCGCCTGCACTGTGGCGGTGCTGGCCGAGCCAGACGAAGCTGAGGCCATCCAGATCAACCCGTCGGATCTGCGGGTTGACACCTACCGCGCCAGCGGCGCGGGCGGGCAGCACATCAACAAGACCGATTCGGCGGTGCGCATCACCCACTTGCCCACCGGCATCGTGGCCGAATGCCAAGACGGCCGCAGCCAGCACAGCAACAAGGCCCAGGCCCTGAAAGTGCTCACCGCCCGCATCCAGGAAAAAGACCGCTCCGAGCGCGCCGCCAAAGACGCCGCTGAGCGCAAAAGCCTGATCGGCAGCGGCGACCGCTCCGACCGCATCCGCACCTACAACTTCCCACAAGGGCGCCTGAGTGACCACCGCATCAACCTGACTTTGTACAAGCTGCTGACCATCATGGAAGGCGATTTGAAAGACGTGATCGATGCCCTTCAGGCTTATGAAGCCGCAGAGCAGCTGGCGGCGCTGGAGATTGGGGCGACGACGTGATGGACCCGCACGCGAGCCCCAGCGTGGCCCAATGCCTGCAACAAGCCGTGAGACAAGGCCTGGCTCGTGTTGACGCGCAAATTCTCTTGCTGTTTGCCTTGGCGCGCCCGCTGCATGACCGCGCCTGGCTGCTGGCTCACGATACGGATCAGTTGACCGAGGCCCAACAACACAACTGGGGCCAAGCCCTGCAACGCCGCTTGCAAGGCGAGCCGGTGGCTTACATCACCGGACGCAAAGACTTTTTTGGCCTCACCCTGCACGTGGATGCCCGCGTGCTGGACCCGCGCCCCGACACGGAAATCTTGGTCGAATGGGCGCTGGAACGGCTGCCCACCGCGCCCGAACAACCCCTGCGCGTGCTGGACCTGGGCACCGGCAGCGGGGCCGTGGCCCTGGCCATTCAACACCAACGCCCAGCCGCGCAGGTGACGGCCGTGGACGCCAGCACCGACGCCCTGGCGGTGGCCCGTGCCAACGCCCAGCGCCTGAACTTGCCGGTGCGGTGCATGCTCAGCCACTGGATGGGCGCCGTGCCGGGCCCATTTGATTTGATCTTGTCCAACCCGCCCTATGTGGCCGAAGCTGACCCGCACTTGGCTGCCCTGACGCACGAGCCCCGGCAAGCCCTGACCAGCGGCGCCGATGGCCTTCAGGACATCCGCCAGATCATTGCCCAAGCGCCCAGCCGACTGGCCCCCGGCGGCTGGCTGTTGCTGGAACACGGTTGGGACCAGGCCTTACCCGTGCAAGCCTTGCTGCGCGAGGCCGGTTTTGTGCAGGTGCAATCTCGCAAAGATCTGGCGGGTATGGACCGTTGCACCGGCGGGCAACGGCATTCAGAGGGATAATCCAATCCATTCGATTTCGCCCCTTTTTTGGAGAATTGACCATGAGCGACACCCAGCAACGCATCGACGAACTCGTCAAAGGCAACGAGATCACCCTGTTCATGAAGGGCAGCGCCAGCTTCCCGATGTGCGGTTTTTCGGGCCGTGCCATCCAGATCCTGAAAGCCGTGGGCGTTGACCCCAAGACGGTCAAAACCGTCAACGTGCTGGACGATGCCGAAATCCGCCAAGGCATCAAGGAATACAGCAATTGGCCCACCATCCCGCAGCTTTACTTCAAAGGCGAATTCATCGGCGGCTCGGACATCATGATGGAGATGTACGAATCGGGCGAGCTGCAGCAGGTCATCAACGGCAAGGCCTGACCCTTTGCCCCACCCGAGGGCTCAACCTCGCCAAAGCCACCTCAGGGTGGCTTTTTTATGCCTCAATCTACTGAATGCACCCACTGGCGCTGCGCCGCCAGCACCGCTTGCGGGTAGGCTGCCTGCCCCCGGCTGCCGTTGTAACGACCGAGCCCCATGAAAATATCGCCCCGTTCACGTTCCAGGTAGTGGCGCAAGATCACGCAGCCAAACCGCAGGTTGGTCTGCATGTGGAACAAGCGGCTGTCGTCGCCGTCGCCGATCAATCGCGCCCAAAAGGGCATGACCTGCATGTAGCCGCGGGCCCCGGCGCTGGAGATGGCGTATTTGCGAAACGCGCTTTCGACCTGCACCACGCCCAACACCAGCGACAACGGCAGGCCTGCACGACGGGTTTCGTACCAAAGGGTTTGCAAGAACTCTTGCCGCTCGGTGAGGTGTTTTTTGTAGCGCGCCAGACGCTGGCTGCTGGCCACTTGCCATTGCGCATAGGCCTGCTGATCTGCGGCGGTGGGCAACAGGGGCTCAGGGGGCGCTGCTGCCGCCACCGCCGCGCTCAGGGCCGAACGCACGGCGTGCGACAGGGGCTCTTCCATTTGCCGTCCGGCATGTGCCAGCCCGACGGGCAGCAAAGTCCCACACAGGCTGAGCAAACAAGCGCGGCGGCTGGGCAAGACCGGGCGCGTCATGGGCCAGAACCCGCTGTTCAGGGGGCCAAACGCCCCTTGAGGTGGCCCAAGATGTCGGCCACCGCCACTTTGCTGGACTCGGCATCACGGCGGTGCTGGTATTCGACTTGGCCGTCTTTCAAGCCCTTGTCGCCAATCGTGATGCGGTGGGGCACACCGATCAGTTCCCAATCGGCAAACATGGCACCAGGGCGCTCCCCCCGGTCGTCCAAGATCACATCCACACCGTCGGCCAGCAAGGCGGTATAAATGCGCTCAGCCTCGGCCTTGACCGCTTCGCTGCGGTCCATGCCGATGGGGCAGACCACCACGGTGAAGGGGGCAATCGCGTCGGGCCAGATGATGCCGCGCTCGTCGTGGTTTTGCTCAATGGCGGCGGCGGGCAGGCGCGTGACGCCAATGCCGTAGCAACCCATTTCTAGAAACTGCGGTTTGCCGTTTTCGTCCAGGAAGGTGGCGTTCATGGCCTTGGAGTATTTGGTGCCCAAATAGAACACATGGCCCACTTCAATGCCGCGCTCGATGGCCAGCTCGCCCCGGCTGTCGGGCGACTTGTCACCGGCCACCACGTTGCGGATGTCGGCCACCAGCGCAGGCTCGGGCAGGTCACGGCCCCAGTTGACGCCGGTGATGTGGAAGTCTTCTTCGTTGGCGCCGCAGATCCAGTCGGCCATCACGGCCACGTCGCGGTCGGCAACCAGGTGAACGGGCTTTTTCAGGTTCAGCGGGCCCAAGTAACCCGGCTTGCAGCCGAAATGCTCTTCGATTTCGCTCAGCGTGGCAAAACGGAAACCGCCTTCCATGCCAGGCAGTTTGCCCACTTTGACTTCGTTCATGTCATGGTCGCCGCGCAGCAGCAACAGCCAGACTTGCGATTTGACGATTTCGCCCTGCTCGTTCAGGGTGTCGGTGGCCAGCACCAGCGACTTGACGGTGGTGGAGAGCGGCACGTTCAGCAAAGCGGCCACGTCTTCGCAGGTGCTCTTGCCTGGGGTGGGGGTCTTTGTCTGGGTTTGTGTGGCCGCGCCGCGCGGCTGGCTGGGTGCCAGGGCTTCGGCTTTTTCGATGTTGGCGGCGTAGCTGCTGCTGGGGCAGTACACGATGGCGTCTTCGCCGGTGGCCGCGATCACCTGGAACTCTTCGCTCAAATCGCCCCCGATGGCGCCGCTGTCAGCGGCCACAGCGCGATAAGTCAGGCCAAAGCGGTCAAATATCTTGCGGTAGGCCCCGGCCATCACCTGGTAGCTGGCCTTGGCGCTCGCCACGTCACGGTCAAAGCTGTAGGCGTCTTTCATGGTGAACTCGCGGCCACGCATCAAGCCAAAGCGAGGGCGGCGCTCGTCTCGGAACTTGGTCTGGATTTGGTAGAAGTTTTTGGGCAGCTGTTTGTAGCTGCGCACTTCCTGGCGTACCACGTCGGTCACGACTTCTTCGCTGGTGGGCTGGATCACGAAATCGCGGCCGTGGCGGTCCTTGATGCGCAGCAACTCAGGGCCCATCTTGTCGAAGCGGCCCGTCTCTTGCCACAGCTCGGCCGGCTGCACCACAGGCATGGTCATTTCAATCGCCCCTGCGCGGTTCATCTCCTCGCGAACGATGGCTTCAACCTTGCGGATCACGCGCAGGCCCATGGGCATGTAGTTGTAAATACCCGCGCCGAGTTTTTTGACCATGCCAGCACGCGTCATCAGTTTGTGGCTGACGACTTCAGCGTCTGCGGGCGCTTCTTTGAGGGTGGAAATCAGGAATTGAGAAGCTTTCATCGCGGCACGCTAACAAAACAAAGAAATCAGGGATACATCCAAGAGCCAGCGCCGATGCGGCGTGCATAATGGACAAAGTTCAAAAATTTGAGGTTGATTATGCTTGACCGTGAAGGCTTTAGGCCGAACGTCGGCATCATTCTGCTCAACCAGAAAAACCAGGTGTTTTGGGGCAAACGCATCCGCACGCACAGCTGGCAGTTTCCGCAGGGCGGCATTGACCGAGGCGAGAGCCCCGAGCAGGCCATGTTCCGCGAACTGCACGAAGAGGTGGGACTCCAACCGGAGCATGTGCGCATCGTGGCCCGAACCCGTGACTGGTTGCGCTATGAAGTGCCAGACCGCTTCATCCGACGGGATGCGCGCGGCTTTTACAAGGGGCAGAAACAGATCTGGTACCTGCTGCAGTTGGTCACGCACGACCACCAGCTGAACCTGCGCGCCACCGACCACCCCGAGTTCGACGCCTGGCGTTGGAACGACTATTGGGTGCCGCTCGATGCGGTCGTCGAGTTCAAGCGTGGCGTGTACGAAATGGCATTGACCGAGCTGGCGCGTTTTCTGCCGCGCCAAGAGCGGCACAACCGGTACTTGCGTGGCGGGCCCAGAGGGCCGCGCGAACAAACCGGCGACGAGTTGGACCATCAGGACATGCAACAACCACCGCACATGGAACTGCCGCCCGGAGCAAGTTTTGATCCGAACCCACAAGGCTGAGTGGTCAAAGCCATTGAAAAAGCCCGCTTTGCGGGCTTTTTCAATGGCGCTCAGCCACGGCAATCAAATGCTGAGAATCAGGTTGTCCCGGTGCACCATTTCGGGCTCTGCGGTGTAGCCGAGCAAAGCCTCGTAATCGTGCGAGGGCTTGCGGCACAACAAACGGGCCTCGGCGCTGGCGTAATTGGCCAGGCCCCGCGCAATTTCTACGCCTTGTTCATCCCGAACAGCGATCACATCACCGCGTGAAAAATCTCCGGCCACACCCGTCATGCCAATGGGCAGCAGGCTCTTGCCTTCGGTCAGCACTTTGTGGGCTGCACCCGCATCCACCGTCACCGAACCGCGCAGTTGCAGGTGGTCGGCCATCCATTGTTTGCGGGCTTGTTGTTTGGCGGTCTGGGCCACCAGCAAGGTGCCCATGTTGTCACCCTGGCTCAAACGCAACAGCGCATCGGGCTCACGCCCCCAAGCGATCACCGTGGACGCGCCTGAACCGGCTGCCCGCTTGGCGGCCAGGATTTTGGTGATCATGCCGCCTCGGCCAATGCTGGAGCCCGCACCTCCCGCCATAGCTTCTAGGGCAGGATCCCCGGCATGGGCCTCGTGCACAAACGTGGCTGCGGGATCTTTGCGCGGGTCGGCGGTGTACAGGCCTTTTTGGTCGGTCAGGATGACCAACAAGTCGGCTTCGATCAGGTTGGCCACCAAAGCGCCCAAGGTGTCGTTGTCACCAAATTTGATCTCGTCGTTGACGACTGTGTCGTTTTCGTTGATCACGGGCAACACGCGGTGCTGGAGCAAGGTCAGCAAGGTCGAGCGGGCGTTGAGGTAGCGCTCGCGGTCAGCCAGATCGGCGTGCGTGAGCAGGACCTGGGCGCTGCCCATGCCGTTCTCGCGCAGTTTGGTTTCGTACATTTGCGCCAGGCCCATCTGGCCCACGGCAGCCGCCGCTTGCAAAGCGGGCACTTCGCTCGGGCGGGTGGTCCAGCCCAGGCGCTTCATGCCCTCAGCGATCGCGCCACTGGAGACCATGACCACTTCTTTGCCCTGGGCACTGAGCAGTGCCATCTGGCGGCACCACTCGCCAATCGCACCCTCGTCCAGGCCACGCCCTTCGTTCGTCACCAGGCTGGAGCCGACTTTGACGACGATGCGGCGCGCATCGCGCAACAGGGTGGAAACGGCGGCAGAGGTCATGCTGGAGGTTTACTGGGCGTGAAGGGAAAGAGGGCAAATTTAGGCGCACGCCGCCGGATCAATCCGCATCAGAGGGCAGCGGCTTGAAACGGGGATCATCGGCATCCGGCTCTTGCGGCTTGTCCTGCTCGGTGAAGCGGGGATCAATCTCCACAATGCCCTGCTCGATGATCTGCTGGGCACGGATGTGCTTGTAGATCTCTTTGATCAAAGGCTCACAGCCTTCGCGGGTCAGGGCCGAAATCTGAAAGACCGGGCCTTTGTAGCGCATGCGCTTGATGAAGTCCTTGACACGGGCCTCGCGCTCTTCGGCAGGCACCATGTCCAGTTTGTTGAGCACCAACCAGCGCGGCTTGTTGTGCAGGCCGGGATCGTATTTTTTGAGCTCAGCCACGATGGCTTTGGCTTGTTGCACCGGATCGACGTTCTCGTCAAACGGCGCAAAGTCCACCACATGCAGCAGCAAACGGGTGCGCTGCAAATGGCGCAAAAACAAATGGCCCAGACCTGCGCCTTCGGACGCGCCCTCGATCAAGCCCGGCACGTCGGCCACCACAAAGCTTTGTTCGGGCCCCACACGGACCACGCCCAAGTTGGGGTGCAAGGTGGTGAAGGGGTAATCGGCGATTTTGGGGCGGGCGTTCGAGACTGCAGCGATGAAGGTGGACTTGCCCGCGTTGGGCATGCCCAGCAGACCCACGTCGGCCAGCACCTTCAATTCGAGCTTCAGCTCTTTCTTTTCACCCAACCAGCCGGGCGTTTTCTGTCGCGGCGCGCGATTGATCGCGCTTTTGAAGCGCATGTTGCCAAAACCACCGTCGCCGCCCTTGGCGATCATGAGGGTTTCACCCGGCACCAGAAGCTCGTACAACACCTCGCCGGTTTCGGCGTCGGTGATGATGGTGCCCACCGGCATTTTCAGCGTCACATCGTCGCCGGCAGCGCCAAACATGTCCGAGCCCATGCCGTGCTGACCGCGCTTGGCTTCGTGGCGGCGCGAGTAGCGGTAATCGACCAGGGTGTTCAGGTTGATGTCGGCATAGGCGAACACATGACCACCTCGACCGCCATCACCGCCGTTGGGACCACCGAACTCTTTGTACTTTTCATGTCGGAACGAGACGCAGCCGTTCCCGCCGTCACCTGCGGAGATGTCAATATAGGCTTCGTCAACGAACTTCATGAGATTTCCAGTGTACCGTGCAGCCCGCCATCAAAAACAGCGGGCCAGAATGCGAAAAGCCCCGGCTTGCGGGGCTCCTCTTCGCCATGGGCGCGACGGGCTTAAACAGCCGGTGTCACGTTGACCATGTGCTTGCTGAGTTCGCCTTTGGTCGAGAACGACACGTGGCCGTCCACCAGGGCAAACAAAGTGTGGTCTTTGCCAATGCCGACATTGCTGCCAGCGTGGAATTTGGTGCCGCGTTGGCGAACAATGATCGAGCCCGCGCTGATCAGTTCACCACCGAAAGCCTTGACACCCAGCATCTTTGGCTTGGAATCACGTCCGTTGCGCGTAGAGCCGCCGCCTTTTTTCTGTGCCATGACCTGTTCTCCTCAGGCAGCGATCGCGCCGATTTGCAGTTCGGTGAACTGCTGACGGTGACCCTGACGTTTCTGATAGTGCTTGCGACGGCGCATCTTGAAGATGTGCACTTTGTCGTGCTTGCCATGAGCCAACACTGTGACTGTGACTGTGGCGCCGGACACCAGGGGCGTGCCGATCTTCAGGTCTGCGCCGTTACCGACTGCGAGAACTTGATCAATCACGATTTCCTGGCCAACGTCCGCAGCAATCTGTTCTACTTTAATTTTTTCGCCAGCGACAACACGATACTGTTTGCCACCGGTTTTTATGACCGCGTACATAAATGACCTCTTTGAATGGAAGTTTCCCTAGGCTGATCCCTAAGGAACCTGAGATTTTAGCACGGGATGCCGACCGACAGCTAATTCTTCACCCCTCAGGCTGCTCAGGCAGGGCTGAACACGAACGCTGTCTCTATAATAACGACCTGTACTTTCCTTTCCCGTGGCTTAGGCAATGTGCCACGGGCCCCTGCCGGATTCCCCACTTGTCCACCTCCGACAACAGCACTGCAGCCGTACTCGCCCTGGTCGCCCCTGACATGGCGCAAGTGGACCTTGTCATCGCCCAGCGTCTAGACACAGGCGTGCCATTGGTGCGTGAGGTGGCCAGTTACATCATTTCTGCAGGCGGCAAACGTCTGCGGCCTGTTTTATTGCTCCTGACCTGCGGTGCGTTGGCATACACAGGGGCTCAGCGGCACAATTTGGCGGCGGTGGTGGAGTTCATCCACACAGCCACACTGCTGCACGACGACGTGGTGGACGAATCCACCTTGCGTCGCGGCCGCCCGACAGCCAACCAGGCCTTCGGCAACCCGGCCAGTGTGCTGGTGGGCGACTTTTTATACTCCCGAGCTTTCCAGATGATGGTGGATGCCAACAGCATGCGGGTCATGCAAACCCTGGCCGAAGCCACCAACGTGATCGCTGAGGGTGAAGTTCTGCAGCTGATGAACATGCACGATGCTTCGCTGGACGAAGCGTCTTATTTGCGCGTGATCCGGTCCAAAACCGCCAAATTATTCGAGGCCAGTGCGCGCCTTGGTCCCATCCTCGCAGGCAGCCCCGCAACGATTGAAGCCGCCTGCGCCCATTACGGTCAAGCCTTGGGCACCGCTTTTCAGGTGATCGACGATGTGCTGGACTACGACGGCAATGCGACCGAAATGGGCAAAAACCTGGGCGACGATCTTCGCGAAGGCAAGGCCACATTGCCCCTGATCTTGGCCATGCAAAGAGGCACACCCGGCCAAAGACAAACCGTGCGTGCAGCCATAGAAACGGGCAGCGTCGACCGCCTCAACGAGATCGTCTCCATCGTGCGAGAAACAGGCGCTTTGGAAGCCACGCACGACGCGGCTGCGGCTGAAGCCCAACGCGCTGTCGACGCGGCCATGCAGTTGCCCGACAACCCCTACCGCCAAGCCATGGTGGTGCTGGCGTCGCAATTGCTCAACCGCAGAACCTGACACCTCACGGCACTGCCCCAACTCAGCCGCGGGTCTCCAGCGGCTTTTTTGTTGGGGCGCCCCGTGCGCTGCATTTACAAACCCACCCGCTTCACCGATGATCCGTCCACAGAGGTATTCAATACCCAAGGAGGAGGCAATATGCAAGAAAGCGTCTACGGCCGCTCAAGCAACCAAGGGATGGAAGATGCGCCCGTGGTCCATTACGTGCAGCAATTGCTGGAACACGCCGTCGCCATCAAAGCCTCGGACATCCACCTCGAACCCTACGAATACAACTACCGCGTTCGCATGCGGGTGGATGGTGAGTTGCGTGAAATGGCCACGCCCCCCATGGCGTTGAAAGACCGGCTGTCGTCGCGCCTGAAAGTGTTGTCACGGCTGGACATCGCCGAAAAAAGATTACCGCAAGACGGTCGCATGAAACTGCAATTGCCCATGGGCCGCGAAATTGATCTTCGGATCAGCACATTGCCCACCTTGTTCGGCGAAAAATTGGTGGTCCGCATCCTCGACTCGGCGCAAGCGCAATTGGACTTGTCTCAACTCGGCTACGAACCCGAAGATTTGGACCGGCTGGTGCAAGCAATTCGGGCGCCCCACGGCATGGTGCTGGTCACAGGACCGACGGGTTCCGGCAAAACACAATCGCTCTACGCGTGTCTGAGTTTGCTGAACACGACCGAAGTCAACATCGCCACAGTAGAGGACCCGTGCGAGATCCAGCTTCAAGGCATCAACCAAGTCAATGTTCAAGACAAACCTGGGCTGACATTTGCCGTCGCCTTGAGGGCATTTTTGCGGCAAGACCCGGACATTTTGATGGTCGGTGAAATTCGGGATCTGGAAACAGCCAACATCGCCATCCAAGCCGCTCAAACCGGGCATCTGGTGCTCTCCACCCTGCACACCAACGATGCCCCGGCCACCCTGGTTCGACTGCGCAACATGGGAACAGCCACTTACAACATCGCGGCCAGTGTGACGCTGATCACGGCGCAACGTCTGGTGCGCTGCTTGTGCCCGCATTGCAAGCAAGCCGTCGGCCTCAGCGGTGATGTGTTGCTGCAAGCAGGCCTGCCGTCAACGGTCCTGCCTGAGGAAACTGTGGTGGCGTACATCCCCGCAGGATGTGATTTTTGTCACAAAGGTTTTGCTGGCCGGACCGGCATTTTTCAGGTCATGCCCATCAGCCCGGCGATGCAAACCTTGATCCTCAACGAGGCCAATAGCCAAGCGTTGGCCGCGCAAGCACAACGTGAAGGCGTGTGCAGCTTGCGCGTGGCGGGGTTGCGCAAAGTCCTGCAAGGCATCACATCGCTTGACGAAGTTCTGGCGGCCACGCGGGACGACGCATGATGGCCAAGCCCCAAAATTTGAAGTTCTCGTGGACAGCATGCGACGCACAAGGACGAACAGCGCGAGGCAAAATCGAAGCCATGAATGCGCAAGTGGCCCAAGCGCAACTGCGCAGACAGGGCCTGCAAACGATCCAGGTGCAGCGCTTGTGGTGGGACCCCTCCCCACGAGTGCGCACCCGCGATGTGGCACAAATGACCCGCCAGCTCGCGGCACTGCTGCGCGCAGGCGTACCTTTGCTCCAAGCCTTGGGCATGCTCACACGCAGCCTGCCATCGGCAGCTTTGGCCGAAGTCATCCAGGCGGTGCAACGTGATGTGGAGGCGGGGCTGGCCTTGCACGCCGCATTGGCCAAGCACCCGACACATTTTTCCGGCCTGTACCTCAGCATGGTTCAGGCCGGCGAAGCCGCAGGCATCTTGGACACCTTGATGGACCGATTGGCCGGCACACTCGAAAAAAATGAAGCCCTGCGATCCCGCGTTCGTTCGGCTTTGATGTATCCGTGTGCCGTGATGCTGGTGGCTTTGGGCGTGTTGGTGATGATATTGGTATGGGTCGTACCGGCATTTCAGGACGTGTTCAAGGCATTTGGTGCAGACCTGCCTTGGGCGACACGCATCGTGGTCACACTGAGCGAGAGTCTGAGCAGCGCTGGCCCTGCGGCACTTTTGGCTGTGATGCTGGGGGTGTGGTTCGGGCCCCGACTCCGCGCGCCCGACTCGCCTGTTGGTGCTTGGGTCACTCGACGACTGCTCCAACTGCCTTTGCTGGGCCGTCTGATCCAAAGCGCCGTGGTCGCGCGTTGGGCACAAACTTTGTCGGCTTTGCTCGCCGCAGGTGTTCCTTTGGTCGAAGCGCTGGGGCCGGTCGCACAAGCGTGCGATCATCTGGTTTATTCGCGCACGACTTTGCAATTGCAGCGCCAAGTGGGTCAGGGCAGCAGCCTGAGCGAAGCCATGGCGCAAACCACCCGTTTCCCGCCCATGATCGTGCAGTTGTGTCAAACCGGAGAAGAGACAGGATCGATGGACACTTTGTTGGCCAGAGCCGGAGGCCTGATGGAAAGCGAACTGGACGACCAGGTCAATGGCCTGTCCAGCTTGCTGGAGCCCCTCATCATTGTGGTGCTCGGGGGCATGATCGGTGGCATTTTGGTCGCCATGTATTTGCCGATTTTCAGAATGGGCCAGGTTTTTTAACATGCAACACACCCTGTTTCTGGTGGTCATTTCGGGTCTTTGGGGGCTGGCTATTGGCAGTTTTTTGAATGTGCTGATCCACCGCCTGCCCCGCATGCTCGAAGCACAATGGGCCGCCGAATTTCAATCGGCAAAAGACAGCGTGCCCAAGCCGCCGTCTGCACGCTACAACCTGGCTTTCCCCGCGTCCCACTGTCCCCATTGCGGCCATTCACTGCGCTGGACAGACAACATCCCTGTGCTCAGTTATGTGTGGCTCAAAGGCCGATGCCGTCACTGCCAGGCTCAGATTGGCTGGCGCTACCCGGCCGTGGAACTGCTCACAGGGGCTGTGTTTGTTTGGAGTGTTCTCACACATGGCATGGGTGTGTCCGCCTTGGCATGGGCGGGCTTTGCATCGGCCCTGATCGCACTGGCCGCCATCGACGCCGACACCACCTTGCTGCCCGATGCCATCACGCAACCCTTGCTGTGGGCAGGCCTGATCGCTGCCAGCCTGCAATGGAGCCAGACCACGCTGTCTTCATCGCTGTGGGGGGCCGTCGGCGCTTATCTTTTTTTGTGGGCGGTGTATTGGCTCTTCAAAGGGGTCACTGGCAAAGAAGGCATGGGTCAAGGTGACTTCAAGCTGCTGGCCGCCATGGGGGCTTGGCTTGGCTGGCCTGCACTGGTGTCCTTGGTGCTGATCGCTTCCCTGAGCGGGGTGGCGGTGGGACTGCTTTTGCGGGCCAGAGGGCAATTGAAGGCAGACGGCTATATTCCGTTTGGTCCTTTTTTGGCATTCGCCGGTTTGTGGGTCATGGCCTTGGGGCCTGTGCCGACCCTCCAGTTTTGAAAACATGAAAACTCAACGCATTTGGCGCATCGGCCTGACGGGCGGCATTGGCAGCGGCAAAAGTACCGTGTCGGCCATGATGACCGCTCGGGGCGCGGCCGTGATCGACGCAGACGTCATTTCACGGGGTGTGACAGCCCCAGGAGGCCGCGCCATCGAGGCCATTGCCCAAGTTTTCGGCCCTCACATGATCTCAGCCGACGGAGCCATGAACCGCCAAGCGATGCGAGAGCACGTGTTCCAAGACTTGCAAGCCAAGCGCCAACTCGAGGCCATTATTCACCCACTGGTCAGCCAAATCACCGCCGAAAAAGCGCAATGGGCTCTGGACCATCACCACACCTGCTTGGTGTTCGATGTGCCCTTGTTGGTCGAGTCCGGTGAGCGCTGGCGCCGGCAGCTGGACCGGGTCTGGGTGGTCGACTGCGATGCCGCTACGCAACGCCAGCGGGTCATGGCACGCAATGGCCTGGCGGCAGAAGACATTGACCGGATCATCAGCCAGCAAGTCAGCCGAACTCAACGCTTGGCTTGCGCCGATACAGTGATCGTTAACCAAAGCATCAACTTGCTCGAATTAGAGGCGCTGGTGTCCCTGGTGGCCGCTGACTTCGGGCTATGATCGCGGCACTGGAAATGTTGCGTGATACTGTACGAATACCCCTTCAACGAACGCATCCGCACTTACTTGCGCTTGCAGCAATTGTTCAACCGCATTGGACAACTGATGCCTCGCACCGAAGCGCTGGACCACCACTTTGCGCTGACCACCCTGTTCGAGATCATCGAGGTGGCTTCGCGCTCTGAACTCAAAACGGATGTGCTCAGAGATCTGGAGCGCCAAAAGCAGTTGTACAACGGCTACCGCGGCAACCCGGCCATTTCTGAAACAGCTTTGGACGGGCTGATTGGCCAACTCGACGAACACTTTGAAGCCCTGAACGAAGTCAGCGGCAAGATCGGCATGGGCCTGAGCGACAACGATTTCCTCATGTCCTTGCGCAGCCGCGTGGTCATCCCCGGCGGCACCTGCGAATTTGACCTGCCGGCCTACCACGCTTGGCAACACCACGACGCAGACAGCCGCAAAGCTGACCTGGGCCTGTGGAGTGCGCCATTTGTGCCATTGGCCCAAACAATCCAATTGCTGCTAAAAATGTTGCGTGAATCGGGCACCAGTCAAAAAGTCATGGCCACCGCCGGACATCTGCAGCAGAACCTGCCGCAAGGCCGCAACTTCCAGCTGTTGCGTTTGAAAATCGATCCGGCCTTGGGCATCACACCCGAAATCAGTTGCAACCGCCTGATGGTCGCCATCCGCATGATGCAACAACAAAGCGATGGCCGGCTGGTCGCTACGGCCGAAGATGTGCCGTTTGAAATGTCTTTGTGTGCATGAACACAGCGAAGCCTTCGGAAACAAGCCTCCAGCCCCGCGAAGTGCGATGCCCGGCTTGCGCCGGTAAGAGCATTTACAGCAGCGCCAACCCCTACCGTCCGTTTTGCAGCGCCCGCTGCAAAGGCGTTGACTTGGGCGCTTGGGCCAGTGAAGCATTCCGCATGCCTGAACCCACAGACCCTGCAGATGTTTGGGATGACACCCCAAAAGCCTGAATCGGCCCCCACAGACAGTGTCAGATGTCCGTGAATCGCCCAGAAAAAAGCCCGCTGGTGCGGGCTTTTTCAATGCGTCAGGTCTGAAGATCAACGGAACTTCGACTGAGGCACCACTTTCATGTCACCGTCCAAAGAGCCAATGTAGCCAGCCATGGCCTTGAGTTCAGCGTTGGAGAACTGCTTGGCAATGCCGCCCATCACGCCATTGTTGCGACCCCAAGTAGACTGGTTTTCAACCTTGTAGGACTTGAGGGCCACAAACAGGAAGTCTTTGTGTTGACCCGCGATCTTGGGATAACCAGGGTCAATCGGTTTGGAAAAGTTTTCCCCATGGCAAGAAATGCAAGCGCCCTTTTGAAGCAAAGCCGCCACTTTGGCATCAGGCGTCTTGGGGACCGTGGCCACTGGCTCGGTTTTGCCGTGCAACTCGTAGTAAGCGCCCAGATCGGCCATGTCTTGGTCACTCAGGCTGGCGGAAATGCCGCGCATGGTGGGGTGTTTGCGCTCGCCCTTTTTGTAGGCTTTCAGGGCCGACACGATGTACTTGGCATTCTGGCCGGAGATCATCGGCACCCGGTAAACCTCAGGAAAGCTGGCTTGATAGCCTTTGATGCCGTGGCAACCGATGCACATGGCGATCTTTTGCTCAGCGGCTTTGGCATCGCCCTTCACTTCTTGGGCTTGGGCGGAGATGGCGGTCACGGAAGCGACAGCCAGGGCAAACATCGACGACAACAGCTTGTTCATTTTGCTCAGACAATCCAAATGATTGGTAAAAATCAATTGCGGATTATATCGGGCTGGCCCTCATAATCCTGACAAGTTTTTTCCTCCAGCCCCAGAGACCCCATCATGAAATTTCAAGGTACCGAGAATTACGTCGCCACGCAGGACTTGATGCTGGCCGTCAACGCTGCGATCACCCTCAAACGCCCCCTTTTGGTCAAGGGTGAACCCGGCACCGGCAAAACCATGTTGGCCGAAGAAGTGTCCGAAGCCTTGGGCCTGCCCCTGTTGCAGTGGCACATCAAGTCGACCACCAAGGCCCAGCAAGGCCTTTACGAATACGACGCTGTGAGCCGTCTGCGGGACAGCCAACTGGGTGAAGAAAAAGTCAAAGACATCGAGAACTACATCATCAAGGGCGTGCTCTGGCAAGCGTTCACGTCCGAGACCCAGGTGGCCATCCTGATCGACGAGATCGACAAGGCCGACATCGAGTTCCCGAACGATTTGCTGCGCGAGATCGACCGCATGGAGTTCTATTGTTATGAGACACGGCAGTTGATCAAGGCCAAGACCCGCCCGCTGGTGTTCATCACCTCCAACAACGAAAAAGAGTTGCCCGATGCCTTCTTGCGCCGTTGCTTCTTTCACTACATCAAGTTCCCCGAAGCGGACACCATGCGCCAGATCGTGGACGTGCACTTCCCCACGCTCAAGAAAGACCTGTTGGCTTTGGCCCTCAAGACCTTTTACGACGTGCGCGGCCTGCCGGGACTGAAGAAAAAACCTTCCACCAGCGAATTGCTCGACTGGTTGAAACTGCTGGTGGCCGAAGACATCCCGCTCGAAGCCTTACAAAGCGCCGACCAGAAGGTTTCGGTGCCCCCGCTGGTGGGTGCCTTGCTCAAAAATGAGCAGGACGTGACCTTGTTTGAAAAGCTGGTTTTCATGAACCAGCGCAACCGCTGAGACAGACCCAATGAGCACACCCAACCCCTTCATGGAGGGCATCTCGGACGCCGTGGGATTTGTCGGCGGTGCCCTGGCGGGCTATTGGGCTGGCAAATTGTTGGGCCTGAACATCTTCAGCGCCGGTTACGACTACGCCAGCATTGGGGGCATCTTGCTGGTCGGCCTGGGCGGCGGCGGGGGTTTGCAGATTGCGCGCTACTGGCGAAGCCAACAAAAAGCCAAAGACGCCGACCACGACAACTAACCATGAGCCACTGGACCGCACCCACGCCACTTCCGGGTCAGCATGTGCATCTCGTGCCCTTGTCACACGCGCACCACGATGACTTGGCGCAAGCTGTACGCGATGGCGAGCTGTGGCAGCTGTGGACCACCACCATCCCCAGCCCTGCAGGCATGGCGGCCGAAATCAGCCGCCGCCTGGACTTGCAGACCCAAGGCAAGATGTGGCCATTCGCGGTGATCGATCCTGCCACAGCCCAAGCCGTGGGCATGACGACTTACATGAACATCGATGCGACCAACCGACGGGTCGAAATCGGCTCGACCTGGTACCGCCAAAGCGTGCAGCGCAGCGCCGTCAACACCGAAGCCAAGCGCTTGCTGCTGGCCTACGCTTTTGAGTCTTTGAACTGCATCGCAGTCGAGTTCCGCACCCACTTTTTCAACCAGCCCAGTCGCCGCGCCATCGAGCGCTTGGGCGCCAAGCTCGACGGCGTGCTGCGCAGCCACCAAATCAACCCCCACCCTCTGGGCGCTGGCGCACTGCGCGACACCTGCGTTTACAGCATCATCGCGAGCGAATGGCCCGCCGTCAAAGCCCACTTGGACCACCAACTCAACCGCGTGCGCGCCTGAGAACGGAGACCCGTCATGCTGATCGACTTTTTCTACACCCTTCGCGCCGCCAAGCTGCCCGTGTCGGTGCGTGAGTACCTCACCTTGCTCGAGGCCTTGCAGGCCAATGTGGTGGGCCCGGCGTCCGAGGCTTGCAGCATCGACGACTTCTACCACCTGGCCCGTACGGTGATGGTCAAGGACGAAAAGCACTTTGACAAGTTCGACAAGGCTTTTGGTGCCTACTTCAAGGGTGTGGAAATGCTGACCGATTTCACCAAAGAAGTCCCGCTGGACTGGCTGGAAAAGATTCTGCAAAAAGAACTCACACCCGAGCAAAAAGCCGCCATCGAAAAAATGGGCTGGGACGAGTTGATGGAGACTTTGAAGAAGCGCCTGGAAGAACAAAAAGAACGCCACGAAGGCGGCAACAAGTGGATCGGCACAGGTGGCACCTCCCCATTTGGCAACGGCGGCCACAACCCGCAAGGCATCCGCATCGGCGGCAAAGGCGGCAACCGCAGTGCGGTGAAAGTGTGGGAACAACGCGCCTACAAAGACTACGACGACCAACAAGAACTGGGCACGCGCAACATCAAGGTGGCACTGCGCCGCCTGCGCCGCTTTGCCCGCGAAGGCTCGGTGGAAGAGTTGGACTTGGACGGCACCATCCGCAAAACCGCGGCCAACGCCGGGTATCTGGACATCCTGATGCGCCCGGAGCGACACAACAACGTGAAAGTGCTGCTGCTCATGGACGTGGGCGGCACCATGGACGACCACATCGCCCGGGTGGAAGAAATGTTTTCTGCGGTCAAAGCCGAGTTCAAACACCTCGATTTTTATTACTTCCACAACTGTGTCTACGACTTCATGTGGAAGAACAACAAACGCCGCTATGCCGAGAAGTTCCCGACCTGGGACATCTTGCGCAAATACAACAAGGACTACAAGCTGATCTTCATCGGGGACGCGACCATGAGTCCCTATGAGATTTTGCAAAAAGGCGGCAGCGTCGAATACAACAACGAAGAAGCGGGCGCCGAGTGGTTGCAGCGCTTGACGCACACCTTCCCCAAATTCGCCTGGATCAACCCCGAGCCGCAAGGCGTTTGGCAATACCGCCAGAGCATCTCCATCGTGCAGCAACTGATGAGCAACCGCATGTTCCCGCTCACCCTCAAGGGCCTGGAAGATGCGATGCGCTTATTGAGCAAGTGAGTCCACGCACCGGCCTGTCTGGTCTGTTGTTGGCCTGTGCCCTGTGGGGCACACCCGCTCTGGCCGACACGCCGACGCGAGAGGCTCTGGCATTCGAGCTGAACATCCAAGCCCATACAGCCGACGTCGCTTCATGGCTGGCGCAGCACCTGGAACTGCAGCGCTACAAGCAATTGCAGGACCTGAACGACCAGGAAATAAAGCAATTGCTGCGCGATGCCGATGTGCAAGCGCGCGATTTGTTGGCCTCGCTCGGTTACTTCAGCCCCCAATTGAGCTGGCAACTCGACGAGCAACCTTCGCTCACACCACCGCGAATCGTTCGTCTGGACGTCCAAGTCGGCGTGGCAGCAAGGATTTCGCAAGTGCAAATTCAGTGGCAAGGCGACATCGAGCACCAGCGCGACGCGGCCCAGCAGCGCGAACAAGTGGTCTCGCAATGGGCCCTGCCGGCTGGACTTGAATTCAGTCAAACCGCATGGTCCCAAGCCAAAACCCAGGCCTTGAAATCGGTACAAGCCGAACGTTACCCTGAGGCCCGCATCGCTTTGAGCCAGGCCCGCGTCGATGTCCAAAGCCAGCAAGTCGCGCTGAGCCTCACCATCGACTCGGGCCCCTTGGTCACGATCGGTCCTCTGCTCATTTCAGGCGCTGAACGCTACAGCCTCGAACTGGTCGAACGCTTGGCGCATTTGACGCCGGGAGCCGTCTACCAACAGAACGATTTGCTGATGGCTCAGCAACGCCTGGTGGCGAGTGGTTTTTACGATGCAGTGTTTGTCTCGCTGGACAGCCCGGCCTCCGCAGAGGGCACACCCGTCAAGGTGGAACTGAAGGAAACACTGCGCCAGAAATGGGTCGTGGGTCTGGGCGTGCGCAGTGACACCGGGCCCCGTCTCACGGCCGAATACACCCACCTTCGACTGCCACGGCTGGACTGGCGCGCCGCGACCAAACTGTCGGTGGACCCACACCTGCAGTCCTGGAGCCTGGACATGCTTGCGCTGCCGGACCCCCAACTTTGGCGCTGGCACGGTGCCACACAGTTGGCGCGACAGCAGTTCGTGGGCTATGAGGTGAGCAGCCAGCGCTGGCGTTATGGCCGTACCCAGCGCGAGGACCGAACCGACCGTTCGTACTACGCGCAATACGATGCCTCGTCCAGCACCGGCAGCTTGGTCGGTCAACGCGAGTCGGTCAGCGGCAACTACGCCTGGACCTGGCGTCGCTTTGACAGTTTGCCTTTCCCGACACGGGGCATTGGCGGCAGCCTCGAGTTGGGCTCCGGCCTGAGTTTAGGCTCGCAAAGCGAACCTTTCGCACGCTGGCTGGCACGGGCCATGTGGTTGCAACCCTTGGGCCGCACTTCGGGTCGCTTGGCCTTGCGTGCCGAAGCTGGCGGCGTCATCAGCCGCGACACCAGCGGGCTGCCAACAACACAGTTGTTCGTGGCCGGCGGGGAGAACAGCGTGCGCGGTTATGCCAACGCCAGCATTGGCGTGGCCCAAGACAACGGCGCCATTGCCGCTGGCCGTTACTTGGCCACAGGCAGCGTGGAATGGCAGCGCCCCATCCGCTGGAACCAGCAACGCACCGACTGGGAAAGCGCGGTGTTCGTCGATGCCGGTACCGTGACCGATGACGTGCATCGTTTGCAAACCAAAATCGGCTACGGCGTGGGCGCACGTTGGCGCAGCCCGATCGGACCCTTGCGCATGGACTTGGCTTACGGCCAAACGCCGAAAAAACTGCGCTTGCATTTGAGCGTGGGCTTTGTTTTTTGATGCCCAACCGCCCCAACAGCCCCGACAAAATGCCACGCAAAACACACCGTGGCCTGGTGGCGTGGCTGACCGCCCTCCCCCTCCCCCTCGCCCTCACGCTCGCACTGGGACTGGTGTGGTGGTGGTCTGGGACGTCCGGGTCTTTGGGCAGCAGCTTGCGCGCCATCGCCTGGCTTTTGCCAGCGGGTCAAAGCCTGCACGCCAGTCAGGTTCAAGGCAGCTTGCGCCATGGCGGACAAGTGGGGCAATTGCAATGGGGAAAAGCAGGCCTTCAGCTCGAGATGCTGGACCTCGACTTGAAAATGGACTGGTCCCGTTTGGCCCTGCTGCGCAGCTTGCCGCTCAGCGAGTTGTCCATGGGCCAGCTGAAGATCACGGACCGCCTTCCCGCCAGCGATCCAAAGGCCCTGCAGACCTTGCAGTGGCCGCTGCACGTTGATGTGGCTTGGCAAGTGGCGCAACTGGCGGTGACGGGCCCAGCGAACTTTGCTGCCAGTGGCCTGCGAGGAAGCTACCGTTACAACGGCTTGGTGCACACGCTGGACATGCCCAACATGGTCGTGGCGCAAGGCCAATACACGCTGCAGGCCAGCTTGCAGGCGGCCGCGCCCATGTCGCTCAAGGCGGCATTGCAAGGGCAAGTTCAGGTGTCAGGCACCCCCCGCCAGACCCCGGTACGACTGCACGCGCAAGCCACGGCGCAGGGCACCCTCTCTGGCTCAGACGCCCAATTGAACTTGCAGGCGCAATGGCACCCCGATCCCGCCACCCCTTCGGCCCAGCCCATGCAGTTGACCTTGGAGGCCCGCATTCAACCGTGGCAAAAGCAGCCCGTCATGCAGGCTGAGGCTCAGTGGCAACACCTGAACCTCGCAGCCCTGTGGCCAGGCATGCCCACAACCTTGTTGACCGGACAAAGCTCGGTCACACCCGAGGGCCCCGATTGGCGTGTCCAAGCGCAACTGACCAACCACATGCCGGGACCTTGGGACCAACAAGCCCTGCCTTTGAGCCAATTGCAGCTGCGCCTGCACGGGCACACGGATCAATGGCAGCTGGACCACTTGGACGCGCAGCTGGGTGGCGGTCGCATCCAAGTCCAAGGCCAGCAAACCGCAGCCGGATGGACCGGCCAAATTCAAGTGGCGGCCGTGCAGGCCGTCCAATTGCACACGGCATTGAGCAGCGCCATCATGCAAGGTCACATTCAGGCCCAAACCACATCTGGCCAAGCCGTGTCTTTTGTAGCCGCACTTTCTGCCGTGCCGGGCGGTCCCAAAACACCCAGCGGCTTGCACTGGGATCAACTGCAACTGCAAGGCCGCTGGCAGGCCTCGCAATGGGACATTCAGGCGCTGGACCTGCAAGTGGCCGACGCGCACCTGCAAGGGCACTTCACACTCCAGCCCGCGCAATCCTCTGCGCAAGGACAGTTGACGCTGAAGCTGCCGGGCCTGAATGCCCAAGCCGAAGGCCTGTTGGCACCACAACACGGCCAAGGCCAAGCGGACATCCGCATCAGCGACGCGACGCTGAGCATGGCGTGGTTGCGCCGCTGGCCGGGCTGGGCCGAAAGACTGCAGGCTTGGCAAGCCCAGGGCACAGGCGAGCTCAAGGTCCAGTGGCAAGGCGGCTACGCGCAAACCCAGACGCCGATTCAAGTGAGCGCCTCACTGCCGCGCCTGAGCTACCAAACGCCAGGCGGCGAACCCTGGCAAGTGCAGCAGGCAATTTTGGAGGTGCAAGGTCCACAAAGCGCTTTGCGAGCACAGCTTGAAACGCGGCTGCAACACGGCGCGCAAAGCCTGCAATGGCAAAGCCGCTGGAGCGCATCCAGCCCGCCTGCGGGCCAAGCCGAATGGCTCGGCCGCATCGAAAGCAGCTCGGCCGTGATCAGCGCGCCTGCGGGCACTCCCGTCAACGGCCTCAAGCAAAGCGCCGGCGCAACCATGAGCTGGAAAGCCCAACTGCAAGATCCCGTGGCTTGGCAGGGGTCCTTTGTGGGAGCGCAGCGGTCGGCGCGTTGGCAAGCGGGTCAGCTCTTGTGGCAAGGGCCCACGTCCGGGCAGGCCCGCATGGCATGGGATGCCGGGCAATGGCAAGGCCGCTACGCCGGCACACCCCGTCCGAGCACGCTGCAACGCCAGCCTTCGGCCACGCAATTTTCCGCCCGCATGGAAGACCTGCCCTTGGCCTGGATACCCGTGGTTCTGCCCGACGAGATCCAAAGCGACTTGCTGCTCAAAGGCCATCTGAAGTTGTCCCAAAGCGAATCCCTGCAGCTGAGGGCCGTGCTGGAACGCAGCCGCGGCGACTTGCGCATCAGCCCAGACAACGCCGCCGGGCAGCGCATACAGGCGGGTCTGAGCGAGGCGCGTGTTGACGTTTTGATCGATGGCGAGAATGCCCAGGCACAACTGCATTGGCAAAGCGAGCAAATGGGCCAAGCCCAGGCACTGGTGCAGACCCGTTTGAGCCCACTCTCCGACGGCTGGCACTGGCCTGAACAAGCCCCTGTGTCGGGATGGGTGAAAACCCAGCTGCCGCGCTTGGGGGCTTGGTCTTTGCTGGCGCCACCGGGCTGGCGGGTGCAAGGCACCCTGGACGCCAAAATCGACTTGTCAGGCACCCGAGCCCAGCCGCAATGGCAAGGCCATGTGCAAGCAGACAACCTGGCGCTGCGTTCGGCCGTGCAAGGCATCGAGTTCAGCCAAGGCCAGCTGCGCGCTCGCGTGCAAGGGCAACAAGTGATGTTGGAACAACTGAGCTTGCGCGGGGCTGGCGCACAAGGCGGTGAGCTGCAAGCCCAAGGCCAACTGAACTGGCTGCCTCCCAGCGCTGCTGCAGCCAATCCCTCGGCCATGGGACATGTCAACATGGTCCTGCAAATGACGGCCACAAAGCTGCGCGTGAGCAACCGGGCAGACCGTCGCCTGACGGTTTCCGGCCAGGTGAAGGCCCAAATGCAGCAAGGCCAGCTGCAATTGCGCGGCCGGGTGCAAGCCGATCAAGGTCTGTTCATCTTGCCCGAGGAGAGCACGCCCACGCTGGGGCAAGATGTGCTCATCGTGGACAAGCGCCAGCCAAACCTGCCTGCTGCGCCCCCCACCCCGAGCGCCTCCTGGATCGGCACACCCGATGTGCAAGTGACACTGGATCTGGGACCGGATTTTCAAATCGAAGGCTTGGGCTTGACCACCCGCCTGGCGGGTCAGGTGGACTTGTTCAGCAATGCCAGCACCCAAGGCCTGCCCCGGCTGCTTGGCGAAGTCCGAACCGAAGGCGGGCGTTACAAAGCCTATGGCCAGCAACTGCGCATTGAGACCGGCTTGTTGCGCTTCAACGGGCCCTCCGACAACCCGCAATTGGAGATCCTGGCGATACGCCCCAACCTGTCACAACGCGTGGGCGTGCGCATCAGCGGCACCGCACTGAACCCCAAAGTGCGGCTCTACTCTGACCCTGACATGCCTGATGCTGACAAACTCGCCTGGCTGGTTTTGGGGCGCTCGGCCGCGGGCGGGGGTGCCGAATCGGCTGTGCTGCAGCAAGCTGCCCTGGCTTTGTTCAGCAGCAACGGCAAAACCTTGAGCGGAGAGATGGCGAACGCTTTGGGCCTGGACGAAATTTCGCTGGCCAGTGGCAGCCGCAGCGACAGCACCGCCACCGGAGCGGCCGTCACCCTGGGCAAGCGTTTGTCGAAAGACTTTTACCTGGTGTACGAGACCAGCCTGCGCGGCACCTTTGGCAGCTTTTATGTGTTCTACGACCTGTCTCGCCGCCTGACCCTGCGGGCCCAAACGGGACAAGACAATGCGCTCGATTTGATCTACACCATCCGCAAAGACTGAACCACAAAAGGGGGGCTGTACGTCGGCAAACGGTCTGGCCATCCGGTCCTTTCACCCCAAAGGCTGCTGACTTGAGAATCCACCGAATGGAAACATGGTGCTCAGCCAGCTCGGGGTTTGAGCTCTGCCATCAAGCCAAGAAAGCCATGCCTGCGCCCTGTAAAATGACTCCTCTGCCACCGTAGTTCAATGGATAGAACTCTCCCCTCCTAAGGGAGTGATACAGGTTCGATTCCTGTCGGGGGCACCAAAGCCGAATCTCGGCCATGGGTTTCTTTGCTGTGGCGATTGAAGCGATGATCGGTCCCGGGGCGACCCCAAAGCGACTCCAAATTTTTCACGGTAGGCCACCCACCTGTTTTGGGGACTCACCTAAACGGCCGTCCCGAAAGTCCGTCATCGCCTGGTAGATCTCCTCTTTCGTGTTCATCACGAAGGGTCCGTACTGAACGATGGGCTCTTTCAAAGGCTTGCCCGAGACCAGGATCAGTTTGGCATCGGCGCTCGCCTCAATCACCACACCGTCGGCTTGGGGGGTCGAGGCCAAAATGGCCATGCGCTGCAAAGGGACGGCTTGACCTGCAATGCTGACTTGGCCTCGGTACACATAGACAAATGCATTGTGCCCGTCGGGCAAGCTCTGCTCAAAGCGCGTGCCCTCGGGCATGTGCACATCCAGGTAGAGTGCTTGGGTGATCTCACGCGTCACCGCTCCTTGCACCCCGTGACTGGCACCGGCAATGACTGTCACCGACACCCCTTCATGCGTCTGAAACTGGGGCAGTTGTTCGTTTTGAAAGTCCCGGTACCACGGATCGTTCATCTTTTCGCTGCTGTGCAAGTTGAGCCAAAGCTGAAAGCCCTCCATCACGCCCGCATCTTGCTGCGGAATTTCGGAATGGATCACCCCTTTGCCCGCGGTCATCCATTGGACGCCCCCGTTTTGCAACAGCCCCTCGTTGCCCGCGCTGTCGCGGTGCAACATGCGGCCTGCAATCATGTAGGTCACGGTTTCGAAGCCCCGGTGCGGATGGTCCGGAAAGCCCGCGATGTAATCGTCGGGCTTGTCACTGCCAAAGGCATCGAGCATTAAAAAGGGATCCAGCCGGTGTTGCAGGTCCTGCGTCAGGATGCGGCTGAGCTTGACGCCCGCGCCATCCGAAGTGGCTTGGCCGGTGACCAAGCGTTCAATCTGGCGCGTGGTGTTGACAGGGTGGCTGTGGGTCATGGTGTCTGCCTGAAAAATGAGTGGCTGAGGCTGCTGAACGGGATGGACAGAGTGGCACCAGCTTGCCGCTCAGGGTTTGGTTTGGCGCAAGGTGCGGCTGAGCAAGACCACCGGGATCAAACCCACCAGCACCAGCGCCAGCGAGGGCAAGGCTGCCTCACCCAGGCGCTCGTCACGCGCCAACTGATAAGCCACCACAGCCAGGGTGTCGCTGTTGAAGGGGCGCAGCACCAAGGTGGCGGGCAGCTCCTTCATCACGTCCACAAACACCAACAAGGCCGCCGCCATGGTGGTGCGCTGCAACAAGGGGGCGTGCACGCGGCGCATCAGGCCCCAGCCGGTCACACCCAGCATGCGGGCCGAATCATCGAGGCTGACAGGAATGCGGGCGTAACCACTTTGCACCGACTGCAGCGCCACTGCGCAAAAGCGCACCAGATAGGCCCACACCAAGCCCAGCGAGGTGGCCGTGATCCAGGAGCCGGCCGAAGACGCAGGCCAGATGTGCTGAATCCAGCCCACCGGCAACAACAAGCCCACCACCACCACCGCACCGGGAATGGCATAACCCAAGCCCACCAGTGCAATCGACCCCCGGCTAAGCGCATCCCCGCGTGTGCGCACGCTGAAAGACAAAGCCATCGCCACGCCCACAGCGAGCACGGCGGTCACCGCGCCCAAGCGCAAGCTGGTCCAAGCCCATTGGCCAAAACGCGCCCAAGGCATCTCGCCGGTCTCGCCCAAAAATGCGCGCAACATGATGAGCACGGGCAACACAAAGCCCAGCAGGACGGGCACACTGCAAACCGTCCATGCCAGCAAGCGGCTCGTCCCGTGCAACTGCGTCGGCTGCGCCTCGGCAGAGCCCTGACGCGAACCGCGCCCCTGGTTGAAGCGCATGCGCTTTTGGGCGCGTTGCTCCAACTGCAGCAAAACCACCACCACCGCCAGCAGCAGCGTGGCCAGTTGCGCGGCGGCGATGCGGTTGTCCATGGACAGCCAGGCTTTGTAAATGCCTGCGGTGAAGGTCTGGATGCCGAAGTAGCTGGACACGCCAAAGTCGGCCAGTGTCTCCATCAGCGCCAGCGCCACGCCCGCAGCCACAGCGGGGCGGGCCAAGGGCAAGGCGATTTCTCGGATGCGACGCGACAAAGGGGCTCCCAACAGGCGCGCCGCTTCCATCAAGCCCGAAGCCCTCTCCACCAAAGCCGTGCGGGCCAACAAATAAACATAGGGGTAGAGCGAGAGGGTGAACACCAGCGCCGCGCCCCAGACGCTGCGCACATCGGGCCACAATCGGCCTTGCAGACCCAAGGTCTCGCGCAAGGCCACCTGCAGGGGCCCACTGAACTGCAAAAAGTCGGTGTAGGCATAGGCCACCACATAAGCCGGCATGGCCAGTGGCAGGAGCAGCAACCATTCAAAAACGCCGCGCCCCGGAAAATCAAACAAAGTGACCAGCGCCGCCGTGGCCAAACCCAACACCGTCACGCCCACCGCCACCATCAGGCACAGGCCCAGCGTGGTCAAGGCGTAATCGGGCAGCACGGTGATGGCCATCTCCCGCAGAATATGGGTGCTCTCGCCGCTCCACTGAAGCCAGGAAGCGAGCACGGCCAAGACCGGCAAGGCCAGAGCCAAAGCCAGCAAGGCAAAGAGCAGGGAAGGAAGGCCTGATAAACGGCGGGCCAAGGAGGTCAGCATCGGGGGTATTGTAGAAGCCACACCCTGAATGCCTTGTGCCCTCATGTCATGCTCGCCAAAGAATTGGGGGGCATCTCCCTTGGCCCCCGCAGATCCCACACCCCACCCGCGACGGTGTCCAACCTGCCTACAATCACTTTCATGTTTTTAGAATTGCGCCAACTGGACATCCAATACCCCGGCAGCACTGCCCCCGCTGTGCAAGGTGTCAACCTGGGCCTGCACGCCGGCGACATTGGTGTGCTGATCGGACCTTCGGGCTGCGGCAAGACCACTTTGCTGCGCGCCGTGGCGGGTCTGGAGCCGGTCTCGGATGGGCAAATTTTGTTGTCCGACCGGGTCGTCAGTGACAAAAACCACACCGTGCCGGCCGAGCAACGCCGCATTGGCATGGTGTTTCAGGACTACGCCTTGTTTCCCCACATGGACGTGGGCCGCAATGTGGTGTTTGGCATTGCACACTGGCCCAAAGCCAAGCGACAGCAACGCGTGGCCGAGGTGCTGACCCTCGTGGGCCTGGAAGGTTCTGATCACCGGTACCCGCACGAGCTCTCAGGGGGCCAGCAGCAACGCGTGGCCCTGGCCCGTGCACTGGCGCCCGGGCCTGATTTGCTCTTGCTGGATGAGCCCTTTTCCAACCTGGACATCGACTTGCGTGAGCGTTTGGCGCAAGAGGTTCGCAACATCCTCAAAGCGGCTCAAGCCACGGCATTGCTGGTGACCCACGATCAACTGGAAGCCTTTGCCATAGGTGACGTGATCGGTGTGATGAACCAAGGCCAGTTGCACCAGTGGGACGATGCCTACACCCTCTACCACCGCCCGGCGACCCGCTTTGTGGCCGACTTCATCGGCCACGGCGTGTTCACGCCGGCCACTTTGCGCGAGGCGGATGGGCACATATTGGTCAGCACCCCGGTCGGGGAGTTGACCGATGTGGCCGAATGCCCTCTGCCCTGCGCTTTTGAGGACGGCCAGTGCGATGTGCTGCTGCGCGCCGACGACATCGTGCACGATGACCATGCCCCGGTCAAAGCCGAAATCATTCGCAAAGCCTTTCGCGGTTCGGAATTTTTATACACCCTGCGTTTGGCCAGCGGCGACTTGCTGATGGCCCATGTGCCCAGCCACCACGACCACAAGCTGGGCGAGTGGATTGGCATCCGTGCCGAGGTCGACCATGTGGTCACCTTCAACCGAACCTGCCCAGTGAACAAGCGTGAGCTGTGCCAAATGCCTTGCGCCGAAGTCGAGGCTTGCGAACACACCCACCCCCAAAACCCACCGGCCAAGCTCGTTTGAAGATCACTGCGCGTCGCGCAAACGGATGATGTCTTGGCGCAGGTCTTGCGCCCAGGCACGGCGGTCTCGGCCATTGGCGGTTTGGGGTTCACCGAAATGCACCACGGCCATGATGCGCGATGCGGTCAAGGTACGCCACATGGAGCCGATCAGCGTGTCGTCTCCGATGTAGCACGGGGCATGGCTGAGCTCACCAGAATGGGCATCGATGAACTTGAGTGACAAGGGCTGCACCGGGGCATCGGCCTGGATGGCCGCCTGGATCAAGTTGGCATGAAAGGGCAACAAGTCTCGGCCATCGCTGGTGGTGCCTTCGGGGAACACGACCACCACGTCGCCATCCTTCATGGCATCGGCCATGGCCTTTACCATGCGCAACGCGTCTTTGCGGCTGGTGCGCTCGATGAACAAGGTCGAACAGCCATTGGCCAATATGCCAATCAAAGGCCAGTCCCGGATATCGGACTTGGCAACAAAGCGGCAATGCCGCGCCGCGTGGATGACCGAGATGTCGAGCCAGGAGATGTGGTTGGCCACCATCAGTGCAGGGCCGTTCAACACCGGTTGCCCAAGCACCTTCAGGTGGATGCCCCACAGCGCCAGCAACTGCAAGGACCAAGCTTGAACACGCATTTCGCGGTGCTCGACGCTCAGTTGCGGGAAATGGGCGTAGACCCACCACACACCTCTGACCACATGCCCCATTCCGCGCAGGAATTTCCAAATCGCTCGCAAGGTTTGCATCATGGGCTCAGGCTCCTGCCATCTGGACGCAGGAAACAAGGGGCCCTGGATTCCCGATCAAGTCGGGAGTGACAGAAACGTCTGAACCAGAAACGTCTGAACAACAAAGTGGGCAATTGCGACAAAGAACTTCCTCCACCATTCAAGCCTCAAACGCCACTTGCCCGCCAAGCACCGTGGCCAGCACGCGGCCGGGGAGCTCGTAGCCGGAAAACGGCGTGCTCTTGCCCTGACTGCGCAGCGAAGTCTCGTTCACCAGCCAGTGGCCTTCCGTCGACAGCACACACACATCGGCCACGCCACCGACGGCCAGATGGCCGACCGAGTCTTGCAAGCTGCCCAATGTGGTGCCCAGCACGCGCGCCGGGTCGGCGGTGATGCGCGACAGCACTTGCGGCACCGGCAAAGCGGCCTCCTGACCCCACTTGAGGGCCAGGCTCCACAGCAGTTCCAAGCCGGTGGCGCCTGGTTCGGCTTCGGCAAATGGCAAAGCCTTGGCATCGGCATCGACTGGGGTGTGGTCGGACACCAGCACGTCCAGCGTGCCATCGGCCAGGCCCGCACGCAGGGCGTCGCGGTCGCGCTGCTGGCGCAGCACCGGCGTCAGACGTGCACGGCTGTCGAAATAGCCCATGTCGGCATCGGTCAAGTGGAGCGAGTTGATGCTCACGTCGGCCGTGATCGGCAGACCTTCGGCCTTGGCTTGGCGCACCAGCGCCACGCCTTGGGCGCTGCTGATGCGACACAGATGCACGCGGGCTTGCGTCGCGCGCACCAGCTCGAAGATGGTGTGCAAGGCAATGGTTTCGGCCCCCACCGACACGCCCGATAAACCCATGCGTGTGGCCAAGGCCCCGCTGGCGGCCACGCCCTTGCCCAAGTGCAGCTCTTGCGGGCGCAGCCAGACGGTGTAGCCAAAGGTGCTGGCGTATTGCAGCGCGCGTTGCAACACCTGGGTGCTGGGGATGGGGACCTCGGCCTGAGAAAACCCCACGCAACCGGCGGCCGTGAGTTGGCCCATTTCGGTCAGCACATCGCCTTGGAGGCCTACGGTGAGCGCACCCAGCGGCAGCAAACGGGCTTGGTGCAATTTTTCGGCGCGGTAACGCAGCATTTCGACCAGTCCCGGCTCGTCCAGCACCGGCTCGGTGTCCGGCGGGCAGACCAGGCTGGTCACGCCGCCGGCCATGGCGGCGGCCATTTCGCTCTCGAGCATGCCGGCGTGTTCCTGGCCCGGCTCGCGCAAGCGGGCTGCCAAGTCCACCAGACCAGGGGCCACGATGCAGCCCTTGGCGTCGATCACGCGGTTGGGCGCGAAGTCGGCGGGCACTTGGCCCATGGCCACGATGCGCCCGGCAGCGATCGCCAGATCGGCCATTTGATCAAAGCCGCTGGCGGGGTCGATGACGCGGCCGTTTTGAATCAAGAGCTTCATGGTTTGTCCTTATGCCTCGTTGCCTGCGACGATGCTCATCACCGCCATGCGCACCGCGATGCCGAAAGTCACTTGCGGCAAGATCACGCTTTGCTGGCCGTCGACCACGGCCGAGTCGATCTCGACGCCGCGGTTGATGGGGCCGGGGTGCATGACGATGGCGTCGGGTTTGGCCAGCTGGAGTTTTTCAGGCGTGAGGCCAAAGCTTTGGAAGTATTCCTGGCTGGAGGGCAGTAAAGCGCCGCTCATGCGCTCGTTTTGCAAGCGCAGCATGATGACCACGTCACAGCCTTGGATGCCCTCCTCGAGGTTGTTGAAGACACGCACGCCCATGTGCGCCATGTCGGCCGGCACCAGCGTTTTGGGGCCGACCACACGCACTTCGGCGCAGCCCAGGGTGGTGAGTGCATGGATGTCGGAGCGCGCCACACGCGAGTGCATTACGTCGCCCACGATGGCCACAGTGAGGTTGGCAAAATCTTTTTTGTAATGCCGGATGGTGTACATGTCCAGCAGCGCCTGCGTGGGGTGGGCGTGACGCCCGTCACCCGCGTTGACCACGTGCACATGGGGCGCCACGTGTTGCGCGATCAAATACGGCGCGCCCGACTCGCTGTGCCGCACCACAAAAATGTCGGCGGCCATGGCGCTCAGGTTGGCGATGGTGTCGAGCAGCGACTCGCCCTTGGCTGCAGACGAGCGGGCGATGTCCAGGGTGTAAACGTCGGCCGACAGGCGGGTGGCGGCGATGTCGAAAGTGGTGCGGGTGCGGGTGCTGTTCTCGAAGAACAGGTTGAAAACGCTCTTGCCGCGCAGGAGGGGCACTTTTTTGACTTCACGATCGCTCACGCTGACGAAGCTGGCCGCGGTGTCCAGGATATGGGTCAGGATGTCCTTGGACAGACCTTCGGTAGACAGCAAGTGGATCAGCTCGCCGTTTTGATTCAGTTGGGGGTTGTTGCGTTTGTAGAGCATGCTGTTCTCGCCTCAATCAGGCTTTGTTCTCCACGTCAAAACTGAAGCGCCCTGCCGCGTCGCGGGCCAGCGCCAGCGATTGCGTCTCGGGCAGGCCCACGCGGGCGGCCGCGTAGTCGGCCTGCACCGGCAACTGACGCCCACCGCGGTCCACCAGCACCGCCAGCCGCACGCGGGCGGGGCGACCGTAGTCAAAAATCTCATTGAGTACGGCGCGAATCGTTCGGCCGGTGTAGAGCACATCGTCGAGCACCAGAATGTCGGCACCGTCGACCTCGAAGGGCAGGCTGGTCTGGCCGCCCGCCGACAGGCCACGCTGGGCAAAGTCGTCGCGGTGCATGACAGACGACACCCGACCCGCCTCACCGGGCAGACCCAGGTCGCGTTGCAGACGCTGCGCCAGCCAGGCGCCGCCCGAGGTGATGCCCACCAGTCGGGTGTTGGCCTGGCAAAGGTTGCGCACACCACGCAAGAGTTCTTGGTACAAGGCTTCGGCATCGAGGGCGAGGGCACTCATGGCAAGCTCCTTAAAAATTGGTCCAAAATGATCGCCGCCGCCGCCGCATCGGCGTCTTTGGCGCCATAAGAATGCGCTTCGGTCGTGCTGTAACGCTCGTCCACCTCGTACACCGACAGGCCAAAACGGCCACGCAGCTGGCGGCCGAACTTGCGGGCACGCAGGGTGTTCTCGTGTTCGCCGCCGTCGGGGTGAGTCGGCACGCCAATCACCAGCGCGTCGGGCTGCCACTCTGTGATGCGTTGGGCGATGTGCGCGAACCGGGCATCTCCCTCGGCGGCAATCGTGCCTTGCGGCGTGGCCGATTTCATGAGGCGGTTGCCCACGGCCACGCCGGTGCGCTTGAGGCCATAGTCAAAGGCCAGAAAACTCTGGTGGTGAGACGGGACGGTGTTCTCGAGGGTGCTGTTCATGCGTGCCCCGCGTCCGGCGAGAGCATCCAGCTTTTGAGGCCGAGCAGGTCCAGCGCACGGTCGTAACGCTCGGCCATGGGCACCTCAAAAATCACATCGGCCGAGGCGGGCACGGTGAGCCAGGTGTTTTCACCCAGCTCCGATTCGAGCTGGCCTTCGCCCCAAGATGCATAACCCAGTGTGATCAGCACCCGACGCGGGCCGGCCCCCGAGGACAAGGCTTCCAGCACATCTCGCGAGGTGGTCATTTCCAGCCCACCGGGCACGGTGAGCGTCGAGGCGTAGGCCGAGCCTTCTTGTTCAGGCTTGTCCATGCGCAGGGGGTCGTGCAAAGGGTCGTGCAGCACAAAGCCGCGCTCGGTCTGCACCGGCCCCCCCTGAGAAACCGGATTTTGCATCAGGTCTTCGCGTCGCAGCGTCAAATCCACCTTGTCAAACAGGTGGCGCATGCTGATGTCGGCGGGTTTGTTGATGATCAGGCCCATGGCGCCGCGTGGGCTGTGCTCGCACATGTAGACCACGCTGCGGGCAAAAGTCTCGTCCTCCAACCCGGGCATGGCGATCAGGAAATGATGCTTGAGGTCAATGGAGGCACAATCGGTCATGTGCTGATTTTAACGGCCCTGCCCCCGGGCCAGGGCCATCCAGCGCTCTCACAGATCCAACCGGACAAGCTGTCATGGAAAGCACATTTACGAGCGGCTTGGTTTGGCTGCGGCGCGACCTGCGCGTGGCCGACCATTGCGCGCTGTACCACGCACTCCAACACTGCCAGCGGGTGCATGTGGCCTTTGTGTTTGACACCGCCATCCTGGACCCACTGCCCCGCACCGACCGCCGGGTCGAGTTCATCCGCGAATCGCTGGTGGAGGTCGATGCGCAGCTGCGCCAGTTGGCCGGGCACCCCCAGGCCGGCCTGATCGTGCGCCATGGCGTGGCGCAAGACAAGATCGCGAAATTGGCGCACCACCTGCAGGTGCAGGCGGTGTTTGCCAACCACGACGACGAGCCCTTGGCTCTGGCCCGCGACATCCAGGTGCGCGGCCACCTGGCTGACCACGGCATCGTGTTCCACACCTTCAAAGACCATGTGGTGTTTGAGCGCAAGGAAGTGCTGACCCAAGTGGGCAAGCCTTTTGCCGTGTTCACCCCCTACAAAAACGCCTGGCTCAAGAAAATCACCGCCGATGACTTGCAGGCTTACCCGGTCGAACAGCACGCCCATCACCTGGCCCCGCGACCGGAGAACCTGGCCCAGCCCGTGCCCGAGTTACAGGACCTCGATTTCGAAGCCACCAACCTCAAAGCTTTGAAAATCCCCACCGGCGAGTCCGGCGGACAGGCTTTGCTGAGCGATTTCCTGACCCGCATCGACCAGTACGAAGACACCCGCAACTTCCCGGCGGTCAAAGGCCCCAGCTACCTGAGCGTGCACCTGCGCTTTGGCACGGTGTCGATCCGCCAGCTGGCCCGCGAGGCACATGCCCGCATGAGCGCAGGCAGCGCGGGCGCAGCGGTGTGGTTGTCCGAGCTGATCTGGCGCGACTTTTATGTGCAGGTGCTGCACAACTTTGGTCATGTGGGGCGGGGCGAGAGCTTCAAGCCCGAGTACGACACGATCAAGTGGGAACACGGCCCCCACGCCCACAAACTGTTGGACGCCTGGTGCCAAGCCCGCACTGGCTACCCGCTGGTGGACGCGGCCATGCGCCAACTCAACCAAACAGGCTACATGCACAACCGCCTGCGCATGGTGGTGGCGAGCTTCTTGGTCAAGGATTTGGGCATCGACTGGCGCTGGGGCGAAAAGTACTTCGCGACCCACCTGAACGACTTTGATTTGTCGGCCAACAACGGCGGCTGGCAGTGGGCCAGCTCCAGCGGTTGCGATGCGCAGCCCTACTTTCGCATCTTCAACCCGATCAGCCAAAGCGAAAAGTTCGACCCGGAAGGCAAATTCATCCGCCGCTATGTGCCCGAGCTGGCGGCCCTGCCCACAGCAGCGCTGCACGCGCCCTGGCTGGCCAAGCCGCTGGAATTACAAACAGCCGACGTGGTGATCGGCAAGACCTACCCTGCGCCCATCGTGGACCACGCCGAAGCCCGAGAGAAGACGCTGGCCCGCTACGCTGTGGTCAAGAAAAAAGCCGCCTGATCCAGGCGGCCCTTCCATCGCAGCGCTCAGATCGCCACCATCTCGAAGTCTTCTTTGCGGGCGGCGCACTCAGGGCAGGTCCAGTTCATGGGCACGTCTTCCCACTTGGTGCCAGGCGGGATGCCGTGCTCGGGGTCGCCCTCGGCTTCGTCGTAAATCCAGCCGCAAATCAGGCACATCCAGGTTTTGTGTTCCATCACAGTGTCGCAATCAGAGAGTCGAATAGAATGAATTGAATTGTATCGGGCCGCGCAGTTGGCCCAATCGAGGGCTACTTGAAGACCACTGCGATTCGCCTTTATGACCGATCACATCCCAGACGCTCCCGAACCCGACACGCTGCCCGAGACCGAAGCGGCTGAAGCCGAAGAATCAGCAGGCTTGGCCTGCATTTTGTCCTTCAATGCCAATGACCCCAGCGGCGCAGGCGGACTGACCTGCGACGCCACGGCCATGGCTTCTGTCGGAGCACATTGCCTGCCGGTGTGCACCGGCGCCTATGTGCGCGATACCACCCACATCACCGACTTTTACCCCCTCGACGACGAAGCCGTTGACGACCAAGCCCGCACCGTGGCCGAAGACATGCCGGTGCAAGTCATCAAAGTGGGTTTTGTGGGCACCCCCGAGAATCTGGCCGTCATTGCCGGATTGGCCGACGACTACGAGGGCGTGCCCGTGGTGGCCTACATGCCCAACCTGTCTTGGTGGGAAGAACACAAGATCGACGACTATTTGGACGCTTTTCGAGAGTTGCTGCTGCCACAAACCAGCGTGCTGGTGGGCCACCACAGCACCCTGCGCCGCTGGCTGCTGCCAGACTGGAGCGGCGAGCGCAACCCTGGCCCACGCGACTTCGCCAAAGCCGCCTCAGAACTGGGCGTGCCGTTCACCTTGGTCACGGGCCTGCCTTTGCCCGAGCAGTACATTGACAACGTGCTGGCTTCTCCCGAAAGCGTCATCAGCCACGAAAAGTTCGAGCTCATCGAGGCCGTGTTTGCCGGGGCCGGCGACACGCTCACCGCCGCACTGGCGGCCTTGCTGGCCACTGGCATGGATTTGCCCGAAGCCACCAGCGAAGCCTTGCACTACCTGGACCGCTGCCTGGACGAAGGCTTTCGCCCAGGCATGGGCCAAGTCATTCCGGACCGGCTGTTTTGGGCCTTGCCCGACGGCGAAGAGACCGATGACGACGAAGAAGGTCCCGATGTGCACCCCGGTGCCGATTACTTCGAAGTGCCTTTCAACGAAACCAAACACTGAGACCCGACATGACCGACCGCAACCAAGCCCTTTTTGACCGTGCCGCCCAAGTGATCCCTGGCGGCGTGAATTCCCCCGTGCGCGCCTTTCGCGCGGTAGGTGGCACCCCCCGCTTTGTACAGCGCGCGCAAGGCGCCTATTTTTGGGACGCCAACGGCCAGAGATACATCGACTACATCGGCTCTTGGGGCCCCATGATCCTGGGCCATGGCCACCCGGCCGTGCTCGAAGCGGTACAAAAAGCCGCGCTCGACGGCTTCTCGTTTGGTGCGCCCACCGAGCGCGAGATCGAATTGGCCGAAGCCATCCTCAAACATGTGCCGTCCATGGAGATGGTGCGCCTGGTCAGCTCGGGCACCGAAGCGGGCATGAGCGCCTTGCGCCTGGCCCGCGGGGCGACAGGCCGCAGCAAGTTCATCAAGTTCGAAGGCTGCTACCACGGCCATGCCGACGCGCTGCTGGTCAAAGCCGGCTCGGGCTTGGCCACCTTTGGCAACCCCACCAGCGCCGGCGTGCCACCCGAGGTGGTGCGCGACACGCTGGTGCTGGAGTACAACAACATCGCCGCGCTGGAAGAAGCCTTCGCCCTGCACGGCAAGGAACTCGCTTGCGTGATGATCGAGCCCATCGCCGGCAATATGAACTTTGTGCGCGCCAGCGTGCCCTTCATGACGCGCTGCCGCGAGCTGTGTACCGAATACGGCGCCTTGCTGGTATTTGACGAAGTCATGTCGGGCTTTCGGGTGGCCTTGGGCAGCGCGCAAAGCGTGTACGCCCAATTGATCCCCGGCTTCAAGCCCGACATGACGGTGCTGGGCAAGGTGATTGGCGGGGGCATGCCTTTGGCCGCATTTGGTGGCCCGCGCGACATCATGTCCAAATTAGCGCCCACCGGCCCGGTGTACCAAGCAGGCACACTCAGCGGCAACCCGGTGGCCACCGCCTGCGGCTTGGCCACTTTGAAAGAAATTGCCAAACCCGGCTTTTTCGACAACTTGAGTGCCCGCACCCAAAGCCTGGTGGATGGCCTGAAAGTCGCTGCCGCTGCAGCGGGCGTGCCTTTCAGTGCCGACTGCCAAGGCGGCATGTTCGGCTTTTTCTTGCTGCCCGAGTTGGCGCAAAACTACGCCCAGGTCATGACCAGCGACAGCCCCAAGTTCAACAAACTGTTCCACGGCCTGCTCGACGGTGGCGTCTACATTGCACCCGCTTTGTACGAAGCTGGATTTGTGAGCGCCGCCCACACCGAAGCCGACATCGCCGAAACGGTGCGTGTGGCGGCTGAAGTGTTCAAAACGCTTTGAAAAAATGAAACGGCTGGCCTGCGTGATCTGCGCCGTTTCAGCCTGGGGCTCAGCCCGCGCCGAATCAGATGTCAACCTCTTGGGGAGCAAAGCCGGGTTTATTCCACCCATTTAGACACCGACAAAAGCCTGCGCAACGCCAACCCAGTGTCTTTGGGGAATTCGTATCAGGGTTGCGCCAGCATGGGCACAAAACTGGCACGGGCCTCACCATCGAGTTGCTTGGTGAGTATTTGCAACAAGGCCATGAACTGCGCACGCTCGTCCGGGCTGAAAGGGCTCAGCAGCGTGTCGTGTGCTTTTTGAACCGGCTCGCTGGCTTGCTGCAGCAAACATTGCCCTGCAGCGGTCAGGCTCACGGACATCTGTCGGCGGTTTTCAGATGAAATCGTGCGCTGGCAAAACCCCCGCTCCTCCAGGCCCTTGAGGACCCTCAGCACGGTGACTTTGTCAAAAGCCAAAGCCCGGGCCAGGCTGGATTGGTCGATGCCAGATTGCGCTTGAATGATGCACAAAACCCCGTACTGGGCAGGCGTGATCGCCAAATCGGCGCAAGCGCGCTCAAAGATCGAAGCCGAGATCTGATGGGCTCTGCGCAACAAAAAACCCGGGCGTTGGTAAATATCTGGTGTGGACATGGGGCAGGGATTGCCAGAATATGCGCAGCAAACGCCAAGATCAATAATGGTTTGCATACTAACCCATGGAATGCACGCCAATGAACCCCTTACGACGACAGCTGTCTGCATTGCTGGCCGCCAGCTGTGCCCTGTATGGCATCACCCCCATGGCCATGGCACAAACGGTGCCCAGCCAAGCCCCCATCAAATTGATCGTGCCCTTCACGCCAGGCACCGGCATTGACTTGATTGCCCGCACACTCGGGCCCAAACTCGCCCAGCGCTTGAACCGCCCGGTGGTGGTGGAAAACCGCGTCGGGGCTTCCGGCAACATTGGCACCGAAGCCGTGGTGCGCGCTGCACCCGATGGCAACACCTTGCTGGTCAGCGTGAACACTTTGGTCATGAACCGCGCCTTGTTTCCGGGCATCGGTTTCGATCCGGTCAAAGACCTGACCCCCATTTCCCAAACCAGCTGGGGTCAATTGCTGCTGGTGACACACCCCAAATCGGGCTACAAGACCGCGGGTGAATTGGTGGAGACGGCCCGCAAACAGCCCGGACAGATCAACTACGCATCGCCCGGCGTTGGCACGCCCCACCACCTGTCCATGGAGTTGTTCAAGAACACCGCGAAAGTGTTTTTGACCCACATCCCGTACCGCGGCACAGGCCCGGCGGTCACCGATTTGCTGGGCGGACAAGTGGATGTGATGTTCCTCCCGATCCATGTCGCCTTGGCCCACATCCGCACAGGCCGCTTGGTGGCCCTGGGCATCGGCAGTGACAAACGCCACCCACTTTTGCCCGACCTGCCCACCTTGTCTGAGGCGAAAGCCGGCAGTGTGAACGTGGGCATGTGGTTTGGCGTTTTTGCACCCAAGGGCACACCCGCGGACCTCATCCATCTCTACAACAGCGAAATCAATCTGCTGCTGGCCGGTGAAGATGTGAAAAAAGCGTTCGTATCACAAGGCATGGACCCGCTGGGCGGCACGCCTCAGGCCTTCGGTCAATTGGTGGAGCGCGATGCTGAACGCTGGGCAAAACTGATCAAGGATCAAGGCATCAAGGCTGAATGAGATCGCATCAGGGGCACTTCACTGATCGCCCCCGTCGCCCCCGTCGCCCCCCTCGCCTTGCAGGGGGGCTTTTTTTCGTCCGCTCAGGCACACGCCAGGCGGAACCCGATGGATCAACCGGCCGCACTCATCAAGTCAACGTTCATGGGGTCGTAGGGGTACAGCCAATTGTTGCGGGATGCCGCGATGTTGCGGTCCTTGAAGGCTTGCTTCATCTGCTGCGCGTCGGCAATGTGGTACAGCTCACCCATCTCAGTGGACTCCCTGACCACGCGCGCCGCACGAGGTGCCCGGTGGTTTTGGAACACCTGCAAAGCCTCGGCCAAAGGCAAGTCAAGCTGCACCGCACGGCTGAGCACGGCGGCGTCTTCAATCGCCATGGCTGCGCCTTGCGCCATGTAAGGCAAGGTCGGGTGCACGGCATCGCCCAGCAAGGCAACACGCTCAGTACACCAGTTCATCACCGGCTGGCGGTTGTTCAGGGCCCAACGGAAGCATTGGTCCCGATCGGCGTTGTCGATGGCCGCACGCACAATCGGGTGCCAGCCAGCGTAATCCTGGTCGAGTTCTTCCCAAGGCTTGCGCGAGGTCCAGGACTCTTCTTCCCATGGCCGCTCGACACAGCCGACAAAGTTCAGCACCTGACCCGAGCGCATGTAGTACATGACCGCATGGTTTTGGGGGCCGCACCAAATCGATGACACCAAAGCCGGCCGCAAATCGGGCGCGATGCGCTCAATCGGAATGGCCAAGCGCCAAGCCACCTGACCCGTGAACACCGGCGGCTCGGTGTCCACCACATGTTTGCGCACCACCGACTTGATGCCGTCCGAGCCGATCAACAAATCAGCGCGCACCTGCCGACCGTCTTCGAAGAACACCTCGGCACCGTCTGCATCCTCGTTTACCCGGACAGCACGGTAACCCAGTTGCAAGGCCTGGGGGTCCAACTGCTGCACAACGTTCATCAAACCGGCGTGCAAGTCCACCCGGTGCACCTGGTAATAAGGGTGCCCATGGCGGTCTTCGTGGTCTTGGCCCAGTTTGATTTCATGCAGAAGCTCGCCCGTATCAAAACGGCGAAACTCAAATGCATGGGGCTTGACCGCCGAAGATTCCAGCTGCTCTTTCAGACCCAAGTGGTACAAAACTTTGACGGCATTCGCGCTCATCTGAACGGCGGCACCGACCTCGCTGACGTGTCCGGCTTGCTCGTAAACACGCACACGGTGACCGTTGCGCAACAGACAGGCGGCGGCCGTTAAACCACCAATTCCGGCCCCAACCAATGCGATGTCCATGTGCGGCTTTCCAAATAAATATCGATCGTTAGTATGCTACCAGATGATGGCGATTTCTGGATTTCCGAGACAAACCAGCGATAATCCGCCCCTGCATTCACGTCCGGACCGGGCGCTTGCCCATTCCCCAGGACCCTCCCCATGAAGAAGAATTTCCCACTGCAAGCCGAAGGCAAGCACCCCGACCGCGTGCTCGAAGCCATCAAACACGAGATCCGCAAATACTTCAAGCGCGAGCGCAGCCGCGAGGTGCCCAAGGGTGTCGACTTTTGGGACTTTGACTGCAAAGTGGGCCTGACCGAAGACAAGGCCGAAGGGGTGCGCGTGAGCGGCGTGATCGAAGCCGTGGACGCCGCCGCCAAAACAGGCGCTGCCTCGGTGTATGTAGAGATTTTGAGCAAGCACGGTGTGCGGGTGATCAAGGCGCAGGACGAAGGTGCGGACCCGGACTCTTTGGAAAACTGAGGATCCCCATGGCTCGCCTGAGGGTGCTCATGGACCCGCCTGAGGTCATCCCGGGCTTGACCCGGGATCCATGACACCCCTTGAGCCCTGATTCATCACGCCCAATAAAGTCTGGTCCCAAGTCCAGCTCAGGATGAAAAAATCCAGAAACAGCCAACTGATCAGCTGAAAGTTCAGTTTGGCAGATGGCCCAAAGCTGCCGCTCGCAGTTTGTCTTTTTTGCTCGGGCGCTTGCCCTTGATGCCGCCGCTGCCTTGCGGGGCAGGTGCTTCGTCCGTCGGCTCAAAGCCTGGGATTTGCGCCAAAGCGAGTTCCAGGCTTTCACGTTTTTGAATCAATTGCCAGTGCGCCAGCGCAGCGGCGGTGACAAAGCTCACGGCGTCGCCATGCGCCCCGGCGCGCCCAGTGCGGCCAATGCGGTGGGTGTAATCGGTGGCCGAGCGCGGCAAATCGTAGTTGACGACCACGGGCAGCATGGCGATGTCGATGCCGCGTGAGGCCAAGTCGGTGGTCACCACCACGTCCCAACGGCCGGCCTTGAACTCGCTGAGCACTTCTTGCCGGGCGCCCTGGCTCATCTCGCCATGAAAAGGTGTGGCAAACACACCCGCCTTGTAGAGCTTGTTCGCCACATGCTCGCAGGCATAACGCGTGGCCACAAACACCAGCACCTGTTTCCAGCCGTTTTCGGTGATCAAGTGGCGCAGCAAGGCGGTGCGGCTTTTCTCGTCCACCGCAATGGCGCGCTGGGTGATGTCGGGTTGGTGGCCTTCAAAAGCTTCCACAGTGATGCGTACGGGGTCCCGCAACAACTTGGCCGCCAGCGCTTCCACCTCGGGTGCAAACGTGGCCGAAAACAGCAGCGTTTGGCGCTGGGCAGGCAGCAACGCCAGCACGCGCTGCAGCTCCTCTGCAAAGCCCAGATCCAGCAGGCGGTCGGCTTCGTCCAGCACCAAGTGCTGCACATCGGCCAAGCGCAAGGCGTTTTGGTCAATCAGGTCGAGCAAACGGCCCGGCGTGGCCACCACGATGTCGGCACCGCCACGCAGCGCCATCATTTGCGGGTTGACCGAGACGCCGCCAAACACGGTGTTCACCTTCAAGGATTGCGGCAACTTGTAGGCCAGATTGGCCAGCACATCGCCCACCTGCACCGCCAGCTCGCGCGTGGGCACCAGCACCAGCGTGCGGATGGGGCGGCGGAAGTTGGTCTGGCGCGGTGCGGCCAGCAGGTGCTGCAACAACGGCAGCGCAAAAGCCAGTGTCTTACCCGAGCCGGTGGGCGCGGTGGCCCACACGTCAGCCGACTTCAGCACCGCCGCAATCGCCTCGGCCTGGATGGGGGTGGGGGCATACAAGCCCATGTCACCCACGGCGCGCAAAAGCGCGGGGGTCAAGCCGAGTTGGTCAAAGTGCAAAGTGGTCCGATCCATGGCGCGAATCAATGGCGCGAATCAATGGCGGAAGTGGCGCACGCCAGTGAACACCATCGCCACGCCATGCTCGTTGGCAGCGTCAATCACTTCCTGATCGCGCATCGAGCCACCAGGCTGGGCCACGCAGGTCGCGCCTGCGTCCACCACCACGTCGAGGCCATCACGGAAGGGGAAGAAGGCGTCGCTGGCGACCACGGTGTTTTGCAGGCCCAGCTTGGCCGCTTCGGCCTTGATGCTGGCGATGCGGGCAGAATCCAAGCGGCTCATTTGGCCAGCGCCCACGCCCATGGTCATGCCGTTTTTGCAGAACACGATGGCGTTGGATTTGACGAACTTGGCCACTTTCCAAGCGAACAGCAAGTCGTTGAGTTCTTCAGGCGTGGGTTGTTTGAGGGTGACAATTTTCAAATCGGCCAAAGCCAACTCGTGGTGGTCCGCGCTTTGCAACAACAGACCCGAGCCCACGCGCTTGGTTTCCAGCGCGTTACGCACTTGGCCGTAGTTGGCAGGCAAGGCGATTTTCATCAAGCGCACATTCACTTTGCTCTTGAACACTTGCAGTGCTTCGGTGCTGAAGTCAGGGGCCATCAGCACTTCAACAAACTGCTTGCTCACGGCCTCGGCCGCGGCTTTGTCAACAGGGCGGTTGAAGGCGATGATGCCGCCGAAGGCGCTGGTGGGATCGGTTTGTAAGGCTTTGCTGTAGGCCTCCAAAGGGTTCGCACCCACGGCCACGCCGCAAGGGTTGGCATGTTTGACGATCACACAAGCCGCGAACTGTGAAGGGTCGCCGTTGGCTCCCGTGTCAAAGCTCTTCACACATTCCCAAGCCGCGTCAGCGTCGGCGATGTTGTTGTAGCTCAGCTCTTTGCCTTGCAACTGCACGCCCGTCGCCAGCGACCCGGCCGCAGGTGCCAAATCGCGGTACCAAGCGGCTTGCTGGTGGCTGTTTTCGCCGTAGCGCAGGTCTTGCACTTTGACGTATTGCGCGTTGAATTGGCCTGAAAACTGGGCGCATTCGGGCACGTAGTTTTCACTGAGCTTCTCGGCTTCGAAGTTCACGCTGGAGAGGTAGTTGCTGATTGCGCCGTCGTATTGGCTGATGCGGTTGAACGCGGCCACGGACAGGGCAAAGCGCAGTTTGTCGCTGAGTTTGCCGTCGGCCTTCAGTTCATCCAACACTGCAGGGTATTGGCTCGCGTCGGTGACGATACCGACGTCTTTCCAGTTTTTGGCCGCGCTGCGCACCATGGCGGGGCCGCCGATGTCGATGTTCTCGATGGCGTCGGCCAACGTGCAACCGGGCTTGGCCACCGTGGCTTCAAACGGGTACAGATTGACGATGAGCAAATCAATCGTGTCGATGTTGTGCGCCTTCAAAGCGGCCATGTGCTCAGGTGTGTCACGGCGCGCCAGCAGGCCGCCATGCACTTTGGGGTGGAGGGTTTTCACACGGCCATCGAGCATTTCGGGGAAGCCTGTGACTTCGGCCACCTCGGTCACGGGCAAGCCTTGGTCGGCCAAAAGCTTGGCGGTGCCACCGGTGGAGATCAGGCCCACGCCCAGGGCATGCAGTTCTTTGGCCAGGTCGACGATGCCGGTTTTGTCAGAGACGGAAATCAGGGCGCGCATGGGGACTTTCTTCAACATTTATTTCAACAAATCGTGTTCGAGCAGTTTCTTGCGCAAGGTGTTGCGGTTCAGGCCCAGCCATTCGGCCGCGCGCGATTGGTTTTGACCCGACTGGGCCATCACCACGTCGAGCAAGGGTTTCTCGACCAGTTTGACCAGCATGTCGTAGATGCCCGCAGGGTCGGTGCCGTCCAGGTCGCGGAAATAGATTTCCAAGTTGTCCCGAATGCAGTTTTCAATGGATTGGGGTTCGTTCATGGCGTGGTCTCTAAATCGGGGCAGGCTTCAGGGTGCAGGGACTGGCGCTGGGGCAGGCGCTCCATCAGCTCGGCCAGGCCGTCCAGATAGGCGGCCACTGCGGCCAGTTGTTGAACTGCAGTCTCCAAGGTGTTCATGTGTTCGCGAAAAGCATCACCACCGGGCAGGGTGCGCACATACCAAGCAATGTGTTTACGCGCCGAACGCACACCGGTGTACTCGCCGTACAAACCGTAATGGTCTTGCAAGTGCTCGAGCAGGGCGCGGCGCACTTCGGCCACCAGCGGTGGGGCCAAGTGGGTGCCCGTGGCCAAAAAGTGAGCGATCTCGCGGAAGATCCAGGGGCTGCCTTGCGCGGCGCGACCCACCATGACAGCGTCTGCCCCGGTGAACTTCAGCACATCGCGGGCTTTTTCAGGGGAATCGATGTCGCCATTGGCGACCACCGGAATTTTGAGCGCAGCCTTGACAGTCGCGACCGTGTCGTATTCCGCCAAGCCTTTGTAACCCTGCTCGCGGGTACGGCCGTGCACCGTGACCATCTGCACGCCTGCGCTTTCAGCCGCAAGGGCCAGGCTCAGAGCATTTTTTTCAGCGTCGCACCAGCCGGTGCGCATCTTCAAAGTCACGGGCACGCCGTGGGGCAAGGCGGCCTCAACCACGGCACCGATGATCTCCAGCGCCAACGGCTCGTCTTGCATCAGGGCCGAGCCGGCCCATTTGTTGCACACTTTCTTGGCCGGGCAGCCCATGTTGATGTCGATGATCTGCGCCCCCCGGTCGATGTTGTAGCGCGCAGCGTCGGCCATCATTTGCGCCTCGGTACCGGCGATTTGGACCGCAATCGGGCCGGGTTCACCCTCGTGGTTGGCGCGCCGCGAGGTCTTCAAAGACGCCCACAGGTCCGGGCGCGAAGTGACCATTTCGCTCACCGCATAACCCGCCCCAAAATGCCTGCACAACTGACGGAAAGGCCGGTCTGTCACCCCCGCCATGGGGGCAACAAACAAGTTGTTCGGCAATGCATAGGGGCCAATCTGCATGGCTGGGAGGTGTGCTGAAAAAGAGAATGTTCGAAAAGAAGGGGGGATTGTAGTTGCTTAATATTTCAGCAAATGAAAGCTTTTTGTGATAGCGACAGCGTCGCCCATCAGCGCTGCTTGACGGGCTCTGCGACTTCGGGCGAGCGACGCACCCACTTGCCCATCAGCGCCAGAATCTGCCGACGCATGAAAGGCTTGGTCAAATAATCGTCCATGCCCGCGGCCAGACAGTTTGCTTTGTCATCGGCCGAAGCGTTTGCCGTCAGCGCCAAAATGGGTTTTCGGGGCAAACCCAAAGTCAACTCGCGTGCCCTTATGACTTGGGTTGCCGCAATGCCGTCCATCTCTGGCATTTGCACGTCCATCAAAAGGATGTCGTAGGGCTCGGTCGCACTCATGTGCACGGCTTGCTGGCCATTGCATGCGGTCAAGATGCGGCAACCGGCCATCTTGAGCATGGTGACCAAAATTTCCCGGTTCACATCGTTGTCTTCTGCAATCAGCACGGTGCAGTCGAGCGACAAGGGCACTTGCGCCGCATGGATGTTGTTTTCAAGAGGCCTGTCTTTGAGTCGCGGGCCACACACCTCAAACCAGAAACACGAGCCTTGACCCTGCTGACTGGTGAAGCCCACTTGCCCACCCATGAGTTCAGCCAACTGGCGCGAAATGACCAGGCCCAAACCACTGCCACCATACCGCCGCGCCATGGAAATGTCCGCTTGCGAGAAGGCGCAGAACAAGCGCTGCGCTTCTGCCGCACTGATGCCGATGCCGGTGTCTTGCACCGTGCATTTCACACAGGTCTGCCCGTCTGCCTGAACCGAATCGGTCAAGCTGACGGTCACTTGGCCGTGCTCGGTGAATTTGACAGCGTTCGAAATCAGGTTGCTGATGATCTGGGTGAATCGGTGGGGGTCACCCAGAATCACCAAGGTCGCGCCCTGACTGGCCGGCTGAAACACCAGCTGGAGCCCTTTGTCCTGGGCATGCGGCTGGAACAAGGCACACACCTGCCGGGCCGCCATATCGGGGCCATACGGTACTTTTTCCAAGTGGAGCATGCCCGCTTCGATTTTTGAAAAATCGAGGATGTCGTTGATCAGGTACAAGAGCGTCGACGAGCAAGAGCTGATCATGCCGATCAGTTTTTTCTGCTGACCCGTCGGCTCGGTGGCGTCCAGCAATTCCGACACACCGATCAAGCCGTTGAGCGGCGTGCGTATTTCATGGCTCATGTTGGCCAAAAATTGGCTCTTGGCGCGATTGGCCGCGTCGGCATGCTCTTTGGCCAGCCGCAGTTCAGCCGTGCGGGTTTGCACTTCAGACTCCAGCTTCTGGCTGTATTGGCCCAGGGCCTTGTCCTTGTGCTCAATCTGGTCCAGCATGGTGTTGAAGCCAGCCACCAACTCCCCGATCTCGTCCTGACTTTGAACTTGAGCACGTTGGCTGTAATCGTGCACTCGGGTGATGCGTCCCATCACATTGGCCAGGTCCAGCACCGGCTGAATGATGACCGCAATCCAACGCCCCAAAAAGTGGCGCACCAAGATGTAGGCCAGCCACATGGCCACCACAGCCACCAAAAAGGTGATGGCGATGTTCCACCAAAAATTGTCCAGCCGGGTGCGCACCACCACCACACCAATCTGCTCGCCGTCTTGGACCATGGGCAGGCGGATGGTGTAACGACTGAAAGTGAGGAGTGACGTTCTCTCGCCCTTGATCAGATCAGGGGGGACCACTTCGAGTGGCTGCGCGCCCTTTCTGGCCACCGGGTAACGCGCAAAGGGTTTGACTCGGGCGGGGTCCACATAAACGTCCACCAGCTCCACGCTCTCGATGTGCCGGAAAATTTCCAATTGCTTTTGGGCCCCCGCCGGGTCATCAAAACGGACAGCGGCCGCATTGCTTTCGGCGGCCAGCTCTGCCAGACTTTTGGCGGCCGTCTGTGTGGCATGCAAGGTTTGGCTGGCCTGCCAAAGCGAAGTGACCACAAAGAAAAACAGCAACACACACCAAATGCCCAGCGCCAAGATGTGGTTGAGCTTCTGCTGCATGGGCAGATGCAAAAGTCTTTCTCGAGGCCAGACATTCATGCGCAACAGTGTTGGAGGTTTTTAACGGATCACAGCTCGTGCCAATTTCAGCATTTGGCTGCTGGCTTTGATGTTGGATTTTTGCAAGTTCAGCAAGTTCACATCAAACTCCACGCGGTCGTCGCTGAAGATCAGTGACAAGTGTGCGCCCATGTCCAGGGCTTGGCGAGCATCGCTGACCAATAAAACCTGTGAATTACCCAGATGGCGTGCGGCAGCAGACAAAAGGCGTGCGTCGCTCTCAGCGATGAACGCCATGGCGCACTCCTTGATTTGGTCCAAGGGGACATCCTTGCGCACCAGGATTTCGCGGCCCTGCGCCATGCGGCGGTTCAAGCTCAGCATGGCGCCGTTGAGGTCATCCTTGCCCAAAACACACAGGCGAATGGTCTTGTCATCGGTGCCGGACATGTCGACAAATTTGGCGAAGTTGTACACATAAGCTGCTTTGATGCGGTCAGCGGTTTGCATGTCTGCTTGGGCGTACGCACTGGGTGCCAAATTGCCGAGCAGGCCGCACAGGCTGGCCGCCAAAAAACGAAGGACTGAGGAGCTGGATGGAAGGTGCATGTCCATGCTCATGGCCTTCAAAAACGCGTCACAGTTTGAACCAATGCACGGCCTTGCACTTCACAGACACGCGTGGTGGGGAAGGTGTTCAACGTGCAGAGGGCCGTCTCAGACGGGTACCTCAATCGCACACCCAGATTGAGGCCATGCGCCAACCAGAGGTTGATCACGCCGTTCATGGCATGGGGGCCACACACGGCTCTTTTCGGGACATCGACATCAGGCGGCAATCCGCCAGCGCTTCAAGCGACATGTCCACGAACTCTTTGGATGCCCCCGTGGAAAAAGTGGACTGAACAGCCAAGGCCAGAATTGACCACCGACACAAGGACCCCCTTCGTGTTCTTTGATGCAAGATCATCGGCACCTCCCCGGTCTTTGTGCCTTCAACAATAAGCTTTTTTATTTTACATTTTTCCGAATTTAAATTACAAAAGAAATTAAAAATAAATTTAATTAAATAAAATTAATTCATTTTATATCGCGCCAGCACATGCAAGTCTCTACGCCCGTCAGTCATGTCTGACAGCCCCCGCTACACTGAGGCGCATGGAACTTTGGCTCAATCCTCTGCTGCATTGGTTCGCACTGCCTGAATTCGGGCTGAGCACCGTGTTTGTGGTGGCCTTCATTTCAGCCACGCTGTTGCCGATGGGCTCGGAGCCTGCGGTCTTTGGCCTGGTCAAGCTCAACCCCGACTTGTTTTGGCAGGCCATCGGTGTGGCCACTGCAGGCAACACCTTGGGCGGCATGGTCAGTTGGTGGATGGGCTGGGGTTCGCGCAAAGTGGTCAAACGCTGGCACGAGTCAAGCAGCCACGTTCGCGCATTGGTCTGGCTGAAAAAACTGGGGCCCAAGGCCTGCCTGCTCAGCTGGTTGCCGGTCATTGGTGACCCCCTGTGCGCCGTCGCCGGTTGGCTGCAATTGCCACTGTGGCCCTGCGCTTTTTACATGGCGATCGGCAAATTCACCCGCTACCTGATCATGACAGGCGCGTTGCTGTGGGCGTTTCCAGGCCAGTTATGAACGCCCTGTGAAAAAACCGCTCCAAGGAGCGGTTTTTTCATGCATTCATGCAGCGCTCATGAACTGAACAAGAAGTTCATCACGTCGCCGTCCTTGACCACGTAGTCCTTGCCTTCGGCGCGCATCTTGCCCGCGTCTTTGGCACCTTGTTCGCCCTTGAAGGCGATGTAGTCGTCAAACGCGATGGTCTGGGCGCGGATGTAGCCTTTTTCAAAGTCGGTGTGGATCACGCCTGCGGCCTGTGGGCCGGTGTCGCCCACGCGGATGGTCCAGGCGCGCACTTCTTTCACGCCAGCGGTGAAGTAGGTCTGCAGACCCAGCAAGCCGTAAGCCGAACGGATCAGGCGGTTCAAGCCGGGCTCGTCTTGACCAATTTCCTTCAAGAACTCCAGGCGGTCCGCGTCGTCCATTTCAGACAACTCGGCTTCGATCTTGGCGCAAATGGCCACCACGGGCGCGTTTTGCTTGGCCGCAAACGCCTTCAACCGGTCCAGGAAGGGGTTGTTCTCAAATCCGTCTTCCGACACGTTGGCCACGAACATGGCGGGCTTGGCGGTGATGAAGAAAAACTGCTTGAGTTCGACACGTTCTTCTTTGCTGAAGTCGATGGTGCGCACCGGCTGGGTGTCGTTCAGGGCGGCTTGGCACTTTTCCAAAATTGCCATTTGTTTAACGGCTTCCTTGTCACCCGAGCGGGCGATTTTGCTCACGCGGTGGATGGCTTTTTCAACAGCGGCCAAATCGGCCAGGCACAGCTCGGTCTGGATGACCTCGATGTCGGCAATCGGGTCCACCTTGTTGGCGACGTGGATCACGTTGTCGTCTTCAAAGCAGCGCACCACGTTGACGATGGCGTCGGTCTCGCGGATGTGGGCCAAAAACTTGTTGCCCAGGCCCTCGCCCGTGCTGGCCCCAGCCACCAAACCGGCGATGTCCACGAACTCCACGATGGCGGGCACGATGCGCTCGGGCTCGACGATTTCAGACAACTGCTGCAAACGCGGATCGGGCACCTCGACCACGCCGGTATTGGGCTCGATGGTGCAAAAAGGGTAGTTTTCAGCGGCAATGCCAGCTTTGGTCAGGGCGTTGAAAAGGGTGGATTTGCCCACATTGGGCAAACCCACGATGCCGCATTTGAGGCTCATGGAAAATTCCTTATGAATAAAGTGGCGAGCGGTTTCAAAAGTCTCGCGGTATGGACCCCAGCACGAATCAACACGCAGGGAATTGGCTTAGAACACCGCCATGGATGGCAGTGTTGAACTTTTCACTTGGAAAATTGGGTTGGATTGTACTGACCAGACTTCCTCCACAGAATCGCCCTGCGCTGAGGATCAAGTCAAGGCGTCTTGAATCTCAACGCGGCATCGACCGGTCAGTGAGCCAGGCCAGCGCACCGAGCCTTGATGATCGAGAGTCTTCTGACCTCTTTTGAGGCACAAGGAACCAGACTTTCTCCTTGTGAATCCAGTGCGCAGGGAACGGGTTGGTTTTTTGTGTGGCTTGTGGTGCTTGATCCAATGACAAGCCGCCATCGGTTTTGGGGTCCCTGGCGTCCCAGCAAGCAGCAAAACGGGCATCATCCTGCGCAAGCAGGCAGGCGGTTTTGGACCTGAAGCGGCCTCCTAAAACAGCCATGAGTTCACCCGGTCTCTCACGCGGAGCTCTCTGAAATAATGAGCCATCGGGACTCGTATTTCTTCAATTTAAGCGTTTTAAAACCCAGCAGCCGTGTTTGGCCCGTTGCGTACATTTGCTCAAAGTTGGCCGTGGCTTGATTCTCCTCCAAGGTGATTTGGAGTTCCCGAACTTCATGTGTGATTTGACTTTTTGAAACGATCCGTTGACGGCGCGCCTTTTCCCAAGCGCTTCGACTTTGTGCACCAGCGGGCACAAAAGATGGGGCATATTGGGCAAAATACGCATCCAGGTCGCGAGCGCTCCAAGCAGCACTCCAAAGCTCGATGGTCTTGCGGATTTGTGCGTGGTCATTGGCCGCTTCAGCCGCCACAGTTAGGCCGGAGGGCATCTCCTTTGGAGTCTTCACCAAAACTTCCACGACACCTTGCCGCAGTGCTGCAGATTCGGCTTTAACTGGCTTTGCAGGTGCAGTGCGTACCGCTTGAGGCTCCTGCGAAACGATGGTCACACCTGGCGGTTCAATCGGGGTTTGCCATTCCCCTTCGTCGAGTTTTGTTTGCCTCGTCAAAAGCACCATCACAGCAGTACCCAGGCTGAAACACATGGCAAACATCAGCCATCGGCTTCGACGATCTACTTTGGAGCTCAGAAACAGATGTCTTGAACGCATGGTCAGGATCCATTGACCCATTCACGTGTGATCAACCACTGCCCTTTTTCCAGAGAAAGTTCCAGCGTCTTGTGGCTCACAGTCGCCACGGGTCCCGATTGATAACTTTGGGTCAATACGGCGATGGCTTGGGAGCCTGGGTTGGAGAAACTGATTTTGTGGTCGGTCACTTCGATCTGCATTTTCTTTTTAGACAAGATACGAGACCGGCGCTGCTCCTCCCAAGACGGACGCGAGTCGCCCGAACCGGGATTGAAGCTGGAAGAGTAGGCTGCGAAGTAAGCATCCAAGTTCTTTTGTCCCCAGGCCTCAGCCCAAGCCTGAACAAGCTGGCGTACGCGAGGCTCTTGCGATGACCTCACAGAACTGACGTCGGCTGGTTTGACAGGCGCTTGAGTGGGTGTCGCTCTGGGCTTCAAATGATCCGCCGTTGTGATCGTTGCTGCATTGATTACGGCCACCGAGGTGACAGCTTTGTTTTCAGCTGGAAGCACCTTGTCAGCTGGCGTCACAAGCAAGTCGGGCATCGCGGGGTGCTCCTTGGCCAATTGCTGAAGGCTCCCAATGGCCAAAGACACACCGCCATCACGGCCAACTTCACCCATCGAACGAGCGCATCCCCCTTGCATGACATTTCAAACAAACCAGTCATTGGCATCACCGATTTTCTCCAGTGCCATGCCGCAACCACGGACCACACAGGTCAATGGGTCTTCGGCAACCAAGACCGGTAAACCGGTTTCTTCGGCCAAAAGGCGGTCAAGGTTCTGCAGCAGCGCACCACCACCGGTCAGCATCATCCCGCGCTGGGCAATGTCGGCGCCCAATTCCGGCGGTGTCTGCTCCAATGCCGTCTTGACCGATGCGATGATCTTGTTCAACGGATCATTGAGGGCCTCAAGGATTTCATTTGAACTGATGTTGAAGCTGCGAGGGATGCCCTCGGCCAGATTCCGGCCATTGACTTCCATCTCTTTGATTTCGCTGCCGGGGTGGGCTGTGCCAATGCTTTTTTTGATGGCTTCTGCTGTTGGTTCACCAATCAGCACACCGTAGTTGCGGCGGATGTAGCTGATGATGGCTTCGTCCAGCTTGTCTCCGCCAACGCGCACGCTTCCTTTGTAGACCATACCGCCGAGTGAGATAACGCCCACTTCGGTGGTACCACCGCCCACATCGACGACCATGGATCCCATGGCTTGCGCAACGGGCAAACCTGCTCCAATGGCCGCAGCCATGGGTTCTTCTACCAGGTAGACCTCAGAAGCACCTGCGCCCAAAACGGACTCACGGATCGCACGGCGCTCGACTTGGGTAGAGCCGCAAGACACGCAAACGATGACGCGAGGGCTGCGCCGGAAAGTGTTGCGTGGGTGAACCATCCTGATGAATTGCTTGAGCATTTGCTCAGTGATGGTGAAGTCGGAAATCACGCCATCCTTCATGGGGCGAATGGCATGGATGTTGCCAGGGACCTTACCCAACATGGCCTTGGCTTCGCGGCCCACGGCTTGTAAGGTTTTCTTGCCTTGGGGACCGCCTTCGTGGCGAATGGCCACCACCGAAGGCTCGTCGAGCACGATGCCTTTGTCGGACAGATAAATCAACGTGTTGGCTGTGCCCAAATCAATGGCGATGTCTCTTCTGAAGTGTTTGCTAGAAAACATGGGTCGAATTGCCGTATTTATTTATTTTTATGAATTTATTGATTTTACGTGTTTTAGATTTCTATTGTGGCCACTTGTTTGCACCAAACCATATACAACAGAGGATTTGACGGTTTTTGAGAGCGTCCATTTTGGAAAAATCGCGATGGATATTTCCCCGCGCAAAAAATAGAAGCAAATTTGACGGCCTAGAACGGGTTCACTCATGGCCAACTTCAGGGGCAAAGAGCAATTTCAGCCATCACCCTACAATGCGCGCATGGCAAACCATCCCGAAATCTGCATCCGCGGCGCTGGCATTGTGGGGCGCTCTTTGGCCTTGTTGCTGGCCCGAGAACGGCTGCGCGTGGCGCTGGTCGAGACGCCCAGCCCCGCCCGCGGACCCGATGTGCGGGCCTACTCGCTCAATGGGGCTTCGCAGCGCATTTTGCAAGAGCTGCGCTGCTGGCCGGACAGTCCGTCTGTCACACCGGTGCACCAGATGCAGGTCTTTGGCGACCACGGCGGCGAGTTGACCTTTGGCGCCCACGCCATGGGTGCGGCAGAACTCAACTGGATCGTGGACGTGCCCGCGCTCGAAGCACGCCTTGCGGCGGCTGTTCAGTTTCAGCCCCAGATTCAGGTGGTGCAGGCCCCCGTTTCCGCGCCGCTCACGGTGATTTGTGAAGGCCGCGCCAGCCAAACGCGTGCCGAGCTGGGCGTGGCGTTTGACATCGCCGCCTACGAACAAGACGCCATTGCCACCCGCCTGCACTGCGAACGGCCCCACGGCGGCGTGGCACGGCAATGGTTCACCTGGGGTCTGGTGCCTGGCCAGACGCAGGCCCATGCCGAAATCTTGGCCCTGCTGCCTTTGGGCGGCGAGGGCGCTCACGAAGTGGCCCTGGTGTGGTCGGTCCACCCCCTTCGCGCGCAGTTCCTGATGGGCCAGAGTCCCGAGGACTTTGCCAACACACTGGGCCAAGCCTGCGGTTTGGCCATGGGCGGCATGACGCTCACGGCCGAGCGTGCAGTCTGGCCTTTGCAGCTGGCCCGCGCCTCGCGCTGGATAGGCGAGATGCCCGGCAGCGCAAAACAAGCTTTTGCCCTCGCCGGTGACGCCGCCCACACACTGCACCCCTTGGCGGGTCAGGGCTTGAACGTGGGCCTGGCCGATGCGGCCGAATTGGTTCGCGTGGTCCAGGCCAAGGAATTCTGGCGCCCACTGCACGACCCCAAACTGCTGCGCCGCTATGAACGCGCACGCCAAGCCGATGTGCAGGCCATGGGCTGGCTGACCGACGGCTTGCAACGCCTGTTTGCCCAGCCCAGCCCGGTCTGGCAAAACCTGCGCAATTGGGGCATGCGCGGTTTTGACCACAGTGGCCCTTTGAAAAACTGGATGACCCGTCGTGCCATGGGCACACCCGTCCGCCGATCGCCTTGAACCAACACCCCCACCTTTTGAGTTTTGACACGGAAAACCGACCCATGACATGTCTTCGCGCACTGGCCGTCTCTTTTGTTGCTCTGGCCCTCAGCCCGGTCTTCGCCCAGGAAGCCACCCTGCGCAAAAACCTGAACGAGCGCTTGCCCAATTTGCCCAAAATTGACGAAATCAGCAAGACGCCGATGAACGGTCTGTACGAAGTGCGCATGGGCAGCGACATCATGTACAGCGATGCCGACGGCAGCTTCCTGATCCAGGGCACGCTGTTTGACGTCAAACAAAAGCGCAACCTGACCGAGGAACGCATCGACAAACTCTCGGCCATCGCGTTTGAGCAATTGCCTTTGAAAAATGCGTTCACGCAAGTGCGAGGCAACGGCAAGCGCAAGCTGGTCGTGTTTGCCGATCCCAACTGCGGCTACTGCAAGCGCTTTGAAAAAGACCTGCAAAAGCTCGACAACGTGACGATCCACCACCTGCTCTACCCGATTCTGGGCGAAGACTCCAAAACCAAATCCAAAAACATCTGGTGCGCCAAAGACAAGGCCAAGAGCTGGAACGACTGGATGATCAATGGCGCGGCACCTGCGAGCGCCAACTGCGACACAGCAGCCATAGACGCCACCGTCGAGTTCGGCAAAAAGTACCGCATCACCGGCACGCCTACTTTGTTCTTTGCCGACGGCACCCGCGTGCCGGGTGCTGTGCCCATCGCCCAAGTCGAAAAACTCCTGGCTGACATCAAATGAAGCCCCACCAGCACACCGAAGACGCCACTTGGCGCCTGATCCGTCGGCTGTCTTTGGCCGGCCTGATTCCCTTTGTCTTTTTGGCCCTGTGCCTGTGGCTGGTGGGACCCGAACTGCACCCTTATGTGGCGCTGGCCATGCAAGGCTACGGCGCGGTGATCGTGTCCTTCTTGGGCGGCATCCATTGGGGTGTGGGCTTTCGCAATGCGCTGATCACACCGCAAGCGCCGCGCATCCATTTCACCTGGGGCGTGACCCCCTCCCTGCTGGCTTGGGTGGGCGTGATGATGCCCGCCTTCGCGGGCCTGCCCTTGCTGGGTTTTGTGCTCATCGGCTGTTACGTGATGGACCGCCGCACATGGCCTACGGCAGGCTTGGCGCCTTGGCTGCCCATGCGCTTGCAGTTGACGATCGTCTCCAGTCTGAGCTGCTTCTTGGCTGCTGGAGCGACCTGAGCCTATGAGCGCACTGCACTATGCCGTGGAAGCGGCCGACCTGAACGCACACCTGTTTCGCGTCACACTCACCATCGACCAACCCGCCGCACTGCAAACCGTGTCTCTGCCCGTGTGGATTCCCGGCAGTTATCTGGTGCGCGAGTTCTCCAAAAACCTGCAAAACTTGACCGCCAAACAAGGTCGGCGCGCACCCACTTTGGTGCAGCAGGACAAATGCACGTGGCACATCACTTGCCGAGCAGGCGAGCCGCTGGTGCTGCGCTACGAGGTCTATGCCTTTGACAACTCCGTGCGCACCGCCTGGCTGGACAGCCAACGTGGTTTTTTCAACGGCACCAGCATGTGCCTGCGGGTGCATGGCCAAGAGGCACAAGCGCACCACCTGCAGCTTTTGCCCGTGAAAGGCCAAGCCGCTTGGCAAGCGGCCACTGGCTTGACACCGGTCCATACCGATAAACGCGGCTTCGGCCTTTACACCGCCGCCGACTACGACGAACTGGTCGACTGCCCAGTGGAACTGGGCGCCTTTTGGTCTGGCAATTTCGAGGCTTGCGGCATTGCGCACCGTTTTGTGGTGGCGGGTGCCCTGCCCTCGATGGACGGCGACCGCTTGCTGGCCGACACGCAAAAAATCTGTGAAACCGAAATCCGCTTCTGGCACGGTCAGGGCAAATCGGCCGGTCAAAAAGCCCCGTACAAAAATTACCTGTTCATGCTCAACGCGGTGCACGACGGCTATGGTGGCCTGGAACACCGCAACAGCACCGCCCTGATTTGCAAGCGCGCCGACCTGCCCCGGCAAAATGGTCCCCGCAGCAGCGAGGGCTACACCACGCTGCTGGGCCTGATCAGCCACGAATACTTCCACACCTGGAACGTCAAGCAATTGCGCCCCGATGCGTTTGCGCACTACGACTACACACAAGAAAACTACACCCCGCTGTTGTGGTTCTTTGAAGGCTTCACCAGCTACTACGACGACCTGCTGCTGCGCCGCGCCGAGCTGATCGACGATGCCACCTACATCCAACTGCTGAACAAAACCATCACCCAGGTGCAGCAGACGCCCGGTCGTCATGTGCAAACCGTGGCCCAAGCCAGTCATGACGCCTGGGTGAAGTACTACCGCCAAGACGAAAACACCCTCAACGCCACGGTGAGCTACTACACCAAGGGCGCGCTGGTCGCCTTGTGCCTGGACCTGACGTTGCGCCAAGCCGGACACAAGCTCGACGATGTCATGCGTGGCGTGTACAAGCGTTGCAAAGGCGGCCCCATGCACGAGCAAGACCTGCTGGCGCAATTGCAGGCACAGACGGGCCGCAGCTGGCAAGCCGAGATTACCGCCTGGGTGCACACCACCGGCGAGCTGCCCTTGGCCAAGCTGCTGCAAAGTCATGGGGTTCAGATCCATGTCGAAACGGGCTCGTTTGGCGAGCGCCTGGGCCTGCGCCACACCGACAGCACCAACGGTGTGCAGATCAAGGCCGTGCTGCGCGGCAGCGCGGCCGAACGAGCGGGTCTGGCCGCACGCGACGAATGGCTGGGCATTGAAGTGGGTGCCAAAGGCCAGGGCGGCCACTGGCGCATTGCCAAACTCGCCGAAGTGCCCGAATTGCTGGGCAAGGAGCGCCAACTCACCGCCCTGGTGGCGCGCGACCGCCAACTGCTGCGCCTGCCGCTCACCGTGCCGCAGCAGTGTTCGGTCTGGCGACTCGACATGGCCAAAGACCGCAGCAGCCCTTGGCCCGCAGCCTGAAAGGCGTCCCCATGTTCCGTGCATTTTTTGGCAGCAAGCGCTGGTGGTCTTGGGCTTGGCTGGTGGGCACGCTGATCCTGTTGGGCACTTGGTACAAGGTGCAGCTGAACGTGCAGATCAACGACTGGTTTGGCGCGTTTTACGATTCGGTGCAAAAAGCCTTGAGCCAGCCCGGCTCGATCACCGAAGCGAGCTATCTGGGCTTGCTGTTGAGTTTCTTCCAGATCGCAGCCCTGTTTGTGTTGGTCGCGGTGTTGCAGGAATTTCTGGCCAAGCATTTTGTGTTCCGCTGGCGCACCGCCATGAACGATTTTTATGTGGCGCACTGGTCGCGCCTGCGCCAAATCGAAGGCGCTTCTCAGCGCGTGCAGGAAGACACGATGCGCTTTGCTCGCCTGATGGAAACACTGGGTTTGGGCCTGATGGACAGCCTGCTGACCTTGCTGGCTTTTCTGCCCATCTTGTGGATGCTGTCCGAGAAAGTCACCGCCCTGCCCTGGATTGGGCCGGTATCGCACTCTTTGGTCTATGTGGCTTTGCTGTTCGCGATTTTTGGCACCGTGCTGCTGGCCGGCGTGGGCGGCAAATTGCCCGGCCTGGAATACGCCAACCAGCGGGTGGAAGCGGCTTACCGCAAAGAACTGGTGATCGGCGAAGACGACCCCCTGCGCGCCACACCGCCCACACTCAAAGACCTGTTCAGGGCCGTGCGCACCAACCACTTTCGCATGTACTTTCACTACATGTATTTCGACGCGGCCAAATGGAGCTACCTGCAAGCGGGCGTGCTGGTGCCCTACATCGCGCTGGCGCCCAGCATCGTGGCGGGCGCCTTCACGCTGGGCGTGATGGAGCAGATTGCCCGGGCATTTTCACAAGTTCAGGAGTCCTTCCAGTACTTGGTGCGCAGCTGGTCCAGCATCGTGGAGCTGGTCTCGGTGTTCAAGCGGCTGCGGGCGTTTGAAAAGACTTTGCAGGAGAGCGACCCTGTTGGCGATGGCTTGTGAGGCGCATGCGCCATCGCGCTCAGGGTGCGGCTCTTGTCAATGAGAAACCCCAAAGGGTGACCGTCGGGATTTTTCAGGGGTGCAGAGCGCTTTATTGCTTGCGCAGATCCACCACCCGTTTGGCCTTGCCCTGGCTGCGCTCCACGCCGCCTTCGGCCTTGAGCTCAATCGCCACGCTCGAACCAATGAACACCTTGATCTCGTGTTGCAGCATCTTGGCAGCAGCGCGGGCTTCGAGGCTATCGGGTGAAACGCCGGGCTTGGTTTCGATGACGACTTTCAAATCGTCCATCGGACCTTCGCGGGTCAACACACACTGGTAGTGCGGGGCCAGCTCGGCGCGCTTCAAGATCAGCTCTTCGATCTGGCTGGGGAACACGTTGACGCCACGGATGATCATCATGTCGTCGCTGCGGCCGGTGATCTTTTCCATGCGGCGCATGCTGCGGGCCGTGCCGGGCAGCAATCGCGTCAGGTCGCGGGTGCGGTAGCGGATGATGGGCAGCGCTTCTTTGGTGAGGCTGGTGAACACCAGCTCGCCCATCTCGCCGTCGGCCACCGGTTCGCCGGTGTCGGGGTGGATGATCTCGGGGTAGAAATGGTCTTCCCAAATGGTGGGGCCGTCTTTGGTCTCGATGCATTCGCTGGCCACGCCAGGGCCCATGACTTCAGACAAACCGTAAATGTCCACCGCATCGATGGCCATGCGCTTTTCGATGGCGGCGCGCATGTCGTTGGTCCAGGGCTCAGCACCAAAGATGCCGATGCGCAGCGAGCTGGTCTTGGGGTCGATGCCTTGGCGCTCGAATTCGTCGGCAATCGCCAGCATGTAGCTGGGCGTGACCATGATGATGTTGGATTGGAAGTCCTGGATCAGCTGCACCTGGCGCTCGGTCTGGCCGCCACCAAAAGGCACCACGGTGAGGCCCAGTTTTTCAGCGCCGTAGTGCGCACCCATGCCGCCGGTGAAGAGGCCATAGCCGTAGCTCACATGCACCATGTCGCCCGGACGGGCACCGCCTGCGCGGATGCTGCGGGCCACCACGGTGGACCAGGTATCGATGTCTTTGAGGGTGTAACCCACCACCGTGGGTTTGCCGGTGGTGCCGCTGGACGCATGGATGCGTGCGCAGTTCTCGCGCGGCACGGCGAACATGCCAAAGGGGTAGCTGTCGCGCAGGTCCGATTTGGTGGTGAACGGGAACTTGGCGATGTCGCTCAGGCTTTTGCAATCGCTGGGGTGCACACCGGCGGCATCGAACTTGGCACGGTACACCGGCGAGTTGGCATAAGCGTGCTGCAGCGTTTGCTGCAGGCGCTTGAGTTGCAGGCTGCGCAGCTCGTCGGTGCTGGCCTTTTCAATCGGTTCGAGCGGGAAAGTTTTGTCAGTCATGGAGAACTCCGAATTCAGAAATCAAGGGCTTGGCCGTGTGCAGTGCGGGTTCAAAACATGGAATCCCGCGTGCGCGGGAATGACCAGAAATTGCAGGAATGACCAAGCAAGTCGGGAATGACTTGGAAGCTTATTCCGGAATGACCGTGCCGGGGATCTGGGCGCTTTTGCCGCGAAACATGGCGATCACTTCGCCGCTCTGGTTCGTGACTTTCATGTCGTAAATGCCGTGGCGACCGTTCAGGGTCTGCTCGATGCCTTCACAGGTCAGCACATCGCCCAACTTGCCGGGCTTCAAAAAATCAATGCTGCAACCGGCCGCCACCGCATTCTTGTTGTGACTGTTGCAGGCAAAGGCAAAGGTCGAATCGGCCAGCGTGAAGATGAAGCCACCGTGGCAAATTTGGTGACCATTCAGGTGCAGTTCTTTCACCACCATGCGCATCACGGCACGGCCTGGCTCGCAAGCCAACAGCACCATGCCCATGGTGTCATTGGAGGCCACGTCGTGTGCGAACAGGGTTTCGCCCACCAAACGGGCAAGGGCTTGGGCAGGGGCTTCGCTCATCATTCGCCTTTGAATTGCGCCGGACGTTTTTCAAGAAAGGCTTGAACCCCCTCGAAATAGTCGTGCGTGCGGCCCAATCCCGATTGCGTGTCACGCTCGGCATCGAGGTGTTCTGACAGCGTGCGGGTGGTGGCCGACTGCAGCAAAGCGCGGGTGGCCACCAAAGCCTTGGTGGGCATGTTCGCCAGGCGCTCGGCCATCGCCAGCGCGGCGGCCAAAGCGTCGTCTGCCACCTCCCAAATCATGCCCCAGTCCTTGGCTTGCTGGGCGCTGAGTTTGTCGCCCGTCATGGCCAGGGCCATGGCGCGGGCCAGGCCCAGCCGTTCGACCAGCAGCCAGCTTCCGCCTGCATCGGGGATCAGGCCGATCTTGCTGAAGGCCTGAATGAAACTGGCACCCGGTGACGCGATCGCGATGTCACAAGCCATGACCAAAGAGGCCCCCGCACCGGCGGCCACACCGTTCACGGCTGCAATGGTCGGCATGCGCAGCGATTGCAGGCGGCGTGTGCTGGGGTTGAAAGCCTGGTCAATGATCGGACCGGGGTCGGCACGTTCCACACGGTTGGGGCCGGGCGTGAAATCAAAGTCAGACAGATCAGCTCCCGCACAAAAGCCACGGCCTGCGCCGGTGATGACGGCGGCACGGATGGCAGGATGGGCCTCGGCTTGGTCCAAGGCAGCCCACAACTCGTGGTGCATCTGGCGCGTGAAGCTGTTCAAGGCCGTGGGGCGGTTCAAAGTGATCACAGCAACATTGCCGCGCTCTTCGTAAAGCACTGTGGAAACGGTGGATTCGGTCATGGCATTTCTCCTCAGCGTTTGAATTTACCATTAACCGACCGATCGGTTGGCTAATGTTTTCCCCTAGAGAGGCCAGCATCTTGGGCCGGTGCTGCGCCCAGATTGACAGCCGATGGGCTGCCAGCTTGGTTATAGTGGCCTTTGAATTTCACATCCTTTTTGGAGAAGTCCTTGAGCTACGAAAACATCGAAGTCCGCACCGAAGGCGGCCAAGTCGGCATCATCACCCTGAACCGCCCCAAGGCCTTGAACGCACTGAACAGCCAGCTCATGGACGAGTTGGGCGCCGCTTTGAAAGCCTTTGACGCTGACGATGCGATTGGCTGCATGGTCATCACCGGGAGCGAAAAAGCCTTTGCCGCAGGCGCCGACATCTCGGCCATGGCCCAGTACAACTTCCACGAGGTCTACAAACAGGACTTCATCACCCGCAACTGGGAAACCATCCGCACGGTTCGCAAGCCCGTGATCGCCGCAGTGGCTGGATTTGCCCTGGGCGGCGGCTGTGAGCTGGCCATGATGTGCGACTTCATCATCGCCGCCGACAATGCCAAATTTGGCCAGCCCGAAATCAAACTCGGCATCATCCCCGGTGCAGGCGGCACACAGCGTCTGCCCCGCGCCATGGGCAAGTCCAAGGCCATGGACCTGGTGCTGACGGGCCGCATGATGGACGCGCAAGAGGCCGAACGCGGGGGGCTGGTCAGCCGCGTGGTGCCATTGGACAAGCTGATGGAAGAAGCCCTGGGCGCGGCCCTCATGATCTGCGGCTACGGCCAACTGGCCACCATGGCCGCCAAGGAAAGCGTGAACCGCGCCTTTGAAAGCGGTTTGAGCGATGGCGTGATGTTCGAGCGTCGCCTGTTCCACGGTTTGTTTGCCACGGCCGACCAGAAAGAAGGCATGGACGCTTTCCTGAACAAACGCAGTCCGAACTTTGTGAATGGCTGAGGCATGAAGGCGACTGAACACGCAAGCCCCAAAACAAAAAACCCCAACTCAAAAGAGTTGGGGTCTGGGACTTGGTGGTGGTACCGGGATTTGAACCTGGGACATCAGCATTATGAATGCTGCGCTCTAACCAGCTGAGCTATACCACCTGAAAACATTGGCCTGAAAACCCGTCATCTGCAAGCAAACGACCCCAGCACCAAGCCCGAGATTCTACACAAAATTCTGCCGCCCCTGTCCCAAACCCTCACATTCCAACGATGCCCGTGCAAAAAACACCTGAACCCACACCCCCCGATCTGTCCCAACAAACCGCCCAGATGATTTGGTCGCACTGGCAGTCTGAGCAGGTCCTGAGCAGCCTGCCTGAGGCCTGCCGTCCCTTGAACGCCGAACAAGGCTACGCCGCACAGGCGCAATTGCCCGCTGTGGCGGGTCGTGCTGTGCTGGGATGGAAAATTGCCGCCACCAGCAGCAACGGCCAAGCGCACATCAACGTGAGCGGACCTTTGGCCGGCCGCTTGCTCTCGGGCCAAATGTTTGAAACTGGCGCCACAGTGCCTTCGGCGGGCAACCGGATGCGGGTGGCCGAGCCCGAGTTCGCTTTTGCCATGGGCCAAGACCTGCCACCGCAAAGCACCCCCTATACACAGCAGCAAGTCATGGCGGCCGTGGCCACCTTGCACCCGGCCATCGAAGTGCCGGACTCGCGCCTGGAGCCGTTCACCGCGGCAGGCGAAGCGCAATTGCTGGCCGACAACGCCTGCGCCCGGCACTTTGTGCTGGGCAAAGCCGCGCCCGATCTGTGGCGCAGTGTCGACTTGAGCACCTACCCTGTGCACGCCCGCGTGGACCAAGGCCAACAGCCCCGCTACACCCGCGAAGGCACCGGTGGCAATGTGCTGGGGGATCCGCGCATCGCTCTGACCTGGCTGGTCAACCAGCTGTCCCGTCTGGGCATCACTTTGGAAAAGGGCCATGTGGTGACCACCGGAACTTGCATGGTGCCGCTGGAGCTCCAGCCGGGCGATACCGCCACTGCCGATTACGGGCCCTTGGGCCGTGTCAGCATGGTTTTTTCAAACTGAGACCGGCGCCGGTCGCTGACTCCAAAACAAGACCGTGCCGCTGACACAGGCCATGACCATCAGGCCCAAAAAGCCGGCGCGGTAAGTGCCGAACAGCCCCGACAATGCGCCAAACATCGGTGGCCCCACGACCACGCCCAGAAACGTGAAAGCCAAAGTGCCGCCGGTGGCCATGCTGGCCATGCCTGTCGGCGCACGGCGCGCCACTTCGGCCAAATAAACCCCATTCCAGCCGATGGCCGAAGCGCCAAAAACCACCAAAATTGCCACCACCACACTCTGTGGCGTCTGGGCCGTCAAAAAGGCCGCAGCCAAAGCGCCCAGCGCCATCATGCTGGCCAGAATCAACAGCATGCGCCGCGCTCCGAGCCAACCATCGGCCGCATAGCCCCACACAATGCGCCCGCCAATGCCACCCATTTGCGTACCCGCCAAGACCAAGCCCGCCGCCACCAGGCCGTAAGACAAGTCGTCGTGCAAAAACGTCACCAAATAAGTGGTCAAGGACAGCTGCACCATGGAAAACATGAACGAGCACGAGGCCATGGTCAACAAAGCGCGGTGTGCCAGCACCAGGCGAATAGGCTGGATCAAACTGCGCCAATGCACCAGCACATCAGGACGTCGGTCGCTGTCCAATTCGGCGCGTAAAACCTGCGACAACCAAGCGCACAACACACAGACTACCGCCACAGCCACCAAACTGGCCCGCCAGCTCATGACCAGCAGCAAAGACGGAACGATGGCTCCGGCCAGCATGCTGCCCAAAGGGACACCGGTTTGCTTGAGCGAAAACACCAAAGACATGCGGTTTTGCGGCGTGGTGCGGGCCAGCAGATGCGAGCTGGCCGGCGTGATCGGGCCATAGCCCAAACCGATGAGCACGGCCCCCAGCGCCATGGCCGGAAACCAGGGCAGCGCACACAAGAGCAAACCCAGTGCACACAGCAACAAGCCCCACTGGCTGACCCTGATGGCGCCCAGTCTGGCCACGGTGGCGCCCCCCAACAAGGTGGCCACCATGGCACCGGCATAAGTCACGGACACATACAAGCCCACCAAGGCCGGCGACACCTGCAAAGCTTGGGCCACCACCGGCGCCATCACAGGCAAGGTCAACAAAGCCATGGCCACCATGGCCTGGATCACCAAGGTCAAGGCCAAAGGCCACCAATTTTTCAAAACCTCAGCTCCCCACCCAAGGCCATCGACCCCGGGTGTCTGACGCGGTCAGGGCATTCAATTGGCTTTCACGCCGGCTTTGACCAGCAAGCCGCCCAAGGTGTCGATTTCGTTTTTCAAATGGGCCCGCAAAGCTTCAGGCCTGGCCAAATCCACGCTCACGGCCGAAATGCCCATCGCTTCCAGGCGTTGACGCACGTCCGGGTCGCTGACCGACTTCTGCAAGGCCGAGATCAGTTTGTCCATCTCGGGTTTGGGTGTGCCTTTGGGGGCATACAGACCAAACGAGATGTTGATCTCAAAGCCCTCAACACCGGCTTCCGAAATCGCCGGCACCTCGGGCAATTGAGGCAAACGGGTTTTGCCTGCAGAAGCCATGGCCTTGATCTTGCCCGTCTTCACCGACGGTACCGTGCCCGAAGTCTGGTCGCACAGCACATCGACCTGACCGCCCAGGAGGTCCGTCAAAGCTGGGCCCGTGCCTTTGTAGGGAATCTCATTGAGCTTGACATTCAAGGCGTTCATCATCATCAAGCCGCACAAATGCGAAGCCGATCCCACACCCGCATGGGCCAGACTGACCTTGGGGCCATTGGCTTTGACGTAGGCCACAAACTCCTGCAGGTTCTTGGCCGGAAAATCGTTGCGCGTGGCGATCAGCATCGGGCCACTGGTGGCACGGCCAATGGGTTCGAAATCGTCCACCGGGTGGTAAGGCAAACTCTTGTACATGGCCGTGTTGGTCGCATGGCTCACATGGATCATCAACAAGGTGTAGCCATCGGGCTTGGACCGGGCCACTTTGGCCGTGCCGATCGAGCCCGAAGCACCGGCCGTGTTGTCCACCACAATTTGTTGGCCCAGGTGCTTTTGCATGGCGCCGGCAAACACGCGGGTGATGGTGTCACCGGGGCCGCCCGCGGCGTAGGGCATGACCATGGTGATGGTGCGGTTGGGGAAGTCTTGCGCCCCTGCGTGCCAAGACAGGGCCGCCATCAAAACGGCCAGGCCGGTGCGTACAAATCGAAAGGACATGGGTGTCTCCTGGTGTGGGGTGTGTCGAAATCGAATCATCAGGCCAACAGGCGTTGGCGTATGTCCAGTGGGTCCAGCACTTGCAAGGGCTCAGCCCCGCCGCCCGGAATGCCCACCTGCGTGGCGTTCAGCAGCATGGACACCATGACATAGGTGCCTGACAACACGGTCAAGTCCACCACCGCTTGCTCGCCCATTTCGCGCACGGCTTCTTGCCACAAGGCATCGGGCACGCGGTGGTTGAGAGACAGCTGAACGCAATAGTCGTACACCAATCGTTCGTCGGCTTGCAGGTTGGCGGGGCGCTGGCATTGCTGCAGGTCTCGCATCACTGCATCGGACAGACCCGCCTTGCGGGCGATCGGCTCATGGGCCCACCATTCGTATTGCGCATTCGAGATGCGGGCCTGGATCAAGATGGCAAACTCATTGAGGCGTTTGTTCACCGAGGTCTTGAAGCGCAAATAGTCCAGAAAGTCAAAGGCCTTGCGTGCCATCTCGGGGCTGCGCAGCAAGGCGTTGTAGGGGCCGCCCAAGGCTGCACTGGAAACTTCCAGGATGTCATCCGCCAAAGGCCGCACCGCAACTGGCAAAGCGTCGTATGTGATTTGGGCCAAGCGTTCGGTCATGGTGCTCCTGTTGGGCTGGAATGTTCTGCGGTGTGTGCGCTTTGCGCTTTGCGCCGAGCGCTAGGCTCAGCGCTGAGCCGCCTAACTTAACAACAAGCCCTGCTGCGCACAGTCGCCCAAATGACTGGTGTGGCATGTTGTAAAGCGCGTCACTGCGTCACACTCGCAACCGATAGATTTCCCTCGTCCACCCCAACTGCAGGAGCAAGCCATGCTGAAATTCTTCTTCAACGCCGCACCCAACCCCATGAAAATCGCCCTGCTGCTCGAAGAGCTGGGCCTCAGCTTTGAAGCCGTGCCGGTGGACACACGCAAGGGCGAACAGTTTGCACCCGAGTTCTTGGCGATCAACCCCAACGCCAAAGTGCCCGCCCTGTGCGATGGTGAAGTGACGGTTTTCGACAGCAACGCCATTTTGTTGTACCTGGCCGAGCGCGAGCAGAAGTTTTTCCCCACCGTCGCCCAAGCGCAAGAACGCGGAGCGGCCCTGTCATGGCTGATGTTCATCGCCAGTGGCATTGGCCCGTTCTCAGGCCAATCGGTGCACTTTCGCCATGCCGCACCCGAACCCAAAGAGTACCCCCTGAACCGCTACGATTTTGAAGCCCATCGCCACTGGACCGTGCTGGAAAAGCACCTCACGCAACACACCTACATGCTGGGCGCGCACTACAGCATCGTTGACATGGCCTTGTGGGGCTGGGCTCGCATGCTCCCTTATGTGCTGGGCACCGGTGATGCCACTTGGGCGCAATACCCCCAGATCAAGCGGGTACTGGACCTGGTCAACGCCCGTCCGGCCGCGCAACGCGCCGAAGCCTTCAAAACGAAATACACCTTCAAGACCGAGATGGATGCGGACGCCAAAAAGTTCATGTTTCCGCAGAACGAGCGGCTCAAGCAGGGTTGAACTTATCAGCAGCTCGACACGGCCGCGTAGGACATCGTCCCCACCCTGGGTGGGTGGCGAAAACCCCTTCAGTGTCGGAACCAGCGCATCGACAAGCCCATGGCCAAGAGCGCCAAAACACCGGCCAGCGCCGCCATCAAAGCGGTGATTTCGGTGTCACGCCGCTCGAGCGTGAACTTGGAAGAAAGGTGCTGGTAAATCGTGGCCAAATCACTGGCGTTGGTGGCCCTGAAAAACTCGGCGCCCGTGGTCTCGGCCACTTTTTGCAAAGCTTCCTCGTCCACGCGGGCATAAAAAGAAAAGCCCTCCAAACCTGGGATGAAGCCATTGGGCGTGCCAAAAGCCACGGTGTACACGCGCACCCCCTTGGAAGCGGCCCACTTGGCCACCTCGACCGGATCGGGCCCGGTGGTCCGGCGCCCGTCGGACAACAAGATCACCGCCCCGGCCGTGTACGAACCCACAGGCACGGGCTTGGACGGCTCTGCGGCCCCCGGGGCAGGGCGTTGGTCGAGAGAGCGGCCTGCCAGACCGCCGCCTTGCGCCACCAGGCTGCCCGACTTGAACTCGGCGCCGTACAGCACCGACTCCAGGTCAATGGCCGATTCGGGCAACAAGGTGTTCAGGGCCACCAACAAGCCGCTGCCCGTGGCTGTGCCGCGTTGCAGTTGAAAGGCATCGATGGCCGCCAGCAATTCGTCTTTCTGGTCCGTCACGCCTTGCACCAACTGGGCGTTGCCGGCAAAAGACACCACGGCCACGCGCACATGGCCTGGCAGTTCTTGAAGAAAGGTTTTGGCCGCTTGCTGGGCTGCGACGATGCGGCTGGGCGGCACGTCTTCGGCCAACATGCTGCGCGACACGTCCATGGCCAGCACCAGGGTCAGGTAATCGGCAGGCAATGAGATGCGGGCACTGGGCCGGGCGGTGCCCAGCAACACCAATGTCAATGCGCACAAGAGCAATGCGGGGGGAATGTGCCTGCGGATCCGGTGCCCCCGGCCCAGAGCGGGCCGAATCAGGTCCAGGCTGGAGTAACGCACCACCGCGGTGCGTTTGCGGCGCAAAGCCCGGATGTAGCCCATCACCAACAGGGGGATCAACAGCAATAGCCAAAGCAGCTCGTGCCAGATAAAGTGCATGTCGTGTGGCGTGCAAAGTAGTTTGGCCACTGTATCACCGAAGGCCCCAACAACAATGAAACGCGCCGCACTCTACAGCCGAAAGCCCGCCGCACCAGGGGCTGACAGACTGCTTTCTGCACCCGCAACAGTGGCCGTCAAAAATCCACCTTCGGCGGCTTACCGCAGCGCCACCCCCATCACCCAGCGCTTGCAGCGCTTGCCGCTTTGGGCCGCTTTGCTGCTGTGCGCCTTGCTCAGCGCCACCCTCACTTGGGCCCTGACCCGGCAGGCCGGTACACCGCAGCGGCTGACGCAGGACGACATCAACGCGGCGGTGCTGCACACCCTGAACACCCAAGACCTGCCTTCGCGGGCCGCCCGTGCCGCGCAGCTGATCGCGCCCTCGGTGGTGCGTGTGCGTACCCAAGACGAAGACAAGAAAAACCCTCAAGGCGAGTTGCAAAACAGCGGTGTGGGCTCCGGTGTGGTCATCTCGGAAGAAGGCGTCATCCTGACCAACTTGCATGTGGTGCAAGGTGCCAAACGCATCATGGTCACTTTTGCCGATGGCACAGAATCGGAAGCGCTGGTGATCGGCGTGCAACCCGAAAACGATCTGGCCGTGATCAAGGCCAGCCGACTGCCCGATGACTTGCAGCCCGCCACCCTGGGCAGCAGCCAGAACCTGCAGCCGGGTGACGAGGTGGCGGCGGTCGGTTTTCCGTTCGGCATCGGTCCCTCGGTCTCGGCCGGCGTGGTCTCGGGCCTGAACCGCTCCTTCGGCTCCGAGGGCCAAACCATGATGCGCGGCCTGATCCAGGCCGATGCCGCCGCCAACCCCGGCAACTCGGGCGGGCCCCTGATCAACATGGCCGGCGAAGTGGTGGGCATCGTGACCGCCATCCTCAACCCCACCTCGGCCCGCACCTTCATTGGCATCGTGTTTGCCGCCACCATTGAAAGCGCGGGTGGCGGCATGGGCATGCCGCCGTTTTGATTCATTGATGACCCCAGCAATCCTGAAAGGCTTTGTGCATGAACCCCTCTGAATTGGCATGGAACCAGGGCCAAACGCCCCAAAGCGCTGGCGTCAACGCTCCCGTCAACGCCGCACTGATGGAGCGCGTGCTCTACGAAGTGAAACGCGTGGTGGTGGGGCAAGACGCTTTCCTCGAACGCATCCTGGTGGCCATCCTGGCGCAAGGCCATTTGCTGATCGAAGGCGTGCCGGGGTTGGCCAAAACCCTCACCGTGAACACGCTCGCAAAAACCGTGAGTGGCAGCTTCAAGCGCATCCAGTTCACACCTGACTTGCTGCCGGCCGACCTGGTGGGCACCCGCATCTTCAACCCCAAAACCAGCGAGTTCAGCACCGTGCTGGGGCCGGTCTTTGCCAACTTGCTGCTGGCCGACGAAATCAACCGCGCTCCCGCCAAAGTGCAAAGCGCTCTGCTCGAAGTCATGCAAGAGCGGCAAGTCACCATCGCAGGCGAAACCCATGCGGTGCCCCGGCCCTTTTTGGTCATGGCCACGCAAAACCCGATCGAGACCGAAGGCACCTACCCCCTGCCCGAAGCGCAGGTGGACCGCTTCATGATGAAGGTGCTGGTGGGCTACCCCACCGAGGAAGAAGAGTTTGTGATCGTGCAGCGCGTGACCGGCATGCCCGCCACCGCAGCGGCCGTGGCCGACACCGCGCAGCTGCTGGCCTTGCAGGCGCAATGCCGCCAGGGCTA
>JAIXRJ010000016.1 GCA_027485235.1 Comamonadaceae bacterium
ACAACGAATATCGACCACACGAGTCCCTGGGGGATGTGCCGCCTGTGGCATTCCTACCAAGGGTGTTTGAACGGAATGACTCTAGTTTCAAACTGTCCACTTGACAGGGAAGTCTACGAATCCAGTAAAGTGGCAAGTTTGAGCCTTGACCCGCCATGCCCAACATTTGCACAGCCCTCTTGACCGGCGCGCTCTTGCTTTTGCAAGGCTGCACCCACCTTGCTCCCGAGACCTATACCCCCAAACTGGGCCAAATGGGCAAAGACGTGATGTGGTTGCCCACCCGCGATGAGCTGGTCACACAATTGCTGACGGCGGCGCGGGTCGGTCCGGCTGACGAGTTGGTGGACTTGGGCGCGGGCGACGGCAAGATCCCCATCGCGGCGGCGCGGCAGTTCGGCGCCAGGGCCTGGGGCATCGAATACAACAAGGACTTGGCCGCCCTGGCCCAGCGCAACGCCGAACGTGCGGGGGTGGCCGACCGGGTGCGCATTGTGCATGGCGACATCTTCAAAGAAGATTTCTCCAAAGCCACGGTGGTCACCCTCTACCTGCTGGAAGAGTTGAACGCGCAGTTGCGCCCAACCATCTTGGCCATGCGCCCGGGCACGCGGGTCTTGTCCAACACCTTTTCAATGGGGGACTGGGAGCCCGACCAGGTCATCCGCGCGGGCACCGGCATGGGTTTCTTCTGGACCGTACCCGCCGTGGTGCAAGGCCAGTGGGCCGTGCAAGGACTGGGCACGGCCGAAACGGCGGTCTTGCGCTTGGCCCAGAAGCACCAAAGAGTGGGCGGCAGCTTGACCCTGGGCGGGCAAGTGCAAACCTTGTTGGGTGCCAGCGTGGACGGGGCCGACTTGCATTTCAGCTTTGTCGATGCGCAAGGACTGCTCAAATCGGTCAAAGCCCAGGTGATGGGCGCTGGATTTCAAGGCGAAGTGTCCGGCCCCTACGGCATGGTCGACCTTCCGCACGACACCGTGAAAGTCTCGGGCCGACGCTTGGGGGATTGAAGACGGGCTTCAGACGCGGGTCAAAAACGGAAGGTCACAGCGTCTGAGAGAAGCTTTGAGCCATCCCCCGTGTTCAAGGGATGGCGTCAAGCGTTTTTAGCGGATGTTGGACAGCAGCTTGTCATGGACGACCAAGTTGCGCACACCGTGTGCGTGGTCTTCTTTGAAGTTGTTGTCCTTGCACCATTCACCCACAGATTCGGCGTGGACTTTCATCACGCGAGGACGAACGCTCCAAGAGACCTGCAAGGGGGAGCCCTTTTCGTTGTAAGCCGGGCCGGTTGTGGACCCTGCGTATTGCACGGGTGTGCCGGTCGTTTTGGGAATGTTGAGGGCTTGTTGGTAGCCATTGACCTGACCGATTTTGGCCAGTTGGTTGAAATTGGCGGCTTTGGGGTTGTTGACCAGCACAAACACTTGCGCTTCCACGCGCAATTGGGGGTTGCCGATGTTTTCGTTCAAGCAGGCGCCCAAGCTCGGGCCTGGGACCACTTGTGCCGTGCTGTGGACATAGTGAAGTTCAATGGTGTCGCCCACTTGCAGACCACCGTGCTTGCCTGTGCAGACTTGAGCGTCCAGCGGTTTGGATTCGCTGGCGGAGAGTTTGCCGTTGTATTTGTAGCCGCTGTGAGCGCCATGTCCGTGATCGTCTTGGGCCAAGGCGGTGAACTCGCCGCCTTTGTGCTCAGCATTCTTGTGAAAGTGAATGTTGCACAGGTTCATTTGCTGGTAGGGGGGCGCAGCAGCAAATGAACGCTGGTTGGTACCTTTGCGCGTGCCAAGATCCCTTGGTGACTGGGGACCAAAACCTTTGCCGTCGGTGTTTTTCTCCAAGGCGGCGTTTTGGGCTGAGACAGCGGCGTCTCCCGCGTGTGGGCTGTTGTCTTTGGCCAGGGCCGAAGTCACGGTGGTGCAGGCCAGAAAGCAAAGTGTCAGGTATTTGGACATCATAAAAAGAAGATTGTTAAAAAAATAGCATCTTAACTTCTCTTCTGAAAAAGTATCAAAATAAATTAATTCAACATTCTTGACGAATTCAGCAGGTAAATTGGTGAATGCTTGGGGCTCACCCCCGAGCGCAGGCCAAGGCCCTGCGGGCCCGCCTCGGAGCAATGGGCGCAATCCGGTGCAAGGCTCAGGGCTGCGGACCCCAAGGCGCGGACAGCATCAGCTTGTTGTGCTGCTGTGCAATCAATGGTCGGATTTTGGCGGCGAAAGCCATGAAGTCGGCGTCGCCATACACCCCGGCCCAAAAGGCACGGCGGTCCGCATCGTCGTCGAATTTCCAAATGTGGATCAGTTCGTTGAGGGCACCGACATCGCCGGTGAAATAGCCCACCAATTTCTGCGGGTGCTTGGCCAAGGCGGGCCAGCCTTCTTGGCTGTAAAGAGCGGTCAGCTGGCCCATCTTGCCAACGATGGCCGAGTAGGTGCGCAGTTCATAGATGGCCATAAGGTCTTTCTGAGAATGGAATGGAAAAGCTCGGTTGTAGACAAGTTTTTGTGCGTTGCGAGTTGGGACAAACCCTTTCACGCGAAGCTCCACCACGGCGTGTGGGGCGCAATTTTTTATAAATGTTGTCTTCATGCTGTGAGTTGCGCAGCTTGAATTCATGGATTCATCAAGGCCTGAAGCTCTGCGGGACGACCACAAAAATGGCAAATTCACGCGTATTGCTGTCGCGCGTTCATGCATCGCGCATTCATGCATCGCGCATTCATGCGGCACGCGTCTGCTGGTGCTGTGTTGGCCACCGTGGCTCCCCAGCATCGCCTGGGTGAGGAGGGCTGTTCCCTGTTTGCGAAGCCAAAAGCCGTTGGGTGGCATGGGCCGCCGCCGCCCCGTGGATCAAAAAAGTGCCAGCTTGAGGTTCAAGGCGCTGAAAACCTCCCAAGCCCCATAAGCCAACACACCGAACAAGAGCAGGGCGGCCAGCCAAGCGCGGTTGCTGGGCACCAGATCAGGGCCTGGGCCTGGCATGCGTCCCGTCAGCATGGGCAGGGCCAGGTTTTTTTGACGCCACCAACTTTGTCCGGCCAGCAGGGCCAAGTGCGCCAGCACCAAGGCCAGGGCGGTATTGCCCAAAAACTCGTGCAGCGATTCGAACACCTCGGTGCCCAGTTCGCCGCCCCATTCGTGGAAGCTGGCATAACCACTCAGGGTCAAGGGCAAAACGGTCATCAACAAGGCGGTCAGCGAGGCGGCCATCAGCCAAATCGGGCCTAGCCCCCAAGCCACGGCCTGCAGGTCCCCGCCCGTGCGCAGACCGGCTTTGACGCTTTGGAGCCAAGACCATGTGCCGCTGCTTTTGCGCCACAAAGTGCTCAGCCGCGCAGGTCTGGGGCCCAGCAGTCCGTACACCAGCCTGAAGACCAGCAAGCCCGCCAAGGTGTAGCCCAGCGCCACATGCACCCACTGCCAATGTTCGCTGTCGGCTGTGATGTAGGCCCCCACAAAGCTCAGGGCAAACAACCAATGGAACATGCGCATGGGCGCATCGGTGACCAAACGGCCGAGATTTTGAAGTGGCTTGTTCATGGGGTGTCCCCCCATCATGAGCGCCGGGATGGCTTCAGGGTTTGATGCAGGTCAGACAAGCCAGCCCATCACATGGCTGTGGAGCGCTCGGGTCTGGCCGCGAGTGTCTCGGGCTTGACGCGCTGAGTGCCGTTTACAGACACAATGCGCCCAGCGCCACTGATGGCCTTTACCAGGACAAGCCCATGACTTACCCCAACACCCAACTCTTTATCAACGGCCAATGGTGCGATGCCGAAGGCGGCCGCACCCTGCCCGTGTTCAACCCCGCCACCGGCACCGAAATCGGTCGCCTGGCGCACGCGGGCATCCCCGACCTGGAGCGTGCCGCTCAAGCCGCGCAAAAGGGCTTCGAGTTGTGGCGCGACACCCCGGCCAATGAGCGCAGCGCCATCTTGCGCAAAGCCGCTGCGCTGATGCGCGAACGCGCACCGCACATCGCCGATTTGCTCACGCAAGAGCAAGGCAAACCCTTGGGCGAAGCCAAGGTCGAGGTCGTGTCGGCCGCCGACATCATCGAGTGGTTTGCCGAAGAAGGCCGCCGCGTGTATGGCCGCATCGTGCCGCCCCGCAACATCCACGTGCAGCAACAAGTCCTCAAGCAAGCGGTAGGCCCGGTCGCCGCTTTCACGCCCTGGAACTTCCCGATCAACCAGGCCGTGCGCAAGATGTCGGCCGCGCTGGCCACCGGCTGCTCCATCATCGTCAAAGCCCCGGAAGAAACGCCTGCCGCGCCCGCTGAGTTGATCCGCGCCTTTCACGATGCAGGTGTGCCCGCTGGCGTGATCGGTCTGGTGTATGGCACACCGGCCGAGATCTCGAATTACCTGATCGCGCACCCGCTGATCCGCAAAATCACCTTCACCGGCTCCACCCCCGTGGGCAAGCAACTGGCCGCCTTGGCGGGCCAGCACATGAAGCGCGTGACCATGGAGCTGGGCGGCCACGCCCCGGTGATCCTGGCCGAAGATGCGGACATCGCCCTGGCCCTGAAGACCGCCGGTGCAGCCAAGTTCCGCAACGCGGGCCAGGTTTGCATCGCGCCCACCCGTTTTTTGGTGCACCACGCCATTGCCGATGAATTTGCCGAGCGTTTTGCCGCGCAAGCCCAGGCGCTGCAAGTGGGCGACGGCCTGACGGCGGGCACCCAGATGGGGCCTCTTGCCAACGAGCGCCGCTTGGCGGCCATGCAGTCCATCGTGCAGGACGCCCGCGCCAAAGGCGCCAAGGTGCTCACCGGCGGTGAGCGCATTGGCACACAAGGCAACTTCTTTGCGCCCACGGTGTTGTCGCATGTGCCGCTGGACGCGGACGTGGTGGTCAACGAGCCCTTTGGCCCGATCGCCGCGATCCGCAGTTTTGAGAAGATCGAAGACGCCATCGCCGAAGCCAACCGCCTGCCTTTTGGCTTGGCCGGCTACGCCTTCACCAATTCCATGAAAACCATGCACCTGCTGAACCAACGCTTGGATGTGGGCATGCTGTGGGTCAACCAGCCCGCTGCGCCCTGGCCCGAGTTGCCCTTTGGGGGCATGAAAGATTCTGGCTACGGCTCCGAAGGCGGCCCCGAGGCGCTGGAGGCCTACCTCCACACCAAGACGGTGTCGATCTTCAACGCCTGAAGTTGGCGCTTTGGACGCTGGTCAGGTTCGTGGCCGGCCCATTCAGCCGCCCTGAGGCTCAGGGCCGGCTGGTTTCGAGCCGCTTGAGGTCAAAGCCCCGTGCCTCGAGCTTGTCCCGCAAACGCTGGTAAGTGGCCGCTGGCAGTTCTGGCGTGCGCGACAAGATCCACAGGTAGTCACGCTGCGGCTCGCTGACCACCACCCACTGGTAATCGGGGTCCAGATCGATGATCCAGTAATCGCCCCAGACCAGTGGTAAGAAGGACAGCCACTCTGGGGCAAAGCGCACCTTGAGCTGGGCGGACGTCGGCCCCCCTATTTGCCGGGCCGCGCCCAGGGCTTCGCTCCATTCGCCTTGCGCTGTTTTGCAGCGGTTGAGCACCTGCACGCGGCCATCGGCTTGCAGCGTGTAGGTGGCCTGCGTGCTGCTGGCGCATTTCCTTTGAAACCAGTTCGGGTATTTGGCGATCTCGTGCCAAGTGCCCATGTAGCGGGGCACGTCCACCGAGGGCACGGTTTTCAAGGCGGCCAGTTCGGCATGCGCTGGGCCGGTGCTCAGCCAGGCGGCCAGGCACAAACACAGACAACCCAACCAAGGGTGGATTGGGGCGTGGGTCAGGCGCTGGGTCAGGCCTTGGCTTTGTGCGCTGGGAGTGGACATGGTGTGTTTCCGGAAAAAATCGGGGACTGTCATTTCAGCATGACCCGCAGCCCTCCTGTGGTCTGTCACTTACACCACGATCGGGTTCAGAGCCCCGTCCATGCTCATGCAAATGCCGGTGACATAGCTGGCCTGGGACGAAGCCAGAAACAGCACGGCGTTGGCGATTTCTTCGGGCTCGGCCATGCGGCCCAAGGGTATTTTGGCGACGGCTTGCGCCATGGCTTCCTGGGTGTCGATCCCTTTGAGCCGCGCATCGGCCGCCATGCCTTCGTGCAGGCGATCGGTCAGGGTCAGGCCGGGGTTCACCGCATTCACCCGAATGCCCTGTGGCCCGTAAGCCGCGGCCATGCCGGCGCTGACCAGCATCAAGGCCGCGTTGGCCGCACCGCCGGGCAGGTGGATGGGGCTGGCCACTTTGCCGCCATTGCCCACGATGTTGACCACCGCGCCTTGGCCGCGTGCGGCCATGCGCTGGAGGGTGGGGGTGAGCATGTGGATGGTGGTGAAGTACTTGGCCTGCATCGCATCGGCAAAGGCCTCGGGCGTGAGTTCGGCTGCGGGGGTGCGCTTGGCCGCGCCCGCTGAATTGACCAGCACATCGACCGGGCCGAGTGCGATCTCGGCCGAGTCCAGAGCGGCCAGTGCAGCCGCTGCGTCACGCAAATTGGCGGCCACAGTGTGGATGCGTGCGCCGGGGCAGGCGGCCAGCAACTGCTGCTGTGCCCGCGCCAAGTTGGCCGCGTCGCGCGAGACCAGCGTGACGCGGCTGCCTTCGGCCAAAAACCCCTGTGCGCAGGCCAGGCCAATGCCTTTGCTGCCGCCGGTGATGAGGATGTGCTTGTCGCGCAGGTGAAGGTCCATGGTGTGTTGTTCTGCTGAAATCAAAATGTCAGATTTAATCACTCTTGAGAACTTTGCGCCATGACGTCCAAAACCTCTGCGCTGCGTGCGCGTTTGAACCAACCGGGCTTGGTGGTGGCCCCCGGCGTGTTTGACATGGTCTCGCTGCGCCTGGCCGACAGCTTTGGCTTTGATGCGCTGTACATGACCGGCTACGGCACCGTGGCTTCACACATGGGCTTGCCCGATGCGGGTCTGGCCACGTACAGCGACATGGTGGGCCGCGTCACCGCCATGGCGGGCATGGCCCGCACCCCCCTCATTGCCGATGCCGACACCGGCTACGGCGGCTTGCTCAACCTGCGCCACACCATCCGGGGTTACGAAGCCGCAGGCGCTTGCGCCATCCAGCTCGAAGACCAGGAGTTCCCCAAAAAATGCGGCCACACGCCGGGCCGCCGCGTGATCCCCACGGCCGACATGGTGCGCAAGATCCAGGTGGCCGTCGATTCGCGCACATCCAAAGACTTTTTGATCATCGCCCGCACCGACGCCCGCACCACGCTGGGCCTCGATGAAGCGTTGCGCCGGGCCGAGGCCTATGCCCAAGCGGGGGCCGATGTTTTGTTTGTCGAGTCGCCCGAGACCGAAGAAGAAATGCGCCGCATTGGCCAAAGCTTTGACCTGCCGCTGGTGGCCAACATGGTCGAAAAAGGCCGCACCCCGGTGTTGAGCCGCCCCGAACTGGAGGCGCTGGGCTACAAGATCGCCATCTTCCCGGTCACCGCCTTGCTGGCGGGTGTGCAGGCCATGACGCAGGTGTACCAACAGTTCAAAGACACCGGCTCTTCGGCCAAGAGCCCGACGCCGCTGTTCGACTTTGCCGACCTGACCCGGCTCATGGGTTTTGAAGACGTGTGGGCGTTTGAAAAGCGCTACGCCGAGACCGATTGATTTTTCAAAAACCAAAACCGCACGGAGAACCGCATGACTTCTTTGAAATCCTCCCCTCGCCGCCACTGGCTGAAAACCTGGCTGTCCAGCAGCGTCGCCGTCAGCCTGGCGCTGTGCGCAGGCACCGCCTTTGCGCAAGCGGCTTACCCTGTCAAACCCATTCGCCTGGTGGTGCCTTTTGCCACGGGTGGTGTGACCGACACCAGTGGCCGCCTGATCGCCGAGCAGTTGTCCAAGCGCTTGGGCCAGCAGGTGATTGTGGACAACAAACCCGGGGCTTCGGGCAACATCGGCACACAAATGGTGGCCTCGGCCGAGCCGGATGGTTACACCTTGCTGCTGGGCTTTGATGGCACCCTGGTCATCAACCCGCACGTCTTTCCCAAAGTGGGTTTTGACACCGACAAAGACTTTGCCCCGATCGGCAAGATCGGGGATGCGATTTTGATTTTGGTGGCGCACCCCGGCGTGCCCGCCAAGTCACTGCAACAGGTGATCACCTTGTCCAAAACCCAGTCGGGCGGCTTGTCGTATGGCACCTCGGGCACGGGCGGCACGCCACACATCGCCGGTGAATTGCTCAAACAGCGCACCGGCGCCAACCTCACGCACATCCCCTACAAAGGCGGCGGTCAGGCCATGATCGATGTGATGGGGGGTTCCGTCCCGCTGGTCTACACCGCCGTGGCGGGCGCGATTTCGCATGTCAAGGCGGGCAAGTTGCACGCCGTGGCGGTGTCCAGCGCGCAGCGCGCTCCGTCCCTGCCCGATGTGCCGACCTTCATGGAAAGCGGCGTGGCCGATTTCGACATCAACTCTTGGGTGGGCCTGTTGGCCCCCGCCAAAACGCCCCGGGCGATTGTGGACAAGCTCAACACCGAGCTGAACGCGGTGTTGAACGACCCGGCGGTGCGCGAGCGCCTGAACACCCTGGGCATCAGCGCCAGCCCCGGCGGCCCTGAGAAGTTTGGCCGCGACATGGCGCGTGACCTGTCGCGCTACGCGGCGGTGGTCAAAGCGGCCAACATCAAAGCAGAGTGAGCGCCCTTCCGCGCAATGGACGTGCGATGGGCCCTGCGCGCGATGGGCGTGGAACACGACCTGTTCAGCGTGACAAAAAATTCCCGGTCTTGGATCAAGGCTTGCTCAGACCTTTGATCAAGGGCATGGCCAAGCGTTCACCTTCTTGATGCCAGAACGTCGGGTCGGCTTGCTGGATGCGCACGATGGCATTGCCCATGTGGGCGGCGGCGGCTTGCCGAGCGGCGCTGGGGTCGCCTGCTTCGACGGCCCGCAAGATGGCCTGGTGTTCGCTTTGCACTTCGGTCGCAAAATCTACTCGGCGCGCCTCGTTGGCGCGTGTGACTTGGGTGGCGCCGTGTAAAAACTGACCCAGGTAGTCCAGCGTTTGGATCAAGAAGGGGTTGCGCGTGGCGTCGGCAATGGCGCGGTGAAACTTCACGTCTTCGGCCACGCCGTCACCACCCGCTTGGACGGCAGCATCCAGCGCTTGCACGGCGTGCTGGATGGCACAGATGTCGCTCGCACTGCGCCGCTCGGCTGCCAAGGCCGCGACTTCCGCCTCCAGGGCACGGCGCACTTCGACCATCTGCACCACCGCTTCTTGGGAGGCGGCGTGTTGCAGCTCAAATTGCAAAGGGGCGAAGGGCAGTTTCTGGCTCACGAACACCCCGCTACCCTGGCGGGAGTCCACCAGTCCCAAGGACTTGAGGCGCGAGACGGCCTCGCGCACCACGGTACGGCTGACCTCAAACTGCGCCACCAAGCGGGCCTCGGTGGGCAACTTGTCGCCCGGCATGAGCCGGCCTTGCTTGATTTCGGCCGTCAGTTGTTCGGCCACTTGGTCCGACAAGCGCGCACCACTGGAGACGGGTGTGAAATGTTGAGGCATGAAGTTGTCATACAAAAAACGGGTCTAGAGCATAGCCCGACTTCAGGGCCCCTGCTGAAAGCGCGGGGTTTCAGCGCTGCTGTGGTGTTGGCGCTTGAACTTTGAAAATTACGGATAAGTAAACTGATTTATCTATAGTAAATTACCGCCTGTCGCACCCGAGGGTGTTCTTTGATCTGACCGGAGTTCCAGCATGGGTGCCCACCACAACCCGATCTATCCCTACAAATCGCCTGCCGACCTGATGGCCACACCGCCACAGCGCAAGCCCTTGATCGTCATTGGCGCGGGGCCTGTGGGCTTGGCCGCGGCCATTGATGCCCGTTTGCAGGGGCTGGAGGTGCTGGTGCTGGACGACGACAAGACTGTCTCGGTGGGTTCGCGCGCGGTGTGCTACGCCAAGCGTTCGCTCGAAATCTTGGACCGCCTGGGCATTGCCGATGCCGCTTGCCGTCTGGGTGTGAGCTGGAACATTGGCCGCACCTTTCTCGAAGAAAACGAGGTTTACCAGTTCAACCTGGTGCCCGATGCGGGCCACAAGCGTCCCGGCATGATCAACCTTCAGCAATACCACGTCGAGGAAATGCTGATCGCCCGTGCCTTGGAACTGGGCGCGGACATCCGCTGGCAGCACAAGGTCACCGCCGTTAAACGCCACGATGGCCACGATGGCCACGATGGCCACGATGCACACGCCACGCTGACGGTGGAAACGCCCGAAGGCAGCTTCGACATCGAGGCCGACTGGCTGGTGGTGGCCGACGGCGCACGCAGTCCGATCCGCCGCCACCTGGGCCTGGACATCGAAGGCCGCGTGTTCCAAGACCGCTTTTTGATCGCCGACGTGGTCATGCAAGCCGACTACCCGGCCGAGCGTTGGTTTTGGTTTGACCCGCCCTTTCACCCCAACCAGAGCGTGCTGCTGCACAAGCAAAGCAACAACGTCTGGCGCATCGATTTTCAGCTGGGCTGGGACGTTGACCCTGAAGAAGAAAAGAAGCCCGAAAAAGTCATCCCGCGCTTGAAAGCCATGCTGGGCGACGAGCGCCCGTTTGAGCTGGAGTGGGTCAGCATTTACACCTTCCAGTGCCGCCGCATGACCGACTTCCGCCACGGCCGCGTGCTGTTCGCAGGGGATGCGGCGCACCAGGTCTCGCCCTTTGGCGCACGCGGGGCCAACTCGGGCTTTCAGGATGCGGACGATTTGATGTGGAAGCTGGGCTTGGTGATCAAAGGCCAGGCCAGCGAGAAGCTGCTCGACACCTACGCGATAGACCGGCAGTTTGCCGCCGATGAAAACATCATGAACTCGACGCGTTCGACCGACTTCATCACGCCCAAGAGCCGCACCAGCAAGACCTTCCGCAACCAGGTGCTGGCGCTGGCCAAGCACCACCCCTTTGCGCGCAAGCTGGTCAACTCGGGCCGCTTGTCCATGCCGTCTTTCCTGACCGAATCGGTGCTCAACACACCAGACACCGATGCATTTGAAGGCCAGATGGTGCCTGGCGCTCCGATGGACGACGCGCCAGTCCAGGTGAAGGGACAAGACGCTTGGTTGCTCGATCAGGTGGGCAAAGGCTTTGCGCTGTTGTTGTTTGTGGATGCGGAGCCCTCGCCCCTTGTGCTGTCCCAGCTCGCGGCTGCCACCGGGCATGGTGGGCGCGCGCGCCTGCCAGCGATGGCTTCGCCCCTCCAGCCAAGCTTGCTCATCGTCGCCCCAAGCCCCCTGAACATGCCCGGCATGCACGTCATCGTCGACACCCAAGGCCTGGTGGCCAAACGCTACGACGCCCAACCCGGCACCACTTATTTGCTGCGACCTGACCAACATGTGTTGGCCCGCTGGCGCCAGCCCAACAGCGACCAAGTGCAAGCGGCCTGGGTCCGCGCCCTCGGTGGCCAGCTTGGCCAAGCCTGAACCGCGAGAAGGACAGACAAGAGGACCGACATGAGCACCGACATCCACACCGCCCTGAAAACATACCCCAACTTCCACGAACCCGGTCGCCGCTTTTTTCGTGACTTTTCACCGGGTGACGAGTTTTACGAAAACCTGATCGACGCGCACAAGGGTCTGAGCGACGAACAAAGCGAAGCGCTCAACGCCCGCTTGATCTTGCTGCTGGCCAACCACATTGGCGATTTGAAGGTGCTGCGGGAGGCGCTTGGGCAAGCCCGCGCAGGCGCGTAAGCCGTATCGCTGAAGGCATCACGCTGAAGTTGCGCAGCGGCTTGGCAGCGCTTTGCAAGGCTGGGTGCTGCTCAAGACTTGAGTTTGTAGACCGCCGTGCCCGCCATCAGGTTGGGCAGGGCGCGCACTTCCTGGCCGTTTTGCAGGCCAAAGGCATCCACCACGCGCAAGCCGTTTTTGCGGGCCAGATCGCCAAAGTCGGCAAAGGTGCCCACGCGGATGTTGGGCGTGTCGTACCACTGGTAAGGCAGGCGCTTGGTCACTGGCATGCGGCCACGCAACACGCTCAGGCGGTTGAACCAGTGCGCAAAATTGGGGAAGGCCACAATGCCCACGCGGCCCACACGCACCGTCTCGCGGAGCATCGTCTCGGCGTTGCGCAGGTGCTGCAGCGTGTCGATTTGCAGCACCACATCAAACGATTGGTCGGCAAACAAGCTCAGGCCCTCGTCCAGGTTCAGCTGGAGCACGTTCACGCCGCGTTGCACGCAGGCGTGCACGTTGGCGTCGTCCAGCTCCACGCCGTAACCGGTGCAGCCCTTGTGTTGCTGCAGGTAGGCCAGCAAAGCCCCATCGCCACAGCCCAAATCCAGCACGCGGGCGCCTTGCGGCACAAGGCGGGCCATGGCTTGCATGATCAGGGGGTCGCTCATGCCGCACCTCCTTCGTTCAAAGTCTTTGCCATGTTGTCGAAGTAAGAGCGCACCACGTTCATATAACGCGCATCGTCCAGCAAGAAGGCGTCATGCCCGTGCGGTGCGTCGATTTCGGCGTAGCTCACGTCGCGGCGGTTGTCGAGCAAGGCTTTGACCATCTCGCGGCTGCGGGCGGGCGAAAAGCGCCAGTCGGTGGAAAAGCTGATCAGCAAGAACTTGCAAGTGGCGCGGGCCAGCGCTTGGGACAGGTCGCCGCCAAAGGCGCGTGCCGGGTCGAAATAATCCAGCGCACGGGTGATCAACAAATAGGTGTTGGCGTCAAAGTACTCGCTGAACTTGTCGCCTTGGTAACGCAAATAGCTCTCGATCTGGAACTCCACTTCTTGCGTGGAGTATTTGTAGCCGGTGGCGTTGTGCGTCACGGCTTCGCGCAGCTCGCGGCCAAACTTTTCGTTCATCACGTCGTCGCTCAAATACGTGATGTGGCCGATCATGCGGGCGATGCGCAGGCCGCGTTTGGGCACCACGCCTTGCGCGACAAAGTGGCCGTTGTGAAAGTCCGGGTCGGTCACGATGGCGCGACGCGCCACTTCGTTGAAGGCGATGTTTTCGGCGTTCAGGTTGGGCGCGCTGGCCACCACCACCGCATGCTTCACGCGCTCGGGGTATTGCAGCGTCCAGCTCAGAGCCTGCATGCCGCCCAAACTGCCGCCCATCACGGCGGCCAGTTGCGCGATGCCCAGGGCGTCAAGCAAGCGTGCCTGGGCCTTGACCCAGTCTTCCACGGTGACCACCGGAAAGTCCGCGCCGTACACGCGGCCGGTGTCAGGGTTCACATGCATCGGACCCGTCGAGCCAAAGCACGAACCCAAGTTGTTCACGCCGATCACAAAAAAACGGTCGGTGTCGAGCGACTTGCCGGGGCCAATCATGTTGTCCCACCAGCCCACGTTTTTCGGTTGGTCGGCGTACACGCCCGCCACATGGTGCGAGGCATTGAGCGCGTGGCAGATCAGCACCGCGTTGGACTTGTCGGCGTTGAGCGTGCCGTAGGTTTCGTAGCTCAGAGAATAGCCACGAATGGATGCACCGCTTTGCAAGGGCAAAGGGGCTTCAAACAGCATGCTTTGGGATTCGGCGATCAGCATCGAATGTGTTCTGGTGTGCAAAAAAACAAAACCCGGCTTCGCAGTCAGCTGGGCCGGGTGTCTGTGAGATGAAACACACGCCATTTAGCTGAATTTCGAAACCTGGGAGGTTCCGGCGCCCGCAATCGGGTTCAAATCGGCGCATCGTGCAAGTATAAGGGCGATGAACCACATGGCTGGGCAAGTGCCAGAACGCCAGCAGCCGGGTCAGAGGGCCGCTCAGCTGCCCCAGCCCGACAGCGCGATCACGCCCAGCACGGCAAAAATGCCCGCCGAGATCAGGTGCACCAGCCGCAGCGGCACCCGCTTGGTGATGGCGTCGCCGAGCCACACCACGGGGGCATTGGCCAGCATCATGCCCAGCGTGGTGCCCGCCACCACGGCAAACCAAGCGTTGTATTGCGCCGCGAGCATGACGGTGGCGATCTGCGTCTTGTCGCCCATCTCGGCCAGAAAGAACGCCACCACCGTGGTCAGGAACACACCCATGCGCGGGGCGCTGTCGCCTTCCTCGTCGTCGAGCTTGTCGGGGATCAGCATCCACGCCGCCATGGCGATGAAAGACGCCCCCAATACCCAGCGCAGCACATCAGGCCCCATCACGGTGGTGACCCAGCTGCCGACCGCACCTGCCAAGCCATGGTTGGCCAGCGTGGCCACCAAAATGCCCAGCACGATGGGCCAGGGCTTGCGAAAACGGGCGGCCAGCACGAGTGACAAAAGCTGGGTTTTGTCACCCATTTCGGCCAGGGCGACGATGCCGATAGAAACCAGGAATGCTTCCATGGGCTTGCTCAGGTGCAAGGCCACCTGCCACTGAAGGTAAAACCCGATCTTAAGAGATGTGTGGGTGATGCAAGCGCCCGGCCTGCGTCAGTTCCTCGCGCTCGCACCGGGTCAGCCGATGACATTCGGCATCAAATTGGGCATACTTTGTGCTTTCTAATGGTGCGAAATGTCAAATCTGGCGTTTTTTGCACCAAGTTAAATCAAAAATCAAAGAGGACAGTGATGGATGCACTGAAACAGGGCGCTGATGCGCTCTTTATTTTGTTGGGCGGGATCATGGTTTTGGCCATGCATGCCGGTTTTGCATTTTTGGAGTTGGGCACCGTTCGGAAAAAGAACCAAGTGAACGCGCTTGTGAAGATCCTGGTGGATTTTTCGGTGTCCACGGTGGTGTATTTTTTGGTGGGCTACAGCGTGGCCTACGGCACCCATTTCTTTGTGGGCGCAGAACAGCTGGCGAGCAAAAACGGGTACGACCTCGTCAAGTTCTTCTTTTTGCTGACTTTTGCGGCCGCCATCCCCGCCATCATTTCGGGGGGTATCGCAGAGCGGGCCAAGTTCTGGCCACAGTTGATCGCCACGGCCGTGATCGTGGGTTTTGTCTACCCCTTTTTTGAGGGCATCGCCTGGAACCAGCACTTTGGTGTGCAAGCCTGGATCAAAGCCGTGACAGGCGATGAGTTCCACGATTTTGCAGGCTCGGTGGTGGTCCATGCCATGGGCGGTTGGATCGCATTGCCGGCCGTCGTCTTGTTGGGGGCCCGTTACAACCGTTACCGCAAGGACGGTCAGGTTTCAGCCCACCCGCCTTCGAGCATCCCCTTCCTCGCTTTGGGGGCCTGGATTCTGATTGTGGGCTGGTTCGGTTTCAACGTGATGAGTGCGCAGACCCTGGACAAAATCTCGGGTCTGGTGGCGGTCAACTCCCTGATGGCCATGGTGGGCGGCACTTTGGCCGCTTTGCTGCTCGGCAAGAACGACCCCGGCTTTGTTCACAACGGGCCATTGGCCGGCTTGGTCGCCGTGTGCGCCGGCTCGGATCTGATGCACCCTTTTGGTGCTTTGACCGTGGGAGCGGTGGCCGGTGCTTTGTTTGTGGTGATGTTCACCTTGACACAAAACAAATGGCGGATTGACGACGTTTTGGGGGTTTGGCCCTTGCACGGCGTGTGTGGCGCTTGGGGCGGCATCGCAGCGGGCATTTTTGGTTTGCAAAGCATGGGGGGACTGGGCGGGGTGAACATCAGCGCCCAGTTGTTGGGGACCGCCATGGGGGTGGGCTGGGCCTTGCTGTGCGGTGTGGTGGTGTACGGGGTACTCAAAATGACCTTGGGCCTGAAGCTCAGCCAGGAAGAAGAGTACGACGGCGCCGATTTGACGGTGCACAAAATCAGTGCCACACCGGACCGAGAAGTGAGCTGGTAACAGCCCCGCCACTTTGTGTTCGGCGTTTAACCGGGGCGAATTCCGGGGGCTTACCCTTTGTATTTCATTTTATTTTGTGGCGCATAATAGACGAGCGTTGCCGAAAGAAAGCGGCGACGCTTTGTTTGCGATGACCAGATCAGTTTCGCTTTCCTTCCGAAGTACCGAGGTTTGTTGAATGCGCTTGCAGAGCTCCATCGCTTTTATCTTTGTGTTTTGAGGAGTCCCTTTTCATGGGCAACAAACTTTACGTCGGCAACCTGCCTTACTCGGTGCGTGACAGCGATCTGGAGCAAGCTTTTGGTGAATTCGGTGCAGTGAGCAGTGCCAAAGTCATGATGGAGCGTGACACTGGTCGTTCCAAAGGTTTTGGATTTGTGGAAATGGGCAGCGACGACGAAGCGCAAGCGGCGATCCATGGCATGAACGGTCAGCCTTTGGGCGGCCGCAACGTGGTGGTGAACGAAGCGCGTCCCATGGAGGCTCGCCCGCCCCGCACAGGCGGTGGTGGCTTCGGTGGTGGCTTCGGTGGTGGCGGTGGCTTTGGTGGCGGTCGCCGTGAAGGCGGTGGTGGTTACGGCGGTGGCCGTGAAGGTGGCGGCGGTTACGGCGGTGGTCGCGAAGGCGGCGGCGGTTACGGCGGTGGCCGTGAAGGCGGCGGCGGTTATGGCGGTGGCCGTGAAGGCGGCGGCGGTCGCGAGGGTGGCGGTGGCGGTTTCCGCAGCCCCTACGGCTCTGGGCCACGCGGCGGTGGCCGTGAAGGTGGCGGCAATGGTGGTGGTCGGCGCGAAGGCGGCGGCTACGACGGCGGTTACTGATCCGCGCCTTGGGCTGAGGTCGAGCTCAGCCTCTGTTTTTCGGCGAAGCCCTGCACCGCAGGGCTATGTTATTTCTGCGCTGCCATCGAAGGCTGGCCAAGCCCGTTGCCCCGGCTTCAGCGCTCGACATGCCGGTGCTTGCGCGGACGCCCTTGCAGAACCCGGTCAAACACCACATCAGGCAGGCAACGCAACAAAGTGGCCACAAGGCCCATGGGCCATGGGATGACTTGAAAGCGTGTGCCTTTGTCGATGCTGCGCATGGCTTGCGCGGCGAAAGCGTCGGCGCTCATCAAAAAGGGCATGGGGTAGCGGTTGCGCTCGGTCAGCGGTGTGGCCACATAGCCAGGGGCCAGGGTGATGACTTTCAGGCCCGAGGCCCGCAGCTCGCCCCGCAAACTTTCGCAATAGGTGATGGCGGCCGCTTTGCTGGCGCAATAAGCCGCATGGCCGGGCAGGCCCCGTATGCCCGCCACGCTGGCCATGCCCACCAGGCTGCCGAACCCACGTTTTTGCATGGCGCGAATGAAAGGGTGAAATGTGGCGGCCATCCCCAAGACATTGGTGTCCATCACTTGGCGCATCACGTCCAGGTCTTCTCGCTCGGCCGTGTCTACACCCCAACTGATGCCCGCATTGGCGACCACCACATCGGGCAGCCCCATCAGCGCCAAACATTGCTCGGCGGCATGCAAGATGCTGTCGGGGCTTTGCACGTCCGCGCCATACACACCAATGCGGTCACTGGGCAACTGCAGCTGCAAAACGGTCTGTGATGCCCAGGATTGCAGCGCGTCGAGGCGGCGCGCCACCAAGGCCACGCGCCAGCCTTTTTGCAAGTAGGCCAAGGCCATGGCTTGCCCGATCCCGCTGGAGCCTCCGGTGATGAAGATCAGTTTCATGGGTGTCAGGGTTTGGCAGCCAAGAGGCCACGCACACGGCCTTCCAGCAGGAATTCGCCGGTCTGGCTGTTGAAGTTGAGGGTTTGGGCGGTGAACACATCGCGATCACGCGTGATGCGAACAGGATCTGAGGACAGCAAGCGTTCTTGCTGGGTCAGTGCCAGCAACCGCTCACCGTGCAGTTCGGTGCGAGGTGATTGCGCATCGGCTTCCCGAACGACCAGGGCTTGTCCCATCAAGGTCACGCGCTCTCCATCGCCGGTGGCCACGCCGGACAGTGCTTGGGCCCGGATTTTGACGCCCTTTTCACTCTCGGCGAAGATGCGCACATTGTCGATGTGCATTTCATCCACAGCAGGATAGTGGCGTGCCGTATCGCCGCCCACTTCGCGTGTCATGCGGCCCGTGCTGTCGAAGGATTTCACCCAGAACTGGTGCAATCGGTAATCGGGCTCTTGGCGAAGGGGTTTGCTCTTGTCCGGGGACACCCTCTCGGGCATGCTGCGCACCAGCCACCAGCTGCCCAGTGCCAAGAAGCCCATCAGGATCAGCGGCAGGTAAAGAGACAGCCGATCAAGCAAGCGACGCAGCAAATTCATGCCGATGCGCCTCGGTGTGCGTTGACACCCACGTCGTTCAGCAAGCGCGCGTATTGGCCACTGGCCACCAGCAACAGGTCGCAAAAAGCGCGTGCTGCACCTTCGCCGCCGCGTTCTGCCGTGACGTGGTGCGCGATGGCCTTGGCCTGCGCATGGCCGTTGGCGGGCGCGCAGGCAAAAGCCACCCGCTGCATCATCGGCAGGTCGGGCCAGTCATCACCCATGGCGGCCGCTTGTGCCCAACTCAGGCCGAGATCGCTCAAGAATGTTTCGGCCGCCGGGCGTTTGTCTTCGGTGCCAAAGCGCGCATGGCTGATGCCCAGGGCTTGAAGGCGCAGGCGCAGCGGCGCCGAGTCGCGGCCGGTGATCACCACCGGCGTAATTCCCGCTTGTTGCAGGAGCTTGAGGCCTTGGCCATCCAGCGTGCTGAAGCGCTTGAGCGTTTCGCCCGATTCAGAAAAGTACAGACCTCCATCGGTCAGCACGCCATCGACATCGAAAAAGGCCACGCGAATGCCCTGTGCTTGCAACAGCAACTCGGGCGGGTAGTGCAGGGCGGGTGTGAGGGGGCGAGCGGGGTCGGTCATGTCAGATCACCTTGGCCCGCATCAGGTCGTTGGTGTTGATGGCGCCACGCAGGCATCCGGCCGAATCCACCACCAGGATGCTGGTGATGCGGTGCAATTCCATCATCTCGGCGGCTTCTACTGCCAAGGCTTCTGCAGCGATGGTGTGCGGTTGCGCATGCATCACATCACTGGCTTTGAGGCCACGCAGGTCGGCGCCTTTTTCGATCAAGCGGCGCAAGTCGCCGTCGGTGAACACGCCCAGAACGCGGCCCTCGGCATCGACCACGGACGAGGCCCCCAGGCCTTTGCGGCTCATCTCGCGCATCAGTTCCGAGAAGCCGGCGTCGGGGCCCACGCGGGGCACATCGTCGCCTTGGCGCATCACATCGCTCACATGGGTGAGCAGCTTGCGGCCTAGGGCACCGCCGGGGTGCGAGCGGGCAAAGTCTTCGGGTTTGAAGCCGCGTGCATCGAGCAGGGCCACGGCCAGGGCATCGCCCATGGCCAGCTGGGCCGTGGTGCTGGCGGTGGGCGCGAGGTTCAGGGGGCAGGCTTCTTTCTCGACCGAGGTGTCCAGCACCACATCGGCATGCCGGGCCAGCGAGGAAGTCAGGCCACCCGTCATGGCGATCAAGGGCACGCCCTGGCGCTTGAGCACCGGCAAGATGGCCACCAACTCATCGCTTTCACCGCTGTTGGAGATGCCCAGCACCAGGTCCACCGTTTTGATCATGCCCAAGTCGCCATGGCTGGCCTCGGCGGGGTGCACAAACATGGCGGGGGTGCCGGTGGACGCCAGTGTGGCGGCGATCTTGCGGCCAATGTGTCCGCTCTTGCCCATGCCGGTCACCACCACGCGGCCTTGAACGCCGAGCACCATGTCCACGGCTTGCAGGAAGCGCTGGTCGAGGCGGGCTTTCAGACCCAGCAAGGCAGCGGCCTCGATGTCGAGGGTCTCGCGGGCGAGCTGGAGGGTTTGTGCGTTGTGAGCGGGCATGCGCCATTTTATCGGCCGAGCGCCAGCGTGCGCCAGCCTGGCGCCATCGGACAAAAAGACCCTGTGCGCTTGAGCCTGATCAGAACGATCTGTTGCCGGGGCTTGTTACCATCAAAACATGAGCGCTCTGGAGCTGACACTGCTGTACTTGCTGGCCGCCGTTTTGGGCGTGGTGGGCTGCCGCATGCTCAAGCTGCCGCCCATGTTGGGCTATCTGGCCGTGGGGGTGGTGATTGGGCCCAATGCGCTGGCGCTGGCGGAAAACTCGCAAGGCGTCAAACACCTGGCCGAATTTGGTGTGGTCTTCCTGATGTTTGTGATTGGGCTGGAGTTCAACCTGCCCAAGCTGCGCTCGATGCGCAAGCATGTGTTCGGTCTGGGCATGTTGCAGGTGCTGCTGACCTTGGTCAGCGTGACGGTGTTTTCCTTGTTCGTGGCCACACTGGCGCCCACCTGGTGGAAGATGGAGTGGCAAACCGCTTTGGTTTTGTCGAGTGCCATGGCCATGAGCAGCACGGCGATCGTGATCAAACTGGTGGCCGACCGGCTGGAGTTGGAGTCCGAGCACGGCAAGCGTGTGGTCGGGGTGTTGCTGTTTCAGGATTTGGCCGTGGTGCCGCTGATCGTGATGATCCCGGCTTTGAGTGCGCCGGCGGAAGAGATGTTCACCGCTTTGCTGCTGGCGGCGGTCAAGGCCACGGTCTTGATCACGGTGCTGATGACGGGCGGCCAAAGGGTCATGCGTTGGTGGCTGACTTTGGTGGCACGCCGCAAGAGCGAAGAGCTGTTTGTGCTGAACTTGCTGTTGGTCACACTCGGATTGTCTTGGATCACTGAACTGGCCGGTCTGAGTTTGGCCTTGGGCGCCTTTGTGGCGGGCATGCTGATTTCAGAGACCGAATACAAGCACCGGGTGGAGTTGGACATTCGGCCCTTCCATGACGTGTTGCTGGGCCTGTTTTTCATCACCATCGGCATGCTGCTGGACTGGCACATTGTGGTCGAGCGCTGGCCACTGGTGCTGCTGCTGACCACGCTGCCGGTGCTGTTCAAGCTGGTGTTGGTGGCCGCTTTGGCCAAGATGACCGGGGCGAGCAACGGCGTGGCCCTGCGCACGGGCTTGTACCTGGCGCAAGCGGGTGAGTTTGGCTTTGTGCTGCTCACCCTGGGGGCGCAAAGCCAAATCATCCCGCCGACTTTGCTCAACCCGGTGCTGGCCAGCATGGTGCTGTCCATGATGGCCACGCCCTTCATCATCATGCACAGCAACAGCATTGTCATGAAGGTGGTGGCCAGTGAGTGGTTGCAGCAATCGCTGCAAATGACCACCATTGCCCGCAAATCGATCAACACCAGCAAGCACGTCATCATTTGCGGCTATGGGCGTTGTGGCCAGAACCTGGCGCGCATGCTCGAAAAAGAAAACATCCCCTACATGGCGCTCGACCTGGACCCGGACCGTGTGCGACAGGCCGCTGCGGCCGGCGACTCGGTGGTGTTCGGCGATGCCGGTCGGCTGCAGTCGCTCATGGCCGCAGGCCTGGCCCGTGCCAGTGCGGTGGTCATCACTTATTTGGATGTGCCCGCTGCCATGAAGGTGCTCGACCACACCCACAGCCATGCGCCCCAGGTGCCTGTGATTGTGCGCACGCAGGACGATTTGGACCTTGAAAAACTGCAGCAAGCCGGGGCCACCGAGGTGGTGCCTGAGGCCTTGGAAGGCTCGCTCATGCTGGCCAGCCATGCGCTGGCGCTGGTGGGTGTGCCCATGCGGCGCGTGATCCGCATCGTGCAAGACCAACGCGATGCCCGCTACAACTTGTTGCGCGGCTATTTTCATGGTGCAGACGACGACACGCTGGACGAAATTGACCACGAACGTTTGATGACCGTTGGCCTGCCTTTGGCATCACCATGGCTGGGACAGCAAGTCAAAGACCTGGCGTTTCACGCCATGGGGGTGCGGGTGGTGAGCCTGCGCCGCGCCAACGGCCAATCCGAGCCCGTGGGGGATGACACCGCCTTTCAGAACGGTGACACCTTGGTTTTGTCCGGTAAGTCACAAACCTTGGCCGTCGCAGAAGAAAAACTCTTGCGCGCTTGACCCCTGCCCGATCGGTGCTTCCATGACGACCTCCCAAGCCACATCCGCAGGGTGCCCGCTGGGTCGGTGCCGCTGTCACCCGGGCGCTGACAAAGCTGCCCGCGCGTTTTAAGCTGAGGCTTTCCATTTGTCCCAGGACAGACCCATGAGTTCCAAGCCCACCTCGCCAGCAGCGACCGATGACCGCGTGCCTTATGCCAAACCACAACCTTGGGGCATGTCGCCTGACATGGTCATCCCCGATGTGGACACCGACGACGAACGCCTGTGGGCACCTATTTCGCCGGGCATCTGGTCCAGGCCGCTGCATTTGAACACCTCGGGTGGTTTTTATGTCCACCTGCTCAAGGTCAAACGTTCGGGCTTGTTGCAGCGCCACCGCCATTCCGGCATGGTGCATGCCTACGTGTTGCGTGGCAAATGGCTGTATCTGGAACACGACTGGGTGGCCGAGACCGGGGGCTATGTGTTCGAGCCCCCGGGCGAAACGCACACCTTGGTGGTGCCCGATGACTGTCAGGACATGGTCACCCTGTTCACCGTGCATGGCGCGCTCATGTATGTGGACACCCAGGGCAATGCGACGGGTTACGACGACGTGTTCACCCGCATCGAAAAGTACCGCGCGCACTTTGAAAACGTGGGCTTGGGGGCCGATTATGTGAAAAATTTCATGCGCTGATCCCGGCGCATGGCCCATGAAAAAACCGCCCATGGGGCGGTTTTTGCTGGGTCTGGGCAAATCCAACCCGCAGCCCAGGCGGCCTCAAAGCGGTTTCTTGATCCAGTGGGCGATCTCGCCAATGATGCCGCGGCGAAACGCCAACACACACACCACAAAGATCACGCCCTGGATGATGGTGACCCACGCCCCGAATTGGGCCAGGTAGTTTTGCATGCTCACAATCACAGCGGCGCCCACCACGGGCCCGAACAGGGTGCCCAAGCCGCCGAGCAAGGTCATCAAGACCACCTCACCTGACATGGACCAGTGCACATCGGTCAGCGAGGCCAACTGGAACACCAGCGATTTGGTGGCTCCGGCCGTACCCGCCAAAGCGCCCGAAATGACAAAGGCGATGAGTTTGAACATGTCGGTGTCGTAACCCAGCGAAATGGCACGGTCCTGGTTTTCGCGGATGGCCTTGAGGATCTGCCCAAAGGGCGAATAAATGATGCGCCAGATCAGGGCAAAACCGGCCAGGAAAATCGCCAGTACAAACAGGTACATGGCCGAGTTGTCGTTCAGATCGAAGACGCCAAACAACAGGCCGCGCGGCACCGACTGGATGCCGTCTTCACCCCCTGTGAACGGGGTCTGCAGATAGAAAAAATACACCATTTGCGAGAAGGCCAAAGTGATCATCGCAAAGTAAATGCCTTGCCTGCGGATCGCCAGCATCCCCGTCACCAAAGCCAGCAAGGCCGAGCAGCCGGTGGCAAAGAGCACAGCCAATTCAGGGTTCCAGCCCCAGACCTTGGCGGCGTGCGCTGAGGCATAACCAGCCGTGCCCAGGAACATGGCGTGTCCAAACGAGAGCAGGCCACCGAAGCCAATCAGCAAGTTGAAGGCGCAGGCAAACAAGGCAAAGCACATGACCTTCATCAAGAAGATCGGGTAAACCCAAATGGGAGCGATGACCAGGACCATCACCATGATGACAAAGGCCACCCACTGGTGGGTGAACGACTGGGTCTTGAAAGAGGGCGTCGAGACTGTGGTCATGGTCTTACTTCTGGGTGCCGAACAACCCGGCTGGCTTGATCAGGAGAACAATGGTCATGATGATGAAAATCACCGTGCTGGAGGCTTCGGGGTAGAACACTTTGGTCAGGCCTTCGATCAAGCCCAGACCAAAGCCCGTCAAGATCGCGCCCATGATGGAGCCCATGCCGCCGATCACCACCACCGCGAACACCACGATGATGATGTCAGCGCCCATGGTCGGGTTGACCTGGTAAATGGGGGCTGCCATCACGCCGGCAAAAGCCGCCAGGCCGACACCGAAGCCATAGGTCAGGGTGATCATGCGCGGCACGTTGATGCCAAAGGCTTGAACCAAGCTCGGGTTTTCGGTGGCGGCGCGCAGGTAAGCGCCCAGTTTGGTGCGCTCGATCACGTACCAGGTGGACAAGCACACCACCAGCGAGGCCACGATGACCCAAGCACGGTATTTGGGCAAGAACATGAAGCCGGTGTTGAACGCCCCCTTGAACACTTCAGGCACCGGGTAAGGCATGCCCGACGAGCCAAACTCGTGGCGGAACAAGCCCTGGATGATCAGCGCCAAGCCAAAGGTCAGCAACAGGCCGTACAGGTGGTCCAGTTTGTAGAGCTGCTTGAGCATAGTGCGCTCTATCAGCATGCCGGTCGCGCCCACCAGGATTGGCGTGACGATGAGCGAGACCCAGTAATTGATCCCCAATTTGGTCAGGGAAAGGTAGGCCACAAAAGCGCCCAGCATGTACTGGGCGCCATGGGTGAAGTTGATGATGTTCAGCAAGCCGAAAATCACGGCCAGGCCCAAGGAGAGCAGCGCATAAAAGGACCCGTTGATGAGTCCGATCAGCAACTGCCCGAACAGCGCTTGAGAGGGAATGCCAAAGATTTCCATGATGAATCGACTTGCTTGAACAGTAGGGTGAGATTACTTCTTGACCAGTGGGCAGTCGCTCTCGGCCAAGGGGCGGAAAGCTTCGTTGGCTGGGATGGTCGAGACCAGTTTGTAGTAGTCGTAAGGCCCTTTGGACTCAGCAGGTGTTTTGACCTGGAACAGGTAGGCGGGGTGGATCTTGCGACCGTCAGCGCGCACCGTGCCTTTGCCGAACAAAGGATCGTCGGTGGGCAGCTCTTTCATCTTGGCAGCGACTTTGGTGCCGTCATCGGTCTTGGCAGCATCCACCGCCTTCAGATAATGGATCACGCTGGAGTAAACGCCCGCTTGCACCATGGAGGGGTACTTGCCGCCTTGCAGCGCTGCAAAACGCTTGGTGAAAGCGCGGGTGTTGTCGTTCAGGTCCCAATAGAAGGTTTCAGTCAACTGCAGGCCTTGGGCGATGTTCAGGCCCAGCGAGTGGATGTCGGGCAAGAACACCAACATGCCGGCCAGACTTTGGCCGCCTTTGGTGATGCCGAATTCAGCCGCTTGCTTGATCGAGTTGGTGGTGTCACCACCGGCGTTGGCCAGGCCAATGATCTTGGCTTTGGAGGCTTGTGCTTGCAGCAAGAAAGAGGAGAAATCTTGTGTCGGGAAGGGTGTGCGCACTTTGCCCACCACCTTGCCGCCGTTTTTCAGCACCACGGCTTCGGTGTCGCGCTCCAGCGCTTGGCCAAAAGCGTAGTCAGCGGTCAGGAAGAACCAGGTGTCGCCACCGCTTTTGACAATGGCTTTGCCCGTGCCGTTGGCCAACATCCAGGTGTCATAGGCCCAGTGGATGGTGTTGGCGTTGCAGGCCTTGCCCGACAGGTCGGCGGTGGCCGAACCCGAGTTGACGTGCAGCTTGCCCTTGTCGGCAGACAATTTGGCAATGGCCAAGCCGACAGACGAGGTGGGCACGTCGGCGATCATGTCGACCTTGTCGGTGTCGTACCACTGGCGGGCCACGTTGGAGCCCACGTCGGGTTTGTTTTGGTGGTCAGCGCTGACGATTTCGACTTTGAGCTTGCTTTTGCTGGCCTTGATGTAGTCTTCCACCGCCATTTTGGCGGCGGTGACCGAGCCGGGGCCGGTGATGTCGGAGTACAGCCCCGACATGTCGTTGAGCACGCCGATCTTGACGATGCCGTCAGAGATTTGGGCTTGCGCGTTGCCAGCGAAGGCGCATGCGGCCATGGCGGCCAGGGAAAGAAGTTTGCGTTTCATCGTGTTTCTCCAGTTAGAAAAAAATCAGACACCCAGGTACTCATGCAGCATGCCCATCTTGGCGGAGAGCTCGTGCGAACTGAAAGTCTCCACCATCTGGCCATGTTCCATCACGTAAAACCGGTCGGCCAAGGGCGCGGCAAACCGGAAGTTTTGTTCCACCATGATGATCGTGAAGCCCTTGGCCTTGAGGGCCGTGATCATGCGGGCCAAGGCCTGCACGATGACCGGGGCCAGGCCTTCGGAAATTTCGTCGAGCAGCAAAAAGCGTGCGCCTGTGCGCAGGATGCGCCCCACCGCCAGCATTTGCTGCTCCCCCCCCGACAGGCGGGTGCCCGGGCTGTTGCGGCGCTCCAGCAGGTTGGGGAACATGTCGTAGATTTCTTCCACCGTCATGCCGTTGGGGGCAATCACCGGTGGCAGCATCAGGTTTTCTTCGCAGGTCAGGGCCGAGAAAATGCCGCGCTCCTCGGGGCAATAACCCAGGCCGAGTTTGGCGATCTGGTGCGGTGCCCAATGCACGGTCTCTTGCCCATTGATGGTGATGGAGCCGGTGCGCCGCCCGACCAGACCCAGGATGGACTTGACAGTGGTGGTGCGCCCGGCGCCGTTGCGCCCCAGCAGCGTGACCACTTCGCCTTCGTTGACGGTCATGTCCACCCCGTGCAGGATGTGCGACTCGCCGTACCAGGACTGCAGGTTGCTGATGCGCAGGTATTCTTTGGAGTCAGCCATGGGCCCCCTCCAGTTGGTTATCGGCGGTGCCCATATAGGCCTCCAGCACTTGGGGATTTTTTGACACCACTTCGTAAGGTCCTTCTGCAATCACTTGACCACGTTGCAAGACACTGATGGTGTCTGCAATCTTGGACACCACGCTCATGTTGTGCTCCACCATCAGGATGGTGCGGTTGGCGCCGACTTTCTTGATCAGCTGCGTGACGCGGTCCACGTCTTCGTGGCCCATGCCCTGGGTGGGCTCGTCCAGCAGCATCAGTTCGGGGTCCATGGCCAGCGTGGTGGCGATCTCCAGGGCGCGCTTGCGGCCGTAGGGCAGCTCCACCGCGGTCAAGTCGGCCATGCTGCCCAAATCGACCTGGTCCAGCAAGGCCATGGCTTTGTCGTTGAGTCGGTTCAGGCTCCGCTCGGAACGCCAAAAGTGCATCGACATGCCGGTGGCGCGTTGCAAACCAATGCGCACGTTTTCCATCACCGTGAGGTTGGGGAAGGTGGCCGAAATCTGGAACGAACGCACGATGCCCCGCCGCGCCACCTGAGAAGGCTTTTCGCCGGTGATGTCGTGGCCATTGAACAAGATCTGTCCTTGGGTCGGGATCAGGAACTTGGTCAGCAGGTTGAACACCGTGGTTTTGCCTGCACCGTTGGGGCCAATCAAGGCGTGGATTTGGCCGCGCTGGACGCCCAGGTTGACGCTGTTGACGGCAACAAATCCCTTGAACTCCTTGACGAGCTCACGGGTTTCGAGAATGAATTCTTTGGACATGACTTGAGAACAAGGTTCCTGTTAATGGCCCTGCTTCAAGATCGCAGCACGGCCTGCCGCATTGTGTGTGGATCGTGGACCATGTGCCGTCATGGTTATCCCGAACGTGTGTCTCACACGTGTCTGTGTGCCGTGTGCCATGCACACAAGCGTTGAAAAAACTCAGCTCAAGACCATGCCGCCATCCAAATGGATGGATTGCCCTGTCATGCCTCGAGACTCGGCACAGCCCAGGTAAACCGCCAGGCTGGCAATCTCGGAGGGCTCCAGCACACGGCCCAGTGGCACACGTGTCAGCATGGCCTTGACCAGGTCATCGCCACTGATGCCCGAGCTGTGAGCCACCTGTGCCTTGAGCTCTTCGACCATGTCGGTCTGGATGAAGCCAGGACAGATCGCATTGACCGTGACTTTGTAGGGGCTCGCTTCCAGCGCCAGACAACGCGTCAAACCCACCACCGCGTGCTTGCTCACGTTGTAGGCGCTTTGGTTGCGTGACCCCCATTTGCCCGCTGTCGACGCCATGTTGATGATGCGACCATGCTGGCGCGCCTGCATGCCGGGCAAACACGCTTGTGTGAAGTGCAGCACGCCAAACAGGTTCACATCCAGCATGTCCTGAAAGTCTTGCGGCAGATAGTCCATGAAGGGCTTGGCGCGGTACACGCCGGCGTTGTTGACCAGCACATCCACGCGGCCAAAGCGTTGCTCGACCTGTTCAACAGCGGCAAAGCAAGCGTTGCGGTCGGTCACGTTCAGGCCCACGGTCATGATGCGGTCGGCGGGCAAGCCCAAGGCCTCCTTGACCTCACTCAGACGGGCTTGGTCGGTGGCCACCAGACACAGACTGGCGCCTTCGGCCGCATAAGCCTCGGCAATGGCGCGGCCGATGCCACGGCTGGCGCCGGTGATGATGGCGACTTGCTGCTCTAGGCGATGGGGCATGTGGGTCCTGCGGTGGAGATTCAGAGGAGTGCGGCGCGCTTGCGTTGACCCTGGGGTGCGCCGGGCTTGCTGTCGTCGTGCGGCTTGGACACCGCTTGGCGCAGGACCTGCCCATAGCCCTGAGCCAGTTCCATGCGAGGCGCGAGACCTTGCGCGATCAGCATGCGGTGCGCCGCAGGCAACTTCCAGCAGGGTGTGAAGACAAACAGGTGGTGCTCCAAGTGGTAATTCACCCAATACGGCGCCAGCACCATGCGCATGCCCCAGTTCGTCAGGGTGGTGCGGGTGTTGCGCAGGCGGTCGTTGTTGTCGCCCACCACCGCATGCTCGGCGATGTTGCGGATGCGGCTGATGACTTGGTACCAGGTCAGCAAAGGCAACAGCCACAGCGCAAAGTACGCCCACCACACGCCGGCTGCAGCGTTGATGGCGAAGATCAGCGCATTGCTCAGCACGAAATACTTTTCGGCATGCCAAAGGTTCAGCCAGCGCTTCAGGCGGCTGGCGTCATCGCCCATTTCCGTGCGGAAAGTTTCCAGGCGCCGCTGGTAGCCCGTGATGCCCAGGATGTCGCGCCGCATTTTGCGCCAGAAGCTTTGCCGGGTGATGGGAAAGGGCGCCGACAAGATCAGGTCCGGGTCCTCGGCTTGCTGGGTGTGGCGGTGGTGGCTCAGGTGGTAAGGGCGGTAGAGCGTGAGGCTGGCCCCCACCGGCCAACCACACAAAAAAGCGCCCAGCGTGTCATTGAGCCGGGTGTTTTTGAACAAGGCGCGGTGCGCCGCGTCGTGCATCAGGATCGCCAGGCCCAGCTGCCGCCCGCCTATGACGACCACGGCGACGATGAAGCTCAAAGGGTTGGGCCAGACGATGAAAAACCCCATGGCCAGCGCGATCACGCCCCAGGCATGCAGCACCAAGTAAGCACCCATCCAGTCCGAGCGTTTGCGCAGTTCGGCGTCTTGCTCGGGGCTGAGTGTGGGCTGTGCGGCTGTGGCCATGGTCTGACATCAAAAAGGCAAAAGGATCATCTTGGGATGAAACCTATGCCCCATCAGTCACTGAAGTGACCTGCTGCGATCCGATCAGCGTTGGCCGTCGTGGACCGAGACCTTGTCTTGGGTCAAGCCACCCAGACGGGAGTGCACCCGTCCCCCTGTGCCCATGACCAAAGCAAACAAGATCTCGTTGGGCCGCGGGGCGTCCTGAAGTCCGACTTCCATGCTGTTGAAATGGCTGCGCACATAACTGGCATGGATGTAATGCACTGGCACCATCAGGCGATAACCGGTGTGCGCCACCGCCTTGCTGGCCGGCACGATGGCTTTGGGCTCGCCCAGAACCTTGCGCATGGCCCAGCCGCCCGCTTCGTGCCAGACCGCGCCGTGCTCCATCTCGCCATTCACGCCCACGATGGCCGCTTTGCTGTAGACCTCGATCTTGTCTTGGCCCAGCGTGTCCACCAACTCTTGCGCCAGCAAGGTGCCCAAAGACCGCAGCTCTGCCATGAAAGGCATCAGGTCGGGTTCGTAACGCCCCGCGTAGGGGTTTTGGATCACAGCACAGGCGGCGGCCAGTTTCAGCGGGGTGTCCGTGACCGGGCCGCCGTCGTGGTAAGTGGTTTCGATCGTCAAACTGCGTTTGCGAATTTCAATCAATGGCATGTGGGATCCTGGGTTCAGAGAAATTCATTGCTTGGGGATTTTGGCGTCGTTGACGACCTGAATCCATTTTTGGGTTTGTCCTGCGACCAAGGTGCGCATTTCTTCGGGCGTGCTGCCGCGCACCTCACCGCCCATGTCTTCCAGCCGGGTCTTGACGGCGGGCAGCACAATCGCTTTTTGCAATTCGGCATTCAGGCGATCGACCACCGGGCGCGGCGTTCCTGCGGGAGCCATCAAGCCGGCCCAGGACTGCACGTCATAGCCCGCCACACCCTGTTCAGTGACCGTGGGCACATCCGGCAGTCCTTGCCACCTTTGCGGCCCCGTGGTGGCAATCGCCCGCAGCTTGCCGCCTTTGATGTTGGCCATCACCGCGGTGGGTGGGGCAATGATCATCGGGATTTCGCCACTGAGCAATGCCGTCAGCGAGGCCGAGTCGCCCCTGAAAGGGACATGCAGCAACTGGGTTTTGGACATGCTGGCCAACAGCTCACCGGCCAGGTGGTGGGTCGAACCAATGCCCGCTGTGCCGTAGCTGATTTCTGTTGGATTGGCTTTGGCACTGGCCAGCAAGGCCGTCAGACTTTGGAATTTGCTGTTGGCCGGAACCACCACCAGAAACGGGAAATACGTGATGGTGCTCACCATCTCGAAGTCTTGCACCGTTCGGTAAGCCAGGTTGTTGTAAAGCGCGCCTGCAACGGCATGTCCGCCAGTCGCCAAGAGCAGGGTGTAGCCATCGGGCCTGGCTTTGGACACCGTGGTGGCTGCAATCGTGCCACCGGCCCCGGCCTGCGCCTCCACCACCATGGACTGCGCCAGGCCCTTGCTCATCTCTTGGCTGACGGCTCTGGCAATCGCATCGGCGTTGCCGCCCGGAGCGAAGCCTTGCAGCACCTTGATGGGGCGTTCCGGGTAGGTTTGAGCGAAAGCCTGGAAGGGCAGAACCAGCGCGCTGGCGCTCAAAGCGATGAGTAAATGTCGACGGATCATTTTTTGTCTCCTGTTGGAAAAAAACATGCAGCCTCTCTGCGGACGCTTGCATGCACGAACTTCACGGTTGCATCACCAGCTTGCCGCTGACCCCGCCTTGATCGAGCAAGACGTGGGTTTGGCGGACTTCGCTGAGTTTGAAAATCTGGTGTTCAGGCGGCCGCACATGCCCTTGCGCCATCAACGCGATGGCTTCGTCCATCAGTGCGCGACGCGCCAGAGGGTCCTCGTCGAAGGTGTGCATGGAAAAGCAGCGCACGGCCAAGCTCTTGCCCAGGAATTTGCGAAGCACCTGAAACACGTCCTCGGTGGGCATGCCCTGAACTATGTTGTACGACACCACCGTGCCCAGCGGGGCCAAGCTGTGCAAGCCATCGATCAGGCTTTGCCCACCCAGATGGTCGAACACCAGGTCCACACCACGGCCTTGCGTGAGCGTTTGAATTGGGGCCGTCAGATTTTCTTGCCCTGTGCACACCACATGGTCAAAACCATGGCCCCGTGCGTATTGGCTTTTGTCGGCAGTTCGGCTGGTGCCGATCGTGCCAAAACCCCGGTGCCGGGCGACTTGAGCCAGCATGCCCGCCACGCCGCCCGAGGCGCCTGTGATCAGCACATGCGGCTTTGCGGTGTGGGCTTGGCCTGCCACGCGCATGAGGGCCAAGGCCAGTTGCAAGTTGGGCAGGCTGACGGCGTCTTCAAAAGCCACCGTGGGCGGCAAGCGGTAAGGCGCATCTTGCCCCACCACGATGGCCTCGGCATAGCAGCCGCCGCGCTGGGGCAGTTCGCGGGCACTCACCAGCACCCGGTCGCCCATTTGCCACTGCGCCACACCTTCGCCCACGGCATCGACCACACCGGCCAGTTCTGCACCCGGGATGGCGGGCAGTGGGGGCATCCATTTGTAGGTGCCTTGGCGGATCAGCACATCGGGTCGGCCCACGCCAATGGCCTGGGCCTTCACGCGCACCTGTCCAGGGCCGGGCTGGGGATCGGGCAGATCCACCAGCCGCAAGCTTTCCGGCCCGCCGGGCACCTGGACTTGGATGGCTTGCATGTTCAGGCTTGGGCGGCGATGGGGTTGACCAAGGTGCCAATGCCTTCGATTTCGACTTCGCACACATCACCTGGCTTCATGAACCAAGCGGGCTTGCGGCTCCAGCCCACACCCGCAGGCGTGCCCGTGGCGATCACGTCGCCGGGCACCAAGGTGAAAATAGTGGAGGCATAGCGGATCAGTTTGGCGATCGGGAAGATCATGTGGCCGGTATGGCTCGACTGCACGACTTCACCGTTCAGGCGCGTGACCAGTTTGAGTTCCTGGTTGGGGGCGATCTCGTCGGCGGTGACCATCCAGGGGCCAAAGCCACCGGTGGACTCGAAGTTTTTGCCCGAAGCGATTTGCTTGGCGTGGAATTGCCATTCCCGGATGCTGCCATCGTTGTAACAAGAGTAGCCCGCCACATGGTCAAAGGCGTCGGCTTCTGCGATGTTGCGGCCTTCCTTGCCAATGATCACGGCCAGCTCACCTTCCCAGTCGAGCGAGCCCGACACCTTGGGGCAGATGATGGGTTGACCATGCGCCACTTGCGAGCGCCAGACACGCAAGAAGATGGGCGGCTCTTCGGACAGTTCGCGGTGCATGCCAGCGGCCAGCACTTCCTGGTGGTGGTCCATGTAGTTGCGCACGGCGCAGACGATCTTTTCAGGCTTGGGAATCACCGGCAAGAAGGTGATGTCGGCCAGTTTCACGTCGGCGGTTTTGTTCGCCACATCCTGCTTGGCGTTCAGGTAGGCACCCGAGGCGATGTAGTCCGTCAGCGTGGCGTATTGCGGCAGGGCTTTCCCCAGGTCAAGGATGGCGTCAGCGCCGACCAGCGCGCCCCAGGTTTCACGGCCTTGGTGGATGAAGGAAAGCAATTTCATGGAAAGTCCTTGTGGGTTGATTCGGTAACGGGGTTCAGTGGGCTTGGCCGAATTGGGCTTGCCATTGGTCAATCGGCATGAAACTCGGGTCGCTTCTGCAAATGGCCTCGGTCTCGCGCAAGAGGGTGGCGTCGTCCTGGCTCAAATCCAGCGGGTCGCCGTGCGGCTGCGAGATGTAGAAGGGCATGTCGATGTAAATCTCCACCGTGTTGCCCTCCGGGTCTGCAAAATAAACCGACAAGGCGTTGCCGTGGTTCAAGGGCAGCACTCGGCTGGCGCCCAGGGCCACCGCTTTGTCCCTCAGTTCGCGCAGGGATTGGATCGAGGGCACCGCAAAAGACAGTTGCATCACGGTGCTGAACGTGGCCTCTGCTGGGCGTCCGCCAGCGATGACCAGTTGGTGGTGCTGGTGCGGGCTCGCGCTCAAAAACACCAAGGGCGCCTTGAAGGTCTTGCCTACGCCACGGTCGGTTTGGACCAAGCCGAAAACGCTGGTGTAAAAGTGCACCATTTTCTCGACATCGGTCACGTAGAGGCCGAAATGGGAGAGGGTGGGTTGACTGACGTTCAGCATAGGGGTCTCCGAATGGGGGGGTGAAACGGCTCAGAGGCCTTGTTTTTGCAGCGAGGCAAAGGCCGCCATCACATTGCGTTGGGTGCTGTGGATGTGCTCGAACAGCAGCGCGGCAGCGGTCTCGCCATCGCGCCGAAGCACTGCTTTCAGCAAGGCGCGGTGTTCTTCGTCCTTCTTTTTGGAGACCGTCCGGTGGCGTGCGGCAAAGTGCCGGTAGCGCTCGGCCTGGTCGAACAGGCTCATGCTCCACTGCCGTTGGCGCTCTGAAGGACAAGCCCCAAGCAGGGCCATGTGGAAGTCCCGGTGGCGCTGGCTCCATTCGGCGTCCAGCACGACAGGGCCTTGCGGCAGACGCGATTCGATTTTTTCGAGGCGGTGGAAAGTGGCCACGATCTGCCCTTCCCAAGCGTCGTCACCGGCCTCGATGGACTCCTTCAAGGCCGGGATGTCCAGCATCAAACGCATTTTGGTGATGTCGGCCAGGTCGGTCGGCGAGATCGGCGTGACCCGAAACCCCCGACGTTCATCCGCTTTGACCAAGCCTTCTTGCACCAGACGGTTCAAGGCCTCCCGCAGCGGGCTGCTGGAAAAACCATACATCTGCTGCAAGGCGTCGACCTTGAGCTTGCCATCAGGGGCATGGCGACCCGACAAAACATCGCCGCGCAGCACCTGAAAGGCTTGCTCGGACAAGGTGGCGGGAGGTGTTGGGTTTTGCATGATTCATTGATTGTGCATAAAAAAGAAATTGTGCGTATTCGCGCAAACCCTGATCGCCCAGCATGTGAGCCTTCTTTGTTGACCCTGTCTGGCAGAGCGGATGCGATCCGGGATCCACTGAGCGCAGCAGGCGTTTGCAAAGTGCAAGGCTGAACCTTGGATCCCGGGTCTTGGCCCGGGATGACAAAAACAGGGGCTGAGCAGAAAATTCAACCCCATCGGGCCGGATCAACAAGGCTTGGCTTCTGGCCAGAGGTGCGAAGCGGCTTACTTGCCGATGCAGAAACTCGAAAAAATCACGCCCAGCAAATCGTCCGCGCTGAACTCGCCGGTGATCGCATTGAGCGCGTTTTGGCCCAAGCGCAGCTCTTCGGCCAACAGGTCCAGGTTTTTCGCTTGAGCAGCCAAGTGCGCATCGGCCATGGCCAAGTGCTCGCGCACCCGATGCAGCGCCTGCACATGGCGTTCGCGGGCGATGAACAGGCCTTCGCTCGCTTGCTGCCATCCGGCTTGCTGCAACAGGTGTTGGCGCAGCGCTTGCAAGCCCTCGCCTGTACGCGCCGATAGGGTCAGGCCGCTGCGCTCACCCGATGCATGTGCGGCGTCCGCTTTGTTCCACACATCGACCAGCGCCACGCTGGCGGGCAAACGGCTGTGCAGGGCGTTGGCAATGTCGGCGTCCGCACTGTCGTAATCGGCTTGCCCCACGCGGGTCAGGTCGTGCAAGAACAGCACCGCATCGGCGTTCTCGATCTGACCCCAAGCGCGGGCAATGCCGATTTGCTCGACCTCGTCCACGCCCTCGCCTTCGCGCAGGCCGGCGGTGTCGATCACATGCAGCGGCACGCCTTCGATCTGAATGGTTTGCTGCACCACATCACGGGTGGTGCCCGCAATCGGCGTGACGATGGCCAGCTCGGCGCCCGCCAGTGCGTTGAGCAGTGAACTCTTGCCCGCATTGGGCTGACCGGCAATCACCACCTTGATGCCTTCGCGCAGCAGCGCGCCTTGTTGGGCACGGCCCAGCACGGATTGCAGTGCGGTTTGCAGCTGCCTCAGTTGCCCTTGTGCATCGGCCTTTTGCAGGAAGTCGATCTCTTCTTCCGGAAAATCCAGTGTGGCCTCCACCAACATGCGCAGGTGGATCAGCGCATCGCGCAAGAGGTGGATTTCTTTGGAAAAATCGCCCGCCAAGGAGCGGCTGGCGCTGCGTGCCGCCGCCTCGGTGCTGGCATCGATCAAGTCTGCAATCGCTTCGGCCTGCGCCAGGTCGATTTTATCGTTCAGAAAAGCGCGCTCCGAAAACTCGCCTGGTTGCGCCACGCGCAAACCGGCCAGACGCGGCAGGCCTGTGCTGGGGTCGGCCTCAGCTGCCGCCTGCAGGCAACGCGCCACCAACAACTGCAAGACCACCGGCCCGCCGTGCGCTTGCAACTCCAACACATCCTCGCCCGTGAACGAGTGCGGGGCCACAAAACACAGCGCCAGGCCGTGGTCGATCGGGCTGCCATCGGCGTCGGCAAAAGGCAGGTAAGTGGCCTCGCGCGCTTTCAGGCTGCGCCCGCACAAGGCCTGAATGAGCGACGACAGCTGGCGGCCCGAGACCCGCACAATGCCCACCGCGCCGCGACCGGGTGCGGTGGCGATGGCGACGATGGGTTCTTGGTGGCGGGCGAGCATGGGCAGTGTCAAGTGGGGCTTGGACAGGTGTGGAAGGGGTGCAAGGACGCCGAGGCCAAAAAAAGGCCGCTTGCGCGGCCCTTCGGGTTCACTTGAACGATGGCAGGTTGAACTGTGGCGGCACGCCCATTCGGGTGTTGATCACCCACTGCTGAGCGATCGACAAGATGTTGTTGGTGATCCAGTACAGCACCAAGCCGGCCGGGAAGAAGAAGAACATCACCGAGAAAATCAGCGGCATGAACCACATCAGCTTGGCTTGCATCGGGTCCGGTGGCGCGGGGTTCAGCGCGGTTTGCAGCATGGTGGTCAGTGTCATCACGATGGGCAAAATAAAGAACGGATCGGGCGCTGAAAGGTCTTTGATCCACAAAACCCAAGGCGCGTTGCGCATTTCCACGCTGGAGAGCAGCACCCAGTAAAGCGCAATGAACACCGGAATCTGGACCATGATCGGGAAGCAACCGCCCATCGGGTTGACCTTCTCTTCGCGGTAGATCTTCATCATCTCTTGCTGCATTTTTTGCGGATCGCTCTTCAAGCGCTCACGCATTTCCATGATCTTGGGGTTGATGGCTTTCATCTTGGCCATGCTGGCGTAAGCCTTGGCGTTGAGCCAATAGAAAGCAATTTTGAGCAAGAGCACCAGCGCCACGATGGACCAGCCCCAGTTCTGCAAGAAGCTGAACAACTTGTCGAGCAACCAGTACAAAGGCTTGGACAGCATGGCCAGCCAGCCATAGTCTTTCACCAAGTCCAGGCCGGGTGCCAAGGCTTCGAGCGCTTTTTCTTCTTGGGGGCCGCTGAACAGTTGGGCGCTCACGGTTTTGGACTGGCCCGGAGCCAGGTCGGCCAAGGGCGTGATCATGCCCACGGCATACAGGTTGGTGTCCACCTTGCGCACGAAGTTTTCGCGCTGAATGCCGTCGGCCAGCAACCAAGCCGATGCAAAGTAATGCTGCACCATGGCCACATAACCATTGGGCGATGTTTTGTCGATTTCAGCTTTGTTTTTCTCGATGTCGCTGAACTCGACCTTGTTGTACTTCTTGGCTTCGGTGTAGATCGCGGGGCCGGTGAACGTGGAATAAAAAGACGATTCACCATCGGGCTTGTTGCCGTCCCGCACCAACTGCAAATACAGTTGCGGCGACACAGCGGTGGTGCCCGTGTTGACCACTTCGTGTTGGACACCCATGGCGTAGCTGCCGCGCTGCAAGGTGTAAGTCTTGACCAGTTTCACGCCATTTTGCGGATCGGACTCGAAACGCAAAGTCAATGCGTTTTGCCCCTCTTTGAGGCTTCGCTCGCCGCTGAACTTCATGGGCGATTTGTGTGTGGGAAAGTCGCCGCCAATCAGGCCTGTTTGAGCCACGTAAACGCGGTTGCTGCTCTGGTCGAGCAAGACCAGCGGTTTGCTGCTGTCGACAAAGTCGGCGTGGCGGGTGAATTCTGTGCGCACCAAGGACCCCCCGTTGGCGTCGAAGCTGAGCTTGAGCACATCGGTGACCACTTCGATGTTGTCGCGGGAGGCGGTCGAGCCAGCCGGTACAGACGAAGGCACTTGGCCCGGGGTGGCCGCAACCGGTGCTGCGGTGGCTGTGGGCACGCTGTTGGCGCTGGCAGCCGGGGCTGCAGCGCTCATGGCGGGGGCCGCAACTTCCGGTTTCGGAAAGAAAGTGGCCTTTTGGCCGTTGGACAGTTGCCATTGGTCCCACAGCAGGACCATGGAAAAACCAAAAATCACCCAAAGGATGGTGCGGCGGATATCGTTCATGGGGTCTTCTTTGACGAAGTAAGGGAAAACAAAGCGGTGAACAAGCGGGGTGCTTGTGTGGGAACAGGGTCGTGGCCACCGTGACACCAAGGGCCACAGCGCACCAAGCGGTGAACCGTGAGGTAAGCGCCTTGGACGGCGCCATGCTGATCGAGTGCAGCCAAGGCATAGGCCGAACAAGTGGGCTCAAAACGGCAAGATGAGCCAAGCCAAGGGCTCAGCAGCAAGCGGTAGCCACGCACCACACCCATCAATAAACGCTGAACCATCATGCTTCAGCCTGGGGGGTCAGGGGACGAACGGCACGCTCGAACAATTGCACCAGCTCTTGCCTGACCGCCAGCTTCAAGGGCTCGGATGTGGCACTGATGAATTGTTTGCGGTCAAACGCGGTGCGCAATCGCACCACATGGGCAGCCACAGGCAAACGATCACCAAAGTGCTCGCTCACGTTGTAGATTTGGCGTTTGATGGCGTTGCGGGTCACGGCCCGCCGCGCCCAGCGCTTGGGCACCATGGCGCCCAACCAAACGTCAAACAAACCAAAAAGGGCCTGCTCCGGTGAGGGTGCAGGCCCAACTTGTTCAGCAGGTGCCAGGGGAATGTCTGAAGGTCGGGTCAGTGTCAGTCGGTGCAGCGCAAAGTGCGGTGTGCGCGAGACCGTTCCACCCGCCAGGGCGGCCTGAAACTGTGGGCGTGTTTTCAAACGCTGCACGATGGCCAAACCCTGAGATCAACCGGATGCGGTGGCAACAGGCCACAGCCACACGGTTGAAAAGGCATCAGACAGCCAAGCGCTTGCGGCCCTTGGCGCGACGTGCATTGATCACAGCGCGGCCGCCACGGGTTTTCATGCGGACCAAGAAACCGTGGGTACGGGCGCGTCGTGTTTTGGAGGGTTGGTATGTGCGTTTCATTGCTCTTCCTTTGTGCCCCATGCCATAAAGCTGTGATGGGCGAAACCCGAGATTATTGCAAACTTTCGGCCCCCGGGCAAATTTACCTGTTTTGAGCTTTCGGGAACACCCTGATTCAAATCATGTTGATGTGGTTTATGATGACCTTCCAGTTGCCCTTACGATTGTGGATAAGCTCTTGATAAAGTCTGCTGTCCTGCCGTTTTTTTCTTCTCTATCCACAAAAAATAAATACAACATGTCCGAGGGATATTCCCCAGAAATTGAGATGGATCCGGGTCAGTCACTGTGGCTCGCTTGCGTGGATGAACTGTCCCGGGAACTGCCCGAGCAGCAACTCAACACCTGGATCAAACCGCTCATTGTGCAAGTCGCGCAAGACCAACAACGGGTCACTTTGATGGTGGCCAACCGCTTCAAACTCGACTGGATCCGGACGCAATACGTGGGTCGGCTGGCCGCCATTCTGGAAAAGCTGCAAGGCCATCCAGTTCAAATAGAGTTAGCGATCACTCTTCGTGAAGCTGGCGTCAAAACAGTACGTCAATCCACGCCATCTTCGATGGAGAACGCTCCTGAAGTGCTGGAAATGGCCGATGAGCCGGTCGTCAACAGCTTTCGCAGCCGCCTAAATCCGGCCCTGACCTTTGACAACCTCGTCGAAGGCACGGCCAACCGCATGGCGCGTGCCGCTGCCATGCATGTGTCCGGTCAGCCCGGGCACTTGTACAACCCGTTATTCATCTACGGTGGGGTCGGTTTGGGCAAGACCCACCTGATGCATGCCATTGGCAACAAACTGCTGGCCGATCGCCCGGAATCCAAGGTTCTCTACATCCATGCTGAACAGTTTGTGTCGGATGTGGTTAAAGCCTACCAGCGCAAGACTTTTGACGAGTTCAAACACCACTACCACTCGCTCGATCTGCTGCTGATCGACGATGTGCAGTTCTTCGCCAACAAGGACCGCACGCAAGAAGAATTCTTCAACGCCTTTGAGGCCTTGCTGGCCAAAAAGTCGCACATCGTCATGACCAGCGACACCTACCCCAAGGGTCTGGCCGACATCCACGAGCGCTTGGTTTCGCGCTTTGATTCGGGTTTGACCGTGGCCATGGAGCCGCCCGAGTTGGAAATGCGGGTGGCGATTTTGATCAACAAAGCCATCAGCGAAGGCAGCGAAATGCCCGAAGAAGTGGCTTTTTTTGTGGCCAAAAACGTGCGCTCCAACGTGCGCGAGCTCGAAGGCGCGCTGCGCAAGATCCTGGCCTATTCCCGTTTCAACCAAAAAGACATCTCCATCCAGTTGGCGCGCGACGCCTTGCGCGACCTGCTGTCCATCCAGAACCGCCAGATCAGTGTGGAAAACATCCAGAAAACCGTGGCCGACTACTACAAGATCAAGGTCGCCGACATGTACAGCAAGAAGCGCCCGGCCAGCATCGCCCGGCCGCGCCAAATTGCCATGTACCTGGCCAAGGAAATGACCCAAAAAAGCTTGCCCGAGATCGGCGAACTCTTTGGGGGACGCGACCACACCACGGTGCTGCACGCGGTGCGCAAGATCGGTGCTGAGCGCCAGCAAATGACCGAACTGAACCAGCAGCTCCATGTTCTGGAGCAGACCCTCAAGGGCTGATGCAGCAATCGTGTCCATGTCCCCCAAAAGCACCCAAAAACAGGCGAAAATGTCGCTTGTTGACCCTCTCATCCCAGCCCTCAGGGCTGAAGCTTGAAAACCCACCAAAGGCAGACCCATGATCGTCCTGAAGGCCACCCAAGACAAATTGCTGTCGGTCCTGCAATCCGTGTCGGGCATTGTGGAACGTCGTCACACCTTGCCGGTGCTGGCCAACGTGCTGATCCGCAAAACCGGTCATGCCGTGCAACTGACCACCAGCGATCTGGAAATCCAGATCCGCACCACCACCGAGATGGACGGAGACCCCGGCGACTTCACCACCACCGTGGGCGCCCGCAAGCTGATTGACATTTTGCGCACCATGCCTTCGGACCAGACCGTGAGCCTCGAGTCGTCGCAAGCCAAGCTGATCTTGAAGGGCGGCAAATCCAAGTTCACCTTGCAGACCTTGCCCGCCGAAGATTTTCCGCTGGTGCAAGAAGCGGCCAGCTTCGGCCCCGTGTTCAGCGTCCCGCAAAAGACCCTCAAGACCTTGCTCGGTCAGGTCTCGTTTGCCATGGCCGTGCACGACATCCGCTATTACCTGAACGGCATCTTGTTTGTGGCCGAAGGCAACAAGCTCAGCCTGGTCGCCACCGACGGCCACCGGCTGGCTTACACCTCGGCCACGCTCGACGTGGAAGTGCCCGTCAAGCAAGAAGTCATCTTGCCCCGCAAGACCGTGCTGGAGATGCAGCGCCTGTTGTCCGACGCCGATGGCGCGATCGAGATGCAGTTCGCCAACAACCAAGCCAAGTTCAGCTTTGACGGCATGGAGTTCGTGACCAAACTGGTGGAAGGCAAGTTCCCCGATTACAACCGCGTGATCCCCAAAGGCCACCGCAACAACCTGACACTGGGTCGCCAGGCTTTGCTGTCGTGTCTGCAGCGCACCGCCATCTTGACCAGCGACAAGTTCAAAGGCGTGCGCCTGAACCTGGAGCCCGGCACCTTGCGCGTGGCCTCGACCAATGCCGAGCAAGAAGAAGCCGTGGACGAACTTGACATCGACTACGGCGGCGACGCCATCGAGATCGGCTTCAACGTCACCTACATCATCGACGTGCTCAGCAACATGGGCCAGGACATGGTCCGCATCGACCTGGCCGATGGCAACAGCTCGGCGCTGATCACCATCCCCTCGAACGACAACTTCAAATACGTGGTGATGCCGATGCGCATTTAAGGCCCGCGCCCTTATGGCCAAAGACCTTACCGAAACCCGCGACCCTTCGCGGGTTTCGGCCATTCAAGCGACCGAGAAAAATTGACATGACCGACGACAACAAGCCCAGCGAAGACGCTTTCACCACCGCTCAACCCACGATCGATGCCCACCAAACGGGCGCATCCGAAGGCTACGGCGAAGGCGCCATCCAGATTCTGGAAGGCCTGGAAGCGGTTCGTAAGCGCCCCGGCATGTACATCGGTGACACCTCTGACGGCACGGGCCTGCACCATTTGGTGTTCGAGGTGGTGGACAACTCGATCGACGAAGCGCTGGCGGGCCACTGCGACGACATCGTGGTCACCATCCACTCCGACAACTCGATTTCCGTGACCGACAACGGCCGTGGCATCCCCACCGGCGTGAAGATGGACGACAAGCACGAGCCCAAGCGCAGTGCCTCCGAAATCGCGCTGACCGAACTGCACGCGGGCGGCAAGTTCAACCAAAACAGCTACAAGGTCTCGGGCGGCCTGCACGGCGTGGGCGTGTCTTGCGTCAACGCGTTATCCAAGTGGCTGCGCCTGACGGTGCGCCGCGAAGGCAAAGTGCACCAGATCGACTTTGCCAAAGGCTTTGTGCAAAACCGTTTGCTCGACACCGTGGACGGCGTCGAAATTTCGCCCATGCGCGTCACGGGTGCCACCGACAAGCGCGGCACAGAAGTGCACTTTTTGCCCGACGTGGAAATCTTCACGCAAAACACCGATTTCCATTACGAGATTTTGGCCAAGCGTTTGCGCGAGTTGTCCTTCCTCAACAACGGCGTTCGCATTCGCCTCAAAGACGAGCGCAGCGGCAAAGAAGACGACTTCTCGGGCGCCGGTGGCGTCAAGGGCTTTGTGGACTTCATCAACGCCAACAAAAAAGTGTTGCACCCCAACGCTTTCCACGCCAACGGCGAGCGCCCGGCTGACAGCTACGGCGGCATCCCCGGCACCAGCATCGGTGTGGAAGTGGCCATGCAGTGGAACGACGGCTACAACGAATCGGTGCTCTGCTTCACCAACAACATTCCCCAGCGTGACGGCGGCACCCACCTCACGGGCCTGCGCGCGGCGATGACCCGCGTCATCAGCAAGTACATCGAGAAAAACGAGATCGCCAAAAAGCAAAAAGTCGAAGTCAGCGGCGACGACATGCGCGAAGGCCTGTGCTGCGTGCTGAGCGTCAAAGTGCCCGAGCCCAAGTTCAGCAGCCAGACCAAAGACAAGCTGGTGTCGAGTGAAGTGCGCGCCCCGGTGGAAGACATCGTGGCCAAAGCCCTGACCGACTTTTTGGAAGAGCGCCCGAACGACGCCAAGATCATCTGCGGCAAGATTGTGGAAGCTGCCCGCGCCCGCGAAGCCGCCCGCAAAGCCCGCGAGATGACGCGCCGCAAAGGCGTGCTCGACGGTATGGGCTTGCCCGGCAAACTGGCCGACTGCCAAGAGAAAGACCCGGCGCTCTGTGAAATCTACATCGTCGAGGGTGACTCCGCCGGTGGCTCTGCCAAGCAAGGCCGCGACCGCAAATTCCAGGCCATCTTGCCCCTGCGCGGCAAGATCCTGAACGTCGAAAAAGCCCGCTACGAAAAGCTGCTGACCAGCAATGAAATCATCACGCTCATCACCGCTTTGGGCACCGGCATCGGCAAAGCCAGCGCTGAGTCTGGCAAGAGCGGCACCGACGACTTCAACGTCGACAAACTGCGCTACCACCGCATCATCATCATGACCGACGCCGACGTGGACGGCGCGCACATCCGCACCCTTTTGCTCACCTTCTTCTACCGCCAAATGCCCGACCTCGTCGAGCGCGGCCACATCTACATCGCCCAGCCACCGCTCTACAAAGTCAAAGCGGGCAAAGAAGAGCTGTACCTCAAAGACGGCCCAGCGCTGGATGGCTTCTTGCTGCGCATCGCGCTGAAAGACGCCAGCATCAGCACCGGCGGCCCGGCGCCCCAAGTGCTCATGGGCGAAACCCTCGAGACCTTGGCCCGCAAACACCAAGTGGCCGAACACGTCATTGCGCGCTTGTCCAACTTCATGGACGCCGAAGCTTTGCGCGCCATGGCCGATGGCGTGTCGCTGAACCTCGACAACATGGAACACGCTGCCGAATGCGCGCCCGCGCTGCAAGCCAAGCTGCGTGAACTCAACACCACCGGCATCCCTGCCGAAGTGAGCGCCGAGTTTGATGTGCGCACCGACAAACCGATTCTGCGCATCAGCCGCCGCCACCACGGCAACATCAAAAGCAGCATCATCACGCAAGACTTTGTGCACGGTGCCGACTACGGCGCGCTGGCCGAAGCGGCCGAGACCTTCCGCGGCTTGCTGAGCGAAGGTGCCAAAGCCACACGCGGTGAAGGCGAGCGCCAGAAAGAAGAAAAAGTGGGCGACTTCCGCCAAGCCATGCATTGGCTCATCAGCGAAGCCGAACGCACCACCAGTCGCCAGCGCTACAAAGGCTTGGGCGAGATGAACCCCGCCCAACTGTGGGAAACCACCATGGACCCCACCGTGCGCCGCCTGCTGCGCGTGCAGATCGACGATGCCATCGAAGCCGACCGCGTGTTCACCATGCTCATGGGCGACGAGGTGGAGCCTCGCCGCAACTTCATTGAAGCCAACGCGTTGCGGGCGGGGAACATTGATATTTAATGGGGTGAATCCTCATGTCGTCAAAACCCTGTTTTGGCGACATGACGGGATTATGTGTACTCGCCAAGAACATGATGACGCTCTCTTGTTCAAAAAGTTGAATTATTGCAACACGTTTGCTTGACGAGTGGGTCCCACCAGAAAGATCGCAGCAATCCCACCCTCATTGACTGGCCGCCTTTGTGTGCATGGCCCCATCTCAGCCCTGTTGGCTGCGTTTTCTGAGTTGACTGGCTTCTTCATAGCGCTGCTTTGCCTGAGCATCATCGGCGGCATAGGCCATGTTGTCGTCTTCTGTATGAGCGCCATCGAGTCCGGGTAGTGCTTTGATGTGGTCCATCCATACCTTCCGGGCAGGCAACTTCCGAATCAGTGGTTTGAAATAGCCATCCAGCAAACCCTGGTCAGGCTTTTTCAGCTCATGGGTCAAAGCTTGGAGGTAGTCCATTTTTTTGGAGCGGGCCCAGTCAATCGAAAAGTTGGCACGCGAACAAAGCTCTGTGTGAACAATCAACATGGTCCGGCCATTGCCATCCAGGAATGGATGTCCCCACGCAAACTGCCCCATTACCACGCCGGGTTTTTGGGCCAAAACGCGTGGGGCGCTGCCCATTTCCAAACCCCACTCCACGGCGCGTTGTGCCAGAGAAGACACTTCAAACTGGAAGTTCCCTTTTTCGACAAATTGACCCACGCCAAGTTGCCATCTGTCTTGACCAGCCCATGGGTAAAAGTCGCTGAACAAAACTTGGTGCACCTTGAGAAAGTGCTTGTAGGTCAGCGCCCCTTTGACCGTTCCTAAAAATTCAAACGCATCCTCAAGGTTGGCCTCTAAAAAGGTGTGTTCCAACACCTTCACCTCGTCCATTCTTTTGAGGCCCTCGAAGTTTTGCAAATAGCCCCGGGATTCGAAGTCGCCAAAAGGATCAAACACCGAGATGCTCGCTCAAGTGGTTGGACATCAGGCGCGCCATCTGACGGCCATTGATCAGGTGTTTCTTTTTCAGCAAGACCAAGAGCTTGCCGGTTTCGTCCAGGGTGACATCGTCGCCCGATGCCCGTGTGACCGCCTCTGCCCATTGGTCCAATCCTGAGCGCTTGAAGTGCACATCGCGTGATATGGCAAAACGCTGGACAAATGCACTCACATTTTTCAGTGGCAAGGCATTCAAGTCTTCGGGCAGGCTGATGGGCCTGTTGGCTAAGGTTCGGGCCTTCTTTTGACCAGCGTATTCAACAGAAGCTTGACCCCACATAAATTGACGGCTCAGGCGATGACGTCCCCCGTCAATCAGCAACACGTCCTGGCTTTGATCGGACTTGGTTCTTGCGCTTTGGATGGTGCGGCCCAGTTTCTTGAAGGCCTCGGATGTCAATGCCAGAACTTCTCCACCAGACAGAGGCGCATTGTTGGCACCCGCCTGAGCTTTAGCGTAAACCCCAGAGCTGATCCGCACCAACAAGCCCTCCTTGAGCAGCTGATTCAAGGCGATGGTCAACTGCGAAGGGCTGCACATGCCCGCCCACTCCGAACGAAGAATCACCCGGTCACGACGCTGACTGAGCGATCTTTTCAGCCTGTCAATGATCTTCATAGAACCTCGCTAAAGCAGATGTCACTTATCACCGATTTTATTAAAATATTCAATAAAGTCAATGACTTGCTGATGCAGCATATGCCAGTACAGTTGCAAGGCCTGCAGCGTGAAATTCATCAGGCACCAAGGCGGCACTCATTAACCCGCCCCACTCTGCAAACCAAACACCACACTCATAGGCTGGCTGCCCTGGTGTGATTGGTAGAGCACGCGGCCGTGGTAGGTGAAGGGGGCTGCTTTACCTGCGGCCAGCTTGTTTTCGCGCACAAACAAATGGATGTCGATGCCCAAAGTGGCGTGGCGGATGATCTCTTGGCCGCGCTTGCTGCTCGGGTCGGTGGGGTTTTGGCTTTGCCAGTGAAAGTGGCTGTCATCGATCCAGTGGTCCATGTACTTGTGCTCGTCGGCCTTGCCTTGCTTGTTGATCGTGACCAGCAGGATGTGCACCTTTTTGGGGGCCAGCACCACATGACCGGCATGCAAATGGGGAGCCTCATTTTCTTAAACGACAATCGAACCTGATGGAATTAAGGGAATCCGCATGACATTGCATAAAGGCTTGTATGACCGTTTGATCTATGAAGACGAAGTTGGCGAGGTAGCTAGTCTGACAGGTCAACACCGCGCTCTTGTAACGACGCCAACCGCGCACCAAAGACGCGAACAGTTCATTGCTGAGTTAGTGCAACGTTTGCCGGAACTTTTGGACGCGGCGGCGGCTGATCAAACTGACTCAAGCGAAAAGGCAAAAGCTGAAATTGAACTGATTCGCCAAATGCTGATTCAGTTGCGTCTAGGCGGACAGGGTGAGCGTCTTCTCGCGATGCCAGCAAAGTTACTCAAGTCAGTTCACGCCCCAAATGCCGATGTTGCGATGCCCGCCACCGGGCTGCGCCATCCTTGGCTGTTCACGTCCGCTAGAACAGATCCTTCTTTGCTAAATGAATTACGCGCAGAGCTTAGTGCCGTGGACCGAGTGGATATTCTGGTTAGTTTCATTACTTGGAGCGGCGTGCGGAAGTTGCTGGATGTGCTGCAGCAAGTGACGGCGCTAGATGCCCATGGCAAACCGAAGACAAAATTTAGAATTCTGACGACCACCTACATTGGCGCCACCGAAGTTCGCGCGGTCGATGCATTCGCCAAACTGCCTGGCGTTGAATTGCGAATTTCTCTCGACGGTCGGCGTACTCGTTTGCACGCTAAAACATGGATTTTCCATCGCGCCACCCATTTCGGAACGGCGTTCGTTGGAAGCGCCAATTTGTCTGAATCAGCGTTGATTGGCGGCATCGAGTGGACGGTGAAGTTTGCTCAAGCCAGTGAAACGTCGCTATTTTCTGCTGCGGTGGCCAATTTCGAAACACTGTGGAACGACAAGGAATTCCAGTCCTACGACCCCAACAATGAGAAACACCGAGAAGCCTTGACGCATGCGTTGACTAAGGAACGCAGTCATGGTGGTCGGAACGCTGCGCCCAGCGGCGTGGTGGTTGCGCTGCAGACCTGGTTTGATTTGCGCCCCAAGGCTTATCAACAGGAAATGCTCGATCAGTTAGCGTCTGAGCGTCGATTAGGCCGTCGGCGTAACCTGGTGGTGGCAGCCACTGGCACGGGTAAAACCGTTGTTGCAGCCTTTGATTATTTGCGGCTTCGCGATGAAGAAGGTGCAGCCCCAAAATTGCTGTTCATTGCGCACCGTTCGCAAATTCTGTTGCAAGCGTTGTCTACATTCCGGCAAGTCTTAAGAGATCCGGCATTTGGCGAATTGATGGATGGTGAAAACTCACCAGCACAGTACGAGCACATATTCGCAACAATCAACTCGTTGCACAGCCGCGGGTTGGTCAGCCAACTGGGCAGCCATTTTTGGCGCATGGTCATCGTGGACGAGGCTCACCACTTGCTAGCCAACACCTTTGACCAGTTCATCAACATGGTGCAACCGCATTACTTGTTAGGGCTTACCGCCACACCCGAGCGTTCGGACGGCCTAAGCTTGACTCACTACTTTGACAGTCGTCCGGACGGTACACCCGCCGTGTCGCTGCGGTTATGGGATGCTCTGGACCAGCAACTACTTTGCCCTTTTGAGTATTACGCTACAGCAGACGATACCGACATGACCATGGTTGAATGGGGTCGAGGTACAGAGGTTGCACAACTTTCAAACATCGTTTCGGGCAATGCTGTACGGGCCAGAGCAGTGATGAATGCCGTAGAGAAATATGTGGCTGATTTGAACAGCCTCAAAGGCTTGGCATTTTGCGTCAGCGTGGCGCACGCTAATTTCATGGCTGAATTTTTTAACCGCTCAGGCTTGCCAGCTATCGCACTTAGCGGCGCGGACTCGCAGGATGCTCGAGCTGCCGCTGTGCAAAAACTCAGCGAAGGCCAGTTGAAGATCATTTGCAGCTGCGACGTGTTCAACGAGGGTGTTGACATTCCCGACACTAACGCCATCCTATTACTCCGTCCAACTCAAAGTCCCGTTATTTTTCAACAGCAAATCGGCCGCGGACTTAGGCTTGCTAAGGGCAAAGATGTATGCCTGGTATTGGATTTCGTAGGCCTGTACAGCAACGAATTCCGTTTTGATGTGCTGCTGCGATCTGTTACCGGCCAAAATCGGCGACAAATTGTAGATTCAGTTACCAACGGTTTCAGCACACTCCCAGCAGGGGTACATATTCAATTTGACCGGGTGGCAAGGGATAGGGTCTTAGATAACCTGCGTGAAGTTTTGAACCTGAATGTGCGCCGCCTGTGCACCGAGTTGGCGGCGTGGGCTGCGCTGCAAAACGGCACCCCTTTACTGCTAAGAAACTTTTTGCTGGATAACCATTTGGAGTTGACCGACATCTATACCGGTGGTGTTAATGCAAGGTCTTGGAGCAGCTTGAAACGGCGTACAAATCTGGAGCCTTTGCCTTTGGGCGACCGCGAATCAGACTTGGCCCGCCGCATATCAAGCATGCTTCATGCAAACGATCCGAGATTGTTGGTCGCTTGGCAGACCGCGTTAGATTCTGGTCATATTGACACTCGGCGAGTGCAAATGTTGGCCTACCAATTACTGCCTTCGCGCGCAGAACTCATCTCACCCGCAGAGTTTTTGTCGCTTGTAATTGCCAACCCTGTTGTGCACGCCGAACTGCAGGAGATCGCAGGCATCTTGCTAGAACGCAGCTCGCTGGAACCACTTCCTCTTGCAGGAGCACCTCATCACTGGGCACTCACTTTGCATGGCCGCTACACAAGAGCGGAGATTTTGTCCGCTGTGGGTTACTTGACGCCGATAGCTCGTCCACTTTCCGACAGTGGCTGTTTGCCATTGACAGAAGAAAAGATTGAAATTCTTTTTGTAACGCTCGATAAAAGCGAAGGATTTCAAGAGAGCGTGCAATACAAGGACTACGCTATCAGCCCCGAGCTTTTCCACTGGCAAACACAAAATCGTGCGGGACCTGACAACAATTCTGGAAGACGCTACACAGAGAGCGGGACGAATGGATGGAAGTTTCAATTATTTGTCCGCGAAAACCGAGATTCCGCCTATGTGGCGGCGGGTTCTGTGCAATTGGTATCCCATGATGGTGATCGTCCTATTTCAATTACATGGCGGCTTGAACAACCGTTAACTGCTGAGCTGTTTCGCAGCTTTAGCATATTGCGCGGTTAAGCGTGGCTACTGATCAAAAACACAAGCTAAATTTGTCGCAAGCGTCCGTATCGTTCGTGAGTTGCCAGTTAATTTCAATTGCTTTCATTAGTCCTTAAAACAACTGAGCCCAAACGGCAGCTGCAGGTAAATGTGAAACGCCGCCAGCGTTTCGCTGCGTGTCCAGTCGGTGGATCGTGCCATCTTGTGTTCTCCCTGACCGCAGATGTTAGCGGTCGTCGGGCCATGGCTGAGGTTTGGCTTGTCTGCGCAAATCGTTGGGGCGGATGTTTTGCCTAAAGGTGTCGGGGGGCCTGAAGCATTCTTCGGGCTTCACCATGTAGACCGTCCAATCGCCGTACAGCTTGCCGTCAAAGCACAAGAGGTCGCCGTCGAGTTGCAGTTCCAAAAACGTGTCGTTGCTGCCGGTGATCATGTGGGCGTCGCTCAGGCTGGTGAACTCGACGTTCATGCTGCAAGCGTAGGTGGTGTGTACGTGTTTGAGCGGGCCCAGGGCGGGGCCATCAAAACCCCAGCCGTTCATCGCTTCTTGAGGCGTGTCGCGGCCATGGAACAAGCCCAAATACATGCCGGGTTTTTGGGGCCGAATGCCGTAAACGGGTGCATCGCCTGGTTGTGCGTGGTTGGGCACATCGCCTCCTTGTTGCAAAGGCGTACAGCTTACGAATGGGGCGGGGCTTTGTGTACCAGGGCTTTGCCTGGGGTGTGGTGGGTTGTGCAGGCGCTGATTCAGAGTGCGGCCCACTCGCCCTCATCGGCACAATAAGCCCTGCCTGTTTCAAAAAGGAGTCCAGCATGGCTTCCCGAAATTTTGTGCGGACAGATCATTCGGCTTCGCTGATGGAGCAAGGCGAATCCGAAGACGCTGACCGGCTAGCGGTTTTGCGAAAAGCTGCCCGAGAGGGCATTGCCGATATCGACGCCGGGCGTTTCAAAACATTTGAATCCAGGCAAGGCTTGCGCGATCACCTGCAGGGCATGGCTGCCAAAGTGCGCACTGTTCGGTGAGTCCGCTAGGGGCCGTTCGGTTGGCAGAAGGCGCCGCCATTTGGTGGTTTTCGGGACGGCGGAGGGTCGAGCCATCGATGTCATCCGGTGGCTTCACGACAGCATGGATTTGGCCTTGAATCAATAACCCTGAAACAAGAAATCGAGTGCCGCTGTGATTTGGTTTTGTGCCTGGGCAAGTGAAGTCACCGGTGTCTTCAGCACCCGAAGGGGAATAGCGCCCATCTTGGGCGTTTCCAGTAAGTGATCTTCGCCATCGATGTTGAAGATCGGGGTTAATCGGGTCGATAACTTGACCCTCGGAAAGTGCTTGAGACTGCGCAATGGAATGACCAACCGGGTGTCCAGGCCATTGAGCAGATCGCTGTGTACATCCAGCAAGTAGGGTGTTGTCGTCGCAGAGCCGCCCGGGTTGGCATAGACGTCAAAGCGGGCCATCAGAAGCTTTTCCATTCATCCAGTGGCAAACCTTCTGCCGCGATGGTTTGGTTGTAAGCCGCAATGAAATCTGCATGGTTCTCGCGCCATTGGCGCTCTTGTTCGCGTTGCACAACGAGGCGCAGGTGTTGGTCGCAGACTTTCGAGATGTTGATGTCGAGCTGTTTGGCGGCTAACAGCACATCGCTGCTCAGGCTCAGATTGATGGCCCGTTTGCCTGTGCCAGATGGCGGTCGTTCTGTGTGGGGTAAGGCTGGCATCTTTGAACTCATGTGCATTGGTAAATGCGTCTACTTTATGCGCATCAATGCGGCTGTGAGCGATCAGAACAGCGCATGGTCAATTCAAGCACCCGAGTGCACAGCGCTTGGCCCCGGCCACACCATCACCCCCCGCAGCCCCACCCCATAACTTTCAAACCCCTGCTCCGCCCAGCGCGCGCTGCTGTCGAGGTTGTCGTGTTGGTGGCCGTGCACCGTCATGCGCACGCCCATGCGGCGGGCCAGTTCGTCCAGCTCATAGAATCCGTGTTCGTGGTAACCGGGCGCTTCGTGGGTGATGAGGATGTCGGCCTGCAGTGCGGCCAGTTGTTCGACTTCGTCGGGGTAGATGCTGGACCAGTGTTTCAGGGGCTCGCCGCCTTGCCAGCGGTCTTGGCGCGGCGTGATGCGGGCGTGTTCTTCGCGGTTGCGAAACTTGGGGGCTTGCCGGTCTTTGGGGTACCACACCGCACCCCGAAACACGCCGCCCAGCCCGCCAATGCGCGTGCCGCAGGGCAGCATGACGACACGGCCATGGATGTTGCGGTCTGCCATTTCGCTCTGCCACACATGGGCAAAGTGGTCTGCATGGTCGGTGTCGTGGTTGCCGTGGATGTACCAGACGCGTTCGCGGATGGCCGCCAGCTCAATGTGCAGCGGGCGTGCCGGCTCCAGGTCGCCCAGCAGGATGACGGCGCGGGCGTCGGTGTGCAGGGCGGCATCGATTATGTGCTGCCACTGGCCGTGCGGGTCGCCACAAAAGAGGAGGGGGCCGGGGTGCATGGGCGAAGTCCGTGCCTTGTGGTTCAGGTGGGGTTGAGCAATTCGAGCATGCCTTGCAAGCCAATGGCCTGTGCGCCTTGTCGAAGGCTGAAGCGCTCGTTACCCGGGTAAACCACGTAGCGTTGGCTGATGCCCAGATCGTCACATGCGTGTTTGAATCCGCGTTCGGGAGATGGCGCACTGGATCGTTTGACCTCGATCGCGATATCGGGTTGCCCGCCGCGTTCAAACAGCAGGTCAATTTCCGCACCATCGTGGGTGCGATAAAAGTAGGGCTTGAGCGATGGACAGGCTTGCGTGATCAGTGTTTCCAAAACAAAGCCTTCGTAGCTGGCCCCTGCAACGGGGTGGCCCAGCACGTCGTTTTCGTCTTTCAGGCCCAGCAAGGCATGCACCAAGCCGCTGTCGCGCACAAACACTTTGGGCGTCTTGACCAAGCGCTTGCCCACATTGGCAAACCAGGGTTGAAGTCGGCGCACCAAGTGCAGGTCAGTGAGCAGGTCGATGTAGCGGCCTACGGTCGGGGCACTGACACCTAAGCTGGCTGCCAGTTGCGCTTGATTGATTTGGCCGCCTTGTTGGTGCGCCAGCATGGTCCACAGGCGGCCCAGTGTTTCGGCGGGCATCCGGGGGGCGAACATGGGCACGTCACGTTCTAAATAAGAGCGGATGAAGTCTTGCCGCCACGCCATGCTGTGTGCATCGTCTTGCGCCAGCAAACTGTCTGGAAAGCCGCCCCGGTTCCACAAAACAGATTCAGACAGACCCGCAGAAATGGCTTCGCTCAAGTTGATGGCATGCATGTCCAGATAGGCCACGCGACCTGCCAGGGTTTCGGAAGATTGCTGCATCAGTTCCATAGCGGCCGAGCCTAAGAGCAAAAAATGGCCGTAGCGCTGACCAGCTGCACGCCTTTCGTCAATGAGCCCGCGCAAGACGACAAAAAGTTCTGGCACGCGGTGGATTTCATCGATAACGACGAGTTTGGGGGCTTGTGCCCTCAAATAGGTTTCGGGGTCTTCCAAGCGGCGGCGGTTTGAGGGAAGTTCCAAATCCAGGTACACCGCGCCTTGTGGCCAATCGGCCGCAAGTTGACGCGCAAGCGTGGTTTTCCCCATCTGACGGGGCCCGAGCAATACCGCAGCGGGCACGCCGGAACTGAGTCTTTGGTAGACAATGGAGGCGATTTGTCGATTGATCATTCCCGTAAATCATACATCATATATTTGATTTTCGGGGTTAATTGGGGTGTGACTCAGTAACATCTTGCACGAAAGCCCCAGCCGGTGACTGCATTTTGTAGAGGCCCGCCTTGTGGGGCGAGAGGTCGTGGTCGGCAGGGTTGATCGCGATGCGGGCAATTTGATCGCCCGTCAACCGCCGCCTCACATCGCCGGATAGTCGGTGTAACCCTCCGGCCCCGGTGCATAAAAGGTGCTGGAGTGGGCTTTGGCCAGTGGGGCGTTGGCTTGCAGGCGTTGCACCAGGTCGGGGTTGGAAATGTAGGCACGGCCAAAGGCCACGGCGTCGGCGCGGCCGGAGGCGATGGCGTCGATGGCCATGTCGCGGGTGTAGCCGTTGTTGGCGATGTAGGCGCCTTTGAAGGCTTGGCGTGCCCAGGCAAAGTCAAAGCCGGTCAGGTCACGCGGGCCACCGGTGGCGCCTTCCACAAAGTGGATGAAGGCGATGCCGCGCTGGTTGAGCGCTTCGACCAGCGGGCCGAACACGGTCTGGGGCTTGCTCTCGGCCGAGTCGTTGGCGGGCGAGACGGGCGAGAGGCGGATGCCGGTGCGGCCTGCGCCGATTTCGGCGGCCACGGCATCCACCACTTCGAGCGCAAAGCGGATGCGGTTTTGCGGTGAGCCGCCGTAGCCGTCGGTGCGCAGGTTGGTGCTGTCGCGCAAGAACTGGTCGATCAGGTAACCGTTGGCGCCGTGGATTTCCACACCGTCAAAACCGGCGCGCATGGCGTTGGCCGCGCCCTGGCGGTATTGCTGCACCACCTCTTGGATTTCTTCTGCGCTCAGGGCGTGTGGCACGGGGGCGGGCACTTTGCCGTTGCGGCCATAGGCCATCACTTTGGCGGCCACGGCCGAGGGGGCGATGGGCTCGGCCCCGCCGGTCAGGTCGGGGTGCGAGATGCGGCCCACATGCCAGATTTGCGCCACGATCTTGCCGCCCGCGGCATGCACAGCCTGGGTGATGGGCTTCCAGCCTTCGACCTGCGCGTCGGAGTAAATGCCCGGCGTGGCCATGTAGCCTTTGCCACCGGGCGAGACCTGCGTGCCCTCGCTGATGATCAGGCCTGCGTTGCTGCGCTGGCGGTAGTACGCGATGTTCATGGCGCTGCCGGGGATGTCGCCCGCGGCTTCGTCGGCGCGGCAGCGGGTCAGTGGCGCCATGACCACGCGGTTGGCCATCTCGATGTCGCCGATGCGGGTGGGTTGGAAAAGTTGGGCGAGGGTGTCGGTCATGGGGGTCATGTGTTGAGGCCAAAAGTGAAGTCGGTCATTATGAGTGGCGCAGCGGCTTGTGGGCTGCCACCACATCACAGTCCGGCCCGAAGCCGCAACGCACTGGGGATAATGGCATTTCCTTCACCATTGAACACCACGCCGTGAGCGCCATCGCCGTCATTGACTTTGAGACCACGGGCATTTCGCCGGGCATGGGTGACCGCGCCACCGAGGTGGCCATCGTCATGCTGGAGGGCGGACAGTTGGTGGACCGCTATCAGAGCCTGATGAACGCCGGGGTGCGGGTGAACAGTTTCATCACCCAGCTCACGGGCATCAGCAACGAGATGGTGCAGGCCGCGCCGCCGGCCGAGCAGGTGATGCGCGAGGCGGCGCGCTTTGTGGCCGGGCGGCCCATGGTGGCGCACAACGCGGCGTTTGACAAAAAGTTCTGGCAGGCCGAGTTGGCGCGTTGCGGGCAAGAGGCGTTGCACCCTTTTGCTTGCACCGTGCTGCTCTCGCGCCGCCTTTACCCCCAAGCGCCCAACCACAAGCTGGGCACCTTGGCCGCGCTGCACCACTTGCCTTCGTCGGGCCGGGCTCACCGGGCCCTGGCCGATGCCGAAATGGCCGCACACTTGTTGGCGCAGATGCAGCATGACCTGAAATCCCGCTTCAGCTGTAGCCAAACGGACCATGCCTTGCTGATGGGCTTGCAGCGCACCAGCCGCCAGATGGTGGGCCCCTACCTCAGGCAGCGGGCTTCGGCTTGATTCAAGTTGTGGCCCGAGGTCGAAGATCAGCCCTGGACCACCCTCCAATAAGCTTCGCGTGTTTCGGGGCTGACCGCGTCCAGTGCCTGTTCATAGCGTGTTTGGTGCTGCCGCAGCATGCGGGCCGAGGCGATGCTTTTGGTTTTGCAAAACCAGTGGCAACTGTGTTGCATCAAAAACATCTCGGCCATGATGCGAAAAGAGCGCTCTTTGGCCGATGCCGGGGTGAGGGCCATGGCGCGTTCAATGCCCTGGGCGTGCACGGACAACAGGCGGCGCATGTCAAACGTGGCTTTGGGGGTGAGCTGGTCGATCCAGGGCAGCGCGATTTTGAAGCCCCGGGCCTCGGGTGCAGACAGGCGTCCGAATTCGGTGGCCAGGTTTTTGAATTCATCCGCCAATTGCTGCTCGGCCACTTCTTGCAGTTGCAATATCTGCTGCTGGCGTGCGGCTTCGGGCTCGCCCAGGGCGCGCATGTAGGCCTCGGTCAATTGCGCCATGTGTTTTTCGATCTGGTAGGGCCGCAAGTGCGCTGCCAGCAGGGCGGTGCGTTGGCGCTGGCCTTGCGTGTTCAGCCAGTGAATGAGCGCACCCAATAAAAACAAAAGACTCAGCAGTTCCATATCTGTCCGTATCTGTCCGGTTTGGCAGAGCCCTGGGGCCCGATGCCCCAAGTGTAGTGAAGCGCTGGGCAGGCTCCGCTGGCGCGAAAGGCGGCTGGCGCACCGAAGGATTTGGAGTGCGGCCTCTAAAGCGCGGGTTTTCCCTTGCCTTGGTCCGGGCCTGGTGTTCAAATTGCTGCATTGCAACAAACCTTTCCAAGGAACCCCCCATGAACTTCAATGCTGAACAACTCGTCGCCACCCAACAAGCCCAGCTGAACGCTGCTTCGGGCCTGTCGCAAAGCGCTTTCGCCGGTTTCGAGCGCTTGGTCGCGCTGAACATGGCCGCTGGCAAAGCCGCTGTGGACGAGTCTTTCGCCAACGCACAAGCCTTGTTCGCCGCCAAGAACCCCCAAGACATGCTGGCCGCTCAAGCCGCTTTGGTGCAGCCTGCTTTTGAAAAGGCCGTCTCTTATGGCCGTCACCTGACCGACATCGCCAACAGCACCGGCGCCGAGTTCACCAAGGCTGTCGAAGGCCAGTTCGCCGAGACCGAGCAAGCTGTCAAAAGCTTGGTCGAGAGCAGCCTGAAGAACGCGCCAGCCGGTTCTGACGCCGCTGTGGCCGCCATCAAAACCGCCATCGAAGCCGGTCAAAACGCTGCTGAAACCCTGAAAAAAGTGGTCAAGCAAGCCGCTGACACCGCCGAGTCCAACCTGAAGGCCGCCACCGCCCAAGCAGAAGCTTCGGTCAAAGCCGCCATGAGCAAGGCCAAAGCCAAGGCTTGATCCCACAAGCACGCCTGCCGTGCTTTCTACAATCAAGGCGTCTTCGGACGCCTTTTTTGTTTCTGGATGCCCCTCATGCCCCCTGCGTTTGCCCACCCCTCTGCCCCTGCCCTGCACATCGAAGGGGGTGTGGCCACCATCACCCTGAACCGCCCGGCCCAGCGCAACCGGCTGGAAAACGGCGACCTGAAGACCTTGCTGGCGCAGTTTGAACAAGTCCATCACAACGCCGATGTGGGCGTGCTGGTGCTGACGGCCAACACCGAAGGCCAGCCCAAGCCGGTGTTTTGCGCGGGTTATGACATCAGCGGTTTCAACGAGCCCGGCCATGGCGCAACGTTTTTTGAGGAAATTCCTGACGCACTGGCCAAGCTGCGGCCCGTGACGATTTGTGCCTTGAACGGCAGCGTGTACGGTGGCGCCACCGATCTGGTGCTGGCCTGCGACTTGTGCATCGGCCTGCAAGGCATCGAGTGGCGCATGCCTGCCACCGCGCTGGGCTTGCATTACTACCCCAGTGGTTTGCAGCGCTATGTCAGCCGTTTTGGCGTGGCGGGTGCCAAGCGCGCGTTTTTGACGGCGCGGCCTTTCTCGGCCGAGCAGCTCCATGCCATGGGCTTGTTCGAGGCCCTGGTGCCCGATGCCGATTGGGCTTCGACCTTGGACCTGCTGGTCCGCGACATCCTGGCGTTGGCGCCTTTGGCGGTGCAGGAGACCAAAAAGTCGATCAACGAAATCGCGGCGGGCCAGATGGACACCGATCGCCTGCGTGCACGCGAGCACATGACCAGCGACAGCGCCGACTTTGCCGAAGGCCTTGCGGCCTTTGCCGAGCGCCGCAAGCCCATATTTGCAGGCCGTTGACCGGCCCATGGCCCACCTCATTGGCAGGTTTTTGCTGAGAGCCGCCGCGTGTCGCGCGAGCCCACTGCGGTCCGGGATCGCCGTGTTCACCCGCTCGAGCCCCACAAGTTCCGCCTGAGCTGGAGCCACCGTTTCCAGTGAGCTTCATGCGCTGCTGGCACTGCGTTGTCCGGCTGACCAAGCGCTGCCCATGGAGGCGGCGATGATGAAGCCCATCGCGGCCCACTGCCCGGGGCTCAGGCGCTCGGCCAGCACGATCCAGCCGGCGATCGCGCCGACCGCGGGCTCCAGACTCAGCAAAATGCTGAAGGTGCCCTTGGGCAAGTGCTTCAGGGCATACATCTCCAGCGTGTAGGGCACGGCGCTCGACAGCAGGGCCACGGCCAGACCGGCGGCCAGCCATTGCGTGTCCAGCAAGGCGCTGCCCGCTTCGTACAGGCCAAAGGGCGTCACCACCAAGGCCGCAGCCAGCATGCCCATGGGTGTGGCCATGACGCCATACTGCTTGGCCACGCGTTGTCCATACACGATGTAAAGGGCCCAACAGACGCCCGCCGCCCATGCCAATCCGATGCCCAAAGGGTCGAGTGCATCGTGGGCACCCGGCCAGGGCAAGATCAACCCCAAGCCCAAAATGGCCAGCACCACCCAGAGCCCATCGCTGGCTTTGCGCGAGTGCCACAAGGCCAGGGCCAGCGGGCCGGTGAATTCAATGGCGATGGCCAAGCCAAAGGGAATCGTTTTGATGGCGTTGTAAAACAAGAGGTTCATCACCCCCAGCGTGACGCCGTACAGGCCCAGCGGCAGCGCGTCGGCCCAGGTCCACTGGCGACGCCACGGGCGCCACCAAGCCATCAAGATGAGCGTGGCAAACACCAGGCGGTAGAGCGTGGTGCCGCCGGCGCCGATGGCGGGGAACAGGCTTTTGGCAAACGAAGTGCCAATCGACAGGGAGACCAAGGAGCCGAGCAGGGCAGCCACGGGCCAGACGGGAAAGGACAAAGAAAGGCTTTCGAGGGTGGAAAGGGCGCGCCAGTTGGGCTAAAACCTGAGCCTGCCGGGTACATTCGAGCGCATCATAGCCCCGCATACAATCTGCCCTTGGTCTGCCCCATGGCGTGTTGCGGTGGGGCCGAAGACAGTCCGTCCGATTTTGTGGAGTTTTTTCATGTTCATTTCGTCCGCTTTTGCCCAAACCGCTCCTGCTGCCGCTGCTGGCAGCGACATGCAGTCCACTTTGATGAGCATGTTGCCTTTGTTGCTGATGTTCGCCGTGCTGTACTTCGTCATGATCCGCCCCCAGATGAAAAAGCAAAAAGAGCACCGCGCCATGATCGACGCATTGGCCAAAGGCGACGAGGTTGTGACCGCTGGCGGTCTGCTGGGCAAAGTCAGCAAAATTGGCGACAGCAACCTCTCTGTGGAAATCTCTGCCGGCGTGGAAGTCCAGATGCAGCGCAGCGCCGTGGTTCAGGTTTTGCCCAAAGGCACACTGAAGTAATTCGGTCCGACGGTTTTTTCAGCGGGGCGCGTGACGCCCCGATTTTTCATCCTGCACGCGAGTCCTTATGAACCGTTACCCGGTCTGGAAATACGCGATCATCGTGATCGCCATGTTGCTGGGGGTGATCTACACCCTGCCCAACTTCTTTGGTGAGGCGCCTGCCGTGCAGGTGTCTTCGGCCAAAGCGACCATCAAGGTGGACACCGGCACGCTGCAAAAAGTCGAAGCAGCGCTCCAAGCTGCGGGCTTGAGCCCGCAGAGCGTGGCGCTCGAAGGCAGCTCCATCCGGGCCCGCTTTGACAGCACCGACAACCAACTCAAGGCCAAGGACGCGGTTCAAAAAGCCCTGATTCCCGATGTTGCCGATCCGCACTATGTGGTGGCCCTCAATTTGGTTTCGCGCTCGCCCGAATGGCTCAGCGCCTTGTACGCTTCGCCCATGTATTTGGGTCTGGACTTGCGCGGCGGCGTGCATTTCATGCTGCAAGTGGACATGCAGGCGGCCTTGACGCAGCGCGTGGAGTCGCTCACCGGTGACTTGCGCAGCTTGATGCGTGAAAAAGACATTCGCCACGGCGGCATCACCCGCAATGGTCAAAACGTCGAGATCCGCCTGCGGGATGCGCAGCAACTCGAAGCGGCCAAACGCTTGTTGTCGGCACAGTTTCCTGACTTGCAGGCCCAGGTCGTGGCCGAAGGCAGCGAATTCCGCTTGATTGCCAGCAACAAACCTGAAGCTGCCCGCCGGCTGCAAGAGCAGGCTTTGAAGCAAAACATCACCACCTTGCACAACCGGATCAACGAGCTGGGCGTGGCCGAGCCGGTGATCCAGCAGCAGGGTCTGGACCGCATCGTGGTGCAGCTGCCCGGCGTGCAGGACACGGCCAAGGCCAAAGACATTCTGGGCCGCACCGCCACCCTGGAAGTGCGCATGGTGGACGAGAGCGCCGAAGCGCGTGCGGCCGAACAAGGTGGCATGGTGCCCTTTGGCACCGAGCGTTATCTGGAGCGCGAGGGCCGCCCCCTGATCGTCAAAAAGCAGGTGGTGCTCACGGGGGACAACCTGACCGACGCCCAGCCCGGTTTTGACGGGCAGACGCAAGAGCCCGTGGTCAATCTGACGCTGGACGCCAAGGGCGCTCGCATTTTCAAGGACGTGACGCGCGACAACGTGGGCAAGCGCATGGCCATCTTGCTGTTTGAAAAAGGCAAGGGCGAGGTCGTCACCGCGCCCGTGATCCGCTCCGAAATCGGTGGCGGTCGGGTGCAGATTTCGGGCCGCATGACCACCGCTGAAGCCAATGACACGGCGCTGCTGCTGCGTGCAGGTTCTCTGGCCGCGCCGATGGAAATCATCGAAGAGCGCACCATTGGCCCCAGCTTGGGTGCTGAAAACATCGCCAAGGGCTTCAACAGCGTGACCTGGGGTTTCCTGGTCATCGTGGCCTTCATGGTCATCTACTACGCCATGTTCGGCTTGTTCTCCGGCATCGCACTGGGCGTGAACCTGTTGTTCCTGGTGGCCATCTTGTCCATGCTGCAAGCCACCCTGACCCTGCCCGGCATGGCCGCGATGGCGCTGGCCTTGGGCATGGCGATCGACTCGAACGTGTTGATCAACGAGCGCGTGCGTGAAGAGTTGCGCAACGGTGTGAGCCCGCAAGCGGCCATCCACGCCGGTTACGACCGCGCCTGGGCCACGATTTTGGACTCCAACATCACCACGCTGATCGCGGGTGTGGCCTTGCTGGCCTTTGGCTCCGGCCCGGTGCGCGGCTTTGCGGTGGTGCACTGCATCGGCATTCTGACCAGCATGTTCTCGGCGGTGTTTTTCTCACGCGGCCTGGTCAACCTCTGGTACGGCGGCAAGAAAAAACTCAAATCGGTGTCGATCGGCACGGTGTGGCGGCCCGAGGCGGGCACTGCGGTCAAAACCGACTGAGGGGAAAAGACCATGGAATTGTTCAAAATCAGAAAAGACATCCCGTTCATGCGCCACGCGCTGGTGCTGAACGCGATTTCCCTCATCACTTTTGCGCTGGCGGTGTTTTTCCTGTTCAGCCGGGGGCTGCACCTGTCGGTGGAATTCACTGGCGGCACTTTGATGGAAGTGAGCTACAGCCAAGCTGCCGACCTGCAAAAGGTGCGCGGCACGGTGGCCACACTGGGCTTTTCCGAAGTGCAGGTGCAAAACTTCGGTTCCGCACGCGATGTCATGATCCGCCTGCCTGCGCAAAAAGGCGTCAGTTCGGCTCAGCAAAGCGATAAAGTCTTGTCGGCCCTGAAAGCCAGTGAGCCCGATGTCACGCTGCGCCGCACCGAATTTGTCGGTCCGCAAGTGGGGGACGAGCTCGCCGAGGACGGCTTGAAGGCGCTGGGTTTTGTGGTGTTGGGCATCATGATTTACTTGGCCATCCGCTTCGAATGGAAGTTTGCCGTGTCGGCCATCATTGCCAACTTGCACGACGTGATCATCATCCTGGGCTTTTTCGCCTTCTTCCAGTGGGAGTTTTCGCTGGCGGTGTTGGCCGCGGTGCTGGCGGTGTTGGGTTATTCGGTGAACGAGTCGGTGGTGATTTTTGACCGGATCCGCGAGAACTTCCGCCGCTACCGCAAGATGACCACGGTTGAGGTGATTGACAACGCCATCACCTCGACCATCAGCCGCACCATCATCACCCACGGTTCCACCCAGATCATGGTGCTGTCTATGCTGCTGTTCGGTGGCGATACCTTGCACTACTTCGCCATGGCGCTGACCATTGGCATTTGCTTTGGCATTTACTCGTCGGTCTTCGTGGCCGCCGCCATTGCGATGTGGCTGGGCCTGCGGCGCGAAGACCTGATCAAGCCGATCAAGAAAGACAATGACCCCGGCGACGAAAATTCAGGCGCGGTGGTTTGAGGCGGCTTCGGCTTGCGGACAAGGGCACCTTCGGGTGCCCTTTGTTTTGTGGCTAGGCCCAAGTGATGCGTTGGAACAGCCCGCCGGGCAAACGGCCGATTTGCCCCATCAACTCCAGCTCCAGCAACTGGGCTTGCAGCTGGGCTGTCGGCCAGCCGCAGCGCGCTTGCAGGGCGTCCAGGCCCACCGGGTCGTGGCCCATCAGCCCGAGCAGTTCAGGCTCGCTGTCCTGATGGGGGCTGCCAGCCTGCAGCGCCAACGGCAGCTGCGCAAAGGGGTCGGGCAGGCGCAGCTCTTCCAGCACGTCTTGAGCCGACTCCACCAATTTGGCACCTTGCTTGATCAGGGCGTGACAGCCTTTGGCCTGCGCGGAGTGGATGGAGCCCGGAATGGCCAGCACATCGCGGCCTTGCTCGAGGGCTTGTTTGGCTGTGATGAGCGAACCCGATTGCAGGGCAGCCTCGACCACCAGGGTGGCTTGGGACAGGCCCGCGATCAGGCGGTTGCGTTTGGGGAAATTGGCGTTCAGGGGCGGGGTGCCCAGGTGGTATTCGCTCAGGAGCACGCCGCGCTCTGCAATGCGGTGCGCCAGTTCGCGGTGTTGCTGGGGGTAGACACGGTCCAGTCCGGTGCCGACCACGGCCAAAGTGGCCAGTGCTTGGGAGGACGCACCCAGCAAGGCCCCATCGTGCGCCGCCCCATCGATGCCCAGCGCAAGACCTGAGACGATGGTCAAGCCGCTGCCGGCCAGGCTGCGGGCAAATTCACGCGCATTGGCCTGACCTTGGGGCGTCGGGTTGCGGCTGCCGACCATGGCCAGACACTGCTCGGCGCGCAGTCCGTGCAGGGCAGCGGTTTGCCCCAAGGCGTAGAGCATCAGCGGGGGATCGGGGATCAGCAGCAGCGACGCCGGGTAATCGGCATCGCCCAGCGTGACCACGGCGCGGGACATGCCGGGTTCTGTGCCCTTGCGCAGCCAATCCCAGGTGTCACGCGTCAATTCGGCCCAGCCCCCGGGCGTGCCCATGAGCTGCCGGGCTGGGTTGGCGGAGACCACTTGCCGCAAAGCCCCTTCGCTTTGTTGAAAGATGTGTGGCGGCTCGCCAAAAGCCGCCAACAGTTTGCGGGCAGTGTCGTTGCCAATGCCGACCGTCAAGGACAGCCGCAGCCATCCACCCAATTCGTCTTGCGTGCTCACCATTGCGCTCTCCCTGTGCAGCCTTGAGGCTGTCTAGGGCGCATTGTGGTGGCCTCGGCCAGAGGGCGTCAAGGGCGGCGCGTCAGGGCCTGAACCGGGCGGCTCGGTGTGCAGCACGGTCTCCAGCCTCCCGTTGTCTTTCCACCCAAAACCGCGGCGCTCGCCCAGCGTTGGCATCAACGCAAAGTCCAGACCCGAGAAGTCCCAAGCCAACAAGCCCAGCAGGACCAGCAGGCTGCACAGCGCCAGATCGCGCCAGGCAGAGCGTTCGCGCGCAGGGTGGGAGCCCATGAAAAAGTCGACAAGAGTTTCAAAAAGAAAGAAAAAATTAAACCATGGAAGACTAAAATCAGCACTTTTTTCGCCCGCTCAGCACAGCATGACAAGCTTCCTCAGGAACCAGCCTTGGCACCCCACCACCTTGTTGTGGGTGTTGGCCCTGTGGCTGAGCACGGCAGGCAACCTGCCCCTGTGGCTCGCAGTCTGGCAATTGCCAGAAACCCAAGGCTTGAAAGCGCTCACGACCTTGGGCAGCCTGATGCTGATTTTGCTGAGCATGGTCTGTGGCTTGCTGCTCCTGCTGGTTTGGCCCAAATGGCTGAAGACGGTTGGCTTGGTGTTCATGGCGATGGCCGCGGCCAGCAGCTACTTCATGCTGGCTTACCGTGTGGTGATCGATCCCAGCATGATCGCCAACGTGGTGCAAACCGATGTGCGGGAGGTGCGTGATTTGTTGTCCTGGTCCATGTTGGGCGCTTTGTTCTTGGGGCTGGTTCTGCCCGGCATGTGGTGGTGGCGTCAGCCGGTCCAGCAGCTGCCGGTTAAAGCCTTGCTGCTGCGTCAGCTGGGCTTGTTGGTGTTGGCTTGGGCCTTGGTGTTTGTTTTTGTGTGGGCCTCCTTTCAGGACTTGGCGTCGCTCATGCGCAACCACACGCAGCTGCGCTACATGGCCAACCCGTTCAACAGCGTCTACGCGGTGACGCGCCTGTTTGTGAGGCAAGCGTCCAAGGTGGTCAAACCTTTGTGGCCGATTGGCGAAGACGCCAAATTGTTGGCGATGCCAGCCTCTGCCCTTGAAGCGCCTCTGATCGTGTTGGTGGTGGGCGAGACAGTGCGTGCCGCCAACTTTGGCCTGTCCGGCTATGCCCGTCAGACCACGCCAGCCTTGCAAAAGCTCAAAGCACAAGGCGACTTGGTTTACTTTTCCAACGTCAGCTCGTGTGGCACGAGCACCCAGACGTCGTTGCCGTGCATGTTCTCGCACTTGGGCAAGACCGCCTTCGAAAACACCGATCAGCCCTATGAAGGCTTGCTCGACGTTTTGCAGCGTGCCGGTTTGGCCGTGCTGTGGATGGACAACCAGTCGGGCTGCAAAGGCATTTGCAACCGGGTGGCCAAGTGGGAAACCCAGGCGCTGAAGGTGCCTGAGCTTTGTCAAGACGGCGAATGCTTGGACGAAATCATGCTGCAAGAATTGCCCAAGCGGTTGGCTTTGCTGGATCCGCTCAAGCGCGCCAAGGGGACGGTGGTGGTGATGCACCAGATGGGCAGCCATGGGCCGGCCTACTACAAACGTTCGCCGCAAGCCATCAAACAGTTCATGCCCGAGTGCCAAAGCAGCGCGCTGCAAAACTGTCCGGCCGAGCAGATCGTGAACGCCTATGACAACTCGGTGCTGTATGCCGACCATTTTGTGGCCCAAACCGTCCAGTGGCTTGAGGCCCAGACCCGCCCTACGGCCCTGATGTATGTGTCGGACCATGGCGAGTCGCTGGGCGAGAAGGGTTTGTACCTGCACGGCATGCCTTACCGCTTGGCCCCGCGCGAACAGACCCATGTGCCCATGTTGGCGTGGCTGTCCAAGCCCATGCAACAACAGCGCGGTTGGCGCATGGCGTGTGTGCAGGGTCAAGCCGAGAAGCCCTGGTCCCATGACAACTTGTTTCACACCATGTTGGACCTGAGCCAAGTCTCGACGGCCCTGGCCAAGCCGGCGCTGAACATCTTTGCCGCTTGTGCGCCTGGCCGTTGAACGGCAAGCCCATCCGAAAATAGGGACAATAGGGCATCGGTTTTGACCTTTGCTCTATTTGAAACATGGCCCTGCTTCCTATCCTTTGCTACCCCGACCCCCGCCTGCACAAGGTGGCCCAACCCGTGCAGGTGGTGGACGCGCGCGTGCACGCCCTGATCGACGACATGCTGGAGACCATGTACGAGGCCAGTGGCATTGGCTTGGCCGCCACCCAAATCGATGTGCACGAGCGCCTGGTGGTGATCGACACTTCTGAAGAGCGCAACCAACCGATCGTGCTGATCAACCCCGAGATCACCTGGATGGGCGATGAGCGCGTGAAGGGCGAAGAGGGCTGCCTGTCGGTGCCGGGCATCTACGACGGCGTCGAGCGTGCCACGGCCGTCAAGGTGGCGGCCCTGGACCGCAGCGGCCAACACCGCACCCTTGAGGCCGAGGGCATGCTGGCCATCTGCATCCAGCACGAGTTGGACCACCTGATGGGCAAGGTGTTTGTGGAATACCTCTCGCCGCTCAAACAAGGCCGCATCAAGACCAAGATGGTCAAAGCCCAAAAAGCCGAGCGCTGAGCACGGCATGCGGTTGATTTTTGCGGGCACGCCCGAATTTGCCCAGGTGGCCATGGCCGCCTTGCACGCGGCGGGTCACGAGATCGTGCTGGTGCTCTCCCAACCCGACCGCCCTGCGGGGCGCGGCATGAAGCTGCAGGCCTCACCCGTCAAGCAATGGGCTTTGGACCACGCGGTGCCGGTGGCCCAGCCACGCAGTTTGCGGCTGGACGGCAAATACCCCGAAGACGCGGCAGCCGCGCGACAGATTCTGCTGGACGCCCAAGCCGATGCCATGGTCGTGGCGGCTTACGGCTTGATCCTGCCGCAGTGGGTGCTGGACTTGCCGCCCAAAGGGTGCCTCAACATCCACGCTTCTTTGTTGCCGCGCTGGCGCGGGGCAGCGCCGATCCACCGTGCCATCGAGGCGGGCGACACGCAAACCGGCATCACCATCATGCAGATGGACGCGGGCTTGGACACCGGCGACATGCTGTTGGTCTGGCCTTGCCCCATCGCGCCCACCGACACCACGGCCGTCCTGCACGACCGCCTGGCCGAGCTGGGCGGGCAGGCCATCGTGCAGGCGCTGACTTCGCTCGACGCCTTGCCGCACCAGCCGCAACCCGAAGAAGGCGTGACGTATGCACACAAGATCGACAAAGCCGAAGCCGCGCTCGACTGGGCTTTGCCCGCCGAAGTGTTGGCGCGCCGTATCCGGGCCTTTGACCCCTTCCCGGGCATGACGGTGCCATTGGCCACTGCCACGGGCGTGGAAACCTTGAAGCTCTGGCAAGCCGTGGCCGAAGCCGCCGTGCAGACCGCCGAGCCAGGCACCGTGCTCAGCGCCGATGCTTCGGGCGTGCGCGTGGCCTGTGGTGAAGGCCAGCTGCGCTTGACGCAATTGCAGCGCCCTGGTGGCAAGCGCCTGGGCGCTTCCGACTTTTTGCGTGGCTGCCCCTTGCAGCCCGGTCAGCGTTTGGTGGCCTGATGTTTTTCAGGCCCACGCTCTACCGCCGCGCCGAGTTTTGGCAAGGTCTGCGCGACCTGGCCCCTCAAGCGCCGGGGGTGGCCGCCTGGGGCCTGATGACGGGCGTGGCCATGGTCAAGTCGGGCATGAGCGTGTTCGAGGCCGTGGCCATGACCATGCTGGTGTTCGCGGGCAGCTCGCAGCTGGCGGCCATTCCACTCTTGGTGGCCGGGGCCCCAGCTTGGGTGATTTTGGCCACCGGTTTTTGCGTGAACCTGCGCTTTGTGGTGTTCAGCCTGCACCTGCGGCCGTATTTGATGCACTTGCCGCGCTGGCAGCGCATGTGCCATGGCTACTTCACGGCCGACATCACGTACGTGCTGTTCATCCGCCAATACCCGCACCCCGGCAGCACAAACGCCGAGCGCACGGGGCAAGAGGCCTATCTGGCGGGCAACTATTTTCTGAACTGGGGCAGCTGGATCGTGGCCAGTTTGTTGGGCGTGGGCTTGGCCCATTTGATCCCGCCCGAGTGGGGTTTGGGCTTTGCAGGCATCTTGTGCCTGTTGGGCATCCAGTGTTCGTTGGCCAGCTCGCGCATGCGCATGCTCTCGGCCGCTGTGGCGGGCGTGGCCGCGGTGATCGCCTACAACCTGCCGCTCAAACTCAACATCGTCGTGGCCATTGCCGTGGCGGTGATTTTGTGCCTCACGGTCGAAAAAATCCGGCCAACACCCAAGGCGGCGGCATGAACGGCACCGACCTGTGGACTTTGGCTGTCATCGTGGGTTTGGCCGTGGTGACGGTGGTGGCCCGCAGTTTCTTTTTCATTTCCAGCCAGTCCTGGCAGCTGCCCGGCTGGGCGCAACGCGGTTTGCAGTACGCCCCCATTGCCGCCTTGTCGGCGGTGGTCATTCCTGAAATCATCACGGTGCAAGGGGAATTGGTCAGCACCTGGCAAGATGCCCGTTTGTACGCGGCCGCGGTGGGTGTTGCCGCTTACTTTTGGCGGCGCGATGTGCTGATCACGATCCTGGCGGGCATGGCGGTGTACCTGCCCCTGCATCTGGGGCTGGGCTGGTGAGTCGGGCTGCGACCGCCTGCAGCCCCCAGCCCTGTGCGTGAATTTTTGCGAACTTTCTTTTGCCCACTGTTTTTTATAATTGCGCCCAGTTTCCCGATACAAGACAAGTCCTTCCCATGAACGTCATCCGTTTTTCCGAACTCTGTGCCAAAGGCCAAGCCGCTGGGCAACGCGTTTTCATCCGCGCAGACTTGAATGTGCCGCAAGCCGATGACGGCAGCATCACCGAAGACACCCGCGTGCGCGCCAGTGTGCCCTGTATCCAGATGGCGCTGGACGCGGGTGCGGCCGTGATGGTGACCTCGCACTTGGGGCGCCCAACCGAGGGTGCTTTCAAACCCGAAGACTCGCTGGCCCCGGTGGCCCAGCGCCTGAGTGAGTTGCTCGGCCGCGATGTGCCCTTGGTGGCCGACTGGGTGGACGGTGTGACCGTCGCCCCCGGCCAGGTGGTGCTGCTGGAGAACTGCCGCGTCAACCAGGGTGAGAAGAAAAACAGCGAAGCACTGGCCCGCAAGCTGGCCCAACTCTGCGACATCTACGTGAACGACGCCTTTGGCACCGCCCACCGCGCGGAAGGCACCACCTATGGCATCGCCCAGTTCGCGCCCATTGCCTGCGCCGGTCCCTTGCTGGCGGCCGAAATCGACGCCATTGGCAAAGCCCTGGCCAACCCCAAGCGCCCGCTGGCCGCCATCGTGGCGGGCAGCAAGGTGTCGACCAAACTGACCATCTTGAAGAGCTTGTCCAACAACGTGGACCAGCTCATCGTGGGCGGAGGCATCGCCAACACCTTCATGCTGGCGGCCGGTCTGAAGATCGGCAAGAGCCTGGCCGAAGCCGATCTGGTGGACGAGGCCAAAGCGGTGATTGAGGCCATGCGGGCAAGGGGCGAGCAACTGGGCGACGCCAGCATCGCGGTACCGATCCCGACCGATGTGGTGGTGGCCAAGACCTTTGCGGCTGACGCGGTGGCCACGGTGAAAAAAGCGACCGAAGTGGCCGACGACGACATGATCCTGGACATCGGTCCCGAGACCGCAGCGCGATGGGCGGCCCAGCTGAAGCAGGCGGGCACGATTGTCTGGAACGGCCCGGTGGGTGTGTTCGAGTTTGACCAGTTCGCGCACGGCACCCAAGTCATCGCCCAAGCCATCGCCGAGTCGAGCGCCTTCAGCATTGCTGGCGGTGGCGACACCTTGGCGGCGATTGCCAAATACGGCATCGAAAAGCAAGTGGGTTACATCTCGACCGGCGGTGGCGCCTTCCTGGAAATCCTGGAAGGCAAGACCTTGCCCGCGTTCGAGATCCTGATGAAACGCGCAGCGGCCTGACACCGCCGATTGGTCCCACAAAAAACCCCGCATCGCGGGGTTTTTTAATGGAAACGAGGCTTGTTCAAGCTTGAGCGGGCGGTGGCAGGTTGCCACGCACGGGGCTGGTCATATTGCCCTTGAAATCTGTCCAGCATTGCCGACTGAAGTCGTACATCTTGCAGTTTTTGGCGGTTTCAAAATACCACCTCCATGAAAAGGGCTGCACGATGATGCGGCCGGGCAGCATTTCTTCGAGTTTGGCCTGCGCCTTTTTCAGGCGGTAGAGTGGCACGCTCATGTCCACATGGTGGGCGGTGTGCTCCATGATGTGGTGCATCAGTGCGCCGATGTTGAAGGGAAAGGTCAGGTGCACGGTGGTCGACACGAAAGGGGCGGCCTGGGTCCAGGCGGCTTTGTTGTCGTGCCAAGACACTTTGACGTGCGTGTGGTGCACATAGACCACAAAGCCGATCATGCTGTTCCAGAAGAAGAAAGGCACCACAACACCCAGCAACAGGGACAAGCCAACCGATTGGTCCGTGACGATGGCGCTGCCGGCGACCACCGCGATCCAGAGGGCGGCAAACACGGTGACCATCATGCTGTCCTTGAAGAAAATAGGACGGCGGGTGGGCATGTGGGTTTTGTTGGGGAAGAATTCGCGCTTCCACCAGATCTCGATCATGTAATACAGACCAGGCGCCCAGCCGCTGCGGTAGGCGCGCTCCAGCAACTTTTGCAGGGGGCTCAGGGCCTCAAATTCGGCCGCTGTCAGCGGTGTCCAGACAAAGTCCACACCTTTGAGGTTGGTGTAACCGTGGTGCACCACGTTGTGGCCGGTGTCCCACAAGCTGTACGGCGTCAGCGATGGCAAAAAGGCAATGCGCCCCAGCACCTTGTTCAGCTCACGCCTGGGCGTCAAGCTCTGGTGGCAGGCATCGTGACCAATGATGAACAAGCGACCGATCACAAAGCCCGCGGCCAGACCGCTGAGCAGTTTGGCCCAAACAGCGTCCCAGTAAAGGGTGCCGCCGATCAGGGCGAAGAACAGGGCGTAGTCCACGATCAGCAAAACGAAGGCCAAGAATGTGGTTCGTTCAGACAAAGGAACGAGCCACTCACGGATAATTTTGCGGTGTGGCAGGGGCTGATCCAGGGGGATCGGTTGATTTGTGGTCGGTGTTGAGCTGGCGGTCATGACGCTTCTTGAGAGTGTGTCGTTGGGCATAGTTTAGTCGCTGGGGCTATTCCTGTGGAGGACAAGGATCAAACCGAAAAGGTGGACCGCTCTCAATTTGATTTTTTAGAACCCATTCAAGACACTTTCAGGTGCTGGGCTCCCTTGGGGCGACCGAAAGAAACGGGGATGTCATCCATTCCATGTGAAAATTGAAACCAAGTCACAAGGAGATTCACGCATGCCCCGTCGCGCCACCAAGATAGTTGCCACCTTAGGCCCCGCTTCCAGCGACCCCGCACTTTTGGAGGCCATGATCCGGGCCGGTGTGAATGTGGTTCGCCTGAACTTCAGCCACGGCAAGGCGCAAGACCATGTGGACCGCGCCCGTTTGGTGCGCGAAGCCTCACAACGGGCTGGGCGCGAAGTGGCCATCATGGCCGACCTGCAGGGCCCCAAGATCCGGGTCGGCAAGTTTGCCGAGGGCAAAGTGATGCTGGAGCCCGGCGCGCCCTTTGTGCTGGATGCCTCGCGCACCGCGCTGGGTGACTTGCAGGGTGTGGGTCTGGATTACAAAGAGTTGCCGCGTGATGTCAAGGCCGGTGATGTGCTTTTGCTCAACGATGGCCTGATTGTCCTGACGGTGAACGCCGTCAAGGGCGAGCAAGTGCACACCACTGTCAAGTTGGGCGGCGAGTTGTCCAACAACAAGGGCATCAACAAACAAGGCGGCGGCTTGACGGCAGCGGCCCTGACGGCCAAGGACATGGACGACATCCGCACGGCCATGAGCTTCCAGGCCGATTATGTGGCGGTGAGTTTCCCCAAAAATGCCACCGACATGGAAATGGCCCGTCAGCTGTGCAACGTGGCCTGTACCGACGGACACCGCCCGGGTTTGATCGCCAAGATCGAACGGGCCGAAGCCATCCCCGAGCTCGACCGCATCCTGGCCGTGTCCGACGGCATCATGGTGGCGCGTGGCGACTTGGCGGTGGAGGTGGGCAACGCGGCCGTGCCGGGCCTGCAAAAGCACATGATCAAACGGGCCCGCGAGCTGGACAAACTGGTCATCACCGCCACACAAATGATGGAAAGCATGATCGTCAACCCGGTGCCCACGCGGGCCGAGGTGAGCGACGTGGCCAACGCGGTGCTGGACGGCAGCGACGCGGTGATGCTGAGCGCCGAAACCGCTGCGGGCAAATACCCCCTCGAGACGGTGGAAATGATGGCGGCGGTGTGTCTGGAAGCTGAAAAAACCGACCACGACCCGTTGGACGACGATTTTGTGGATGCGCACTTCAACCGCATTGACCATGCCATCGCCATGGGCGCGCTGTTCACTGCGCACCACCTCCAGGCCAAGGCGATCGTGGCCTTGACCGATTCGGGCTCCACCCCGCTGTGGATGAGCCGCCACAGCGTGCGCATGCCCATTTATGCGCTGACGCCCAAGGTGGCCACGCAACGCAAGATGGCCCTGATGCGCAACGTCAGCCCCTTGCTGATGGACACCAGTGCCGACCGCGACACCGCATTGGCCGAAGCCGAAGCGCACCTTAAAAAGCGCGGCATCGTGCAAGCGGGAGATGTCTATGCCATCACCGTGGGTGAGCCCATGGGCACGCCAGGCGGCACCAACACCCTCAAAATTTGCCGAGCCACCTGAAGCCGCACCCCCGGCACGGGTCTGGCCATGCCCCTTGAGACGGGGCACATGCCTTGGCCTGTTGCCCCTCCAAGGCTTTAAAATCTCAACCTTTGCATGCCGGAGACAGCTCGGCGGCGTCCCCCTTTATCAAACTTTCGGGAAATCACCACCATGGCACTCGTTTCAATGCGCGAGCTGCTGGACCATGCGGCTGTCAACGGCTACGGCATTCCAGCTTTCAACGTCAACAACCTGGAGCAGGTTCAGGCCGTCATGATGGCCGCCGACGAAGTCGGGGCACCGGTCATCCTGCAAGCCAGTGCCGGTGCCCGCAAGTATGCCGGTGAGCCCTTCATCAAGCACCTGATCCAAGCCGCCACCGAACAGTGGCCCCACATTCCCTTGGTCATGCACCAGGACCACGGCCAAAGCCCCGCCATCTGCCAAGGCGCGATCGACTTGGGCTTCTCGTCGGTGATGATGGACGGCTCTTTGATGGAAGACGGCAAGACCCCGGCGGACTTTGCCTACAACGTGGACGTGACCCGCCGCGTGGTGGAGATGGCCCATGTGTTGGGCGTCTCGGTGGAAGGTGAACTGGGGTGTCTGGGCAACCTCGAAACCGGCGAAGCCGGTGAAGAAGATGGCATTGGCGCCGAAGGCAAGCTGGACCACAGCCAGATGCTGACCGACCCCGAAGAAGCCGCCCAGTTCGTCAAAGCCACAGGTCTGGACGCACTGGCCATTGCGATTGGCACCAGCCACGGCGCTTACAAGTTCAGCCGCAAGCCCACGGGTGACATTTTGGCGATCTACCGCGTGAAGGAAATCCACCAGCGCATCCCCAACACGCACTTGGTGATGCACGGCTCGAGCAGTGTGCCGCAAGACCTGCTGGCCCTGATCAACCAGTATGGCGGCCAGATGAAGGAAACCTACGGCGTGCCGGTCGAAGAAATCCAGGAAGCCATCAAGCACGGCGTGCGCAAGATCAACATCGACACCGACATCCGATTGGCCATGACGGCCGCCGTGCGCAAGTTCCTGTTCGAAAACCCCGACAAATTCGACGCCCGCGAGTGGCTCAAGCCCGCCCGCGAAGCGGCCAAGCAAATTTGCAAGCAGCGTTACCTGCAGTTCGGCTGCGAAGGCCAAGCACCCAAGATCAAGGGTGACCAGCTGCAGGTGGTGGCCGCCCGCTACGCCCGGGGTGAATTGGCGCAAGTGGTGAACTGAGCCTGAGACAATGGTCGCGAATGGCCCGTTGCTTGTTCAGCGGGCCTTTTTTCTTTTTTGCTCTTGCTGGACTGTTTTGCCATGACCTCTGCGCTCCACACCTCGGCCCTGACGTCCTTGCCCTTGTTGGCGCGTGGCAAGGTGCGAGACAACTATGCGGTGGGTGACGACCGCATCCTGATGGTGGCGTCGGACCGCATCAGCGCGTTTGACGTGATCATGGGCGAGCCGATTCCCGGCAAGGGCGTGCTGCTCACCCAAATGGCACTGTTCTGGTTTGAGCAACTTGGCCCCCAGGGGCTGAACATTTGCCCGATCCACCTGACGGGCGAAGCCCCCGAGAGCGTGGTGAGCGCCGATGAAGTGCCGCAGGTCACGGGTCGCTCGATGCTGGTCAAGCGCCTCCAACCCATTCCGGTCGAAGCGGTGGTGCGTGGTTATTTGGCAGGCAGCGGTTGGAAGGAATACCAGGACAACCAAGCCGTGTGTGGCGTGAAGCTGCCTGAAGGCCTGAAAAACGCCAGCCGCCTGTCCGAGCCCATTTACACGCCAGCGGCCAAAGCGGCGGTGGGCGAGCACGACGAAAACATCACCTTCGAGCAGACCGTGGCCATGATCGGTACCGACCTGGCCACCCGCATCCGCGACATCAGCCTTCGGCTGTACACCGCGGCACGTGACATCGCTGCAGCCAAAGGCATCATCATTGCCGACACCAAGTTCGAGTTTGGCCTGGACCCCGTCGGCACCTTGGTGTTGATGGACGAGGTGCTGACACCGGACTCTTCACGTTATTGGCCGACAGATTCTTATGAACACAGCCTTGTGGAGGGCAGCAACCCGCCCAGCTACGACAAGCAGTTTTTGCGCGATTGGCTGGAGACCGCTCAGATCAACGGCCAGCGTTGGGACAAGACCGCGCCTGCGCCGCGCTTGCCGCGCGAGGTGATCGAGAAGACGGCCGCCAAATACCAAGAGGCCATGCACCGCCTGATGGCTTGACAAGGCGGTCGTCGGCCGTTTGAATGGGCATGCTCGCGTCCGACACGGCCGCTGTGGCCAACAGAAAGAGACACACGATGAGTTTTTTCCGACCCGCCAACGCACTGATGGTCCAGTACGCGCATTACCACCGCGACCGCCGCAACATCGCCACCCATCTGGTGGGTGTGCCCTTGATTTTCATGGCCATTGGCATCTTGCTGACCCAGCCCGCATGGGCGGTCAGGGGTGTGCTGTTGACGCCTGCTTGGCTGGTTTGGGGGTTGACCAGCTTGTGGTACCTGTCGCGCGGCAACTGGCTGCTGGGCTGGGCCACGGTGCTGGTCAATGGCTTGCTCATCGCACTGGCCCACGAACTGGCGAGCATGGCCGCGCCCCTTGGCTTGCAAGCTTGGGAACTGGGACTGGCCGTTTTCGTGGTCGGCTGGGTCATCCAGTTTGCAGGCCACTATTGGGAAGGTCGCAAACCCGCCTTTGTCGACGACATCGTAGGCCTGCTGGTGGGCCCCATGTTTGTGGTGGGTGAAGTGCTGATGGCCATGGGGCTGCTGGGGCAGCTGCGCATGGCCATTGAGCGGCAGGCAGGGCCTTCGCGCTGAGGATGCGGCTTGCAGCTGGGTGGCCGCTTCCCTGTGCGCTTGGCCTTGATGCCGAGGTGCGTGTCTCAGGCCGCCGCTCAGTTGAGCATCATGCTCAGCTTGCGCCGGTAGCTGGAGATCATGGCCATGTGCGGGTCTTCTTGCAGGGCGGCTTTGCCCATCAACTCGATGCCCCCGGCTGACTTGCCTGTCGCGTCTTGTGTTTTGGGCTTGGGCGGGGTCATCAGTTCCAGCAGGGCGACAAAAGTTTTGCGTGGGGCTTCGTCGTCCCACTTCTTGTCGCGCATGATGATTTCGAGCAGCTCGTCCATCGCCGCTTCCCACTGGCCGATCGCGATCAGCAGACGGCTTTTGGCAAAACGGGCTTCAAAGTCACGTTTGTTCTGGGCAATCAAGGCGTCAAATTGGTCCAGCTCCCATGCGCCGCGGGGGTCGGTGCTCACAAATTCCAGGGCTTTGAGCCATTGGGTTTGTGCCTCAAAGCGCAGGGGTACCGGGATGCGGCCCATGGCGGGGGCCAGCAAGGCGGTGGCTTCGGCCAACTCACCCAGGCCAATGAGCAGCTTGACCAGGTCAAAACGGGCGTCGTCGTTGCCGGGGTCGGTGGCCAAGGCTTGCTCCAGGGCGGCACGGGCGCTGTCGGCGTCACCCGCTTCCAAATGTTCCTGGGCTTCTTGGGCAGCGGCTTGGGCTTGCAGTTCGCTCTCGGCAGGCAGGTGTTTGTCGAGGAACTGCTTGACCTGGCCTTCGGGCAAAGCGCCCATGAAACCGTCGACCGGCTGGCCGCTGATGAGCAAAACGCAAGTGGGCAGGCTTTTGATGCCAAAGGCCTGGGCCAGCTGCTGCTCGTTGTCGGAGTTGATCTTGACCAGCTTGAAGCGGCCTTCGTAAGCGGTTTCCACTTTTTCGAGGACGGGGCCCAGAGATTTGCAGGGACCGCACCAAGGGGCCCAAAAGTCCACCAACACGGGCGTGCTCATGGAGGCTTCGATGACCTCGGCTTCAAAGTTTTGTATCGTGACGTCCATCATGGCGGGCAGTGTTCCGGTTTGTGTTTCGGCTCCGCGAGGAGCGAAACCTTAAAATTCGAGCTTGATCACGAAAAGCACCCTATGACTCCAGCGCTCATCGGCGTCGTCATGGGTTCCAGCTCCGACTGGGACACCATGCAGCACGCAGTCCAGATTCTCCAACAGTTTGGCATCCCTCACGACGCCCGCGTGGTTTCGGCCCACAGAATGCCGGACGATATGTTCACTTATGCAGAGACCGCCGCTGCACGAGGCTTGCAGGCCATCATCGCGGGCGCAGGCGGCGCCGCCCACCTGCCCGGCATGCTGGCGGCCAAAACCGTGGTGCCGGTGCTGGGCGTGCCGGTGCAGACCAAGGCGCTGTCCGGTGTGGATTCTTTGCACAGCATCGTGCAAATGCCCAAGGGTGTGCCGGTGGCCACCTTTGCCATTGGCGCGGCCGGTGCGGCCAATGCGGCGCTGTTTGCTGTGGCCATGCTGGCCATCAAGGACCCGGCTCTGCGCCAAAAGCTCGAAGCTTTCCGAGCCGAGCAAACCGCTGCCGCCCGCGCCATGACCTTGCCGTCGGTAGGCGCTGGATGAAGGCCTTGTTGCCAGGCACCATCGTCAACGGCCAGCCTGCCACCTTGGGGGTGATGGGCGGCGGGCAATTGGGCCGCATGTTCGTGCACGCCGCGCAGGCCATGGGTTATTCCACCGCCGTGCTCGACCCCGATGCCGCCAGTCCCGCCGGGCTGGTGAGCCACCACCATATCCTGACCGATTACCTGGACGAGCAAGGCCTGCAGCAGCTGTCGGCCTGCTGCGCCGCGGTGACCACCGAATTTGAAAACGTGCCCGCTCCCGCGCTGCGGACCTTGGCAGCCCAGTGCCCCGTGGCCCCGGGTGCCGATGCGGTGGCCATCGCGCAAGACCGCGCTGCCGAAAAAACCCACTTTGTGCGCTGCGGCGTGCCCGTCGCGCCCCATGCCGTCATCGAAACGCCCGATCAGATGGCGGCTGTGACCGGCGATTTGTTGCCCGGCATTTTGAAGACCGCCCGCATGGGCTACGACGGCAAAGGCCAGATCCGCGTCAAGTCCCGATCTGAGCTGGTGGCCGCTTGGGACCAACTCAAGAACGTGCCCTGTGTGCTGGAAAAAATGCTGCCGCTCAAAGCCGAATGTTCGGTCATCGTGGCGCGCGGCGCAGACGGCCAGATGGTGAATTTTCCGGTCCAGCTGAACCTGCACTGCGAAGGCATTTTGGCAGTCACCCGTGTGTACGAAGGCGCTGTGCCCGCCGATCTGGCCGCACAAGCCGTGGCCGCGACCCGCGCCATCGCCGAAGGCCTGAACTATGTGGGCGTCTTGTGTGTGGAGTTTTTCATCCTCGAAGGCGGCCAGTTGGTCGTTAACGAAATGGCACCGCGCCCGCACAACAGCGGCCACTACACCCTGAACGCCTGCGACCAGTCGCAGTTTGAATTGCAGGTGCGCACCCTGGCAGGCTTGCCGCTCACTCAGCCACGCCAGCACTCAAGCGCCATCATGCTCAACCTGCTGGGCGACTTGTGGCCTCTGGACAGTGCCCCCGCCTGGGACAAGGTGCTCGCCTTGCCTGGCACGCATTTGCACCTGTACGGCAAGCTGTCGGCCCGGCCCGGTCGCAAGATGGGGCACCTGAACATCACCGGCGCTACGCCCGAAGCCGTGCGCGCCACCGCTTTGCAGGCGGCGGCTTTGCTGGGCATCGAAGCGTTCTGACATGATCTTGCAGGCAGACGATCGCGCCATCGCGCAGGCCGCGCAGGCTTTGCGTGACGGCCATTTGGTGGGTCTGCCCACCGAGACGGTCTATGGCCTGGCGGCCAACGCCACCAACGACGCAGCCGTGGCCCAGATCTTTGTGGCCAAAGGCCGCCCAGCCGACCACCCACTGATCGTGCATGTGGCCAGCGCAGCGCAGGTGCCCGTCTTTGCGGCGCAAGTGCCCGGTTTTGCGCAGGCCCTGATCGATGCGTTTTGGCCTGGCCCTTTGACCCTGATCCTTCCGCGTCAAAGCGGCGTGGCCAGCGCCTCGGCCGGTGGGCAAGACTCGATCGGTTTGCGCTGCCCATCGCACCCTGTGGCCCAGCGGCTTTTACAAACGTGTGCGGCGATGGGTGTGCAGGGCGTTTCCGCCCCGAGCGCCAACCGCTTTGGCCGCGTGAGCCCCACCACCGCGGCCCATGTCCAGTCCGAGTTGGGAACTGACTTGTTGATTCTCGATGGCGGTGAATGTGCAGTGGGCATCGAATCCACCATCATCGACTGCACACGCGGTGCGCCGATTTTGCTGCGCCCAGGACACATCACCCGTGTGCAAATTGAAGCCGCTTGTGGCCATGCGCTGTTGGACAAGAACGCGGTCGCCCAAGCCGCACCACGGGCTTCCGGCACGCTGGAGTCCCACTACGCACCCCGCGCCAAAGTGCGCCTGATGGCGGCACAAGACATTGAAGCCAAGCTCCAAGCCCTGGGGCCGCATGCCAACAATCTGGGCGTGTGGTCAGCCCAGCGGCCCGACGCTGGGGCAGGCGTGCTCTGGCGCGCTCAACCCACAGACGCCGGACAAGCTGCACACGATTTGTTCAGCGTGCTGCGAGACCTGGATGCACGTGGCGTTTCGCAAATCTGGGTTCAGCTGCCACCTGACACCCCCGATTGGGAGGGCGTGCGCGACCGCCTGCAAAGGGCGGCCGCTTGAAGGTGTAAAACAAAACGCCCGCAGCTGCGGGCGTTTTTGCTCATCACGTCTGCTTCACTTAATAACGCATGCCAATGCCCAAAGTGATGATGGCGGGATTGAGCGTGGTGCTGATGCTTTGGCCCGTGGACAAAGTGGTCGTGGTTTTCAGCAGGGACTTGGCATAAGAAAAGTCCACAAACCAACGGTCATCCATTTGGTAAGCCATGCCCAAGCCAGGGCTCAAGGCGAATTTTGAATCGACCTTCAAGCCCGTGCTGCCACCCACGGGGTTCAGCGGATTCAAGCTGTTGAGCGTGGCACTGCCTTTGGCATCGTGGAAATAGGCGTAACTCAGGCCCAACATGGCATAGGGCCTGAACTTGGCATTCGATTCACCAAATCGGTATTGGGCAAACACACTGATGGGCAATGCGGTCACCGTGCCAATTTGGCCTACGCCATCTATGGCACCGGTGCCGTAGAGTTTGTGTTTGAAGCCCATGCCCAGTGGGACTGCAAGGGCCCAATTTTGATCCACCACATAGGTCACTTGGGCCGTGACTTGGTTGTCTGCCCCCACATCCACGGTGGTGCCCGAAGGCGATGGGGCACTGAGCGTTCCGCTGCTGACACTTGGGGCAATGCGCGTCATGCCGCCTTGAATCAACCAAGAGCCTGCTTGTTGGGCTTGGACGGCAGAAATACTGCCCAAAGCGGCCAGCGACAAAAGGATTTTTTTCATGTGGAATCTCCTGGAATATCAGAGCCAGCCAGCACGGGCCAGGGCGCGGGACACCGAGGCCGCCAGCAAGGTGTGACCGTAAGGCGTGGGATGGAAGCCATCTGAGAAGGCGTAGGTTTTCCACCAGCCGGGGGTTTTGTCCTTGACTGCATCCAGGGTGGTGCTAAGACAAGGAAATTTGCCCAAGGCGCCTTCTGTTGCGCTGCACACGGGGTTGATCACATCAGTTAAGCCGTAGGAGACTGGGTTGCTCACTTCATCGGTAAAGTCGGTGTAGAAGTCCACCAGCGCAATCTTGGGATTGCCAGTGGCTTTGCTTTTCAGTTGCGCATTGAACGCGCCAATCCACTGCTGTATCGCCGCTTTCAACTGAAGACTCGCAGCTTCGCCTTGGACTTGTTTGACCCCATTGAGAACAAGTTTGAAATCAGGGGTCAGGGTGATGTCGGGAATGTTCAGCACGGCCACCTTTGTGGCACCTTTGCCCAATGCGTGAGTGTCGATGGCCGTGTAGAACGTGTTCGCCAATTGGGCCATGTACAAACCGGCGGCCTGGGCTGCACCCGTCTGCCCTTGGAGCAGCAAGGGATCCACCACAGCTGCATCCAGTTGTTGAAGCAAGAAATCGCGCAAAGGCTTTGCGTCGGGTAAACCGAGGAAAGACTGAACCAAATCAGCCGCATCGTTGCCGCCACCGTCGATCAACAACAAATCTGTACTCGCATAATTTCCGGCCAAAGCACTGGTGGCCAGCTGTGTACCCACGGTTTGAGGGTTCAGTGCGCCGCCTTTTAATGCATCAACCAAAATGCGTCCGCCGCCAATGGCGAAATTGGTACACCCGGCCGTGGGGTTGGGTGCGAATGAGCTGCCATTCGATGCATAAAAATTGCATTGCTTGGAACCATCCAAGCCAAATTGATTGGCGACGAGCTGTGGCCAAACCAGGGAGTTTTGGGGGTTTGTCGGATCCATCACCGTGAATTTGACGCCGCCAAATGTGCCCACATCGGCCAGACTGTCCCCCATGACATACACCTTGCTGACCGTCGTTTTTGGGGGGAGCGCGTCGTTGCCACCACACGCTGCCAGCCCCAAAGCCACGAGCGCTGCCAGCCCTGCGCTCCATCCGAATCTCGCCAAAGTCTTCATGCCTCGTCTCCTGTTATTGAAAAAAGAACGACCGTTCGATTTCCATGCTAGGACGAAACAAGCGTGCAGGCGATGGGGTAACTACCAGTAAACCGGTAATTCCAAGCGCCTTCAGCGGTAACGCAACTTCATCACCAAAATCATCAGTGCCAAGCTGGTGGTGATGGTGTTGGCGATGATGATGGGCCAGGCCACCATGAGCACGCCGTAGACCAGCCACAGCGCCACGCCCACGGTGAACAGGCTGTACATGCCCAGCGAGATGCCGCTCACATCGCGTGTGCGGAAGGTGTGCCAAGCTTGCGGCACAAAGCTGGCGGTGGTCAGGATGGCGGCCAAAGAGCCGACCCAGTCGATCAGAGTCATGCCGTCATTGTCGCTGGCGTTTGGCCACGGTGCGGGGGCTGTCCGCTGTGTTCGTGTCGCGCACGGTCCACTCCAGCAATTGGTCCAGCGCCGGGCGTGCCTGGTTGGCGTTGGGGTGGTTGATGATGGCGACCAGCGCATACCGCTGGCCGCTTTGGCCTTGCACATAACCGGCCACCGAGGCCACATCGCGCAAGGAGCCGGTTTTGAGCCAGGCTTGCCCGATCACCGGCGAGTGGGGGTTGCGCTCGCGCAATCGGACGCTGGTGCCGTCCACCCCGGCCACCGACAAGGAATTTTGAAAGACTGCCGCATGCGGCCCCTGGCTGGCTGCTTGCAGCAAGGCCGTCAGGGCCTCGGCGCTGCTGCGCTCGGTGCGCGACAGCCCTGAGCCGTTGTCCAGCACGGGCGCAGTCTGCCCCGGAAACTGCGTGCGCCACCACTGCAAAACCCGCAGGCGCGAGGCTTCAAAGCGGCCGGGTGCGCCCATGTCGCTCGACAGGGTCAAAAACAATTGCTGCGCCATCACGTTGTTGGAGAACTTGTTGATGTCGTTGATCACATCGGCCAGGGGCAGCGAGGGCGCCTCCAGTAACAAGCGGGCTTGGGTGGACAAGATGCCATAGCGCACTTGGCCACCCAGCCGGTTGCCGGTGGCCAGCCACACGGCCTGGATGAGTTTGGCGCCATACACCTCGGGGGCGGGGTAAGCCACAGGCCAAGGCCGCTCGCCACAGCTGGCCGGGTAAGTGCCCGCAAAGCGCACCTGATGGGCTTGGCTGAAGTCGGCCCGCAGCTGGCTGCGCCAGTCCTGGCAGGGGCCGTTGCCCATGGGCACGCTGCGCGGCACATCGAACCCAGCCAAAGGCGGCTCCACGCGCACGCTCACCTGGCCGGTGACCGCATCGGGTGTGAAGGTGTAGGTCAGCGCCTTGAAATTCAGCAACAGCCCGTCAGGGCTCACGTTGTAGGGGCGCAGGGGCTCGTCGTCAAACGCTTCGGTGCGCGGGGTGATGTCAAACACACTGCGGTCGAGCACGATGTCGCCCCGAACGTCGCGCAGGCCCAAGGCGCTCAGTCGGGCCATCAGGTCTTGCAGCCGCTCGATCACCAGCTTGGGGTCGCCGCTGCCGCGCACGATCAGGTTGCCTTGCAAGACACCGTCCTTGATCGGCCCGTCGGCGTAGACGCGGTTGCGCCAAGTGAAGTCCGGGCCCAGCAGGGAGAGACCGGCATAGGTGGTGATCAGTTTGATCACCGAGGCGGGGTTGGTGGCGATGTGCGCCCGGTGCGCCAAGCGTGGGGTGGCGCTCCCCAATGGCGTGATTTGAACACTGATGGCCGAGGGCGGCACGTTCGCCTGGCGCAGGGCTTGCAGGGCGGCGGGCGGCAAGTCGGCGGCCATGCTGAGGGTGACGCTGAGGGCCAAGCCAAAGCCCATCCACCCGCTCAAAAAAGGGCGCAAACCCGGGTATTCGGTCTTCATGACGGGAGTCTAACGGGCAGGTCCATGTCGGGTGGACCGTATGATCGGCGCCATGCGATTTTCTTCTCGAACCATTGGCCTGGTCTCAGCGGTCATCACGGTGCTGATCTGGACAGGTTTCATTGTCATTGCACGGGCATCGGCAACGCGCGGCTTGTTGCCCATGGACATCGTCTTGGCCCGGATCGTGGGGGCCAGTGCGGTGCTTTTGCCCTGGGCCTGGTGGCTCATGCGGCCGGCTCGCCAGCGCGGTGAAAAGACCGGCTCCTTGTTCGGTCTGTCCCCTTTGCCATGGACGCAGACTTGGCGGGCCGGTCTTTTGGGAGGTTTTTTGTATGCCGTGCTGTCTTACAGTGGTTTCTTTTTTGCACCGGCAGCGCATGCCTCGGTCTTGATGCCGGGCAGTTTGCCCTTGTGGACGACCTTGTTGGCTTGGCTGGTGCTGCGCGAGAAAATTCCAAACAGCCGTGTGCTCGGTTTGGGTTTGATCTTGCTGGGCGATGTGTTGGTGGGCGGTGTGAGTCTGCTCCAGGCTTTTGACGGAGGCGATGTTTGGAAGGGCGATTTGCTCTTCATGTGCGCCGCTTTGTGTTGGTCCGCTTACAGCGTCACGGTGCGTCGTTTGGGTCTGGATGCGGTGCGAGCCACCATGGCCATCACCGCTTTTGCCTTTGTGTTCTTTGTCCCCGCTTATGCGTTGCTGACGATCACAGCCGTTTTGCCCTCCCACTTGCTGCAAGTGCCATGGACCGAGTGGCTGTTTCAGGCGAGTTTTCAGGGCGTGGGCTCGGTGGTCATCTCGGGCATCACTTTCACACAAATGCTGCGCCACTATGGGCCGGTGCGCTCGACCATGATCACGGCCCTGGTGCCGGGCTTGTCGTCCATGGGCGCGGTCTGGTTTTTGGGTGAACCCATGCACTGGAACTTGCTGGCCGGGCTGGCGCTGGTCACCGGTGGCATTTTGTTTGGGGTGCAACAGGCCAAGCCTGGGGCCGCAGCGGGCGTCAAGGCATGAGCCCGACCACGCCCGAGTTGCGCTGGCTGGCGTTTGACACCAGCACCGATGTTTTGTCTTTAGCCGTGTCCCAGGGCGAACGGGTCTGGTGGCAGACCCTGCCCGGCGGCGCGCAGTCGTCCACCGGTTTGATTCCGGCGGTGCTGGTCATGCTGGCCGAGGCCGACATGGGCTTGGACGCGCTGACGGCCATCGTGTTCGGCCGGGGGCCAGGGTCTTTCACGGGCTTGCGTACCGCATGCGCCGTGGCCCAGGGCCTGGCCTTTGGGGTCAACATCCCGGTCTTGCCGGTGGACACCTTGCTGGCCGTGGCCGAAGAGGCGCGTTGGCAGCGTGTGCAAGCGGGTGCGGCCGATGCCGATCTGTCGGTGCTGGCCCTGCTGGATGCCCGCATGGACGAGGTCTACAGCGCGGCCTACCAGTGGTCGGCCGTCGGACAGTCCTGGCAAGCCGAGTCGGCTTTGCAAGTCAGTGCGCCCGAAAAAGTGCAGGCCAGCGCCACGGTGCTGGCGGGCAATGTGTTTGAAGCCTACGGCCCCCGCTTGGACCTGCCTGGCGAACGCTGCCCGGCCTTGCCCACGGCGGCGGCCTTGTTGCGTTTGGCCCCGGCCTTGTGGGCAAAAGGCCTGGCCGTGCCGGCTGACCAGGCCATGCCTTTGTACATCCGCGACAAAGTGGCCAACACCACTGCCGAGCGCGAAGCCCTGAAAGCCCAAGCCGCATTGGCCAAGGCGGCTTCCAAGCCATGAGCGCTGCGATGTCTGCCGACCGACAGCCAACCAGCGAGGCGATCCGCAACGCGGTGACCCTGCGCACCATGACGCCCGAGAACCTGGATGCGGTCATGGCCATCGAGCAAACGGCCTACAGCCATCCCTGGTCACGCGGGAATTTTCAGGACTCCTTGAACCCGCTGTTCGAGGCCCAATGCCTGTGGCTGGGGGATGAACTGATGGGTTATTTTTTGGCCATGCACGGCTTCAAAGAAATGCACTTGCTCAACATCACTGTGGCCCCTGCCCGCCGGGGCCAAGGCTGGGCGCACATGATGCTGGACGCTTTGAGCCTGATTTCGCGCCAGCAAGGCGCGCAGTGGTTGTGGCTGGAGGTGCGCCAAAGCAATGCCCGTGCCTTGCAGGTCTATGAGCGTTATGGCTTTGCGCGCATCAGCGTGCGCAAGGATTACTATCCTGCGGACCGCCAGCAGCGTGAACACGCGGTGGTGATGAGTTTGAAGCTGTGAACCGGATTGACTGATGAGCGACCCCACCCGATTTGACCTGGACGACCGCCAACGCGCCATGTTGGCCGAGATGGGCGTGCGCGTGTGGTGGCCCGCCACACCGGTGGCGCCTGCAGCCCAGGCCCGGCTTGCTGGGCCAGCCCCCGAAGCGGCGCCTGTGCAGGCCACTGCGCCAGCGGCGGCTCCTGCGGTGGTGCCTTTTGAGGCAGCTGCGCTGCCACCAAGGGCCGCGCCAGCCGCAGGTCCTGTGACTTTGCCTGTGCCCATTCGGCCGCTGGCCGAAGGCGTGGACCGCATGGAATGGACCGCCTTGCAAGAAACGGCGGCCGCATGCCAGGCCTGCGACTTGTGCGCGCAGCGCCAACAATCCGTTTTTGGCGTGGGCGACCGACACGCCCCATGGATGGTCATTGGCGACGCGCCGGGTCAGGAAGAAGAGCAAACGGGCGAACCTTTTGCGGGCCAGTCGGGCCAATTGCTCGACAACATGCTGCAAGCAGTGGGTCTGAGCCGCAAGGCGAAGGGCGAAAGCGGTGTTTACATCACCAACGCCATCAAGTGCCGCCCCCCGGGCAACCACAACCCCACAGCGCCAGAGCTGGCCACTTGTGCGCCGTATCTCGCGCGGCAAGTGGCTTTGGTGCAGCCCCAAATCATCTTGCTGATGGGTCGTTTTGCCTTGCAATCGGTGCTGCAAACGACCGAGCCCATCGGCAAGCTGCGTGGCCAGGTGCACCGCTACCAGGGCGTGCCGGTGGTGGTGACTTACCACCCCGACTATTTGCTGCGCAACCCTGCCGACAAGGCCAAGGCCTGGGCTGATCTGGTGTTGGCGCTCACGACGGCGCAGGGCTGACGGGGGCGGCGCGTCTGTCCGCCGAATGGCCGTTTAAACGGGTTTTTTCGGCCACAGCACCGCCGCGATCGACACCATCATCAAACCCACGGCGGCCCAGTCTTGCCAGTGCAGCACCTCGCCCAACCAGACCGCGCCGCTGAAAACACCCAGCACCGGGATCATCATCACGCTGAGTGTGGAGGCCACCGGCGGCAAGCTGCGGGCCAAATAAAACCACGCAGCCTGGGCAAAGCCGAACACCAACACCGCGTTGAAGACGATCGCGCCCCAGGTCGCATCTGAGGGCGCCTGCCACTGGTCGCGCTCCAGCAGCAGGGCCAGGGCGGTCATGACCAGCGTGGTCAAAGCAGACATCCAGAAAGAAATCGTCAGCGTGGGCACCGGCATCTGGGTGCGCCGCAGCAACTGCGTGCCCAAGGCCCAGGTGCTGGCTGCCCCCAATGCCAGCAACACGCCCACCGGCTTGCCGCTCATGTTGGCGATCTCATGCCACAGCAGCAGGACCACGCCCAGCGATGCCGCGGCCACGCCGCCCCAAGCCCGCTGGGCGAGCCGATCGCCAAACACCAGCGCCCCCAGCACCGCAGAAAACATGGGCATGGTGTAACCCAAAATCGCGGCCCGGCCACTGGTGAGCGACTGCACCGCCACGATGATCAGCCCGTGCCAGAAAAACATGTTGAAAGTGGCCAGCGTCAGCAACTCGCGCCAATGCTTGCGCTCGATGCGAAACGGCAGGCCTTGGGCCAACAGCACCCAAGCCAGGATTGGCGTGCCCAGCCACATGCAGATGGTGCGAAAGGTCAGCGGCGGAAAGCCGGTGACGCCGATTTTCATGATCGGCCAGTTGACGCCCCAAACGAGGGTGAGCAGGACCAGAACAGTCCATTGACGGGGGGAGAGTTTGTGCATCACCGGCATCTTAAAGGTCAGTCCCCGTGAAAACTGCAAATGTCAGCCCCCATCTGTCATCCCTGACTGTACGTTTGTCATCCCGGGTCTTTGTCCGGGATGACAAGAACACGGGCTGCGCTGAAATTTCAGGCCTCTGGGGCCGGAGCCATCGTCCCGTCTTTAAAATGGGCCGATGACCTTCCTTGACATGTTGCGCACCGCCGAGCGCCAAAACGGCTCCATGCTCTGTGTGGGCCTGGACCCTGATCCCACCAAGTTCCCGGACCGCATCAAGGGCGATTCGAACAAAATTTACGATTTTTGCGCAGCCATCGTCGATGCCACGGCCGACTTGGTCAGCAGCTTCAAGCCCCAAATCGCCTACTTTGCAGCGCACCGCGCCGAAGGCCAACTCGAACGCCTGATGGAGCACATGCGGCGCGTGGCACCCCATGTGCCGATCATCCTGGACGCCAAGCGCGGCGACATCGGATCGACCGCCGAGCAGTACGCCATCGAAGCTTTTGAGCGCTATGGCGCCGACGCCGTGACCTTGTCGCCCTTCATGGGCTGGGACTCGGTCGCGCCCTATTTGCAACACCACGGCAAAGGCGCTTTCTTGCTCTGCCGCACCTCCAACCCCGGGGGTGACGACTTGCAAAACCAACGCTTGGCTTCGGTCGAAGGCCAGCCTTTGCTGTACGAACATGTTGCGCGCTTGGCCCAAGGTCCCTGGAACCTGAACGGCCAACTCGGTCTGGTGGTCGGTGCCACCTATCCGGCCGAGATCGAACGTGTGCGAGAACTCGCCCCGACCTTGCCCCTGCTGATCCCGGGTGTGGGCGCACAAGGCGGTGACGCTGTGGCCACTGTCAAGGCCGGCTGGCGTGCCAACGCCGATGGCAGCAGCGCCGGCTCGGTCATCGTCAACTCATCGCGTGCGGTGCTGTATGCGTCGAGCGGTGAAGACCATGCAGCGGCGGCCCGCCAAGTGGCCATGCAGACAAGGGACACACTGGAAGCGGCCAAGGCCCAATCAAGGTGACCCGCATGTACGAAAACCTGATCGTCAAAGAACAAGGCCGTCTCGTCGAAGTTCATTTGAACCGACCCCAAGTTCGGCATGCTTTGTCCCGCGCCCTGATGCGCGAGATCACCGCCTTGGCGCGCGCCCTGAGCGATCGCACAGACATCGACGTGGTCATCCTCACGGGAGATATGCGGTGCTTTTCGGCGGGTGCTGATTTGAACGACGCGCAAGCCTGGGCCGACGACAGCTTGTCCACGGTGCAGCGGCGCGACATGGCGGGCACGGGTTTTCGCATGTGCAAGGCTTGGGAAGAAATGCCGCAGATCACCATCGCCGCCATCGAAGGCTATGCGGTGGGCGGCGGGCTGGCGTTGTCCTTGGCCTGCGACTGGCGAGTGCTGGCGCAAGACGCCTTTGTGTCCTTGCCCGAAATCGCCTTGGGCATTCCACTCACCTGGGGCACCATCCCCCGTTTGGTCAACTTGCTGGGCCCCGCCAAAGCCAAACGTTTGACCATCTTGTGCGAACGCGTGGCTGCACCCGAAGCCCTGAGCCTTGGACTGGTCGACTACCTCTGTGACAAAGGCCAAGCCCTGATCCGCGCACAAGCCCTGGCCGCGCAAACCCTGGCCGCGCAAACCCTGGCCCAACCCGCCGCCACCCTGCGCATGAGCAAAGAGTCGGTCAACGCCGCTGCCACAGCCCTGAACCACGCCACCTCGTACATGGCACACGACCAGATCGCCCTGGCCGCATCCAGCCCCGAGTCACGCGCAGCGCGGGATCAGGCTTTGCGTTAAAGCCTCCAAGTTTCAGTTGGGATTTTTTTCTATGAATTGACGCAGCTGGCCAGGCCGATTGCCGTCCCCATGTTTGTCACCCCGGGCAAAGACCCTGGAACCGTTGCGCACCCCGGCCTTTGTCACCGCCGACGGCGTGCTCTGGATTCCGGGTCAAGGCCGGGATGACAAAGAGGATGGCTTGCGCCCCGTACCTGAAAACTTCACAGGGCCAGATCCATGCTCATGCGCTGGGCAAAAGACTCCAAGTTTGGGCCTGACGCTGTTTGCACACAAGCTCAGGCCTGAGCAGACTTTTGGGCCTTGTAAACCAGCTTGCGCGCCATGCTCCAGCGGTGCACTTCGCTGGGGCCGTCGTAGACCCGGAAGGCGCGCATGTCCATGAAGATGCGCATCACCGGCGTTTCGGCCGTCATGCCCTGGCCCCCCAAAATTTGCACGCAGCGGTCCACCACGCGCCACTCGGCTTCGGAGCAAGCCACTTTGGCGCGGCTCGATTCAAAGCCGCCTTTTTGGCCTTGGTCTAGCAACCAGGCGGTGTGCCAGATGTGCAGGCGGGCGGTGTGCAGGTCGATGTCGTTGTCGGCCAGCATGAAGCCCACGCCTTCGTGCTCGGCCAGCGGTTTGCCAAAGGCCTGGCGGCGGCTGGCGTAGTCCAGCGCGATGTCGTGCGCCCGGCGGGCCTGCCCCAGCCAGCGCATGCAGTGGGTCAAGCGTGCTGGTGCCAGCCGAATTTGGGCGTAGCGAAAGCCCTGCCCCAGTTCGCCCAGCACATCGCTGGCGGGCACGCGCACGTTGTCAAAGCGCAGTACGCCGTGGCCGCCGGTGAAGCAGTTATCCATGGCGTCCATGCTGCGCTCCAGTGTGATGCCCGCTTTGTCCATGTCGGTCAAAAACATGGTGGCCGTGCCGTCCTCCATGCGGGCCATGACGATGGCGTAATCTGCGCCTTCGGCCCCAGTGATGAACCATTTGACACCGTTGATCAGGTAGTCGCCGCCCTCTCGCACGGCGGTGGTCATCAGCATGGACGGATCGGCCCCTGCACCGGGCGCGGGCTCGGTCATGGCAAAGCACGAACGCGTGAGGCCTGCCACTTGCGGGCGCAGCCAGCGCTCTTTTTGGGCCGGGGTGGCCACTTCTTCCATGAGGTGGATGTTGCCTTCGTCGGGCGCATGGATGTTGAGCGCCGTGGGCCCCAGGTTGGAGTAACCGGCCTCTTCAAACACCACCGCTTTGGCGATGTGGCTCAGGCCCAGGCCGCCCAGCTCGACCGAGGCGTGGGGCGTGAGCAAGCCCGCGGCGCGTGCGCGGCCAATCAACTCTTGGCGCAAGTCCTCGGAGGGGCCGTGCGGGCCATGGCGCGGGTCGCCTTCGAGAGGGATCACTTGCTCGGCGATGAATTGCCGGGTGCGCTCACGCAGCGCGGCCATGTCGGGTGGAATGTCGAAGTTCATGCGCTGATTGGAATGGCTGCGATGGTTCCGATCTGTCCGCCGCGAGACTGCCTGTCATCTGCGCGCCAGCCCCGCCTGCGCAGCGCTGCTAGCCTGAGTCCATGATTGACCTTTATACCGCTGCCACGCCCAACGGGCACAAAGTCTCCATCGCGCTCGAAGAGTTGGCGCTGCCCTACACCCTCAAGGTGCTGGACTTGTCCCAGGGTGAGCAAAAGCAGCCTGACTTTTTGGCCATTTGCCCCAATGGCCGCATCCCCGCCATCGTGGACCGCGCCGCCGATGACTTTGCGGTGTTCGAGTCGGGCGCTTGCCTGATTTACCTCGCCGAAAAAACCGGCCAGCTCATGCCCACCGATGCCAAGGGCCGCTCGCGTGTGCTGCAGTGGCTGATGTTCCAGATGGGCGGCATCGGGCCGATGATGGGGCAGGCCAATGTGTTTTTCCGCTACTTTCCGGAAAAGATCCAGCCCGCGATTGACCGCTACCAGGGCGAGAGCAAGCGACTGTTCACAGTGCTCGACGGCCACCTGAAAGACCACGAATACCTGGCGGGCGATTATTCGATGGCCGACATCGCCAACTGGGCTTGGGTGCGCACGCACCGCTGGTCGGGTGTGGAGGTCGATGACTTGCCGCACCTCAAGCGTTGGCTCGATGCGATTCGGCAGCGCCCTGCGGTGCTGCGTGGCATCGAAGCGCCGCCGTCGCGCATCAACCTGACCAAAGACGGCGACGATGCCGCCAAGAAGTTTTCTGAAGAGGCCCGCAAGATGGTCGAGATGGGCCAAAACCAAAGCGCCGCCAGCAAGGACAAGCCATGAAGCTCTACACCGCCCACCGCGCCCCCAGCCCCCGCCGGGTGCTGATGTTCTTGGTCGAGAAAAACATCACGAACATCGAGATGGTCAACATGGACCTGAACGGTGGCGAACACCGCCAGCCTGAATACTTGGCCAAGAGCCCGCTGGCCAAGGTACCCGCGTTGGAGCTGGACGATGGCCGCGTGATCACCGAGACCCGAGCGATCTGCACCTTGCTGGAGGGCCGTTACCCCGAGCCCAACTTGATGGGTGTGGACGGCGACGAGCGCGGCTTCATCGAGATGGCCGACCGGCAGGTGGAGCTGTATTTGTTGGGCGGCATCGCCAACGCGATCCGCCACAGCCATCCGGGCTTGGCCGCTTTGGAAAAACCGCAGTTTCCGGAGTTTGGCCGCTCTCAGGCCGAGAAGGTGCGGGAGGTGGCGCGGGGTTTTGATCAGCGCCTGCAAAGCCAGCCCTTCATCGCGGGCGAGCGTTTCACCATCGCCGACATCACCGCGTTTTGTGCGCTGGAGTTTGCGCGGGGCTTGATGAAGTTCGTGCCGGGCGATGAAGGCATGCACGCCCTGCAGGCTTGGCGCGACCGCATGAACGATCGGCCAAGCGCCAAGGTTTGATGGGCTGAGGTGGATCAGCTGAACACGCCGCCGTAGTCCTTGCGCAGTTCGTTTTTCTGAACCTTGCCGGTACCGCCCACGGGCAGGGATTCGAGGAAGACCACGTCGTCGGGCACCCACCACTTGGCCACTTGGGTGGCCAAAAAGTCCAGGATCTCTTGTTTCTCAACCGTCTGGCTTGGCTTGCGCACGATGAACAGCAGCGGGCGCTCGTCCCACTTGGGGTGCTTGACGCCAATGACGGCGGCCATGGCCACGGCGGGGTGGCCGATGGCGGCGTTTTCCAGGTCGATGGAGCTGATCCACTCGCCCCCGGTTTTGATCACGTCCTTGGTGCGGTCGCGGATCTGCATGGTGCCGTGTGCGTCGATGGTGGCGATATCGCCGGTCGGGAACCAGCCGTCGACCAGCGCGGTTGTGTCGGCCTTGAAGTAGCGCTCCATGATCCACTGGCCGCGCACCATCAGCTCGCCTTGTGAGGTGCCGTCGCGGGGCAAGGTGACGCCGTTTTCATCGACGATTTTGATCTCGATGCCCGAGACGGTTTTGCCCTGCTTGGCCACGATGGCGTGTTGCTCGGCGGCGGACTTGAGGCGGTCGGCGCGGCTCAGGTTGCTCATGGTGGCGACAGCCGTGGTCTCGGTCATGCCCCAGCCGTGGCGCACTTCCACGCCATAGGTGTCCATGAACTTGGCGATCAGCGCCAGGGGCATGGCCGAGCCGCCCACGCAGGTGCGCTTCATGTGGGCAAAGCGCAAGTTGTTTTGCTCGGCATGTTGGATCAGGCCCATCCAGATGGTGGGCACGCCCGCGCTGATGGTGACCTGCTCGGTGTCCATCAGCTCATACAAACTGGCGCCGTCGAGCTTGGGGCCAGGCAAGACCAGCTTGGTGCCCGCCACCAGTGCGGCATAGGGGATGCACCAGGCGTTGATGTGGAACATGGGCACCACGGGCAGAACCGACTCTTGCGTGGAAAGGCCCAACACATCGGGCAGGCAGGCCATGGTCGCGTTCAGCACGATGGCGCGGTGCGTGTACAGCACGCCCTTGGGGTTGCCGGTGGTGCCCGAGGTGTAGCACAGGGCCGCGCCGGTTTGGTCGTCCAGCTCGGGCCAATCGAAGGTGGCGCTGTGGCCGGTGATCAGGCCTTCGTAGTTCTGCATGCTCACACCTTCAATGTCAGGCGTGTTGGCCGCATCGGCCAGGCAGACCCAGGCGCGGACCTTGGGGCAATGCGCGGCAATGCCTTTGACCAGCGGCGCAAAGGTGGCGTCAAACAGCACCACTTCGTCTTCGGCGTGGTTGATCACATAGACCAGCTGCTGCGGGTGCAGGCGCGGGTTGCAGGTGTGCATGACCATGCCGCTGCCCGAGACGGCGTAATACGCCTCCAGGTGGCGGTGGTTGTTCCAGGCAATCGAGCCGACCGCGCTGCCCGCTTTGAGGCCCATTAGCGCCAGGGCGTTGGCCAGTTGGCGTGCCCGCTTGGCGGTCTCGGCATAGGTGCTGCGGTGCAAGGGGCCGTGCGTCTCGCGTGAGACGATTTCCTGCTCGCCAAACTGCGCAGCGGCGTGTTCGAGGATGCCCGAAATGAGCAGCGGGCGGTTCATCATGAGGCCGGATGTGGACATGGCGAAAATTCCCAGAATTTTGAATTTTTTTACAACAGCGCCGCGTACACCAAGTCGCGGAACAGCGGCCGATAGTAATCCCTTTGGTTGGGTGCTTGAATCATCAACATGGCATACAGGTCGAGCGCCGGGTCCACAAAGAAAGTCGTTCCCGCAATGCCGCCCCAGTAATACAAACCCACTGAGCCGGGCACAGGCGACAAACCCAGCTGGGTGCGCACGGCAAATCCGAGGCCAAAGCCATGGCCCGGCGGCAGCAAGGTGCCATCCGATGGCATGCCACCCAAATGGTCAGCCGTCATGAAGTCGACCGTGTGCGGACCCAGCAGGCGCACACCGTTCAACTCGCCCCGGTTGCGCAGGCACTGCAAAAAGCGGGTGTAGTCCATGGCCGTCGACATCAGGCCCCCGCCGCCAGCTTCCATGGCGGGCACCTGGCGCGGCTCCAGCACTTTCATGGGCACGCCGCCGTCGGGGTCGTGGGCAAAGGGCTCGGCAATCCGGTGCTGCTGATCGGGCGGCACGGCAAAGCCAGTGTCCACCATGCCCAATGGGCCCAAGATTTCGGCTTGCAAAAATGCGCCCAAGCCTTGCCCGCTGACCACCTCGACCAGCCGCCCCAACACGTCGGTGGCGCGGCTGTAGGCCCACACGGTGCCGGGCTGGAACTGCAGCGGCAACGCAGCCAGTGTTTGCGAAAACTCGGCATTGGTCCGCTCGCGTGAGGCGATCTTCACTTCGTTGTATTGGCGCTGCACGGGCGAATTGCCCAAAAACTCATAGGTCAGTCCCGCTGTGTGGCGCAGCAGGTCTTGCACGGTGGCGGCCTGCCGCACGGGCTCCAGGCCTTGGGCCGTGGCCACCTGTTGGTGGGTGTATTCGGGCAGCCAGCGACTGACTGGGTCACTCAAGAGCAAGAGACCGCGCTCCACCAGCATCATCACCGCCACCGACACGAGCGGCTTGGTCATGGAGTAAATGCGGAAAATGCTGTCGGTCTGCATGGGCGCGCCCGTGGCGGGGTCTTGCTGGCCCACGGCTTCGAACAAGGCGATCTGGCCTTGGCGCGCCACCACGGCGACTGCGCCAGGCAGCCTGCCGCTGGCCACTTCGCGCCGCAGCGCGTCCATCAGGCGCTGTGTGCGGTCGGGGCACAGGCCCACATCGGCAGCTTGGGCGTGGGGCAAGGCGGGGTGAGGGGTCATGTGTCGCTCCGGTAAAAGGTGTTTTGTACACCAGCCGGCTGGGATGGGGTATCACCTGCGGCGCAGCGCTCGCTTTCGCGCTGTGCCGGCCTTGCTAGACTGGATCCATCGCCAGATTTGAAGTCATGAAAAGGAAACAGACATGAGCCCGCTAGACATGCTGAAAAAAATCAACGCCATGGCCGAGTTCAACCGCTGGTGCGGCATTGAAGTGACCGTGGCCGAAGCCGGCTTGGTGGAGATCCAGATGCCCTGGCGCCCAGAGCTCGGGCAGTATTCGGGCTATTTGCATGCAGGCCTGATCGGCACACTCATCGACACCGCGTGCGGCTTTGCGGCAGGCACCGTGGCGGGGCCTAACTTGTTGGCCGCCAACTTTTCAGTCAACTGCCTGCGCCCTGCAGTGGGTCAGAAGTTCATTGCCCGAGCCCGGGTGGTCAAACCCGGCAAAGCACAGGTCTTCACCAGCTGTGATTTGTTCGCGGTGGATGCAGAAGGTGAAAAGCTGGTGGCGAACGGTCAGACCTTGCTGACGGTGGTGCAAGCAAGTTGAGCCCCAATGCAGGGGCCCAGAACTTGTTGGCGCGGTTCAATCACTCTTGCGAGCCGGTCACTCCACCTTCAAATTGAGCTGCTTGGCCAGTTCACCCATGCTGGCCGCTTCCGTGTTGATGCGCTTTCGCAGCTCTTCCGGGTTGTAATTCGCAGGCGCGATACTCCCGGTTGCCGCAAGCAGGGCCTTGACTGAAGGTGTCTGCAACGCTGCCAAGAACTCCTTGTTCAAGCGCGCGGTGATGGCCGCAGGGGTTCCACTCTTGACCAGCAAACCAGACCAGAAGCTAAACGGAGGCACATTGACGCCGGCTTCTCCGATCGTTGGCAATTCAGGCATACCCGACCAACGCGATGTGTTCATCGTCGCAAGAACCTTTATCTGTCCCTTGGGCGCGAATTGCGATGCGAAAAAGGCCGGTGTAATGATGAAGTCGACCTCGCCTGAGATCAAAGCCTTGACGGCATCGGGACCACCTTTGTATGGCACGTGAACGGCCTTGAATCCGGCCGTCTTGGTCAGCTCAAAGGTCTTGAGGTGCTCCAGGCTGCCCATGCCAAGGTTGCTGGTGGTCAACTTGTCGGGGTTGGCGCGACCAAAATCGACCAAGTCTTTGACGGTGGAGAATTTTGAATTGGGACCCACAGCCAAAACGGTGGGAGAGTCACCCAACGGAATGACGGGATCGAACTGAGCGCCCAAGTCGAATTTCTTGTGGATCGCTTGTGTACTGACCATGCCTGAGTACATGTAGAGCATGGTGTAACCATCGGCCGGAGCTGAAAGCACCGATTGCACACCGATCTGGAACAGGCCACCGGGCTTGTTGTCGATGACCACGGATTGCTTCAGTGTTTTTTCGACTTCGACCGCCATGGCGCGCATGACGGCATCGGCAGCGCCTCCAGCAGGCAAGGGGATCACGATTTTGACAGGCCGATTGGCGAAGTCGCTTTGGGCCACACACGGCAAGCTCAAGCCAAGTGCTGCGGTGGCAGCAGCACAAAGAACGTGGCGACGTAGTTTCTGGTGGGGAGTCATGTTGTTTCCTTGGGTTGGTTGTCGTGAAGGTTGTTGAACGGGTAACGTCAAAACTTTTTGCAGAACGCTTAGATGCGGGTGTCTGCAAGAATCCAGCTTGCAGCGCGCTCACCAATCATGATGCTGGGTGCATTGGTGTTGGTGGCGACCAGCTCGGGCATCACAGATGCGTCTGCGATGCGCAGCCCCTGCAGACCGCGTACGCGCAATTGCGGATCCACGACCGCCAGCTCGTCGGTCCCCATGCGGCAGGTGCCCACAGGGTGGTACACCGTCAGGCCAGTGGCACGGATGTAGTCGAGCAGCTCGGCCTCGTTGGTGCAATCCGCACCGGGGTCGGTCTCTTCGATGATCAAGTCCGCCAGCGGGCCTTCGCGCGCAATAGCGCGAGCCAGGTGCAAACCACTGAGCGTGGCGACTTGATCTCGTGGATCGCGCAGGTAGCCGGTGTCGATGACAGGCTCGGCCAGCGGGTCGGTTGAGCGCGCATGCACACTGCCGCGGGAGTGTGGATAAATCGGGAAAAAGAGCAAAGAAAAACCCGATTGCTTGCGCACCGGGCGGTTTTCACTGTTGACGGTGGTGTCGGTGCTGATGCCATTGATCTGCAGCTTGAGATCGGCGCGCTGGCTGTCAGTGCTGGCACGGGTGATGGCCTGCACAGTCATGCTGGCAGTCGCCAGCCAGCCCTTGCGGAACAGGGTGTACGCCAGGCCGGCTTTGATCTTGGCCAGCGGTTTGTGCACGATGTCGTTGATGGTCGGCACACGCGAGGCATAAGACACGCAGGCCCGCATGTGATCAGACAGGTTTTCACCAACTCCTGGTAACGCGTGTCGCACCGCTATGCCCAGCTTGGCCAGCGCATCGGGTTGACCAATCCCCGAACGTTCCAGCAAGGCGGGGGTTTGGTAGGCGCCTGCGCTCAAGATGACCTGCGCCCTGGCCAAGGCGCAGGTCTCTGGCCCCATGCCATCGCCATCCAGATGGCGATAGCGCACACCGGTGACGCGTTGTCCCTCCAGCATGAGCGTGGTCGCCGCACCCTTGACCACGCGCAGGTTGGGACGGAGCAGGGCCGGTTGAAGATAGGCCTCGTAAGTGCCCCAGCGCTGCCCCTTGAACGTATTGGTTTGCAGGTAGGCCACACCCTCGCTGGAGCCCGCGTTGTAATCAGGATTGGCCTTCAGGCCATGTGCCAGACAGGACGCGATGAAGGCTTCGGATAACTTTTCTGGCCGAGTGTTGGCAATGTGAACGGGGCCGTCGCTGCCACGAAAGCGCGGATCGCTGTGAGGAAAACTTTCGATCTTGCGAAAGAACGGCAGCACGTCCTCAAACCCCCAGCCCGGGTTGCCCAAGCTGGCCCAGCGGTCGTAGGCCGAGGCGTCGCCGCGTGTCCACAACATGCCGTTGATCGCGCTCGATCCGCCGAGCGCTTTGCCGCGCACGGCGGTGACGCGGCGCTGCTTCAAGTCCTGCTCCGGACCGCTCAAAAAAGGCCACGAGGTGCGCACGTCATGCACCAAGCGCGCAGGCCCCAATGGCAGGCGGTGCCAGTAGGTGTCGGGGGCCCGGCCCACTTCAAGCAGCAGCACCCGGTGCGAAGGGTTCTCGGAAAGGCGGGCTGCGACCACCGAGCCTGAGGAGCCTGCGCCCACCACCACATAGTCGTAAGTTTCGTCAGCTTGCGTGTCGGACATGGCGGTTCCCGGTTTCACGCGGATTGCTTTTGAACAAAGGCCAGCGCGGCGTCTTCGCTGATGAACTGCATGGACTTGACTTCCTGGTATTCATAGATCGCGTGGTGACCTCGCTCTCGGCCAATGCCCGATTGCTTGTAGCCCCCCGCGGGCGCGTTGATGTTGAATGCACCGCCGTTGATGTCCACTTTGCCGCAGCGCATGCGCGCCGCCACGGCGGTGGCTTCCTCGTCGCTGGGGCCATACACACCGCCATTGAGCCCGTGCACGGTGCCATTGGCGATCTCAATCGCGTGGTCTACATCCCGGTAGCCAATGACGGTCAGCACAGGGCCAAAAATTTCTTCCTGTGCAATCCGCAGGCTGGGGTTGAGCGTCGTAAATACCGTGGGCTGAACGAACCACCCACTGCGCACGCCTTGCACAGCACCGTCACCACCGCACACCAACTGTGCGCCTTGTTCAACCCCGCTGCGGATGTAGGACAGCACCTGCTGCTGATGGCGGTGGGTGGCAATGGGCCCCAAGGTCGTCGCCTCGTCACGCGGATCGCCCGCGCGGTAGGCGGCTGCGTGCTTGGCAGCCATTGCTGCCGCTTGTTGCAGCTGGCTTTCGGGGACCAGAAGACGCGTGATCGCAATGCAGGTCTGGCCGGCGTTGTTGAAGCAGTCTGCCGCCGTCTTTTCTACCGCTTGACCCAGATCGGCACTGGGCAAAACGATGGCGGCCGATTTGCCGCCAAGCTCCAGTGACACGCGCTTGACGTTGCTGGCCGCGCGCTCCATCACGCGTTTGCCGATGGGGATGGAGCCTGTATAGCTCACCACGTCAATACCGCTGTGGCCACTGATGGCTTCTCCAACCACCGGGCCGGTCCCATGGACCAAGTTGAACACTCCGGCGGGTAGGCCGATTCGGTGCGCCGCATCCGCCATCAGGTACAAACTGAGGGGGGTGAAGTCGCTCGGTTTGAGCACGACAGGGCAACCCGCTAGGAGGGCTGGCGCGGCTTTGCCAATGGCGAGGAAGAAGGGGTAATTCCATGCTGTGATCAGACCCGCCACACCTGCAGCTTCGCGCACCACCACCGAATTGGCAATGCGTTCCACACGCTGAACATGGGACGCCATCTTGGCAAACGCTTGCAGCGCCAACAGTCCGCCAGCGGCCTGGCTCATGCGACCCCTGGCAATGGGCGCACCCATTTCACGGCTGATGAGTTGTGCGATGGTTTCTGCCTGGGGATGCAACTCTTGGAGCCAACGGCCTAGCCAGGCAGCGCGCTCGTTGACTGACGTTGATGACCAGCTGGCCTGTGCCCGCTGGGCCGCAGCGACGGCCTGGTCCACCAGCGCGGCATCACCCGCCGGTGCGCGACCAAACGGCTGCTCGGTATAGGGATCGATCAGAGTGAGGTGTTCGCCCGTCCCCTTGACCCACTGACCATCGATGTAATGGTGATCGCGCTCGCATAGCGCTTGGAAATTTTGGTCCATGATGCTTTTCCTTTGTATGGGTGTTGGGAGTTGGCTGCTTATTCGGGTGCTTTGACCCAAGCGGGAGTCGATGTGCCACCAAACAAGCTTTGCGTTTTGAAGCCCAGCCCAGGGACGGCTACAGGCACATCACCAGGCAGCATCCAAGGGGAGAGTGCACCGCTCTGGGTCGCATCGCTCACCGATTCGGCCAAGTTGCGAATCTTCGATGCCGCCACACCGGCTTTGTTCAAGCGGTCCTCAAGGTCAGCCACTTTCTGGTCTCTGACGGCGTTGGCCAACAATTGGCGTATCTCTGCGCCTCGGGCCGCTGTCACGAAGCCTGTGGACTGACCTTCGATCAACGCGCGAATCTGCGCGCCAATGCCAAGCACGTCACCCAGCTTGCCCAGCTGCACCGGCGTGTTGGCCCCGACCGCCAGCAAGCCATCGGCACAGGTCAGGGTGTCGGCAGCCGGACTGCCGGAGTAACCCACATTCCCCCTGCGTGCAGGGGCTTCGCCTTTCGCCAGGGTCTCGACCACCATCGGGTACATCAGTTGCATGGCTGCACCCAGCATGGAAACATCGATGGACTCGCCCAGACCGGTCAGGTCGCGGCGTCGCAGTGCGGCAAGAATCGCAAAGGCGGCCAAAATGCCGGTGGCGCAATCGATGACAGGGAAGCCGACCTTGATCGGGCCATCCTCGGCCTGCCCTGACATCATGGCCATGCCAGAAGCCGCCTGTATGACGTGGTCATAAGCACCCCGATTCGCCCAATCACCAGCAGTTCCGTAACCGCTGATGCTGCAATGAATCAGGCGCGGATGCATGGCCCGAGCCTGTTCCATGCCCAAGCCGTAGCGGGCCAAAACGCCTGGTCGCATGTTGTCTACCATCACATCCGAGGTGGCGAGCAGCGCCTGCGCTGTTCGAACGTCCTCTGAATGACGCAGGTCCAGAGATACGCACTCCTTGCCATGGTTGAGCGACGTGAACGAACGTGGGTTGTTGCGCACGGCATCGCCACCGCTCGGATTTTCCACCTTGATCACCCGGGCCCCCAGTGCTGCCAGGTGGTAAGTGGCAAAAGGGCCAGCGATGACGTGAGAGAAGTCGAGCACCGTGACGCCTTCGAGTGCCTGGGTCGATGGGGGCAAGGGCTTGCGGGGGAATTCGGCTTCATTCATGAGTTGGCTGCAGTGATTTTTACAGCCTCAATTTAGAGGGCCCGGCTATAATTGTATATTCGTATTTATTGAACTAGTGATAACTTTGTCTTATGCATAATGCTCACCTTGGCAAACTGCGTTTCAAGTCGCTGCAGATACTTTTGCTGGCCAAGGAACTCCAGTCTTTGCGAGCTGTGGCCAATGCGGTCAGCATCTCTCAGCCCGCAGTGACACAGACCTTGCAAGAACTGGAGCGCACCTTTGACCAGCAGCTCTTGGTCAGAGACCACAGTGGCGTTCAATTGACGCCGGCGGGTGAACTGCTTGCAGCGCGGGCCAAGGTGGCACTCGAGGAAATGGGCGCTGCCATCGGTGGCATGGGTGGGGGCAAGGTGTTGCCTGTCTTGCGTGTGGGTGTACTGCCATTTCTCATGTACGACCTGGTGCCACGAACCTTTCAGCACCTGCATGAAAACGCCACACCGCTGCGGTTGAAGATCCGCGAAACCTACGTTCAGGACTTGCGGCAGCGATTGCTTGCCGGAGAAGATGACCTTGTGCTCACCCGGTTGGCCGCCAGTGCCGTCGACGCCGAGGAGTTCAAATCCCTACGTATCCATCGTCTGGCGACCGAAACCGTCACACCGTTTGTGGGTCAAAAGCACCCGCTTTATCCACATGCCCTGAGTGGGCAAGCCGTGGACCCGAAGTTGCTGGCTGACAGCGACTGGGTGCTGCCAGCCGACACCACCGAGGTGCGACGAACCGTAGACGAAATGCTTGTGCTCAGTGGACTGTCACCGACGATTCCAGCCGTTGAAGTCCACAGCCTGCACGGCATGATGATGATCGTGGGTGCAACAGGTGCCGTCGGTGCAGGCCCTTTGTCTGCGGTGCGGCGTATGACCGAGCTGCTCAAGCTCGCGCCCCTGGCCGTTCTGAATTTAAAGCCCTCCCAAACGTTTACTGTGGCCATGCACCACAGCCGTCAAGACAACAACCCGTTGATACCGCTTATTCTGAACAGCGTCAGGCAGGCTCAAGATTCAATCAACGCTGGCGGATAGTTTCTAAGCGGTCTGCCAGCCCATCTGGCAAGCCGGAATTCAGCGGCTGACTCAGTCGGCAACTTGGACCGAAGGTGGCAACCTGGACGTCTCTCCAAACATGCGCCTTTTGCCACAAATGCCTGAGAACTCAGCAATTCGTTTAATCACCCCAGGTAAGCGCATGGAGAGTGTGGATTTGCGTGGGCTTATTTTGGACTTGTGCGCTTGGCAAGCGTTCCGAGCGGATGAGTTGGCGACGTTGTGGCAACGCCATAAAAAGTACCTGCGCAACAAAACCTCACGCCTATGTTACTGGCGAGTGATTAGTCATTTTTCTATCCGGAATCTCCTAACCACAAATGGTAGGCATATTTAACGTTCGCTGGAAATGGTCACCACATCAAGTTGAACGCAGGCAATAGCCGATGACGTGGACTATGGGCGCACTTGTGCCCAAAGCGCCGACCCCCGCTGCGCTTTGCTCGCATCGCTGGGCGTGAGCTGGACCGGGCCTTGTGGTGTCTGGCGCAGCACATCGGCCAGCGCCATCAATGCGGATTCGGGGCAGCTGAGCAGTTCAAGTTCCAGCTCCAAAATGGCTTCGCTCAAGCTGGTGTCGGGCACATGAATCTGACCCTGGTCCAGCGCCACTTCGATCTGCGCGACACCGTGGGCGATCACCCAGCGCTGGCGTTCAAAGTCGGTGCAGAACATGGCTTGCAGTTGGGGGCGCAGGGTCATCAGCGTTTGGTTCAGCGCGGCGTCATCCACCAGGGTCTCGAACTGCAAGGCACCGGGTGTGGTCGTGCCTTCCCACTCTTGCCTGCGTGACAGGCCGTTTTGTGTTTGGCCTGCGGTCTTGACGGTCAGCAGCCATTGATCACCCGCCAAACGTTCGCGTACCGAGATGCGGCGCTTTTGCAGCGCCAGCTCTGGCGTGTCGAAATAGGTGTTGTGCAGGCGCTGCAGGTGTCTGCCTGCGGCCAGCAAGGGGTGGCTCAACAGCCGCGGCAAGTCGCTTGCACTCAGGCTGAGTTTGAGTTCGGTTTCCATGAGGATTTTGGTGAAAGTGATGGCGCTATTGTCCGGCGAAAAGTGCCAGGCGCATGGTTTGCGTTCAAGGCGTGGGCTGGGCCATGGTGCGTTGACAACCGAAAGATTTTGAGGGCTTGAGGCCCGTGTCATACTGGGTTTTGCGGATCGGCAGCGCTTGGGTTGCTGCCGCTTGTTTGCCCCATCGAAAGGAAGATGTCATGGCCATTCCCTGGCTGCTGGCGCTCAAGGTCATCCCCTGGGGGGATGTGATCGAGCACGCGCCCAGCGTGCTCAAAGCGGCGCGCAAACTGATGGACCGCCAAAGTGCCGAGTCTGCCCAGTCCAGCGCCACGACCGTCGATTTGGCCAACGAGGCGCTGCCCAGCATGGGCGAGCTGAAAAACCGCTTGATCGCCGCGCAAGGGCAACTGGACCGCCAAGCCCAAACCCAAGGCGAGTTGGCTCTCACCTTGGCCGAGTTGGCCGAGCAAAACGCCCGCTTGGTCAGTGCGGTCGAGACGCTGCGTGTGCGCACACGCTTGTTGCTTTGGGTGACGGCCGCGCTGGTCTTGGTCGTGCTGGGTTTGGCTTGGCGCTGAATTTCAGGCGCTCAGGTCAGCTGAATCGGAGCAGCGGCTCGCGACCAGACAGGGTTTGTCTTTCGCAAGCTCAAGCAAAACGCTCGCGCAGATACACCATGATCGCATCCGAGTCTTGCAGCCAACGGGTTTGACCATCGGCTTCGGTGATCTTCAGACACGGCACCTTGGTCGCCCCACTGCCTTGCACCAAGGCGTCGCGGTTGGCGGCGTGGTGCTGGGCGTCGCGCTTTTCAATCGGCAGCGACAGGCGGCGCATTTCCTGGCGCACCTTGATGCAAAACGGGCAGGTGCTGAACTGGTACAGCGCCAGGCTTTGGCACTGTTGGTCCACGCGGGTTTGCGCCGCAGCATCGCGCACCACGCCGGTCGGCTGGGTCAAGCGCTCCTTGAGCAACATAACGGGGCCCAACACCAGGCGCAGGGTTCTGAAGAAAGCACGGATGACGGTTTTCATAGAGCTTGTAAATTTCAAAAGTGATGAATGAAGAGTTCGGGGGCAGCGAATAGGTGGATTCTGCCCTTTGAAGTTTTAACAAAAGGCTGGGCAGCCATTTTGGCGTAGGAGCAGCACCCCGTGCGCGATGCCTGGCAAACCGCAGGCGCCCTGATCGCGCGCAGGGCGCAGCTCCCATAAACCCATACCCAACCGCAGCGCCCACAATCGCATGCCAAACCCGATGGTGGCGGCGCATTGTGCTTGAGATGGTCGGGGGACGACAAATTCAAACACCATGGTGCCGGATCAAGGGAGCAAACGCGCCAAATAGTGGCCCGTGAAGCTCGCCTTGTTTTTGGCCAGCTGCTCCGGCGTGCCTTCGCCCAGCACCGTGCCGCCGCCCGCGCCACCCTCTGGCCCCATGTCGATCAGCCAGTCGGCGGTTTTGATCACGTCGAGGTTGTGTTCGATGATGACGATGGTGTTGCCCGCGTCGCGCAGCTGGTGCAGCACTTTGAGCAGCAGGTCGATGTCGGCAAAGTGCAGGCCGGTGGTGGGTTCGTCCAGGATGTAGAGCGTGCGGCCGGTGTCGCGTTTGGACAATTCGAGTGCGAGCTTGACGCGTTGCGCTTCGCCGCCTGATAGCGTGGTGGCGCTTTGGCCCAGGCGGATGTAGGTCAGGCCCACATCCAGCAGGGTTTGCAGCTTGCGGGCAATGTTGGGCACGGCGCTGAAAAACTGGTGCGCGGCTTCCACCGTCATGTTCAAAATCTGCGCGATGTTCTGGCCCTTGTATTGCACCTCCAGCGTTTCGCGGTTGTAGCGCATGCCGTGACACACGTCGCAGGGCACGTACACATCGGGCAAAAAGTGCATTTCCACCTTCACCATGCCATCCCCCTGGCAGGCTTCGCAGCGGCCCCCACCCGACGATGCACTCACGTTGAAACTGAAGCGCCCGGGGCCGTAGCCGCGCTCGCGTGCTGCAGGTACCTCGGCCATCAGTTCGCGGATGTGGGTGAACAGGCCGGTGTAGGTGGCCGGGTTGCTGCGCGGGGTGCGGCCAATCGGTGACTGGTCGACGTTGATGACTTTGTCGAAGTGCTCCAGGCCTTTGATCTCTTCGTGCGCGGCGGCATCGCCCTGGGCACGGTGGATCTGGTGGGCAGCGGCGTGGTAGAGCGTGTCGTTGACCAGGGTGGATTTTCCTGAACCCGACACACCCGTCACGCAAGTGAGCAAGCCCACGGGAAACTTCACGTTCACGCTTTTCAGGTTGTTGCCCGACGCGCCCACAATCTCGATGAAGTCCTTGCCCGCTTTGTGGCGCTTGGGGATCTCGATTTTTTTGCGGCCCGACATGTACTGGCCGGTGACCGAGTCGGGTGCGGCCAGGATGTCGGCGCAAGTGCCTTGCGCCATCACGCGCCCGCCGTGCACGCCTGCCCCCGGCCCCATGTCGATCACATGGTCGGCCACGCGGATCATGTCTTCGTCGTGCTCGACCACCAACACGCTGTTGCCGATGTCACGCAGGTGTTGCAGCGTGCCGATCAGGCGGTCGTTGTCGCGCTGGTGCAAGCCGATGCTGGGCTCGTCCAGCACATACATCACGCCTGTGAGCCCCGAGCCGATTTGGCTGGCCAGGCGGATGCGCTGCGACTCGCCGCCCGACAAGGTGTCGGCGCTGCGGTCCAAGCTCAAATAGTTCAGGCCCACGTCGTTCAGGAACTTCAGGCGCAGCGCGATTTCCCGCACCACCTTGTCGGCGATCTCGGCCTTGGCGCCGTGCATTTTCAGGCCCTGAAAGTACTGCTGTGATTCGCCCAAGGTGATGTGGCTGATTTCGTAAATGGCGCGAGCTTGCGCGCCTTCGCCAATGCGCACATGGCGCGCCTCGCGTCGCAAGCGCGTGCCTTGGCAGCTGGTGCAGGCCTGCAGGTTGCGGTAGCGGGCCAGGTCTTCGCGCACCACGGCCGAGTCGGTCTCGCGGTAGCGCCGCGTCATGTTGGGGATGATCCCTTCAAACGGGTGCTTCTTGCTGACTTTCTTGCCTTGCGATGCGCCCGACTCCATGGTGTAACTGAACTTGATTTCCTCCAGCCCCGAGCCGTGCAGCAGCACCTGTTGGTGAATGGGTGCGAGTTTTTCAAACGGCGTTTCGATGTCAAACTGGTAATGCTTGGCCAGGCTTTCGAGCATGCTGAAGTAAAAGCCGTTGCGCCGGTCCCAGCCTTTGATGGCGCCACTGGCCAGGCTGAGCGACGGAAAAGCCACCACCCGCTCAGGGTCAAAAAACGCCATGCTGCCGATGCCGTCACAAGTCGGACATGCGCCCATGGGCGAGTTGAATGAGAACAGGCGGGGTTCCAACTCGCTGATCGAGTAGGTGCACACCGGGCATGAGAACTTGGCGTTGAACAGGTGTTCTTTGCCCGTGTCCATCTCGAGTGCCACAGCGCGGTGCTCGGCCAGTTGCAGCGCCGCTTCAAAGCTTTCGGCCAGGCGCTGGCGCAGGGCGTCACGCGCTTTGGCATCCTCCTCAGAGCGAACCTTGATGCGGTCCACCACCACGTCGATGTTGTGCTTCTCGGTCTTCTTGAGCGTGGGCAGGTCTTCTATCTCCACCGTCTGGCCATTGATGCGAAAGCGCACATAGCCCAGGGCCTGCATCTGCTCAAAGACTTTTTCAAACTCGCCTTTTTTCTCGCGGGCAATGGGTGCCAAGATCATCAGCTTGGTGTCTTCGGGCAGGGCCAGCACGGCGTCCACCATTTGGCTCACGGTCTGCGCTTGCAGGGGCAAGTTGTGGTCGGGGCAATAGGGCGTGCCGGCGCGGGCAAACAGCAGGCGCAGGTAGTCGTGGATCTCGGTCACCGTGCCCACCGTGGAGCGCGGGTTGTGGCTGGTGGCTTTTTGCTCGATGGAAATCGCAGGCGACAAGCCCTCGATCAGGTCCACATCGGGTTTGTCCATCAGCTGCAAAAACTGCCGCGCATAGGCCGACAGGCTTTCCACGTAGCGGCGCTGGCCTTCGGCGTACAGCGTGTCAAAGGCCAGGCTCGACTTGCCTGAACCCGACAAGCCGGTGATCACCACCAGTTGGTTGCGCGGGATGTCGAGGTCGATGTTTTTGAGGTTGTGGGTGCGCGCACCCCGCACGCTGATGTGCGTTTGCCGCAAGGCCGCAGCCAGGTAGGTGTCTTGGCGATCAGAGTTCAAGGTGGAGCCACAAAAACAAAACCCACCATTATCAAGGATGGCGGCTGGCGCTCGGACTGGGCCCGTCCGATGGGCTTGTCCGTAGCGGTCACCGACATCACCGTCCTGTCCGCCACCCTCCGCCGATAATCCTGCCCAATGGCCGCATAATTCATCCCTTATTGAGGAGTTTTTCATGGCATCCGTCAACAAAGTCATCATCGTCGGCAACTTGGGCCGCGATCCCGAAACACGTTACCTGCCCTCTGGCGACGCCGTGAGCAACATCAACGTGGCCACCACCGACCGGTACAAAGACAAAGCGACCGGCGAAATGAAAGAAGCCACCGAGTGGCACCGCATCAGCTTCTTTGGCAAATTGGCCGAGATCGCGGGTCAGTACCTGAAAAAGGGTTCTCAAGTCTATGTCGAGGGCAGCCTGCGCACCCGCAAATACACCGACAAAGACGGCATCGAGAAATTTGCCACCGAAATTCGCGGCGAAACCATGCAGATGCTGGGCGGCCGTCAAGGCATGGGCGGACCATCCGACGATGCGGGTGGTGGCTACGCCCCTCGCCAGGCGCCGGCAGCACGTCCAGCCGCTGCCGCTGCAGCGCGCCCTGCAGCGGCAGCGGCCAAGCCCGCGCCCAGCAACTTCGACGACATGGACGATGACATTCCCTTTTGAGCCACGCGCACTCTTGAAAACCCGTGGTCAGCCCCACGGGTTTTTTTTATGCCTTCACCGTGTCAACCAGCCATGTCTGAAAGTCGCCGTTTTTCAGAGCATCTGCTTTTTCGTGTTTCGCCATGCTTTGCGGCTTGCTGTGCGGCCGTTTGCGGGTGACCGAAGCGCCAGAGCGGTCAGCAGTCCAAGGCGGAAACCGAGGCGCTTGGGCGCCGTTTCGTCCCCACAGGCTTGACGAGGGAGCCGTTTGTTGGATCAAAATGGGGGCATGAACGAAATCAATTCACGCTACTTGCCCGAAGACGATGCCCAACGCAGCCAGCTTCACAACGAAGTCCATGCACGCCCTTCTGCCCGTGTTCGATTGCCGGCTTTGATTGTTTATGTGGCCGTGCTCAATGCGGGCATCACCCGCGAACAGGAATGGGCGCACCTGGTCCGTTTGCCCGGGCATGCCGATCTGAAGCCTGAGCAATTGAATGGCAACTTTTTGCGTCTGCGTTGTGATGGCTTCACGGTCAAGTGGGAGCGGCACACCGAGTTCACCCGTTATTCGATCGTGCAGGCGCTGCCTTCGCATGCCTTTTGGGGCGCGGTCAATCCCGAGTTGGCCTCTCAGGCGGTGGTGGGCAGCGACTGGTTGCGTGCCATTCCTGGGCAAACCGTGGCCGCGATCCACATGGGCATGCTGGAGGGCGATATGACCTCTCCCGAGCTCGTTGCGCAGGCGCAAGCTTGGTTGGGGGAGGGCTCGATCGTGGGTTCGCGCATGGGCAACACGACCGAGGGGGTGCCCCATTCTTGTGTGCTCACGCATTTTCGTTTGGGGCCTGACGGCTTTGAGCGCATGCTGGTGGTGGCGCCCCCCAACACACCAGACACGCGGGGCGGTCGCATCTCGCAGCGCTTGTTGGAGTTAGAGACCTACCGCTTGATGGCCTTGCGCGGTTTGCCCGTGGCCAAGGCCTTGGCACCGGTTTTGTCCGAGGCCGAGGCGCAATTGGCCGACATCACGGCCGGCATGGAGCGCAAGGGCGAAAGCGATCAAGACTTGCTGGATGTGCTGGTGTCCTTGGCGGCCCGGATCGAGCGGGCGACCGCGGAGCACGGCTACCGCTTTTCGGCCACCCGTGCCTATGACACTTTGGTGGGCCAACGCATTTCTGAGTTGCGTGAGCGCCCGGTGGCGGGCATCCAAACGGTGGGCGAGTTCATGCAACGCCGTTTGTCACCGGCCATGGCCACGGTGGCGGCGACAGCGCAGCGGCTGGCTTCTTTTTCTGAGCGCATCTCGCGCACCAGCGCCTTGTTGCGCACCCGGGTGGACATTGCTTCCGAATCGCAAAACCAGATCTTGTTGGAAAAGCTGACCAAGGGTCAAGCCTTGCAGCTGCGCTTGCAAAGCACGGTTGAGGGCTTGTCGATCGCGGCCATCAGCTACTACGTGGTCAGTTTGGTGCTGTACGCCGCCAAGGGCTTGAACAAGTTGGGCCTGCCTTTGAACCCCGAAGTGGCCGCGGGCCTGTCGATTCCGCTGGTGTGGTGGGGCGTGTGGCGCATGACCCGCAAGATCTACGACAAGTTGAAGCAGCCGGGACATTGAGCCGTTCGCCATGGGGGGGTGCTCAGGGGGGTGATTCGGCGGCAATCACACCGCCACCCAGGCACACATCGCCGTCGTAAAGCACCGCGCTTTGGCCGGGTGTGACAGCCCATTGCGCTTGTGGAAACAGCAAGTCGAAAGCGGGCGCTGTGCTGCCCGCGCTCGCTGCGCGAAGGGTGCAAGGCGCATCGGTTTGTCGGTAGCGCGTTTTGGCGGCATACAGACCGGGTGCAGGGGCAATGCCTGCACACCAACTCGCATCGGCAGCGTGCAAGCCCTCGGACAGCAGCCAAGGGTGATCATGGCCTTGCACCACCCACAAGGTGTTTTTTGCGAGGTCTTTGCGCGCCACAAACCAGGGAATATGCTCACCGCCGCCGCGCTGAGCGCCCTTGGCTTTGATACCGCCAATGCCCAGTCCCTGCCTCTGACCCAAGGTGTAAAAGCTCAGCCCCACATGTTGGCCGATCGTGCGGCCATTGGGGTCTTTGATGGGGCCGGGTTCTTTGGAAATGTAGCGGTTCAAAAACTCGCGAAAAGGGCGCTCGCCAATGAAGCAGATGCCTGTGGAGTCTTTCTTTTGGGCATTGGGCAGCCCAATGTCCTGGGCGATGCGGCGTACTTCGGTTTTGAGCAACTCGCCAACCGGAAACAAGGTCTTGGACAGCTGAGACTGGTTGAGGCGGTGCAAAAAATAACTCTGGTCTTTGGAGGGGTCCAGGCCCTTGAGCAATTCATGGCGGCCAGTCTGCGCATTCAGGCGAACCCGGCAATAGTGGCCGGTGGCGATTTTCTCGGCCCCCAGGCGCATGGCGTGGTCAAGAAAAGACTTGAACTTGATCTCGGCGTTGCACAGGATGTCCGGGTTGGGTGTGCGACCGGCTTGGTATTCGCGCAGAAACTCTGAAAAAACACGGTCTTTGTAGTCGGCCGCAAAATTGACGTGTTCGATCTCAATGCCCAAGACATCGGCCACGGCGGCGGCATCGATGAAATCCATGTTGGACGAACAAAATGCGCTGTCGTCGTCATCTTCCCAGTTCTTCATGAAGATGCCGACGACCTCGTACCCCTGTTGCTTGAGCAGGTAGGCGCTGACGGCTGAATCGACGCCGCCGGACAAACCGACGACCACACGGGCTTGTTTGGACATCCCTTGATTATCCCGCGCAGCGAGGGATTGAAAATTTACAATGCTTTGAAATTCATAAACCGATGAGCAAAACCTGCACCTTGTGCAACACCTTTCGAACCGTCCTGAGCGACTTGGCTCTGGGCTTGTTTCTTGTCACGCACAGTGGTTTGGCCATGGTGGGCTTGGTGGTGGCTGCCAGCGTGCTGGCTTTGTGGCTCAAGCCGGATTGGTTGCAGGCCTCTGAAGAAAAACTGTTCACCTGGCTGCGTGAAAGGCAGGTGTTGGTGTCGTGGCTGCCCGAAAACGCGGCCGAGCGTGCCACGGCGATGTCTGTGCGAGAACTGCCTGCCCCTCAGGCCGCAGTGGCCAATTGGCTGGCCCGAAAATACAAAGTGGCACCCGAGCCCTTGGCCGCTTTGGTGGCCGAGGCCCAAGTGCTCTCCCAAAAATACAAATTGGCGCCTCATTTGATTTTGGCGGTCATGGCCATTGAGTCCAATTTCCACCCGTTTGTCCAAAGCCACGCCGGTGCGCAAGGCTTGATGCAGGTGATGACCAGCATCCACGCCAAGCGTTACCAAGCCTATGGGGGCAGTTTGACAGCGTTCGACCCCATCACCAACATGCGGGTCGGTGTGGCGCTGTTGGCTGACTTCATCAGAAACAAAGGCTCAGTGGAAGAAGGACTGCGTTATTACTTGGGTGGTGACACGGTATTTGAAGATGGCGGCTATGTGGCCAAGGTGCAGGCAGAGCAGGCGCGTCTTGACCAAGTGGCTGCCGGGGCCAATGTGCCCGTGCTTTGAGGTTCCGCAGGGCTCGGGGCGCTGTGTTTCAAACCAGGCGGCTGAAGAACACCGCGCTCATGGTCAATCCAGTTCCGATGACCAGTTGACGCACCACCTGAGAAGGCAAACGTTTGGCCAGGCGAGCGCCTGACCACCCCCCCAGAGTGGCCAAAGCCATCATCCACAAGGCCTGGTCCCAGACGATGGCGCCCGCCCAGGCAAAGGCGGCCACGGACAGCCAAGACAAGACAAAAGAGTTGAGATTTTTCAAAGCGTTGACGGTGTTCAGTCGCGATTCACCCGTCAGGGTGTACAAAGCCATCAGCAAAACACCCAGGCCGCCATTGAAATACCCGCCGTACACACAAACCAAGAGCAAACCGGGCAAACGCCAAGCACGGTGACCCTTTCCAGCACGGCGAGCGGCAATGGCAGGGCCCAGCGCGAAGAGTGCCGTGGCCAGCAGCAAGAGCCAAGGCACCAAACCCGCAAACAATTTGGCGGGCGTGACGAGCAACAAAGCGGCACCCACCAGACCGCCCATGGCTGCAACGATCACCTCGCGGCGCAACACCTCGCTGGGGATGCTTTTGATCTCGTCTTTGAAGCCCCAGGAGCTGCCCAGATAACCGGGACTGACGGCTGCGGCGCTGGTGGCGTTGGCGGCCAAAGGCGGCAAGCCTGCAAAGACCAACGCCGGAAAGGTCAGAAAGCTGCCACCGCCCGCAATCGCGTTGAGAACGCCTGCACCCAAGGCGGCAGCGCCGGTCACCAGCCAAACGTTGTCAATCATGGTGCCGTCAGTTCCAGGGGGGGCAAAGAGGCCACGGCATCATCGGTGTAAATCACTTCGAGTGGGAAGCGTTGTCCGGCCAAGTGGTCTTCGATACAGCGCAAGACCAGGGGGCTGCGGTGGCGCGGGGCGCTGGCGCGCACTTCCTCGGGGGTCATCCAAATGGTGCGCACGATGCCGTCGTCCAGGCTCAGATGGGGCTGCCGCTCGCCGATCTCGCCGCAAAAAGCCATGCGCACATAGGTGATGTCTTCGCCCGCTGCCGGGCGCTGAAAGCGTGAGAGGTAAATGCCCACCAAAGCGGTGGGCGTGAACGGTTGGGCCGTTTCCTCCAGCGCTTCGCGTGCGCAGGCTTGTGCGGGTGATTCGCCCGGATCCAGATGGCCTGCCGGGTTGTTCAGGCGCAAACCTTCTTGGGTGTGTTCTTCGATCAACAGGTAGCGGCCATCACGCTCGATGATGGCGGCCACAGTGACATTGGGTTTCCAGCGTGTGTCCATGCGCTCAATTATCGGTGGGCCAAGGGGACAAAATGCTCGGCCGTCACACTTTGGCCTCTGAAGGGTGCTTGGACGGGTTAAGTTAAGCCTTCTGTATGATTTTTTGCTGATGTTCTCTGGCCCCCAAGATCTTGCAAAGGACTTGCGTTTCACGCGGATGGATTGACTTCGGTTAAGCTTTGAGATTGGCCATATTTTTTTTGTGGATTGAGTGAGGAGACAGACATGCAGACAGGCGACAACGCCCCCACGCCGCAGCGCATTGGCGTGCCCAAAGAGATTTTCCCCGGTGAAAAACGGGTGGCCACCGTCCCCGATGCGGTGACCAAGCTGGTCAAACTCGGCTTTGCCGTGGTCGTGGAGCAAGGCGCGGGTGAGTTGGCCGACCTGTCGGATGCGGCCTATGTCGAAGCCGGTGCCACCATTGCGCCGAGCGCGGCGGCGCTGTGGAGCGACAGCGACATCGTCTTCAAAGTGCGTGCCCCCACGGCCGATGAAGTCGCCCTGATGCACGAAGGCCAGACCCTGATCGGCTTCTTGTGGCCCGCCCAAAACCCCGATTTGATGCAGCTGCTGGCGGCCCAAAAGGTCACCGCGCTCTCCATTGACGCACTGCCCCGCACCTTGAGCCGCGCCCAGAAGATGGACGCGCTGACCTCCATGGCCGGTGTGAGCGGCTACCGCGCTGTGGTGGAGTCGGCCAATGCCTTTGGCCGTTTCTTCAACGGCCAAATCACGGCCGCGGGCAAAGTGCCCCCCGCCAAAGTGTTCATCGCCGGTGCCGGTGTGGCTGGTTTGGCCGCCATTGGCGCTGCTGCCAGCTTGGGCGCCATCGTGCGTGCCAACGACACCCGCGCCGAAGTGGCCGACCAGGTCGTCTCGCTGGGCGGTGAGTTCGTCAAGGTGGATTACGAAGAAGAAGGCTCGGGCGGCGGCGGTTACGCCAAGGTCATGAGCGAAGGCTTCCAGGCCGCGCAGCGCGAGATGTACGCACGCCAAGCCAAAGAGTGCGACATCATCATCACCACCGCGCTGATTCCCGGCAAACCCGCGCCCAAGCTGATCACCGCCGAGATGGTGCAAAGCATGAAGCCCGGCAGCGTGATCGTGGACATGGCCGCCGAGCAAGGTGGCAACTGCGAACTGACCGAACCCGGCAAGGCCGTGGTCAAGCACGGCGTGACGATTGTGGGCTACACCGACCTGGCCTCGCGCATGGCGCGCCAGTCGTCCACGCTGTACGGCACCAACCTGTTCCGCCTGACGGAAGAGCTGTGCAAGACCAAAGACGGCGTGATCAACGTCAACATGGAAGACGACGCGATTCGGGGTCTGACGGTCATCAAGAACGGCGAAATCACCTGGCCCGCCCCGCCTTTGGTGGTGGCCCCCAAGCCCGCTCCTAAACCCGCCGCAGCGCCTGCCGCCAAAAAAGGCCATGGTCATGGCGAGCCATCCGGCCCCATGCCGGTGGGCCAGTTGCTCACCGTGTCGGCGGTCGCCGCTGTGTTGCTGGTGTTGGTCGGTGCCTACGCACCGGCCGCGTTCCTCTCGCACTTCACCGTGTTTGTGTTGGCCTGCTTTGTGGGCTACATGGTGGTCTGGAACGTCAAGCCCGCGCTGCACACCCCGCTCATGAGCGTGACCAACGCGATCAGCTCCATCATCGCCATTGGTGCGCTGGTGCAGATTTCGCCCTTGGCCGCGGCTGGACGGCCCAACACGCTGATCGGCATTCTGGCGGCTTTGGCCCTGGTGCTGACGGCCATCAACATGTTTGGCGGCTTTGCCGTCACCCAGCGCATGCTGGCGATGTTCCGAAAGTAAATGAATTTGGGGACATATCTTTAGCTCTGTCCCCAACTGATTAAAGAGACACTCATGAACTCAAGTCTGGCCACGGTCGCCTACATCGGCGCGACCATTCTCTTCATCCTCAGCCTGGGCGGTTTGTCCAACCAGGAAACCGCACGGCGCGGCAACCTCTACGGCATGATCGGCATGAGCTTGGCCGTGCTGGCCACCATCTTTGGCCCGCAAGTCACGGCCGAGGGCATCCCCATGATCGTGGGCTCGGTGCTGGTTGGCGCACTCATCGGTCTGTACGCTGCGCGCAAAGTGCAGATGACCCAAATGCCCGAACTCGTGGCGCTCATGCACAGCATGGTCGGCATGGCGGCGGCGCTGGTGGGTTATGCCACTTACGTGGACCCCGAAGCTTCCAAGAATTTGGAAGGCGCAGCGCACGCCATCCACGCGGGTGAAATCTACATCGGCATCTTCATTGGCGCAGTGACCTTCTCCGGTTCGGTGGCGGCGTTTGGCAAGTTGTCTGGCCGCATCGGTGGCAGCCCCTTGTTGTTGCCTGCACGCCATTGGCTCAACTTGGTGGGCTTGATCGCGGTGATTTATTTTGGCCGTGAATTCATGAACGCCCACACGGTGGAAGAAGGCATGCTGCCCTTGTTCATCATGACCGCCATCGCCTTGCTGTTCGGCATCCACATGGTCATGGCCATTGGTGGTGCGGACATGCCGGTGGTGGTGTCCATGCTCAACAGCTACTCCGGTTGGGCCGCAGCGGCCACCGGCTTCATGCTGAGCAATGACTTGCTGATCGTGATTGGTGCCTTGGTCGGCTCGAGCGGCGCGATTTTGTCCTACATCATGTGCAATGCGATGAACCGCAGCTTCATCAGCGTGATCGCCGGGGGCTTTGGCACCACGGCCGCCGCGCCCAAGCCCACGGGCGAAGCGGCTGAGCCGCAAGGTGAAGTCAGCCCGATCTTGGCCGTTGAGACCGCCGAAATGCTGCGCGAGGCCAAGAATGTGATCATCGTTCCCGGTTATGGCATGGCCGTGGCGCAGGCCCAGCACACGGTGTTCGAAATCACCAAGACATTGCGCGACAAAGGTGTGAACGTGCGCTTTGGCATTCACCCGGTGGCGGGCCGCATGCCAGGCCACATGAACGTCTTGTTGGCCGAGGCCAAAGTGCCCTACGACATCGTGTTCGAAATGGACGAGCTCAACGACGACTTCCCGGACACCGACGTGGCCATCGTGATCGGTGCCAACGACATCGTGAACCCCGCCGCGCAAGACGACCCGACGAGCCCGATCGCCGGCATGCCGGTGCTCGAGGTTTGGAAGGCCCGCAACAGCATTGTGATGAAGCGTTCCATGGCCAGCGGCTACGCCGGTGTGGACAACCCGCTCTTCTACAAAGACAACAACCGCATGTTGTTTGGCGATGCCAAGAAGATGCTCGACGAAGTGCTGATGGCCTTGAAGGCTTGAGGACGCCGCCGCACTTCAGACAAGGGCCCCCCGTGGCCCTTTTTTGCTGAGGGCGACTGGCCGAATTTTCTCTTTCCCATGGGGGTCAGCAAGGTGATGGGCTGAGGTGTAGGTCTTGGCGATTGCAGCGGTCGCGCAAGGCCGGCGCTTGTTTTTTCACCGTGCAAATTGGGGCTGCCGCAGTGCGCCGATGGGCTGCCCAAGGGTTTTCGCCTTGGCCTGAACCCTCGGGAAATCGAGCATCTGCGAGAGTCAGTTTGACGTCAGGAGTGCGGTAGACTGACCCACAGGAGATCCCCGTATGAACCTGAACCCCGTTTGGCTCAAGAGTTACCCCGAAGGTGTCCCCGCCGACATCGATCCCAGCCAATACAATTCGCTGGTGGGCTTGCTCGAAGAGAGTTTTACCAAATACGCCGATCGCACGGCCTACAGCTTCATGGGCAAGGAATTGAGCTTTGCCCAAACCGACCAGGAAAGCTTGGCCTTGGCGGCTTACTTGCAATCCTTGGGCTTGAGCAAAGGCGATCGCGTTGCGGTCATGATGCCCAATGTGCCGCAGTACCCGGTGGCGGTGGCGGCCATTTTGCGGGCCGGTTTGGTGGTGGTCAATGTCAACCCGCTGTACACCGCCCG
>JAIXRJ010000004.1 GCA_027485235.1 Comamonadaceae bacterium
CGACCGCGAGAACCCCACGATCTGACAAGCTTTTCTGCGAGAGATGCAGTGCTCATACACCATACACTCCACTGCACAACGCTTGGCTGTCGGCGTTACAACTTTCGCGACAACACATCCTTGATGGCAGCGTTCTCCAAAGCCAGATCCGCATGCATCCGTTTGAGACGACTGTTCTCGGCTTCCAGCTCCTTGACCCGCTTGAGCTCATTGGCTGACATGCCAGCGTATTTGCTCTTCCATTGGTAGTAGGTCGCCGTACTGATGCCGTGTTTGCGACACACCTCTGCTACAGCCAAGCCTGCTTCACCTTCGCCCAGGATCGCCAATATTTGGATTTCCGTAAATTTCGACTTCCTCATCGCTCTTTCCTTCAAAACAGCGGAAGTCTCTATTTTCAGGTTGTCTACCGTTTAGGGAAGTCTACGAGATCACTCAAGACGCTGTGCGGTTCCCAACTTCTTCAACAAAAAGGTATTTACCTGTCCCGGATTGGCTTTGCCCTTGCTGGCCTTCATGATCGGGCCGACCAAACCGTTCAATGCCTTGGCATTACCCGCCTTGAACTCTTCCACGTTTTTGGGATTGGCAGCCAGGACGTCGTCGATGATCTTTTCCAGCTCGCCGGTGTCGTTCATTTGCTTGAGGCCTTTGGCATCGATGAGGGCATCGACTTCGCCTTCACCGTTCCAGAGACCTTCAAACACCTGACGCGCGGCGTTGTTGCTGATGGTGTTGTCGCTGATGCGGCCGATCAGGGCGGCCAGTTGCGCGGCGCTCACCGGCGATTGCTCGATGCTCAACTCGCTGGCGTTCAAGCGGCGCGAGACCTCACCCATGATCCAGTTGCTGGCCAGTTTGGCTTGGCCGCAGTCTTTGGCCGTGGCTTCAAAGTAGGCGGCAACCGCTTTGCTTTGGGTCAGCTGGGTGGCGTCGTATTCGGGCAGGGCGTAGTCTTTGACAAAGCGCTCGGCCATGACGCGGGGCAACTCGGCCATCTCGCCTTTGACGCGCTCCACCCAGTCGCGGCCAATCACCAGCGGCGGCAGGTCCGGATCGGGGAAGTAGCGGTAATCGGCGGCGTCTTCTTTGGTGCGCATAGCGCGGGTCTCGCCCGTGTCGGGGTCGAACAGCACCGTGGCTTGTTGGATGGCGATGCCGTCTTCGATCTGGTCGATCTGCCAGCGCACTTCGTAGTCAATCGCCTGCTGCATGAACTTGAACGAATTCAGATTCTTGATCTCGCGGCGGGTGCCCAGCTCGCCACCGGGCTTGCGCACCGAGACGTTGGCGTCGCAACGGAAAGAGCCTTCTTGCATGTTGCCGTCGCAGATGCCGATCCAGGTGACGATTTTGTGCAGCTCTTTGGCGTAGGCCACGGCTTCTTCGCTGCTGCGCATGTCGGGCTGGGTCACGATTTCCAGCAAAGGGGTGCCAGCGCGGTTCAGGTCAATGCCGCTTTGACCAATGAAATCTTCGTGCAGCGATTTGCCCGCGTCTTCTTCCAGGTGGGCGCGCTCCAAGCGCACGGTTTTGCGCACGGTCTCTTTGCCTTCTTCCAAGAAGAAGGACACCTCGCCGCCTTGCACCACCGGAATCTCGAACTGGCTGATCTGGTAGCCCTTGGGCAGGTCGGGGTAGAAGTAGTTTTTGCGCGCAAAAATGCTGCGCTCGGCGATGTGGGCGTTGATGGCCAGACCGAATTCGATGGCGCGTTCGACCGCGCCGATGTTCATCACGGGCAGCGTGCCGGGGAGGGCCATGTCCACCGCGCAGGCTTGCGTGTTGGGCTCGGCACCAAACGCCACTGAGGCGCGGCTGAAAATCTTGCTTTGGGTTGAGAGTTGGGCGTGTGTTTCGAAGCCGATGACGACTTCGTAGCCTTGGACGAGTTTGCTCATGGTCTCAAACCCCCGCTGGTTTCTGGAGGTGGAAATCGGTCGCTTGTTGCAGGCGGTGTGCGGCATTCAGCAATTGGGCTTCCTTGAAGTAGTTACCGATCAGCTGCAAACCAACGGGCATGCCCTGTGCACCAAAACCAGCGGGCACACTCATCGCGGGCAAACCCGCCAGCGATGCGGGCAGGGTGAAGATGTCCGCCAGGTAGTCGGCCACTGGGTCACCCGCGTTGTCGCCAAACTTCCAGGCCACTGAAGGGGCCACGGGCCCGGCGATGAGGTCGCACTCTTTGAACGCCTTTTGGAAGTCGTCGGCGATCATGCGGCGGATTTTCTGGGCTTGCAGGTAATACGCGTCGTAATACCCATGCGAGAGCACATAAGCGCCGGTCATGATGCGGCGCTTGACCTCGTTGCCAAAGCCTTCGGCGCGGGTCTTTTTGTACATGTCCACCAGGTCGGTGTAGTCCTTGGCGCGGTGGCCGAACTTCACGCCGTCAAAGCGGCTGAGGTTGGAGCTGGCTTCGGCAGGGGCAATGATGTAATAGACCGGAATCGACAACTCGGTGCGGGGCAGGCTGATGGGTACCAGCTTGGCGCCCAGCTTTTCATACTCGCGCAAAGCAGCATCGACGGCCGCGCGCACATCGGCGTGCAGGCCTTCGCCAAAAAACTCTTTGGGAACACCAATGCGCAGGCCTTCGAGCGAGTGGTTTAGCGATGCTGTGAAGTCTTCGGTGGGCACGTCCAGCGAGGTGGAATCGCGGTCGAGGTCCGGGCCGCACATGGCGCTGAGCAGCAAGGCGCAGTCTTCGGCCGTGCGGGCCATGGGGCCGCCTTGGTCCAAGCTGGAAGCGTAGGCGATCATGCCGTAACGGCTGGCACGGCCATAAGTGGGCTTGATGCCGGTGATGCCACAAAAGCTGGCGGGTTGGCGGATCGAGCCGCCGGTGTCGGTGCCAGTGGCTGCGGGCACCAAGCGGGCCGCCACCGCGGCGGCGCTGCCACCCGATGAACCACCGGGTACGCGGGCCGTGTCCCAAGGGTTGGTCACTTTGCCAAAGGCCGAGTTTTCATTGGCCGAGCCCATGGCGAACTCATCGCAGTTGAGCTTGCCCACCGTGACCATGCCCGCGCCGCCCGGTGCGGACGCGCCGAGCTTTTGCACCAAGGTGGCATCAAAGGGCGAACGGTAACCGGCCAAAATGTTGGAGCCTGCGGTGGTGGCGAAATCGCGCGTCACAAACACGTCTTTATGGCCCACAGGCACACCTTCGAGAGGACCCGCCGTGCCAGCGGCCAAGCGGGCGTCACTGGCTTGCGCTTGCGCCAGCGTTACTTCGCTGTCGATGTCGAGGAATGCGTTGTGTGGGTTGCCGCCCAGACGGGCCAAAAAGCCGATGGCCACTTCCACCGCGCTCAATTGTTTGGTCTTGAGGGCCAGGGCCAGCTCGGACACGGTCATGTCGTGCAGAGAATTCATCGTGCGGCTCACTCGATCACCTTGGGCACCAAAAACAGACCGCGCTCGACGGCGGGGGCGCTCTTCTGGTTCAGGTCGCGTTGGTTGGGTTCGCTGGCCACGTCGGGTCTCAGCCGCAGCGTGATGTCCTGGATGGCGGCCACGGGGTGGGCCATGGGCTCGATGCCGGTGGTGTCGACAGCCTGCATGGCTTCGACGATGCTGAAAAAGCCGTTGATTTGATGGCGCATGCGCTCGCTCTCGACTGGATGCAGTTCCAGCCGTGCGAGGTTCGCGATACGGGCAATATCCTGCGTGGTCAAAGACATGGTTTGAAAAAAGATGTGATGCAAAAAGAATGCAGGCCAAACCGAGCAATTCAGTGCAAGTGAGGCCAAGCTATCGGGTATTATCCTGTGTTTGCTGATGCGTCATTTGTAGTCTTCACACAAGACTGCTTGCTCTGCCAGATTTGACTCTTGCGCCCGCCAATCCAAGCCTTCCAGGGCTGATCGGTCCAGGCCCCTAAGGATTCCTGAATGTTTTCTTCATTCCGCCGCTATTTTTCGAACGACTTGGCCATTGATTTGGGCACCGCCAACACGTTGATTTTTGTGCGTGACAAGGGCATTGTGTTGGATGAGCCTTCGGTGGTCGCGATCCGTCACGAGGGCGGCCCTCAAGGCAAAAAAACACTGCAGGCCGTGGGCCACGAGGCCAAGGCCATGTTGGGCAAAGTGCCTGGCAACATCGAAGCCATCCGCCCCATGAAGGACGGCGTGATCGCCGACTTCACGGTGACCGAGCAGATGCTCAAGCAGTTCATCCGCATGGTGCACCCCCGCAGCACCTTCCGGCCCAGCCCCCGCATCATCATTTGTGTGCCTTGCGGCTCCACCCAGGTGGAGCGCCGCGCCATCCGTGAATCGGCTTTGGGCGCCGGCGCTTCCGAGGTGTACTTGATCGAAGAACCCATGGCCGCTGCCATCGGTGCGGGTCTGCCCGTGTCGGAAGCTTCGGGCTCCATGGTGGTGGACATCGGTGGCGGCACGACCGAAGTGGGCGTGATCTCGCTGGGCGGCATGGTCTACAAAGGCAGCGTGCGCGTGGGCGGCGACAAGTTCGACGAAGCCATCATCAGCTACATCCGCCGCAACTACGGCATGTTGATTGGCGAACCCACCGCCGAAGCGATCAAGAAAAACATTGGTTCGGCCTTTCCTGGCAGCGAAGTCAGGGAGATGGAAGTCAAGGGTCGCAACCTGTCCGAAGGCGTGCCGCGCAGCTTCACCATCAGCTCCAACGAAATCCTCGAAGCACTGACCGACCCTTTGAACAACATCGTTTCTGCCGTCAAGACAGCCTTGGAGCAAACACCCCCAGAGTTGGGCGCCGACATTGCCGAGCGTGGAATGATGCTGACGGGCGGTGGCGCCTTGTTGCGCGATCTGGATCGTTTGTTGGCCGAAGAAACCGGTTTGCCGGTGTTGGTGGCCGAAGACCCCTTGACTTGTGTGGCCCGTGGCTGTGGCATGGCCTTGGAACGCATGGACCAGCTGGGCAGTATTTTTACCAGCGAATAAATCGCGGCACTGATTTGCTTTTGCAGATGGTGTGCACTCCCCTTTTTTGAATTCGGTGTGTTCCAAAGATGGCTCTGGACTCCCTTGAGCGCAGTGTGCCGCCGACTTTCCGGCGCAGTTTGTCTGCGACCTCTAAATTGGTGTTGCTGGGTTTGTTGTCCATTTTGATGATGGCGGCTGACCATCGGTTTCAAATTTCCCATCCCCTCCGAGCCGGCATCGCGATGGTTTTGGCCCCCTTGCAATGGGTTTCCCTGCAGCCAAGTCGTTTGCTTGCTGCTGTGGGCGACTATTTCGTCAATGTGGACGAGGCCAGAGATGCTGCGCAAAGTTTTCAAACGCGCTCGATTGGCCAAACCCAGCGCCTTCAGCAAGTAGAACAGTTGTTGCAAGAAAATGCCCAGTTGCGCGAGCTCCTTGATTTGCGTCAGCAAATCACTGGTCCATCCAAAGCTGTGCAGGTTTTGTACGGCACGGCGGATGCGCTCAGTGAGCGCGTGGTGGTTGACCGTGGCCAATTGGCCGGGATCGTGCCGGGCTCGGCTGTGATCGATGCCGCAGGCATATTTGGTCAGGTGACGAGGGTCTACCCGCTGATAAGTGAGGTGACTTTGCTCACCGATCGAGACCAAAGCATCCCTGTCATGAATGTGCGGACAGGTACAAGGCATGTGGCCCAGGGTGACCCGAACACCTTGGGCGGTTCTCTGGAGTTGAAATTTGTGCCTGCTGGCGCTGACATCAAACAGGGCGACTTGCTGTCCACCAGCGGGATAGACGGGGTCTATCCCGCAGGTTTGCATGTCGGCACGGTCACGCAAATTGACAGGCGAAGCGACTCTTCTTTTGCGCGTGTGCATGCCATGCCGATGGCCGTTGCCCGAGGCAGGCATCTGTTGGTCTTGGCGCCCGTCAAAGATTGGCCAGCTTTGCCCGTAGCGAGGGAAGCTGCCAAGAGCAACGCCAAACAAAAGGCTTTGCTCAACCCGTCACAGGATGCTCCTGTGCCGGTCGCCTCTGGAGTCAAGCCATGATCATGCCTGCTGGCCGTCCTTTGTTGCTTCCGGCCAATCCCCGTTTCATCGCTTTCACGCTGGTGTTGGCGTTGCTGATCAACATGCTGTTGGGTTTGACCGGCTTGCACTGGCTGCCCGACGTTTTGGCCATCGTGGTGGTGTTTTGGAACGTTCACCAGTCGCGTCGCGTCGGCTTGTTTTTGCCCTTCGTGCTGGGTTTGGCGATGGATGTTCATGAGTCCGCCTTGTTGGGACAAAACGCTTTGTCTTATGTGGTTCTCAGCAGCATGGCGCTGGCCATACAACGTCGTTTGCTGTGGTTTACTTTGCGTGAACAAGCGCTGCAAATCGCGCCCATGTTCGTGATTGCTGCGGTGGTCGAGTGGCTCACGCGATTGATTGTGCAAGACGCCTGGCCACAATGGAGTCAGCTCGCGGCCCCGTTTTTGCAGGCGGCACTGTGGCCTGTGTTGGGGGCTTTGCTCTTGGCGCCTCAGCGGCGGGCTTTTGCACCGGACGATATCCGCCCACTCTGATCATGCCGATCCACCTGCCTTCGCTTGCCGAGTTGCGTGATACGCAGGCAGAAATCGTGCGGTTTCGCGATCGTGTGGTGGTGATGCAGTTGGTGATCTTGATTTGTTTCGTCTTGTTGTTGGCGCGACTGGCGTATTTGCAAATCGTGCGTCATGAAGATCTTTTGGGGCAGGCAGAAAACAACCGCACTGCGGTGCTGCCAACGGTGCCTCCACGCGGCACCATACTGGACCGCAATGGGGTGGTCTTGGCCAGCAATTATTCTGCGTACACATTGGAAATTACCCCATCCAAAGTTCAAGACTTGGAAGCCACGATCAACGAATTGTCCGAATTGGTGGACATCCAAAGCAAAGATCGTCGCCGCTTCAAACGATTGCGCGAGGAATCGAAAAGTTTTGACTCACTTCCCATTCGCACCCGATTGACGGATGAGGAAGTGGCGCGGTTCAGTGCCCAGCGTTACCGTTTTCCGGGTGTCGACATCAAAGCCCGATTGTTTCGCCAGTATCCCTACGGCGAGTTGGCCAGCCATGTGATCGGTTACATCGGGCGCATCAATTTGCGAGACAAAGAGCGCATAGAAGAAGACGACGAAACAGGCAACTATCGGGGCACTGAATACATTGGTAAGTTAGGAGTCGAGCAGCGCTATGAGCGTGAGTTGCATGGCATCACCGGGGTGAACCAGGTCGAAACTTCTGCGGGGGGGCGTGCCATACGCAGTCTGTCCAGCCGCCCTGCTATTCCCGGTAGAAACGTTGTGCTGTCCATCGATATTCGACTGCAGAAGATGGTGGAGGAGCTTTTTGGCACGCGCCGAGGGGCCCTGGTGGCGCTGGATCCCAACACCGGCGAAGTTCTTGCTTTTGTCAGCAAGCCGACCTTTGATCCCAATCTGTTTGTAGACGGTATTGACTCTGAAAACTGGCAGATGCTCAATGAGTCCATGGACAAGCCCTTGCTCAATCGGGCATTGCGGGGGACTTATCCCCCGGGCTCAACATACAAACCGTTCATGGCTTTGGCTGCGCTCACCACAGGCAAGCGGAGTGCCAGCGCCATCATTCAAGACAATGGTTCCTGGACCTATGGTGGCCACACTTTCCGCAGCCACGGTGATGGCGGCTTGGGACCTGTCGACATGGTGCGCTCGATCGTTTTGTCCAGCAATGTGTATTACTACTCATTGGCCAATGAGATGGGCGTCGACACCATCCATGATTTCATGAAGCCTTTGGGTTTTGGTCAAATCACAGGGATCGACTTGCCGGGAGAGGTGCGCGGTATCTTGCCCAGCACCGATTGGAAGCGCAACTATTACAAACGCCCTGAGCAACAAAAGTGGTTTGGTGGCGAGACCATATCTTTAGGGATTGGCCAAGGTTACAACACCTTCACGATGCTCCAGTTGGCGTCTGCCACGGCCACCTTGGCCAGTGGTGGGCTGCGTTTCACGCCGCGTGTGCTCAAAGCGACCCAAGACCCTTTGTCCCATGTGCAAGGTGCCGTGATCGATAGCGCGCCAGTGAATCTGAGTTACAACCCCGACCACATTGCGGTGGTGCGCAACGGTTTGATTGGTGTTGCGACCTCGGGTACTTCGGCGCAGGTGTTTGCCGGTGCCAGTTACCAAAGTGCGGGCAAGACCGGCACTGCGCAGGCCGTGACGATTGGACAAAAAGAAAAATACAACGCCAGCAAACTCAATGAATACCAACGCGATCATGCGCTGTACATGGCATTCGCGCCGGCGGAGCAACCGCAAATTGCGCTGGCGCTGGTGGTAGAAAATGCGGGTTTTGGCGCTGCACACGCCGCGCCCATAGCGCGGCGTGTTTTTGATTATTGGTTACTCGGGCAGTACCCCAGTCCTGAAGACATTGCGGCGACCCAGTTGGGGCAGAGCGCTCGTCCCATCGGTCCTCCCCGCAGCAAACAAGACATCGTGCTCGATGCCAAAAAATCCAGCGACACTGCGCGCTGAGTCTTGGCCTGGTGGCGTTCAGCCAAACCCGAGCTGAAGGTCAACTTTGGTAAACGGTGTCCAAAGATGCAAACCCCTTGATCTCGAGCGGGTTGCCAAATGGGTCCATGAAGAACATGGTCCATTGCTCGCCAGCCTGGCCTGCAAAGCGCAGGTGAGGCGCCACCACAAACTTCATGCTGTGGGCCATGAGACGATCGGCCAGCGCTTGCCAATCGGCCTTTTGCAAAACCAAGCCGAAGTGCGGCATGGGGACCCAATGATCGCCGACACGGCCTGTCAGGGTGGTTTTGAAAGGCTGGCCCAGGTGCAGGGAAATTTGGTGAGTGAAGAAGTCAAAGTCCACCCAAGTGTCGGTGGAGCGGCCCTCTTGGCAGCCGAGCACGCCGCCGTAAAAGCGACGCGCCTCGTCGAGGTCGGTGACGTGAAAAGCAAGATGAAAAAGGCTGTGCATGCCAGAAAGCATACCAGCCCACCACGTGCCGGTGCGGCCGCAAAATCTCCAAGACCCCGCACGCAGGGATGCAAATGGTACTGACGTTCAGACCGGTGCTGAGCCGTTGGACAGCGCGTCATACTTCTTGAAGTACTGTTTGGCCAAGGCCACCAGTTGAGCGTCAGAGGGGTGGTCACTGGCAATGCTGTCGACGATGGCTGCGCAGCTGCCTTTGGGCTGGGCTGCGCACCAGTCCCGGAACTCATGGCGGGCCAAACCCGGCCCGGTCAGCAGCACTTCGTGGGTGCCTATCAGGGTTTTGGCCACATCGGCAAAAAAGGCGGGGCTGTCGCCTGCCTTGCCTTGGTGCTTGTGGTGGCTGCGCGATTGGATGCGCTGGGCTTGAATGTGCTCACGGTCAAACATGAGCACATGGGCTTCTTGCTGGTCCATCCAGACCACGGCGTGAAAAGTCGGCATTGGCGTCCTTTGAACAAAAAGTCAGCCACGCTGCTCGGCCAAGGTCTGGCAAGCGATGCAGCGTTTGGCACTGGGGTAAGCGTCTAGGCGCGCAGTCGGGATGGTTTTGCCGCAGTCGCTGCAGTGGCCATAGGTACCCAATTGAATGCGCTCCAGTGCGGCTTCGATGTCCCCCAGCTCGGCGGTTTCGTGCTCGTTCATGGCGAACTCGTCGTTGCGCTCCGAGAGGGCTTGGGCCCGGTTGTCAAAACTGCGCACATCGTGTTCTGCGGCCATGTCGGCGCGCGAGACCACGCCGCCGCGCTCTTGGGCGATGCGTGTGAGCAACTGCGCGCGCGCTTGCAACAGGCGTTCGCGGTCAAGTGGGTGCTTGGAAGTGTGGGATGAAGTCATGGCTTCATCCTAGGCGTCCGTGGCGATGCAGTGTTGATCTGGGTCAACCCCTGCTGTCGCTTGGCGACAGCCATGGGGAGGCAGCGGTGCGCATCAGGTGCTCAAGCGCACAGACTCAGCTTTTGGCTTTCATGCGCGACATCATCATCTCCATGTTGGCTTTGCGGTCGGCATGGATCTTTTGCATGTGCGGGCGCTCACCCATCATCTTCAGGTAATCGCGGGCCGGCAGTTCGGCCAAGAAGTCTTTGCCGTAAATCACCTTGGTGGCGCCGGAGATCAGGGGCAGGTGCGTCACCGCTGCGCAGTCGGCCAAGGTCAGGCTGTTGCCCGCGATGAAGGGGGAGAACTGGGCCAGTTTGGCAAAAGCGGCCACATTCTTCTCCAGTTGCGCGGCGGTTTTCTCTTTGACCGAGTCGCTCACCTTGCCACCAAAAAAGGCTTCGTGGTAAAGGTTGCGTGCGACCAGTTCCAGGTGCAGGTCCAGAAACAGCGCCAATTCGCGCACTTTGGCCGCGGCAAAGGGGTCAGCAGGCAGCAAGGGGTGCTGCGGGTACTGTTGCTCGATGTATTCGAGCATCACGGCCGATTCGCACATGACGCCATCGGGTGTCTTGAGGTAGGGCACTTTGCCCAAGGGGCTGGCCGAGGCGTCCGTGGCCCCCACCCACACCAGTTCTTCTTCAAAAGGCACACCTTTTTCGAGCAGGGCCAGTTTGACTTTGTTGTGGTAATTGCTGGCCGCAAAGCCGCAGAGTGTGAGCATGGGGTGTCTCCAAGTGTGTTGGTGGTGACAAAAGCTTAGCAACAGGCGGTGCTGGTGGGGGTCACACAGATGACGGCAAGCTGGATAGGGGATAATTTCACGCATGTCCAGTTTGCAAACCTTGCGCAACGCCAATTTCCTCACCCGCCTGGTGCTGGTCTGGTTTGTGTTGTTCATGGGGGTGGCTGTGGCCTCGCCGCTGGTCAAGCCTGAAGCCGCGCACCTTGTTTGCAGCGCCATTGGCGGTGTGAAACTGGTGCAGGTAGACGCTTCAGGTGCCGATGTCGACGGCACGGTCACACAAACCGCGCTCACCTGCCCCGCCTGCTTGCCCCTGATGGCGCCCACTGCGGCCGACATGTTGGCGCCCTTGCCAACGGGTCATTTGTCTCATGTTTTGCGGCCCTTGCCAGCCTCTTGGTTGGCGAGTTTGCTGGGGCAACCGTGGCAAGCCCGCGCACCCCCCATCTTTTTCGCCTGAAACACCGCCCCCTGAAACGCTGGGGGGCTGAGTCGGTTTCGGCGTCTCCTGTGCCTTTGCGCCCCGCTTGATGGGGTATGCCTTGCGCACTGTCTTGGCTGCTTCATTTGTTCGATAACCACCAGGAGTGATCCATGTCCCGTCCCGCTTTGTCTGTGTCTGCCCTTGTTCTGACCATGACCGTGTCCTTGGGAGCGCAAGCCCAAGTCACCGTGAAAGACGCCTGGGTGCGCGCCACCGTGCCCCAGCAAAAGGCCACTGGGGCCTTCATGCAGCTGCAATCGACGCAAGACGCCAAACTGCTGTCGGCCCAGTCGCCTGTGGCGGGTGTGGTCGAGGTGCATGAGATGGGCATGGACGGTGGCGTCATGAAAATGCGCGCCGTGCCCAGCTTGGCCTTGCCGGCAGGCAAAGTGGTCGAGCTCAAGCCCGGCGGCTACCACGTCATGCTGATGGACCTGAAAGGCCAAGTCAAAGACGGGGACACCGTGCCCGTGACGCTGGTGGTCGAAGGCAAGGATGGCAAGCGCCAGTCGGTCGAGCTCAAAGTGCCTGCCCGCAACGCCGCTGCACCGGCCATGAAGCACGGCGCAGGTCAGGTGCACAAGCACTGATTGCCCCATTCAACGATTGATGACCGCCTGATCAGCCCATGACCTGGACTTCTGCCCCACTGCGCCGCCTGGCCCGCCTTGTGTTGGTCTGGTATGTGCTGTTTGTGGGTGTATCGGTGTTGGCGGCCACGCTGCAGCCCAAAACCATGGAGGTGGTCTGCTCCAGCATGGGCCTCATGAAAGTGGTGGTGCAAGGCGAGGACGATGACGCCCAGGTGCGCAGCAGCATGGATTGCCCACTGTGCGCCCATGCGATACCCGCCCTGCCGCCGCCAATGTTGGCTGATTGGGCCCATGTGGCCGATGCCCGCTCGCACATCGTGCAGCGTCTGCCCGAGGCCGTGCTGACCGCACGCACGGCACCGCCTTTGCCTTCTCGCGGGCCCCCTGTTTCGAATTGATCCTTGTTGACCCGGACTGAACACCGCCAGGTGTTCGGCGCTTGTTGTCACTGCTGCCCTGTGTGCTGGCCGTGATGGATTGATTTAAAACTTGTCATGAAAAAACACCTCTCTCTTTCGCCTTTGTCTTTGGCCGTGTACGGCCTCTTAGCCAACATGCTTTCCAGCCTGAGTGGCCACGCTGTGGCCCAAACTTCAACAGCGCTGGACACCATCGTGGTGTCGGGCTCACGCTCGGAAACCCAACTGTCCGAAACCCCGGTGTCCATTGGCTCGGTCAGCCGCGCACAGTGGGATGCCGACAAGCCCAAATCGGTGGGCGAGATCATCAACCGCATTCCCGGTGTGCACTGGAACGATCTGGGCAACGAGCAGCACAGCATGGCCATTCGCCAGCCGATCAGCACCAACGCGGTGTACCAGTATCTGGAAGACGGCATCCCGATTCGCCCGCTGGGCGTGTTCAACCACAACGCGCTCAATGAGACCAACATGAACGGCTCAAGCGGCGTGGAAGTGGTCAAGGGTGCTGCATCGTCCCTGTACGGCAGCAACGCTGTGGGCGGTGCGGTCAACTTTTTGACGCAACGCGCCTCCCGGATACCCACCGGCTACGTGGGCATTCGCCACGACAACACCGATGGGTTCACCCGCGTCGACTCGGGAGCCAGCAACACCTGGGGTGATCTGGGCTTGCGTTTCTCACACTACAGCTCGCAACGCGACACCCACAACTGGCAGCAATACAGCGGTGGCAAAAAAGACTCTTTCACACTGCGTGGCGACTACACCCTGAGCGACAAGTCCTGGTTGCGCGCTTCGCTGGTGCACACCAACTTGGATTCGGACACGCCGGGCAGCTTGTTTGAGAACGACTTCCGAACCAACCCCGGCAAAAGCATCAACACCTTCACCTGGCGCAAAGACAAAACGACCCGCGCCAACTTGGCGTGGGAAGGCGAAACCACGCCAGGCGGCTTGACCACGGTGACGCTGTTCGCACGCAACAACGACCATGGGCAATTGCCCAACTACACGATCACCGCTTGCTCGGGGGCCTCCTGCAAGGGCACCTTGAACAACAACCACGTGGAATCCTTGGGTGTGGACGTGAAGCATGAGCAAAAACTGGACTGGCTGCGTGCCCGTTTGGTCACGGGTGTTTACATTGACCGCAGCCAAAACGACTATGTGTCGGACAACCTGGCCATCGTGCGCGATGTGCCCACTGGGCGTTACATGAGCTACACCTTGAACAGCGTCGGCAACCCCAGCGGGGTGCGCGACTACGGTGCGGGTATTGCCAACGATGCCGCTTTTGCACAATTGGAATTCAGCCCCACCGAGCAAATTCGTGTCGTGGCCGGAGGCCGTTACGACAGCATCCGCTACGACTTCAAAAACAACTTGACGCCGAGTGCCAACTACGGTGCGGCCAACGAGGTGCGCAGCTTTGCCAAGTTCAGCCCCAAGTTGGGCGCGACGTATGCCCTTAGCCCCAGCAGCAGCCTGTACAGCAACCTGAGCATGGGTTTCACACCGCCCGAAGTCAGCCAGCTGTACGGCAAAACCGCCATTCCCGAATTGAATTCGGCCACTTACGACAACGTGGAAGTGGGCTGGCGCGCCTTGTTGGCCTCTGGCATCCGTTTGGACTCTGCGCTGTACCAACTCAGCGGCAAGGACACCATCGTGTCTTAC
>JAIXRJ010000015.1 GCA_027485235.1 Comamonadaceae bacterium
GCACCTGCGCCTGCGCCTGCGCCTGCGCCTGCGCCTGCGCCTGCGCCTGCGCCTGCGCCTGCGCCTGCGCCTGCGCCTGCGCCTGCGCCTGCGCCTGCGTCCCCAGTTGTGACAGAACAGGTGAGCACGTCGGCTGCGATTGAAAACAAAACAGGCATGGACAGAGATCAAATCATTGCCGCTTATCGTTTGTTTTTACGCCGTGATCCTGAATCCGATGAGGTGATTTCGCCGAGATTGGGCATGTCACGCGAAAACTTGCTCAGCACTTTTGTGATGTCTGGCGAATTCCTCCAACGACCTGAACACGTGAAATTGTTGTTGGAGGTGGCGCAGACCATCGACAACCGAAAGCGGATCCCTGAATCTGTGACGGACATGCCCGCTGTGACGGCGCTGGACATCGATGCGGCTAAAAAAATCTTCTGGCCTGACTCCAGTTTTTCGCCCTTTGAGCCTCTGCCGGGGCAATCTGCAGAGCAGGCGCTGGCGCTGCTTTTGCGGTCTGAGCCATTTCAGAAAAATGAGTTCAATGCACAGTTGGTCACTGTGGTTGCGCGGCAAATTGTTGAGCGTCTGAGCAAGAAATAGCCCCATGTTGAAGCTGTTACGCCAGTGCCGGAGAACCAGGTTTTTGGGGCCCATTTTCCAGGGAGTGGTGTGGTGCAATCGCTCTTGATGCAGGCAGATCAGTTGTCGGCGAATACAAGTCAACTGGTCACCTCAGGCCCTTTGATGGTGATGCCTTGTACCGATGTGCAGCAGGCCGAAAAAGCCATGAATCTGGCCTGCTCACGGGCCAGTGCCCATGGCTTGATGGTGGCGGTGCATGACACCCAGCGAATCGGCTTTGTCGCGGTGGTGAACCAGGTGTTTCGCCTTTCACAGAGCCCTTTTTTGGGTTATTTGGCGCAAGATGCTTTTGCGGGCCGGGATTGGCTGTCTTTGGCTCTGGGGGCTTTGAGTCGACCATCGGGCAGTTTGCTGGGTTTCAACGATGGCAAATGGCATGGTCAGTTGGCCTCATTTGGCTTGGCCTCGCGTTCATGGGCGCAGACGGTGTACGGTGGTGATTTATTCTTTCCGGGTTATCGCAGTCACTTTGCCGATGTGGAGTTGACTTTGATCGCGCGGCACCAGGGGGCATATGTGTACGAGCCCGACAGTGTGTTGATGGAGGTCGACTGGGGCAAAGACCAAGCCAAAGTGGCGTCATCGGATCGACAATTGTTCTTGCAACGGATCCGGCAAGGTTTGGGTCAGCGGGTCAATGATCCCGCGCTTTTGGGCTTGTTCCAATGAGCATCCGTCAACTCAATGCCAGTTATGTGCTCGAAGAAGATCGCGTGCTCATGCGTTTGACCACCTTGCGCAACGAGGAGTATCGGCTGTGGCTGACGCGTGCCATGGTGGGCGTCCTGCTGCAACAAACCCAAGCGCTGGCGGTGAAGAAGCTGGCCCAAGACCCCCACGTCACCCATGCGCCTGCCGTGGCCAAAATTCAGCAACAGGCCTTGGTGCAGGGTGTCCAATACGCTCAGTTTGAAAGTGCGGCCCGATTGCCTTTGGGAGCGGAGCCCGTGTTGGTCAAAGCCGTTTCGGCGAATCTGCAGGAGTTGGCCCCTTTGTTGATGCTGCAGTTGACGGGTGGTCAAAATCTGCAATTGCAATTGAGTGATGATGCGCTTGGCAAAATTCAACTGCTGATGCAGCGCATGAATCAAGCGGCACGCTGGGCACTTGAGTCGGATATCCAAGGCGTGCCCGCATTGGCCGCTCCGGGGGCAATCCATCAGACCTCCAAGATGCGGCGAGGAAGCACAGAGTCCCCTGATGTGTCTGAACCAGAGAATGAGGAAGACCACGGCAAGTTCCCACCAGAGCGATTGCTGCATTGATGGATTTGCAAACGCTTGCCGCTGATGACTTGTTGCGTCATGCCCAGCAAGCCATGAACGATAGCCGTTGGTCAGAGGCTCACCGTGGATTTTTGCAAGCCTTGTCGCATTCACCGCAACGACCTCAGTTGCACCACAACCTTGCGTTGTGTGCGCTGGCTATGGGACAGCCACAGGCCGCGCTGGCCAGTGCACAGATCGCCTTGCAATTGATGCCTTCACTGTGGCAAAGCCGCTTGGTGGTGGGGCATGCGCTGGCGGCATTGAAAAAGCCGGAAGCCGCTGACGATGCCTATGCCTCAGTGTTGCAGTGGCAAGCCGGCCACGGTGAGGCCATTTTGGCCCGAGCGGATTTGGCGATGAATGTGTTCGGGTGCCCTGTGCAGGCGGCAGCGTGGGTGCAACCTTTGCTGAGCCACCCACAACACGCCCAAGATGCACAGCTGACCCTTTTGATGGCCAGTGTCTATGACCGCGACATCACAGCCCATGCCTTGAGCCAATCCGTGATGAAATTCTCGGGGCAACACTTGCGATTGCCTTGCGAGACATTGGCGGCAACTGCCCGGCCGCGGCTTGAGCGCAGGGCAGGTCCCTCGGGATTGCGCCCCCGTGTGGCATTGATTTCTCCACATTTTTCGGCATCGCCCGTTTATTTTTTGACCATTGCCGGTTGGCGTCATGTGGCCGCAGGGTCCGATATCGTGGTCTTCAATCGAGGGCATCAGCGTGATTGGGCGACAGAGCAATTCAAGGCATTGGCGCATGAGTGGATCGATGTGCAGGCCTTGCCTGCGGAGGCTCTGGCCCAGCGTATTCATGCAGCCGATATCGATGTGCTGTACGACCTGGGTGGTTGGATGGACCCGGTGGCACTCAAAGCACTTTCATGCAAACCGGCAAACAAAATGTACAAATGGGTCGGGGGGCAAAGCCTGACAACCGGGTTGCGCACTTTTGATGGTTGGATAGGCGATGCGTGGCAATCACCCAAACGCTTTCAGCATTTGTACACCGAGACCTTGGTCAACATACCCGGCGGTTATGCGACCTACACACCACCGCCCTACATGCCTTCTGTCCCCTTGCACAAGGATTCAACGCCGGTGATTTTTTCCAACCCAGCCAAGTTGTCTAGGTCATTTTTGGCTTGGCTGGCTCGCTTGCCGGGTCGCAAGCGTTTTGTCCATCACCAGTTTCGTTTTGAGCGTACCCGAGCCAGAGTTTTGCAGGTCTTGGATGCGCAGTCAGTCGAGTTCATTTGCCCCAGCAGTCACCGCGAGGCCCTGGACATTTTGGGGCGGCATGAGTGGATGATTGACACATTTCCGTACAGCAGCGGCCTGACGGCGCGCGAAGCCGTGGCCATGGGCATGAAAGTCAAAGTCTTTGCCGGTGAGTTGTTTTGCGAACGCCACAGCTTGCACCTGCAAAAAAACTGAGGAGGTGGTCAATCCTCGACGGATCACAGCCCCGCAGACGTCCGCAGCGCAGCGGCTTTGTCGGTGCGCTCCCAGGTGAAGTCGGGCTCGTCTCGGCCAAAGTGGCCGTAGGCGGCGGTCTTGCTGTAGATGGGGCGCAGCAGGTCGAGCATCTGGATGATGCCTTTGGGGCGCAGGTCAAAGTGCTCGGCCACCAAGGCGGACAATTTTTCGTCAGAGATCACGCCGGTGCCTGCCGTGTTGACGGTGATGTTCATGGGGCGTGCCACACCAATCGCGTAAGCCACCTGCACTTGGCACTGGGTGGCCAGGCCGGCGGCCACGATGTTTTTGGCCACATAACGGGCGGCGTAAGCGGCTGAACGGTCCACCTTCGACGGGTCTTTGCCACTGAACGCGCCACCGCCGTGCGGGCAGGCGCCGCCGTAGGTGTCGACGATGATCTTGCGGCCAGTCAAACCGCAATCGCCTTGGGGGCCGCCGATGACAAATCGGCCGGTGGGGTTGATCAGGTATCGGGTGTCCAGCAGCCATTCTTTGGGCAGCACGGGCTTGATGATCTCTTCGATGATGGCTTCGGTGAAGCTGGCCTTCATCTTGGTGGCGGTTTCCGATTGGTCAGGGCTGTGTTGTGTGGACAGCACCACGGTGTCGATGCTGTGGGGCTTGCCATCCACATAACGCAGGGTCACTTGGCTCTTGGCATCCGGGCGCAAAAAGGGCAGGCGACCGTCTTTGCGCAGCTGGGCCTGGCGCTCAACCAAGCGGTGCGCGTAATAAATGGGAGCGGGCATCAACTCAGGCGTTTCAGTGCAGGCGTAGCCGAACATCAGGCCCTGGTCACCTGCGCCAATGTTCAGGTGGTCGTCAGAGGCGTGGTTCACGCCCTGAGCGATGTCGTTCGATTGCTTGTCGTAGCAGACCATCACGGCGCAACCTTTGTAGTCGATGCCGTACTCGGTGTTGTCGTAGCCGATGCGCTTGATGGTGTCGCGGGCGACCTGGATGTAGTCCACATGCGCGTTGGTGGTGATCTCACCCGCCAGCACCACCAGGCCCGTGTTGGTGAGGGTTTCGGCGGCCACGCGGCTGCGGGGGTCTTGCTCAAAAATCGCGTCCAGGATCGCATCCGAGATTTGGTCAGCGACCTTGTCGGGGTGGCCTTCCGAGACGGATTCGGAGGTGAAGAGGAAGTCGTTGGACATGAAAAAGGCTCCTAAAGTTTCAGCGGTTTGTCGGCGTTGCCGACCCTGAAAACCCGGAGCCTGGCGAACGCTTTAGCAGGATTTGTGAATCGCCCTGCAAGTAGTTCAGATAACTCGGCGATCGTGTGATTATAAAAGAAGGCAGAACCCGTTTCAAAATCATGTCCAATACAGCCCATGGACATTCCCACCCCGATTGAAAATCGCCTGGTCGACCTTGAAATCAAGGCCGGTTTCAGCGAAGACTTGCTCGACCAACTCAATGCGCTGGTGTACCGCCAGCAGCAGCAAATCGATGCGCTGATCAACGAGTTGCGCCAGATGCGCGAGCGCCTGCCCGAGTCGGGAGGTGGCGCCGAGCTGCGCAACCTGCGCGACGAGATTCCGCCGCATTACTGAAAGCCATGCAGAGCATTCAGGACGTCCGCGACCACTTGCGCGCCTTGGGGGCCAATGCCCTGCACGAGCAGCGCGTGCTGCGCCTGTGGGCGCAGGCCAAGCCCCAAGACAGTGGCCGCAGGCCGCTGCACAGTTTCATGCCCACGGCGGTGCGCGAGGCCTTGCCAGCGCTCAGCCAAACGTTCGCAGGCCTGGCCACGCTGCGCGAGCAGCACCCGGGGCAAGACGGCTCGGCCCGTTTGCTGGTCGGCTTGCAAGACGGCCTGACGGTGGAAAGCGTGCTCTTGCCGCGTGACGGGCTCTGCGTCTCCAGTCAGGTGGGCTGCGCGGTGGGCTGCGTGTTTTGCATGACCGGGCGTGAGGGCCTGATCCGCCAGGTGGGCAGCGCCGAGATCGTGGCGCAAGTGGCGCTGGCGCGTACGCTCAGGCCGGTCAAAAAAGTGGTCTTCATGGGCATGGGCGAACCTGCGCACAACCTGGACGCGGTGATGGAGGCCATCGACCTCTTGGGCACGGTGGGCAACATCGGCCACAAGAATCTGGTGTTTTCCACGGTGGGTGATGTGCGGGTGTTTGAGCGTTTGCCGCAAGGCCGGGTCAAACCCGCGCTGGCGCTGTCACTGCACAGCACGCGCTCCGATGTGCGGGCGCAACTGTTGCCGCGTGCCCCGCGTTTTGAGCCGCAAGACTTGGTGGAGGCGGGCGAGGTTTACGCCCGCACCACGGGTTACCCTATCCAGTACCAGTGGACGCTGATCGAGGGCGTGAACGACGGCGATCAAGAAATTGACGGCATCGTGCGTTTGTTGAAGGGTAAATATGCCTTGATGAACATGATCCCCTACAACGCGGTGCCCGATCTGCCTTTTGCCCGGCCGAGTTGGGAGAAGGCGGCGGCCATTGCCCGCTCGCTGCACCAGCGCGGGGTGCTGACCAAATTGCGCCAGTCAGCAGGGCAGGATGTGGATGGGGGCTGTGGTCAGCTCAGGGCCCGCGATGGGGTCCAGCGCGTGCAGCTTCACCCTCGCGTCATGGCCGCGGCCACCTGAGCAGACCGCTGGACAAAGCCGTCCCCAGCAAAATCACCGCCCCGCACAGCAGCATCCAGGCGGTGACACTCTCGCCCAAAAACAGCACGCCATAAGCGATGGCAAAGACCGGCACCAAAAAGGTGACGGTCAAGGCGCGTGCAGGTCCGGCGCTTTCGATCAGCTTGAAATACAAGATGTAGGCCACACCGGTGCACATGACCCCCACCATGATCAAGGACCACCAGACCGGGGCACTGGGCCAATGGTCGGGGTGAAACCACAGGGCGGGCAGGGCCAAGGCCAGGGTGGCGCCGATCTGGCTGCCGGTGGCCGTGACCAGGGGCGGCAGGCTGGGGAGGTGTTTTTTGGTGAAACTGGCTGCGAGCGCATAACACGTGGTGGCGCCCAGGCAGGCCAGCACGGCCCAAGCGGGGGCAATGCCCGAGGCATTGGGCTTGAAGCTCGCTTGCCCACCTGTCAGCAAGACCACACCCCCAAAACCAACGGCCAAGCCCAGGGTGCGCGACTGGCTGGGTTTGTCGCCCAGCCAAGCCCAAGCCACCACCGCGCCAAACAAGGGCACGGTGGCGTTCAGGATGGATGAAAAACCGGTGGTGATGTGCATGACCGCAAACGAATACAGCACGAAGGGGATGCCGCTGTTGAGCACGCCGACAAACAGCACCGGCTTCCAGTGTTGACGCAAGGCCCCCCAATGGCCTCTGGCCAGCATCAGGGGCAACAAGAACAGCGCGGCGATGCCAACGCGAAGTGCGGCGGTGGGCAAAGCACCCAGTTCCTGTGCGGCAATGCGCATGAACAAAAAGGATGAGCCCCAAATGGCGGCCAAGATCAGGAAATCGGGCAGCCAGCCTTTGGCGTGGGAAGCGCTCATTGAACCGGGGTCAAAGGGCCGGATGGCCCTCGAGGGTGAGCAGCGCTTGTTTGCGCCACAGCCCACCGGCATAACCCCTCAGTTGGCCACCGGCACCCAAGATGCGGTGGCAGGGCACGATGATGCTGACCGGGTTGCGGCCCACGGCAGCGCCCACGGCGCGCACAGCGCTGGGTCTGTTCAGCCGCGCTGCCAATTGGCCGTAGCTTTGGTGCTGGCCGCAGGGCACCGTCAACAGGGCTTGCCAGACGGCCTGCTGGAAGTCGGTGCCATGGGACAGGTCCAGCGGCAAGTCGAACTGGCTGCGCTGACCTGCCAGGTAAGCCGTCACCTGATCGGCCGCTTGTTGCAGCAGGGCATCGCCTGGGTTGCGCGGCCAGTGGCGCACTTGCTGGGGGCTGGGGCCGTGGCGTTGCTCGTCAAACCACAGGCCGCAAAGCCCATGCCCACTGACGGCCAGGGTGATGGGTCCCAAGGGACTGTCGATGCTCAGGGTGTTGTGGACGTTCATGGGGAGCAAAGTTTGGAACTGGATGCATCGTTTGGGGTGATGTTAGCGGGAAATGGGGGGGATGGCATGCTGGGCTGGCCGGACAGGGGACGGGCTGACAGGGGCGGATTTGGGCTGTGGCCACCTACAATGCGGGCTGAACACTGGAGTCGTCCCGGCCTTGCCGGGGTGTTTTTTTTAGTTATTTGAATTAGTCCTATGCAAGTCACCCCTTCGATTTTCAAAGCCTATGACATCCGCGGCGTGGTGCCCGCCACGCTGAACGAGGCGGTGGCCGAGGGCTTGGGCAAGGCCTTTGGCACCGTGGCCTTGGCCGAGGGGCAGACCCGCGTGGCCGTGGGCCGTGACGGCCGCTTGAGCGGGCCGGGGCTGTCTGCTGCGCTCGTGCGCGGTCTGGTGGCCGTTGGTATCGAGGTCATTGACGTGGGCATGGTCACCACACCCATGCTGTATTTCGCGGCCAACACCGCTTGCCAGAGCGGCATCCAGGTCACGGGCAGCCACAACCCCAAGGACTACAACGGCTTCAAGATGGTGCTGGGCGGCCGCGCCATTTATGGCGATGAAATCCAGGCCTTGCGCCAGATGATGGAAGGGGAAACTTGGCAACTCAAGGGTGGCGGCAGCGTGAAGCACTTGGACGTGTTGGCCGACTACGCGCAGCGCATCGTGAGCGATGTGAAGTTGTCGCGCCCCATGAAGATCGTGATCGACTCGGGCAATGGCATCGCTGGCGCGTCGGCCCCTGGCATCTTCCGCGCCCTGGGCTGCGAAGTGATCGAACTGTTCAGCGAAGTGGACGGCGAGTTTCCCAACCACCACCCTGACCCCAGCAAGCCGGAAAACCTGCAAGACCTGATCGCGGCCCTGAAGACCAGTGGGGCCGAATTGGGCTTGGCTTTTGACGGGGACGGCGACCGATTGGGCATCGTCACCCAAGACGGCCACAACATTTACCCCGACCGCCAGATGCAGTTGTTTGCCCAAGACGTGCTCAGCCGTGTGCCCGGCGGCACCATCTTGTTTGACGTGAAGTGCTCTCAGCGCTTGGCACCGGCCATTGAGGCGGCAGGCGGCCAAGCCCTGATGTACAAGACCGGCCACTCGCTGATCAAGGCCAAGATGAAAGCCATCGAGGCCGCAGGCGGTCAGGCCCCCTTGGGCGGCGAGATGAGCGGGCACATCTTCTTCAAAGAGCGCTGGTATGGTTTTGACGACGGCACCTACGCCGGTTGCCGCTTGCTCGAGATCGTCAGCAAAGCGCCCGATGCCAACGCGGTGCTCAATGCCCTGCCCAGCAGCTTCAGCACGCCCGAGCTGAACGTGGCCTGCGCCGAGGGTGAGCCGCACAGCGTGACCCGCGCCCTGCAAGCCAAGGCCGCCAGCGCCTTCCGTGCGCCCGCCCAGGTGTCGGACATCGATGGACTGCGTGTGGACTGGCCCGATGGCTTTGGCCTGATCCGCGCCTCCAACACCACGCCGGTGCTGGTGCTGCGCTTTGAGGGTCAGACCGAGGACGCCCTGCACCGCATCGAGGCCGAGATGCTGGCCCTGCTGCGCTCGGTCAAGCCCGATGCGCAGATTCAGGCGGCGGCGCATTGAGCATGGCCTCATGACATTTCAAATGTCAAGCACCAATCGGGAAGCTTTGAAAGTCTATTCCACTGTAATTTTAAATACTGCTTAAGAACATTTTGGCTGTTGCACGCTGCTTTTTTCTTTGCCAAAGCCTTGCGGTTCGAGCCTTGTGAGCCATAAGCTCAATCCTATAAAAAGTGACAGGCTTGCTGTGTAGTAGTTGTGCGCAAAATTGACGTTGGTCAGGCTGGTTGTCATGTGAATAAATGCCATGCCAGCAACTGACAAAGCAGAGACGTGGTGATTTTTTTTCAGCAGTTGCCAAACAATAATGACCCATGCAACAAGATAAAAAATTTGGCTACTCAGCCCCCAGAGGCCGTGATCAATCAGTTGATGCAAGTATTCGTTATGAACGTGTCCCAAGCGTTTGATTTCAGCCGATTGAGCGGCTTCTGCCCATTCGAGAAGGAATTTTTTGCGGGCGTCATGACCGTGGCCTATCCAAGGTGATTCTTCTATGGCGGTCAGGCTTTTTTGCCACATGTATAGCCTGGCCCCGACCGAACTGTTGGAGCCTGCTTCTCTTGACTCCTGAGAGATGCGGATCTCATTGATAGCATCTTGCGTAGATTTTACCGGTCGCTGAAACACAGGTGTCTGGCTCAAGGCGGCCAAGCCGATGAGAATTGCACCAAGCAGAGCCCATTGACCAGAGGTGCTTGATCTGAAAGAACGGGAGGCGTGAAGACATGGCTGTCGACGCCAAAGATGGTACAGGCCGACTGCCAGCCACCAAAAAGCAATGCCATACGCGCCGCGACTTTGGCTTGACAACACCGCCAATAAAGCTAAGGTGCCGCCAAAAAACCACAAGCGTCTTTGCAGCCGTGAGAAGTCCAAATGGTATGAAAGTGCCAACAGGAATGCGCTGACCATGGCCATGGATCCCGCCCAAGGAATGGGGTGTGTGGGCACTGCATCACGCCCATAAAAAATGACCCACGCAAGGCCTACAGCACTGCTAATCGTCATGCTCAAGGCGATCATTGACAGAGTATTGCGTTTCATGTCTTTGGAATCTAGAAAACCATATAACGCCAATGCACCTAAAAAAAGTCTCAGTTCGCCATGCCTCTCTGACCAAGGGTCAGTCCAGTAAAAGGTGGCGATAGATTTGATGAGTAACGCCAATGAAGCAGTTAAAAGCCAAGTTTTGGCCCAGGGTTGAGCTGAAATTGCACTGAGTCGCCCTTGGTTTTGTAAAGCAACCCAGGCTCCTGTCAGCACGAAAAGCAGCCACGCCAAGCCCATGGCCTTGCTGTTGAGTGAGGAAAAAGCCAGCAAAAGAGCCAGTAACAGACACCACAAAGGCTGAAATAAAAACCGCACCATTGGGCTTGGAGCTTGTGATGAATTAAAAAAATAGGTGCGGATTGATGTTCGCGATGGTCAATTACTTCTTCCAAGGAAGCCGGGCAGCAGGTTCTTGCCTGATGGGAGGGGCGTTGTTGATCACTTCGCGTGACATGATCCGTGCATAAATTGTCAAGTATCGAAGAGTCATGAGCTCAGCATTGAAAAGCTCAACAGCTCTTTGATGGCAAGATGCCTTGTTAAATTCCATGGATTGAATCGCTTCGGAGAGTTCGATTAAATGGTGGGACATAAAACCGCATTCATGTGAAACGATTTCTGGTAATGCACCATAAGGAGTGCAAAAAATAGGACAACCAAAATACAGACTTTCAATGACCGCCAAGCCAAATGGCTCATGCCATCGAACGGGGAAAATCAAACCTTTTGATTGTTGCAAAGTTGAAAACTTGATGTCACCACCGACCATGCCCAAGAACTTTACATGTCTAGACCATGTGAAACGAAAGCCGCGTTTCAAATTAAGTCTTTTACCACCCATGACAACTAAAGGCACATTGGCATGCTTGCTAACGTCAATGGCGCCTTGCACATTTTTGACCCGCCAAGCTGCCTTGCCAAGAAAATGATAGTGCTGACGTTCTGTAAGGAGATTGGCGGGGCCGTAGGCCTTCCAATCAAGACCATTGTGAACGTAGCATTGCGAACCATGTCGACGGGCATGGTCGCTTGATACAAAAACAGTATTGATGGGTAAGAGCTCGTCGGAAATGGAGTTCCCGTGCTGAGTCATCAACCAGGGTTTAGAGCATTCAAAAGTAGGGCCAGGATTGAAATGAAAATGTACCAAATCGACATCTTCTGGTATCTGGTCTTTTAAGGTTTTGCGTGGATCAAGTGGCAAGACTCTGGCGAATGAGCATTGTGAGTTTTCTGGCACCAAAAAACTAACGATGTGACCTTTGGCGATCAGGCCTTTGGCAAGATCCCAAATGACCCTTTCGGTTCCACCGTAAGCAAATACTGGAACAGGAGAGTGATTGCAAATCAGGATGTGCATGGTGTAGAGATGTCAACGACTGACGTCAGTGTCCAGCATATCTCGGTCGTAGTGCAGAGCAACATAACGGAAAAAGCATTCAAGTGCCACAAAAAAGCAATAAAGGAAGCCGGGACCTCCATCCATAAATGCACGACGGAAAAAATAAGTTCGGATGAATATCACCAGTGCCGAGGCCATGCCTCTGAGTACACCGCCCCTTTTGCCGGCGGCGTGCCGTTTGACTGCGCCAAGCATGGCGTATTGGGTGAGCTTTTCGAGGCTGGACCGAATGCTCTGGCGCGAGTGGTGAAGTAGACGGTGTTTGAGTACACCCCGGATTGCGGGTATGTGTGATTTGAGTATGGCAGTCTCGTGTACCACCCCCTCATAGCAATCAATCAAGTCGGTGCTGAACAGCCTCTCCATGCTCGAGCTTGACTTGAAGTGGCGAAGCATATGGCCGAATGCGATAACGGTCCAACTCACGCGCCAGACCCCTGACTTCCCTGTGTTCACCTGGGCGATGATTTCGTCACGCAATTGGGGAGTGATGATCTCGTCGGCATCGAGGAAGAAAATGTATTGACCCTTCGCGAGTGCTAAAAGACGATTGCGTTGTACTGCAAAACCTTGCCAATCGTCGTTCGTGAAAGTTTGGGCACCAAGGCTGATGGCGATTTCCAGTGTGTTGTCTGTGCTCCCACTGTCAAGCACGATAACTTCGTCAGCAAACGCTGCGCTTTCAATGCATCGGCCGATAAGTTTAGATTCGTTTTTGGTGATGATGCCAATACTCAGGCGGGGTAAATTGGGGTAATCACTTGTCATGCTCAACCTTGGATCAATGGGTTAGGTGAATCGACTTTCACAATGCCCTTGGGGGTCCAAGTTTTGCCTGAACGTCGTACCGACTTCATGTACCGCTTGTTGTTGGCGGCCACAATTGGGTCGGCGTAGCTTCGAGAATGCTCGATGTGCAGCAGCGGGGCGGTGTAACGGTTGTGCCTTCCGATTACGCCAGCATTGTTCAGACGTACGCCCATTTCAACGTCTTCTGCGCCATATTTCATGGACTCATCAAAACCATTGACCTTGAGCAAATCGCTGCGCCAGCCACCACTGTTGCAGCCGTTCCAGACTTTTTTAACAGGTGAGATTTTCTCAAGAAAATCTGCCAATGCGAGCGGCAATGTGCCCGTTTTCAGCCAAGATCCAAATCGGTTGATGCAGCCATGGGCCTTGAGCCAGTTGACCTTAAAAATCGTTCCTGTGGTGATCAATCTGTCGTTGATCAGATCATTGACCAGCAAGGGCATTCGAATAAGACTGCCGCTAACGAATTGACCTGGCAGGCGCAGGTCTAAGTGTCGTTGGATGTACCCTGGGGATGCCACACAGTCGCCATCAATGAAGATGAGGTAATCGGCTTGCGAGCTGGCGATGGCCTTATTCAGGATCTCGTTCTTGGCAAAACCGTTGTCTGGATGCCAGATGTGTCGAAATCGTGTCTCGCCGAAATTTTTGCGCCAGTTTTCCACAATTTCCTGAGTCGCAGACCCTGATCCATCGTCTGCCACGCACACCGAGAATGCTTGGGTAATTTGCCCTGAAAGGCCCAGCATGGCAAAGTGCAAAGCTTGGGGGTTGTTGTAGGTGGTGACGATGACTTCTGTGGAAACCATGTTTTTTGATTGTTTTTGGAGATGTACTGCTTCCCCTACTTTGAGTTGGTAAGCCGTACTGTCATAAAAGATTCGGCTATCCGTTTTATGGTGACGGGACAGACTTTGAGAATGCGATTTTAGAGGCTAAATACCTTCAAGGCTTACGGCTTGGTGGGCCACCGCCTGTGCCCGATGGCGCTCCCTATAATTTGCCGATACCTACTCAGCCCCGGACCCCGTGCGCCATCCCAACCCCGACGTCATTGTCTTCAACATCAAACAGCGTTACACGGGTGTGTCCGCCACCATCAACGCTTTGGTCCCTTTGCAAATGCAGCAATGGCGTCTGGGCTATTGCGGCACCACCCTGTCCAATGGCGTGGTGGGCATGAGCGCTTGGCAGGCCCTGGCTTTGTCGCGCCAGCCGCCGCCTGGGCGGGCGTTCCGCATCTGGCATGTGCGGCGAGACCCTGAAATGATGCTGGGCATTTTTGCGCGCGATGTGTTGCGTTTGCCGATCCAACTGGTTTTCACCTCGGCGGCCCAGCATTTGCATGGTGCTTTTCCACGTTGGTTGATTTCCAAAATGGACGCGGTCATCTCGACCACGCCGTTGGCGGCTTCTTTTGTGCCCAACACCACGGCCGTGGTGACGCACGGCATTGACCTGTCGCGTTTTGCGCCGTCGCCCGACAAGCGCAAGGCCTGGGCCGATTCCGGCCTGCCCGGGCAGTACGGTATTGGCGTTTTTGGCCGCGTCCGGCCCGACAAAGGCAGCGATGTGTTTGTGGACGCCATGATCGAGGCGCTGCCGCAGCTGCCGGGCGCCACGGCCGTGATTGCCGGGCTGGCCCAGCCCCAGCACCAAGCCTTCCAACAAGCCCTGGTCGACAAGATCGCACAGGCCGGTCTGTCTGAGCGCATCGTGTTTCTGGGCGAAGTGCCCGCCGGCGAGGTGCATCGGTGGTACCAGCGCTGCCTGCTGTGTGTGGCTTGCCCGCGTTACGAACCCTTTGGCCTGACCCCTTTTGAGGCGGCTGCCACCGGCTGTGCGCTGGTGTGTTCGCGCACCGGGGCGTTTGACCAGCTGGTGCTGCCGGGCGTCACGGGCGAGTTGGTCGACACAGGCGATGCACCCGGTTTGGCCACAGCGGTGCGCCAGGTGTTGGCCGATTTGCCTGCGGCTGTGCAAATGGGGCAGGCCGCGCGCGCGCGGGTGTCGCAAGAGTTTTCTTTGGCCAAAGAAGCCGATGGCATTGGCCGCGTGTATGCGCAGTTGTTTGCGGGTGCGTGAGCATTGAGCGCCATGCCGCTGCCGTTCTTGTCATGGGCTGAGCGTTTGACGCTGTGGGCTTATGGCCTGTTGATGCGCGGCCTGCAGCCCCTGTTGCGCCGCAAACTTCAGCGGCGTGGCCAACAAGAGCCCGGCTATCTGGAGCAGATCCCGCAGCGTTGGGGCGTTTACGACAGCCCGGCTTCGGCGCCTGGCTGCGTCTGGGTGCATGCGGTGTCTCTGGGCGAGACCCGTGCGGCGGCTTTGTTGGTCCAGGCTTTGCGTCAACACCTGCCAGGCATGCGCTTGCTGCTGACCCACGGCACCGCCACCGGTTGGGCGCAAGGCCTGGGTTTGCTGCAGCCAGGCGATGTGCAAGCGTGGTTGCCCTGGGACACACCCGAGGCCACGCGGCGCTTTTTGCAACACCACCGCCCGCTTGGTGGTCTCTTGATGGAAACCGAAGTCTGGCCCAACCTGGTGCAGGCTTGCCAACAGCAAGCGCTGCCTTTGGTCCTGGTCAATGCGCGGCTCAATGACAAATCCCTGCGCTCGGCCCAGCGCTGGTCCTTTTTGTCTGGGCCGGCTTACCGGGGACTGGCGGGTGTGCTGGCGCAGTCCGAGGCCGATGCACAGCGCTTGCGCGCCTTGGGCGCTCATGTGGGGGCGGTGCTGGGAAACCTGAAATTCGATGTGCAGACCTTGCCGCAGGCACAAGCTGTGGCGCAAACCTGGCGTGCGCAGTGGGCCCGGCATGGCCAGAGCCGGCCCGTGCTGATGCTGGCCAGCACCCGTGAAGGTGAAGAGGCTTTGTGGCTGGATGCCTTGGCCGCCAAAGCGGCACGCAGGCAAGCCTTTGCCGATGCCGGTGTGTTGTGGTTGTTGGTGCCGCGCCATCCGCAGCGCTTTGACGACGTGCAGCAACTGGTGCGGGCCAAAGGCTGGTCGGTGTTTCGGCGCAGTGCGCTGCCGGCACAGGGCGCTTGGCCTGCGGCGGCTTGTGAGGCACAAGTTTGGCTGGGCGACAGCGTGGGCGAGATGCCGCAGTACTTCCATGCCGCCGACATGGCTTTGCTGGGTGGCAGCTTCATGCCGCTGGGTGGGCAAAACCTGATCGAGGCCGCTGCTTTTGGCTGCCCGGTCATCATGGGGCCGCACACCTTCAACTTTGCAGAGGCTTCAGCGCAGGCCGAAGCGGCAGGCGCTGCGCTGCGCGTGGCCGACATGGACGGGGCGCTGGACCAAGCGTTGGCCTGGCTGAACGACCACGCTGCGCTGGCGCTGGCGCAAAAAGCGGGCTTGGGCATGGTGGCGCAAGGCCGAGGGGCCGCCGACCGCTATGCGCAAGCGGTGGTCAGCGCATGGACGCCAAAAACAGTTCAGCCCTGACAGCCGGCGAGGGCGGTCAGGGCTGAAGGCTTAGGCTGAAGTGGCGGCTTACTTCTGCAGCAGGGCGTTGATGCTTTGCAGGTCTTCGGCCTTGAGGGTGCCACTGGCCTGACGCAGTTTGAGCTGGCCGAGCAGCACGTCGTAACGGGCTTTGGCCAGATCGCGTTTGGTCTGGAACAACTGGCTTTGGCTGTTGAGCACGTCAATGTTGATGCGCACACCGACTTGGTAGCCCAACTTGTTGGCGTCCAGGGCCGCTTGGCTCGAGACTTCGGCTGCTTCCAGCGCCTTGACTTGACCAAGGCCCGATTGCAAGCCCAGATAAGCCACACGGGTGGCTTGGGCGACTTGGCGCTGCGCACCTTCCAGATCGTTGCGGGCTTTGTCTTCCAGGGCCAGAGTTTCGCGGATGCGGTTTTGGGTGGCAAAGCCGGCAAAGATCGGCATGTTGGCGGTGATGCCTGCGCTGGCGATGGTGATCTGGTTGTTGGCCGAGAGCGCCGCAATCGAGGTGCCGCCAATGTTCTTTTGGATGTTGTAGCCCAAGGTGAAGTCCACCGTGGGTTTGTGGCCGGCTTCGGCTTTGCTGGTTTCGAGTTTGGCGATGTCCAAGTTGATGCGCGCCTGCTGCAGGGCCGGGTGTGATTGCTCACCTTGGGCAATCCATTCCTCGGCATGGGCCCCAGCCACGGGGGGCAGCTTCGCTTGTGCGCTCAGGCTCAAAGGTGCGATGCCCGATTTGCCGACCAGCAGTTCCAAGGCCACTTTTTTGACCCGCAGATCGTTGTCGGCCGCGATTTCTTGGGCGATCACCAAGTCGTAGCGGGCTTGGGCTTCGCGGGTGTCGGTGATGGTGGAGGTGCCCACTTCAAAGTTGCGTTTGGCGCTGGCCAGTTGTTCGGCCACCGCGGCTTTTTGGGCCTGCACAAAGGTCAGGCTTTGCTGCGCGGCCAGGACTTCGAAGTAGGCCTGTGTGGTGCGCACGATCAAATCTTGCTCGGCCTGTTTCAGGCTGAACTGGGCAATGTCCAGCGCTTTTTGGCTTTGCTGGTAAGCGGCGAGGTTGGCAGGGCGGTACAGCGGTTGGCTGGCATTGAGGCCTGTGGTGCGCGTGGTGTAGCCGTAATCGGAACTTGTTTGAGGTGAGATCTCCCGGTTCGAGCGAGTCACGCCCCCATTCAGGTTCACCGTGGGCAACAAGGCCGCTTTGCCTTGATCGGCCTTGGCCTGGTTGGCCAAGAACTGCGACTTGGCCGATTGGTAAACCGCGTCATGCGTTTTGGCCATCTCGTACATCTCAACCAGGCTTTGCGCCTGACCGGTGCCAGCGCAAGCCAGAGACACAAGCACCGCCAACGGCAATCGTTTGAACAATGGAGGAGTTGAGCGTTGGTGCTGCATGGGGTGCTTTCTGAGTGAGCGAAGAGGTGGCACGGTTCAGTGAACCGAATCAATACACGGGAACCGTGGGGTCAACTTGCAAGGACCAGGCGTGGATGCCGCCGGCCACGTTGACCACGTCATAGCCTTGTTGGGCCAAAAAGTGGGCGACTTGCTGGCTGCGTGCGCCGTGGTGGCACAAGCAGGCGATGGGCCGGGAGGCATCGAGTTCGGCCAGCCGGCCGGGGATGCTTTGCATGGGCATGTGCACCAGGTCCAAGTGCTCGGGTTTGGTGCTGGCGGTCTCGCATTCCCAGCTTTCGCGCACGTCCAGCAGCACGGGGCGCTGGCTTTGTTGCGCAGCCCAGTCCTTGAGTTGAGCGGGGGTGATTTGTTGCATGGCGATCAGAACGTGAAGCGGGAAGGTTCGGCAAAACCGCACAGGCGCGGGGCGTTGCAGTCCCATGGCTCGGCGGTGGTGAAGCTGCTGTCGCTGCTGCGGGTGACCACGGTGGCGCGCATCATGGGCTCGTCGCCCACGATGGCGACCAGTTTGCCGCCCACTTTGAGCTGTTGCAGCAAAGCGGCAGGCACTTGTGCGACCGAGCCGCTGAGCAAAATGGCGTCAAAAGGACTGTCGGCGGCAGCGCCCAGACTGCCGTCGGCCACGCGCACGGTGGCGTTGCTGACGCCGGTTCTTTGCAAATGCGCTTGGGCCTGTGCTGCCAAAGCCGCATCGATTTCCAGGCTCAAGACGCTGGCCGCTTGGTGGGCCATCAAGGCGGCCATGAAGCCGGAGCCGGTGCCCACCTCCAGGACTTTGTCGGATTTTTGCAGGGCGAGTTCTTGCAGCAAGCGGGCTTGCACGCGGGGGGCCAGCATGGCTTGGCCGGTGCCTGCGCCCAAGGGGATCTCCATGTCCACAAAGGCCAAGGCTTTGTGCGCCAGCGGCACAAAGTCTTCGCGGCGGACCACCGACAGCAGGCTCAGCACCTGGGTGTCCAGCACTTCCCAGGGGCGGATTTGCTGTTCGATCATGTTGAAACGGGCCTGGTTCAGATCCATTTTTTTACTCCAGAGGGATTGTCAATGTCTGCACGATTTTACCGGTCTGACCCTGCCGAGCCCTCAGCAGCGGGGGGCAGGCCCGCTTTTCGGCGCAGCCATTGCGCCAGATCGTCCATGTAGCAGTAAACGACCGGCACCACCACCAAGGTCAGCAGCGAGGAGGTGATGACCCCGCCAATCACGGCCTGCCCCATGGGCGCGCGTTGCTCGGCACCTTCGCTCAGTGCAAAGGCCAGCGGCACCATGCCAAAAATCATGGCCAAGGTGGTCATCAAAATGGGGCGCAGCCGCACTTTGGCCGCCAGCAGCAAGGCTTCGCTGCGCGCCAGCCCGTCCTCGCGGGCGCGGATGGCAAAGTCCACCAGCAAGATGGCGTTTTTGGTGACCAGGCCCATGAGCATGATCACGCCGATGAGGGAGAACATCGACAAGGTTGAACGGAACGCCATCAAGGCCAGCACCACGCCGATCAGGGTCAGCGGCAGGGAAGTCATCAAAGCCAGGGGCTGCAAGAAGCTTTTGAACTGGCTGGCCAAGATCATGTAGATGAAGATCACCGCCATGGCCAGGGCCGACAAGGCGTAGCCAAAGGACTCGCCCATGTTTTTGGTCGCGCCACCAAAGCTGTAACGGTAGCCGGGTGGCAGGTTCAGGCTGTCCATGGCTTGGCGCACCTCGGCCGAGACCTCGCCCGGCGAGCGTCCGAACACGTTGGCGTTGATGGCGACCTCGCGCATCATGTCGCGGCGGTTGATCTGGTTGGAACCGGTGGTCTCACTCACGCGGGCCACCTGCCCCAGGCGCACGGTGCGCGCACTGCCATCGGGCGCGCTCACCATGAAAGGCAAGCGCTCCAGGTCTTGCGGGCTGTTGCGGGCCTCGGGCGCCAGGCGCACGTTCACGTCGTAGGTCTGGTCATTTGGGGCACGCCAGTTGCCCACGGTTTGCCCCGCCACCAAAATGCGCAGCGGTCCGGCCAGCTGCGCTGTGCCCAGCCCCAAGTCCGATGCCCCGTCGCGCAGCACTTCCACGCCGATGACGGGTTTGTTGGGTTTGACGCTGGAGTCCAGGTCCACCAAGCCGGGAATGCCCTGCACCTTGGCCAGGGCCAGCAGCGCCAAGCGCTCCAGCTCTTTTTGATCCGGCCCCTGCAGCGAAAACTCCACTTGCTTGTTGCCGCCAATGGCGTCGAGCAAACCGGCGTGCGTGACCGCGATGCCGGGCACCTGTTTGAGGCGCTCGCGCAGTGCAGCCGACATCTGGTCGGCGTTGCGGCTGCGGTTTTTGCGGTCGACCAGTCGGATGTAGAGGTTGACGTTGTTCTTGCCCTGCGCGTTGGCGGTGTTGATGGTGCTGACGGTGTAGCGCACTTCCGGGAAATCGCGCAGGATGGCTTCGACTTGGCGGGTTTTGGCCTCGGTGGCTTCGAGCGAGGTGCCCACCGGGGTTTCGAACCTGACCGAGGTTTCAGAAAAGTCGGCTTTGGGCACGAACTCGGTGCCCAGCAAGCGGACCATGAAGACGCTGGCCACAAAAATGCCCAGCGCCATCAACACGGTGGATTTTTTGTGCACCAGCGCCCAGCGCAAGATGCCTTGGTAGCCATCGGCCAAGCGCTCGGTGCCCCGCTCAAACCAGCCGGTCACGCGGCCAATGCTTTGGTTGTACCAGCCCACGGGGGCCTGGTTTTTGCCCAAGGCGTCGATCGCCGGGTCGTGCCAGATGCTCGAGAGCATGGGGTCGAGCGTGAAGCTCACAAACATCGAGATCATCACGGCCGCCACGATGGTGATGCCGAACTCGTGGAAGAACTTGCCGATGATGCCTTCCATGAAGCCGATGGGCAAAAACACCGCCACGATGGACAAGGTGGTGGCCAGCACAGCCAGGCCAATTTCTTGTGTGCCTTCCAGTGAAGCGCGGTAGGCGTTTTTGCCCATCTGCACATGGCGCACGATGTTCTCGCGCACCACGATGGCGTCGTCGATCAAGAGGCCCACGCACAGGCTCAGGGCCATCAGGGTGATCATGTTGATGGTGAAGCCGAACATCTGCATGAACATGAAGGTGCCGATCAGCGAGATCGGCAGCGTCAGGCCCGTGATGACGGTGGAGCGCCAGGAGTTGAGGAACAAAAACACGATCAGCACCGTGAGGATGGCCCCCTCGATCAAGGTCTGGCGCACGTTGTTCACCGACACGCGGATGGGCCGCGAGCCGTCGGTGATGGGTTCAAGCCGCAGGCCCGCAGGCAGTTGGGCTTGCAACTCGGCCACGGCTTTGACCAGGCCATCGACCACCTGGATGGTGTTTTCGTCCTGTGACTTTTGCACCGACATCAAGAGCGTGCGCTGGCCGTTGTAGAGCGCCAGGTTTTCCAGCTCTTGCGCACCGTCTTGCACCGTGGCCACTTGCGACAGGCGAATGGGGCTGCCGTTTTTGCGCGCCACGATGATGCGGCCAAAGTCCTCGGGTCTTTGCATGCGTGAGGTGATCTGCACCATGCGCTCTTGCTGCAGCGAGCGGATCGCGCCCACGGGCAAGTCCTGGTTTTCGTTGCGCACGGCAGTGACCACTTGTTCGGCTGTGACGCCCAGCGCTTCCATGTTGCCTGGGTTCAGATACAGGTTGATCTCGCGTTTGCTACCGCCCACCAAGGTGACCGAGCCCACACCACGCACGTTTTCGAGGCGTTTTTTGAGCACTTGCTCGGACCAGTTGGTCAACTCCACGGCGCTGAGCTGGTCACCTTCCGGAATCACAGCCAGCGACCACACGGCGCGGCTGGAAGGGTCAAAGCGCAGCACCCGGGGTTCTTTGACTTCGGTGCGCAACAAGGGGCGCAGCGAGGCGACTTTTTCCCGCACATCTTCGGCCGCCTTGCGACCGTCGATTTGCAATTGGAATTCGATCACCACCACCGACTGGTTTTCGTAGCTGCGTGAGATCAGGGCGCTGATGCCGGCGATCGAGTTGACGCCTTCCTCGATTTTTTTGGAGACCTCGCTCTCCACGATTTCGGGGGATGCGCCCGGGTATTCGGTGCTGATGACCACCGCCGGGAAGTCGATGTTGGGAAATTGATCGACTTTGAGGCGCTGGAAAGAAAAAATGCCCATCACCACCAAGGCCAACATGACCATGGTGGCAAACACCGGGTTTTGCAAACTGACGCGGGTGAACCACATGCTGTAAACCCTCTCAGCGGGCCGTGGCCGTGATCTTGATCTGCACACCTTCGCGCAAGGCCCCCGCGCTGGCCGTCAGCACTTGCGCGCCTTCGCTCAGGCCTTCGACGGCCACCAGGGTTTGGCCTCTGACTTCAGAGCGGGCGCCGAGTTTGACGGGCACGTGGCGCACCGCTGCTTGTTCGATCACTTGCACATAAGGCTGCGGTTTGTCGGTGCGCACGCTGCCCATCGGCACGGCCATGGCCTGCACGCTTTGGGTGCCCAACGACCCTTCGGCAAACAAGCCTTGGCGCAAACCTTCGCGACCGGCCACGCCCAGGTAAACCAGCACACTGCGGCTGCCGGCTTGGGCGCTCGGGTTGATGCGCAGCACACGGGCCTCCACCGGGACGCTCAGGCCTTCGACTTGCAACTGGGCCTTCATGCCGACGCGCACCTGGGCGGCCTCGATGGCGGGCAGGGCGGCTTCGAGCTCGAGTTGCGAGAGGTTGACGATCTCGACAATGCGGGCATCGATGCCCACGCGCTCACCGGCTTGCGCCAAGCGCTGCGCAATCTGCCCGGCAAAAGGGGCTTTGAGGCTGGCGTCGTCGAGCGCCTTGGTGGCCACATCGAGTGCGGCCACGGAGGCCATGTGGGTGGCTTTGGCCCCGTTCAAAGAAGCTTGCGAGGTGATCAAGGCGGTCTGCGAGATGAAGCCTTGCTCCACCAGCGACTTGTTGTTGTCGAATTGGCGTTGGGCGATGTCGACCTGCGCCTTGGCGGCATCGGCTTGCTGTTGGGCTTGGCGTTGTCGGGCTTGGTATTCGACAGGGTCCACACGGGCCACCACCTGACCGGCTTGCACGGTGTCGCCTTCACGCACGCTCAGGGCCACCAGTTCCCCGGCGACGCGGGCCTTGATGAAAGCGCTTTGCGAGGCCTTGAGGGCGCCGGACACCGGCAGCCCCAAGGCAAAGGCTTGGGTTTGGGCGGTGAAGACATCGGTGCGGGCCAACTCCATCACGGGTGCGGCGCTGGTGACGGCGGGTGGCTTGGTCGCTTGGCGTTGGCCCAGCAGACGGACGCCTCCGGCCAGCAGCACAGCGATGGCCACACCCGACAAGATCCAAAGGGTTGATTTTTTCATGGCAGCTCAAGCAGTAGACAAACCGCGCACCAGCAACTGGGCGTGTTGGGAAATGAATTGTTCGGGATCGATCTGTTCGCTCGCCGGACAGCAAGGGCCCATGGAGTGTTTCCACATGACCAGAAACAGCAGGGGTGCCATCAGGGAGTGCAGGGCCAATTCGATGTTCATGCGGCGCAATTCGCCCCGCTCAAGGCCTCTTTGCAAGGCATAACGCACCAGCGCTTGCCCGGGCTCGATCACTTCATGGCGGTAAAAAGCGGCCAGCTCTGGAAAGTTGCTGGCTTCGCTCATCACCAGTTTGGAGATGCCCGAGGCCTTGGTGGCACCATAACGACGCCACCACTGGAGCAGCATCCATTCCAGCAATTCGCCCGTGGGCCCTTGGAATTGCGCGACCTCGGCAGCGCCTTGCGTGACGGGTGCGACCACGTTCTCGCGCACCACCGCTTTGAAGAGGTCTTCTTTGCTGGGGAAATACAAAAACAAGGTGCCCTTGGAAACGCCAGCCCGGGCAGCCACCTCTTCCACGCGCGTGGCCGCATAGCCTTTTTCGACGAACAAATCCAAAGCCGCCTCCAGGAGTTCTCCGGGGCGGTCTTGTTTGCGGCGTTCGCGTTTGGGGTGGGCAGATGCTTCGGTGTTCACACAAACCAGATGGCTAATGACTAACTGGTTAGTAATGTAGTGCTTGCCCCAAAGTCCGTCAAGCCGATGGGACACCCCCGCAGGTCAAGCGCAGGACAAGAAAAAGGGGCCGAAGCCCCAGAGTCGGCTTGCGTTCGGCGCTCAATTCGAAAAAGCAGGAATCCCGGTGATGGCGCGGCCCAAAATCAGGGCGTGCACATCGTGCGTGCCTTCGTAGGTGTTGACCACTTCCAGGTTCACCAGGTGGCGGGCCACACCGTATTCGGCGCTGATGCCGTTGCCGCCCATCATGTCGCGGGCCAGGCGGGCGATGTCCAGCGCCTTGCCGCAGCTGTTGCGCTTGAGGATGGAGGTCAGGTCCACCGAAGCGGTGCCTTCGTCCTTCATGCGGCCCAGGCGCAGGCAGCCTTGCAGGCCCAGGCTGATTTCGGTCAGCATGTCGGCCAGCTTTTTCTGGATCAGCTGGTTGGCAGCCAAGGGGCGGCCAAATTGCTGGCGGTCCATCACGTACTGACGGGCGCGGGTATAGCAGTCTTCAGCAGCGCCCAGAGCGCCCCAGGCGATGCCGTAGCGGGCGCTGTTCAGGCAAGTGAACGGGCCTTTCAAGCCGCGTACTTCGGGGAAGGCGTTTTCTTCAGGGCAGAAGACTTCGTCCATGACGATCTCGCCGGTGATCGAGGCGCGCAGGCCGACCTTGCCGTGCACGGCGGGGGCGGACAGGCCTTTCCAGCCTTTTTCGAGGATGAAGCCGCGAATGGCCCCTTCATCGTCCTTGGCCCAGACCACAAACACGTCGGCGATGGGGCTGTTGGTGATCCACATCTTGGCGCCGCTCAAGGAGTAGCCGCCGGGCACTTTCTTGGCGCGGGTGATCATGCTGCCGGGGTCGGAGCCGTGGTTGGGTTCGGTCAAGCCAAAGCAACCAACCCACTCGCCACGGGCCAGCTTGGGCAGGTACTTTTGCTTTTGGGCTTCGGTGCCGAAGTCGTTGATGGGCAACATCACCAAAGAAGACTGCACGCTCATCATCGAGCGGTAGCCCGAGTCCACGCGCTCAACTTCGCGCGCGACCAGGCCGTAGCAAACATAGTTCAGTCCCGCGCCGCCGTACTGCTCGGGGATGGTGGCACCCAAGAGGCCCAGCTCGCCCATTTCGTTGAAGATGGCGCGGTCGGTGGTCTCGTTCAAAAAGGCGTCGGTCACGCGGGGCAACAGGCGTTCCTGGCAGTAGGCGCGGGCGGCTTCTTGCACTTGGCGCTCGTCGTCGGTCAGTTGTGCGCTGAGCTGAAAGGGGTCTTCCCAGCTGAAGGTGTTTTTGGGGGCGGCCATGGTGGGTGTCTCCGTAAAAAAATCTTGATTGGATTGTCATGCTGAGATGAATAGTTGTCTAATATTGATTACCTATCCATCAATACATTATTTTAATTCATGGAATTTCGTCACCTGCGCTATTTCCTCATGCTGGCCGAAGAGCTGCACTTTGGCCGCGCGGCCCAGCGCCTGTCCATCTCGCAGCCGCCGCTCAGCCTGAACATCCAGCAGCTCGAAGCCTCGGTGGGTGCGCAGTTGTTCACCCGCAACAGCCGGGGCGTGCAGCTCACGGCGGCGGGCCAGACCTTTGTGCCGGCTGCTCGGGCTTTGCTGGCGCAGGCCAGTGCCGTGGCGCGTGAGGCACGCGATGTGGCAGAGGGCCAGTCGGGCCAGCTGCACATCGGTTTTGCCGGGACCATGTTGTATTGCGGCCTGCCGCAAATCTTGAGCCGTTTTCAGCTCAGCCACCCGCGTTTGCGTTTGGTGCTGCGCGAGCTGAGTTCGACCGAGCAATTGTCGGACTTGCTGCGCGATCGCCTGGATGTGGGCTTTGTGCACACGCCCCGGGTGCCGCCGGGTTTTGAGCAGATTCTGGTGGCCAGCCAGACCTGGGTGGCGTGTTTGCCTGCCAGCCACCCTTTGGCGGGCGCGTCCAGCATCGGCCTGGGGGAGCTGGCCGGGCAAGACCTGGTGGTGGTGTCCCGCACCGTGTCGCCCGATTACCACGAACGCATCGTGATGCTGTGCGAACAGGCCGGTTGGATGCCGCAGGTGGTGCACGAGCTGCGCCATTGGCTGAGCGTGGTGTCTTTGGTCTCGCAAGGCTTGGGCGTGGCCCTGGTGCCGCAGGCCCTGCAGCAGTCGGCCCTGGCGGGCGCGGTGTTCGTCCCGCTGCGCGAGGTGGATGCCCGTTACGACACCCGATGCTTGTGGCGCAGCGACCGAGACCAGACCGCGCTGGGGGACTTTGTGCAGGCGGTGCAGGGCGGGCTGCTCCCTCACGGATAATCCTAACCCTGTGCAACAAGGAACCCACATGACACAAACTCTGGTTTTGGGCGGCGGCTGCTTTTGGTGCACCGAGGCGGTCTTCGTCAAGGTGCGCGGTGTGACCGATGTGGAGTCGGGCTACTGCAACGGCCAGACCGTGGCCCCCACCTATGATGAAGTCTGCACCGGCCGTACCGGTCACAACGAGGTGGTCAAGCTGGTGTACGACCCGGCCGAGATTGGCACCCGCGAATTGCTGGAAATCTTTTTTGTGATCCACGACCCCACGACTTTGAACCGGCAGGGCAACGACGTGGGCACGCAGTACCGCAGTGGCATTTACTTCACCACACCCGAACAGGCCGAAATGGCCCGCGCCCTGATCGCCGAGCTGACGGCTGGCAACGCTTTTGGCCAGCCCATCGTGACCGAGGTGTTGCCATTGGCCAATTACAGTGCGGCTGAGGACTACCACCAGGACTTCTTCGAGCGCAACCCCTACCAAGGCTATTGCCTCGCCGTGGCCGCGCCCAAGGTCGCCAAGTTCCGTCAGACCTTTGCGCGCTGGGTGCGCGCTTGAGCGCGGTGGCCGAGTGCTCGGTGTGGCCACGGTGTTGACCCTGACATAGCGGTATGCAGTTTCTCCCCCCGTACCGCCGCCTTGCACTGACCTTGGCCTTGGTCTGTGCCGTGTTGTGGGCGCCCGTGTGGGGTCAGTGGCACGGGATGGCCCACCAGTTGCATCCAGCCGGCACCGTGACGGCCACTGCTTCGGCGCAGGCCGTGTCGGTCGCGCAATTGGCCGCAGACGACGGCCATGAAGTGGGCTCTGCGTTGTGCCAGGTGCTGGGCCACTTGGGCCACGCCAGTGCCCTCACGGCTTGGCCGGTGTGGGTCGGTTTGGCCATTTTGCCCACAGCGACACCTGCAGGGCATTGGCTGAACAACCATGTTCAGCAGCCTTGGCGTCCCGCGCAAGCCAGAGCCCCACCGTATCGGATTTGAATCCCTGATCGCTGTCTGCACGACTGGCCCCGAGGCCTTGCTGTGCGGACGAGTTCCAGTTTTTCACATCCGAACCATGAAAACATCCGCACCCCTTTCCTTGCTGGCGTTCGCCAGTGTCTCTGCCCTTGGCGCCTTGCCCGCTGTTTGGGCGCAAAACGCGTCCCCTGAGATCGTCATCACCGGCAACCCGCTGGGCCGCGACTCGACCACTGTGCCCGTCAATGCCCTGGGCCGTGCCGATTTGCTCGAACGCGGGCAAAGCACGTTGGGCGAAACCTTGAGCGGTTTGCCCGGCGTGTCCAGCACCTACTTTGGCCCGAACGCGAGCCGCCCCATCATCCGCGGGCTGGACGGCGACCGCATCCGTGTCTTGAACAACAGTGCCGCCAGTCTGGATGTGTCGGCCCTGAGTTTTGACCATGCTGTGCCGCTGGATGTGTTGTCGACGGAGCGCATCGAGGTCTTGCGCGGCCCGGCGGCCTTGCAGTACGGCGGCAGCGCGGTGGGTGGGGTGGTCAATGTGATCGACAACCGCATCCCGCGTGCAGGCTTGTCGGGCGTCTCGGGAGTCTCGGGCAAAGCCCAGCTGCAGGCCGGCACCGGCAACGACGAGCGCAGCGCCGCAGCTTTGCTGGAAGCGGGCAACGCGCGTTGGGCCTTGCATGTGGACGGCTTCGATCGCCGCACGGGCGATGTGGGTGTGCCCGTCTCATTGGACTGCGACAAACCGGGTTCACCAGCCCAGGCCCGTCGCATTTGCAACTCGGCCAGCGCGTCCCGTGGCGGTGCCATCGGGGTCAGCACCTTTTGGGACCACGCTTATCTGGGGGCCTCGGTCAACAATTACCAAAGTGATTACGGTACCGTGGCCGAAGACCGGGTGACGATTGGCATGAAGACCACGCGTTATGCGCTGGAGGGCCAAGTGCGTCAACTGCCGGGCTGGTTGGAGAGCGTCAAAGCCCGCTTGAGCCACACCGATTACCAACACACCGAGTTGGACACCGGTGCCCCCGGCACCGTGTTTGCCAACAAGGGCCAGGACCTGCGTGTGGAAGCACGCCATCGCCCAGTGGCCGGCTGGCAAGGTGTCTGGGGCTTGCAGGTGGAGTCCAGCCGTTTTTCTGCCGTGGGGGACGAAGCTTTCGCCCCGTTCAGCCACACGCGCAGTCAAGCCTTGTTTTTGCACGAGGAGTTGCCCACCGCCTGGGGACAATTCAATGCAGGAGCCCGTTGGGAATCGGTGCGGGTGCAGTCTTTGGGGAACCCGGCGGTGGAACGGTTTGAGGTCGGGACACGCGATTTTTCACCATTCAGCATCGCGGCTGGCGCAGTGCTCAAATTGTCTTCCACATGGGGGCTGAGCGCTAACGCCGCCCTGACACAACGTGCCCCCAAAGCGCACGAGTTGTTTGCCAACGGACCGCATTTGGCGACCCATGCCTGGGAAGTGGGCCGCAGCGGTCTGGGACTCGAAAAATCCAAGAGCATGGACTTGGGCCTGCATTGGAAGGCGGGCCCGAACCGCCTGGCCCTCACGGCATTTGCCAGCCAGTTTGCCCATTACATCGGCCTGATGGCCACCGGTGAGATCGAGGACGACTTGCCTGTGCAACGCTACCAAGGCGTGAGGGCCCAATTCCAGGGCCTGGAAGTCAACGGTCGTCAGCGCCTTTGGCAATCCGCCTCGACGCTCGATCTGGATTGGCGAGCCGATACCGTGCACGCCACCAACAGCAGCACAGGCGAGCCCTTGCCCCGCATCCCGCCCATGCGCTTGGGCGCAACGCTGGTCTATGGCCAAGGCCCTTGGGCTGCCAAACTGGGGGCCGACTGGCATGCCGCACAAAAGCGCGTGCCCGATGGCAGCGTGGCCACGGGTGCTTACACCCTGGTCAACGCCAGTGTGTCTTACCGCCAGCAGCTGGACACCACGGTGCTGCAGTGGTTTGCCCGTTTGGACAACCTGACCGACCAACTGGCCTACAGCGCCAGTTCCATCCTGAGCAGCACGGCTTTTGGCAAGTCGCCTTTGCCGGGACGCAGCGTCAAGCTGGGTGTGCAAGCCAGCTTTTGAAACCGCGCTTGGCTGGACAGTTCTACGTGGTATCCGTGGCGCCAGGGGCATGAGGGGCCGGGATAATCCCCGGCATGAACCTGGATCATCCCGTCCTTTCCTCACTGCTTCCGGTGGTGTTGCTGATTTTTGTCGGCTTCATCGCCGGGCGTGCCAAGCTGGTGCGACCCGAAGCCGTGCGCGATTTGTCCAACCTCGTGTTCTTGGTGCTCACGCAGGCCATGCTGTTTCGCACCATGAGTTCGGTGCACCTGGAGCGCTTGGAGCTGAGGCCGGTGTTTCAGTACTTCGCTGTGGCCACCGTCTTGTTTTTTGCCATGCTTGTGGCTTATGGCCGCGACTCACGGGCCTCGGTGCTGGCGCTGGCCGGCATTTTCAGCAACACCTTGATGATCGGTGTGCCCTTGATCGGCCTGGCCTATGGGCAAGAAGGGCTGGTCTTGCTGTTCACCTTGATCTCCTTGCACGCACTGGTGTTGCTGACCCTGGCCACCTTGGTGCTGGAGCTGCAAATGGCGCACGAGCATGCCGCTGAGACCGGCGAGCGGCGGCATTTGTTGGCCACCTTGTTTCAGGCGGTGCGCAGCGCCATTTTTCATCCGGTCCCCTTGCCCATCCTGGCTGGCTTGCTGTATGCCCAAACCGATTGGGGCCTGCACCCGGTGGTGGACAAACCACTGCAGCTGTTGGGCAGTGCTTTTGGTCCCGTGGCTTTGGTGCTGGTGGGCATCACCTTGTCGCAGACCGCCATCGGTGTGCGGTTGAAGGACGCCGTGCGCCTGTCCCTGGTCAAGACCGTGGTTCACCCGCTGCTCATGGCGGCAGTGGCTTGGGCGCTGGGCCTGCGCGGCTTGCACCTGTCGGTCATGGTGGTGGTGGCCGCATTGCCGATCGGTGCCAATGTGTTTTTGTTCTCGCAGCGATACCGCAAGGAAGAGGACACCGTCACCGCGGCGGTGGCGGTCTCGACGGCCATGGCCTTGCTCAGCGTGTCGGTGGTGTTGGCGGTGATGCCTTTGCTGGCTTAGCGGCTGCGGTCTGCGCGTTCAGAGGGACGCTGTCGCGCGCAGGGCGCTGCTCCCACGAGTCCTGTAGGAGCCGCACCCTGTGCGCGATGAATCAAGTTGGCCTGTGCGATGGGCTTGGTGCAACAGCCCCTCAAACACTTGCTCAGACAGCCATCAAGGTGCCAAGCGCTCACGCCGCCAGTGGTCGCCGTCTGGCGTGTAGCGCAGGCGGTCATGCAAGCGGCTTTTGCGGCCTTGCCAAAACTGCCATTGGTCTGGCACCAGCCGGTAGCCACCCCAATGCGGTGGGCGGGGCGGTTGCAGCATGAATTGCGCCGCGTATTTGGCGGCGTTGCTCACCAGCACGGTGCGCCCTTCAATGACCTGGCTTTGCGGTGAGGCCCAAGCGCCGATCCGCGAATCGAGCGGGCGGCTGAGGAAATACGCGTCGCTTTCCTCACCTGAGATTTTTTCCACCCGGCCTTCGATGCGCACCACGCGTTCGAGCTCGACCCAGTGAAACTGCAGCGCCGCAAAAGGGTTGCCCGCCAGCTCTTGCCCTTTTTGGCTCTCGTAGTTGGTGTACCAGACGATGCCACGTGCGTCGCAGCCCTTGATCAGCACCACCCGCGTGCTGGGACGCAGCTGGCTGCTCACGGTGGCCAGTGTCATGGCGTTGGGCTCAGGCACTTCCGAGGCGATGGCCTCTTGCAGCCATTGTTCAAATTGCTTCAAGGGGTCCGCATGGGACATGTTTTCGTTGAGCTCTGCTTTTTCGTAGCTCTTGCGCAGGTCGGCGATGTTCATGGCTTGCAGTATAGGCAGCGTGCTGCGCTGATGAGTCGGTGTGGGGCGTGGTGGGCTTGAACGGGGCAAGGGCATGCCGAAGTTGAGCGCGCAGGGCGCAGCTCAGTCGGCATGGCGCAGCAAAGCCGCCAAGGCCCGGTCTTCGATGCCATGGGCGAGCAAACTTTCATAGGTTTGCAGGGCATAGTCCCGCGTGCTGCCGAAGCGTCCGCTGGCCTGTTGGAAAATTTGCCGGTAAGTTTCGGCGGGCAGTTGGCCGGTGAAGCTGGGGCTGCTGCGCGGCAGGGTGAAAGCCAGGGCCTTGACCAAGCCTTGGGGGGTCTGACAGCTCAACCAGCTCGGGGTGTAAACGTCCATGGGCATCTCGCGAGCCCACAAACGCTGCAGCACCTCGTCGGCTTCGCTTGGGGCCACCCGGTACACCACGCCATGACAACTGCCACCAGGCAGCAAGGCAAACACCAAACCCGGACATTCGGGGCTGCCGCGGTTCAGGCGGCTCCACATTTTCAAAGCGCGGTGCCAGCCCCAGACGCGGCTCGCTTGCTGCTCTTGCGCCACAAATTCAGGCCGCCAAAGCAAGGAGGCGTAGCCAAATATCCACAAATCCTGGCCTGCTGCCTGCGCCCGGAAACGGTCCAAGGAATCGCTTCGATCGGTCTTCCATGGGCCTGTGCGCTGCTTGCCCAGCTTGTTTGCGTTTCTGTCGGTGTCGGTCATGTGCCATCACGCCCCATTACAATTTGGCCTTCATTTTCGGAGAAAAGAAACATGTCGAACCCTCAAGATGACAACCAAGCTGTGGTGTGGGCCGTTTTGTTGGCCGTGATCGTGCTGGCCATCGGCTTGGCCATGGGTTTTGGCCTTGCCAAGAGCCAAAAAGCTGCGCCCGCCACTGTCACAGCACCTGCAACACAAGCCTCTGCCCCAGCCCTTGACGCATCGGCCCCCGTTGCTGCCGCTCCAACTGCTGCACCTGCTGCCGACGCTTCTGCTGCCAAGTGACACGCCGCAGGCACCTTGGAAAACCCGCTTCGGCGGGTTTTTTTGCGCCCGCAACGGTCCCCCTGCAGCTTGTACCCACCTTGTAACCGATGGACGACTCCAAAGCGCATGAACACGGTTACCATCGTCTTTGTAATTTAGTTACATCCTCCGAACAGGCGCAAGAACATGAGACTTCAACCCACCGTGGCCGCCGTCACGGCCCGCATCACCCAGCGCAGCCGCCCGACCCGCCAGGCCTATTTGCAGCAGGTCGATGCCGCTGCCCAGCGCGACCCCGGTGCCCAGCGCCTGGGTTGTGCCAATGTGGCCCACGCCTTTGCCGCCATGCCCGATGGCGACAAAAGTCGCGCCACCGCCTTGGACAAAATCAAGGTGGTGGCGCCACGCGCACCCAACATCGGCATCGTCAACGCCTACAACGACCTGCTCTCGGCCCACGCGCCGCTGCAGCATTACCCCGACCTGATCAAGGACGAAGCCCGCAAGCTGGGGGCCACCGCCCAGGTGGCCGGAGGCGTGCCCGCCATGTGCGACGGCGTGACCCAGGGTACACCGGGCATGGAACTGAGCTTGTTCAGCCGCGACGTGATCGCCATGGCCACAGCCGTGTCGCTCAGCCACGATGTGTTTGACGCGGCCCTGATGCTGGGCGTGTGCGACAAAATCGTGCCGGGTCTGTTGATTGGGGCGCTGCAGTTTGGCCATCTGCCCACGGTGTTTGTGCCCGCAGGCCCCATGACCAGCGGCCTGTCGAACAGCGAAAAATCCAAGGTGCGTGAACAAGCGGCGCTGGGCTTGGTGGGACGGCCCGAGTTGCTGGAGACCGAGTCCAAGGCCTACCATGGCGAAGGCACTTGTACCTTTTACGGCACGGCCAACAGCAACCAGATGCTGCTCGAAGCCATGGGCCTGCATGTGCCGGGCACGGCCTTCATCAACCCGGGCGAGGGCGTGCGCCAAGAGCTCACCCGCGAAGCCGCCCGCACCGTGCTGGCGCTGGTCAAGGGCCAAAACTTCACGCCCATCGGGCATGTGGTCGACGAGCGCTGCATCGTCAACGCCATGGTCGCTTTGCTGGCAACGGGCGGCTCGACCAACCACCTGATCCACTGGGTGGCGGTGGCGCGTGCGGCGGGCATCGTGATCGACTGGGACGACTTCTCGGCCTTGTCGGATGTGGTGCCACTGCTCAGCCGCGTTTACCCCAACGGCAGCGCCGACGTGAACCAGTTTCAGGCCGCAGGCGGCCCGGGTTATGTGATCCGCGAGTTGCTCGACGCAGGCCTCATGCACGCCGATGTGCTGACGGTGCGGGCCGGGGGCTTGCATGAATTCACCCGCATCCCGTCTGCCCCGAATGGCCAATTGGTCTGGACTGATACCGGGGTCAGCCAAGACGACACCGTGGTGCGCCCGGCGTCCAGCCCTTTCAGTGTCTCGGGTGGCCTCAAGTTGTTGCAAGGCAATTTGGGCCGCAGCGTGATCAAAATCTCGGCCGTGCCCGAAGCACTGCACACCATCGAAGCGCCGGCGCGCGTGTTCGATTCGCAAGACGCATTGCAGCATGCTTTCAAGGCGGGCGAGCTGGAGCGCCTGTGCATGAGCCACCCTTCGGGTGGGGTGGTCTGCGTGGTGCGCTGGCAAGGCCCGCAAGCCAACGGCATGCCCGAGCTGCACAAACTCACACCCCCGCTGGCCGTGTTGCAGGGCAAGGGCTTCAAGGTGGCGCTGGTCACCGATGGCCGCATGAGCGGTGCCTCGGGCCATGTGCCCGCCGCCATCCACGTCTCGCCCGAAGCGGCCGCTGGTGGCCCGCTGGCCAAGGTGCTTGATGGTGACCTGATTCGCCTGGATGGCCTGACGGGCACCCTGCAAGTGCTGGTGAGCGAGGCCGAATGGGCAGCCCGCCCACTCGCTCAAATGCCCGCTGAGCTTTGCGCCGCCAACGGCGTGGGCATGGGCCGTGAACTGTTTGCCAACCTGCGCCGCAATGCGCTCAAAGCCGAAGAAGGAGCCTGCACATGGCTTTGAACCTGAGCTCCCTGCAAGTGATGCAGGACGCCCCCGTCATCCCCGTGATCGTGCTCCACGACGTGGCCCATGCCGTGCCCATGGCCCGTGCCTTGCTGGCCGGTGGCATCCGCATGCTCGAAATCACCTTGCGCACCCCCCAGGCCTTGGCCTGCATGGAAGCCATTGCCAACGAAGTCGAAGGCGCGGTGGTCGGTGCTGGCACCGTGCGCAGCCCGGCCGATGCCGCGGCAGCCGTCAAGGCCGGTGCCCGCTTTGCCGTCAGCCCCGGCTACACCCCCGCCGTGGGCCAAGCCTGCAAGGACTTGGGTTTGGCGCTGCTGCCCGGTGTGGCCACCGGCAGCGAAATCATGATGGCGCAAGAGGGCGGTTACACCGAACTCAAATTCTTCCCCGCCATGCAAGCCGGCGGCCCGGGCATGCTCAAGGCCTGGAGTGGCCCGTTCTTTGATGTGAAGTTCTGCCCCACGGGCGGTGTGACCCCTGGCAATGCCTTGGATTTTTTAAGCCTGCCCAATGTGGCTTGTGTAGGCGGCTCGTGGTTGGTGCCACCCGATGCGCTGGCCCAAGGCGACTGGGCGCGCATCGAAAAGCTCGCGCGCGAGGCCAGCCAGATTCAGCGCAAGCCCTGACCCGCCGCGTATTCGGCCCGCTGGATCAGCTCGACCTTGTAACCATCGGGGTCTGTCACAAACGCGATCACCGTGCTGCCGCCTTTGACGGGGCCCGCTTCGCGGGTGACCTGGCCCCCTGCGACCTTGATTTTTTCGCAGGCCGCATAGGCATCGGGCACACCCAGAGCGATGTGGCCGTAGGCCGTGCCCATGTCGTAGCTTTCAGTGCCCCAGTTGTAGGTCAGCTCGATTTCGGCATGGTCCGGGTTGTTGCCGTAGCCGACAAAGGCGAGCGAGTATTTGTACTCGGGGTTTTCCGAGGTGCGCAAGAGTTGCATGCCCAAGACTTGGGTGTAGAAATCGATGGAGCGTTGCAGGTTGCCCACGCGCAGCATGGTGTGAAGGAGTCTCATGGTTGTTTTCCTGGGGTTGAAGCGAGTGACATTTTTTCAAGCGGGGATGAGCTGTTCACACAATCCGGGCTTTTTCAAACCGGTACCGTGTAATTGAGCGCCATGCGCCCGCCGTCCACGGTGACGATTTCGCCGGTGATGTAGCTGGCCGCATCGCTGGCCAAAAAGGCCACCACCTTGGCCACCTCGTCGGGCTCGCCCAAGCGCTTCATCGGGGTGCGCATCATGATTTTCTTTTCGGCCGCCTCGCTGGTCAGCACCGCCTGGCGCGCCAGCTCGGTGGCAATCGTCCCGGGCGCCACCGCGTTCACCCGGATGCCGAAGTCGGCCAGAGCCAAAGCCATGGCCCGCGTGAGCTGGTTGATGCCGCCCTTGCTCACGTTGTAGCTGGCGATGTTGGGGATGGCCAGCACCGCGTTGACCGAACTCATGTTGACGATGGAACCCCCGCCGGTGCTCTTCATGGCGCGGGCCGCGGCCTGGCCCATCAAAAACGAGCCCTTGATGTTGACGTTGATCACGGCATCGAAGTCTTCTTCGGTCACGTCCAGAAAATCGGCCGCTTTAAAGATGCCCGCGTTGTTGACCAGCACGTCGATGCGGCCAAAGGCCTGCAGCACATGCTCGACCAGGGCGTCCACATCGGCCTTGCGCGAGACATCGCAGGCCATGAAGCCGGCGCTGTGGCCCTGGTTGCACAACTCGGCGGCCACGGCCGTGCCCCGCTCGCTGTTCACGTCGGCCAGCACCACATGGGCTTGCTCGTCGGCAAAGCGTCGGGCGCAGGCTTCGCCAATGCCATTGGCCGCACCCGTGACGACGACGACACGGCCTTGCAGGCCGAAACATAGGGTTTTGGATGGAATCATGGCCGGTCTCCTGAGTCTGGCTGAACGCCCAAGTGTGCATCAAGTAACATTGACTTGAATCAATCGCCCGACACAGGGTTTGCAAGGAGAAAGCAATGTTCAGTCATGTCATGGTCGGGGTGAAAGACCTCGAAGCCTCTAAAAAGTTTTACGACGCCGTGTTGGGCAGCTTGGGACAGGCCCCGGGGGTGGGCAACAACAGCCGTTATTTTTACCGCAATGCCGCAGGCACGTTTGGCATCACCATCCCCATCAATGGCGAAGCCGCCAGCGTGGGCAACGGCAGCACTTATGGGTTCAAGGCGACGTCGACCGAGCAAGCCGATGCCTTCCATGCCGCAGGCCTTGCCCATGGTGGTGTGACTTGCGAAGACCCACCGGGTTGGCGCGAAGGCCCTGCAGGCAAGTTGTACCTGGCTTACCTGCGTGACCCGGACGGCCACAAAATCTGCGTCGTGCATCGCCCTGGATGAAGGCTCCGCCAAGGCTGCAAAACCTGCTTGAAGAGGGTTTGATCGACACCGTGGTCCGCCAACTCATGAGCGGCAAAGAGGCCATGGTGTTTGTGGTGCGATGCGGCGACGAGACCCGCTGCGCCAAGATCTACAAAGAGGCCACCCAGCGCAGTTTTCGCCAAGCGGTGGATTACACCGAAAACCGCCAAGTCAAAAACTCGCGCTCGGCCCGCGCCATGGCCAAAGGCAGCAAGTTTGGCAAGCAAGAGCAGGAAGCCGCCTGGCAAAGCGCCGAGGTCGACGCGCTGTACCGCCTGGCCGCAGCGGGTGTGCGGGTGCCCCGGCCTTTCCACTTTTTTGATGGCGTGCTGCTGATGGAGCTGGTGACCGACGCCCACGGCGACGCCGCGCCGCGTTTGAACGATGTGGCCTTCACCCCTGATCAAGCCCTGCAACACCACGCCACGCTGATCGGCGAAGTGGTGCGCATGTTGTGCGCGGGCGTGGTGCATGGCGACTTGTCGGAATTCAATATTTTGTTGGCACACATCCCCGGTGAGGGTGACTTGCCCGGCGTGGACGAGCCAGTCATCATCGACCTGCCGCAAGCGGTGGACGCGGCCGGTAATAACCACGCCCAGCGCATGCTGCTGCGCGATGTGGGCAACCTGCGCGACTTCTTTGGGCAATACGCGCCCGCGCTGCTCAAGACCGACTACGGCCCCGAAATCTGGAGCCTGTACCAAGCCGGATTGCTCAGCCACGAGACAGCGCTGACGGGCCGTTTTGAACGCTCCACCGCCGATGTGGACATGGCTGCGGTGCTGCGCGAGATTGACGATGCGCGTGACGCAGAAGCCGCGCGCCGATTGCGCATGGCCACCTCTGCCGCTTGAAGGACGCATCGGGTTTGAAAGCGCCCCACGCCGTCTCGCGCCTGCGCTCTGAGCGTCTGGCCCGCAGCGCCAAGCCCTTCATGGCCCGTGGTGGCATCAAGGGCGAGCGCTGCCCCGGTTGCCGTTTGGTGCCCAGCCACTGCCTCTGTGCGCTGCTGCCTGAGCTGCCCACGCAAGCGGGCGTGTGTTTGCTCATGGCCGACACCGAGCCCCTCAAGCCCAGCAACACCGGTTGGCTGATCGCCGATGTGGTGCAAGACACTTTTGCCTTTGGCTGGGCCCGCACCGAGGTGGACCCGGCCTTGCTGGCGCTGCTGGCCGATCCGCAGTGGCAAGCTTGGGTCGTGTTCCCGGGTGAGTTTGTTGAGCCCGAGCGGGTGGTGCACGGGTTGCCGGTGCTGCCGGCAGGCCAGCGCCCCTTGTTCCTCTTGCTCGACGCCACCTGGCCCGAAGCCCGCAAGATGTTCCGCAAGAGCCCTTACCTGAGCCACTTGCCTGTGCTCAGTCTGCAGCCTGAACAGGTCTCGCGTTACCAATTGCGCCGCTCAAGGCGGGATGACCATTTGTGCACCAGTGAAGTGGCCTCGCTGTGCCTCGAGATGGCGGGCGAGCGCCAAGCTTGCGAGACTTTGCAGGCCTATCTGGCGGTGTACACGCACCATTATCTGCAAGCCAAACACCAGCTGCCGCCGGACCTGCACGGCGCGGCCTATGCCCAGTGGCGTGCGCTCGGTCGTGCGATCAACCCTCCGATCCCGCTGGAGCTTTGAGGGCGCGTCTCAGGCAGGTGTTTGCCCGGGCATTTCAAACACCAGGCAGGCGGTGCTGGCGTGGGCGTACAGGGTGCCATCGGGTCCGACCAAGCGGGCCTCGGCGGTGGCCAGTTGGCGACCGCAGTGCACCACTTGGCCAATGGCCCGCACGCGCTGCACTTGGGGCGTCAGGGCTTTGACCAGTTTCACGCTCAGGTCGGCCGTGGTGTAGCCCCGGCCCGGCGGCATCATGGTGTGCACCGCGCAGCCCAGCGCCGAGTCGAGCAAGGTGGCAAACCAGCCGCCGTGCACGGTGCCCAAAGGGTTCATGTGGTCCAAACCGGGTGTGCCCTGAAAAACGGCCAGCCCAGGACCGATCTCCATCACCACAAAGTTCAAGGTCTTGGAGATGCTGGCGTAAGGCAATTCCCCCGACAGCAAGCCCTGCATCACCTCCAGCCCGGTCTTGCCTGCAATTTGCTCGCGTGTGGCCACCCCGGGGCCAACGCCTGCTTCCAGGCGGGCCCGCACGATGCGTTCTTCTTCGATCCAGGTCTCCAGCGCATTCATTTCAGGGCATCGGTCATGACGAAGTTGTATTCCAGTGTGAAGAAATCCCGGTCCATGACTTTGCCGTCTGGGGCTTGGCCAGGGGCTTGGGGCTTGAAGTCGGCAATCAGGGAGGGGCGCACGCCAAAGACGGCATCGCTGTACAGGTTCTGGCTGGTGCGGTCAAAGATGTGGGTGATCAGTGGGCGCTGGCCAGGGGCCTGGATGCGGAAATGCAAATGCGCAGGACGCCAGCTTCTGCCGGTGGTGGCTTGCAGCATTTGGATGGCGGTACCGTCTTGCGGGACGGGGTAGTCCACTGGCAAAACCGACCAGAAGCTGTAGCGCCCGTCGGCACCGGTGGTGAGCACGGCCCGCGCCCAGGGACCGTTTTCTTCAATCCCGTCTTGCACGTCGTACAGCCCCCGATCGTCGGAGTGCCAGACGTCGATGACCGCGTTGGCCACCGGTTGGCCGTGGATGTCCAAGATCTGGCCTTGGGCATACATGGGTGTGCCGGCTGCACCCGCACTGATGTCTTCGCCCATCGCAAATTGGGGCGCATTCTCGAGCAGGAACGGACCGACCAAGGTGGGCTCGGTGGCGTGTTCCGGGCGGGGGTAGTCTTGCGTCACGGTCAGCATGGACAAGCCAAAGGCGTCCGAGAAGATCATGAACTCGTTGCGGCCTGGCGAGCACCATTTGCCGGTCTCTTCCAGAAAACGCATGGTGAAGGCCCACTCTTCAGCGGTCAGTTTGACCTCTTTGGCAAAGCTGTGGATGTGCTTGATCAAGGACAGCATCAGCTCGCGCAGGCGGGGGTCGGGCGTTTTGGCATAACGCGCCAGCACCTCTTCGGTGATCAGGTGCAAAGCGTCGTAGCGGTGTTCGGTGGTGTTGGGGGTGTCGCTCATGATGGAACTCTTCAGGTTGAAAAATCGGTGGCCTGCTGGCGCAAATGGTCGGCGGGTTTGAGTCTGAATTTGGCAATTTTCATGGAGCCGGTGTGGGGCAGGCTGTCGACCATGACGATGTAGCGGGGGCGTTTGATGGGTGACAGCTGCAACTGGGCGTAAGCATGCACCCCTTCCGGCGTGATGTCGGTGCCGGGGCGGGGCACCACGGCCAGCAGGATCTCTTCTTCACCCAGATCAGAGGCCACACCGATGGACGCGCATTCAAGGATGTCCGGGTGGCTGCCGATGGCCGAGTCAATTTCAGCACCCGAGATGTTCTCCCCGCGGCGGCGGATGATGTCTTTCTTGCGGGTGAAGAAAAACAGGAAATCATCGGCATCGCGGCGCACCAAATCACCGGTCAAAAACCACCCGTCTTTGAAACTGGCCGCTGTCTGTTCCGGGTCTTTGAAGTAGCCCTGCATCAGGGTCGGTGTCTTCACCGCCAGCTCACCCACTTCGCCGATGGGCAGCTCTTGGCCGTCCTCATCGATCACCCGCACTTGCGGCCGTTCAATGGCCGGGTCGGGGTGCGGCGAAATGCAGCCCATGCTGCCCAATTTGTGAGGCCCCAGGAAGGGGTTGCTCAGCACACCGGGAATTTCGGTCATGCCGTAGCACTCGATGAGCACGGGCACGTGAAAACGCGTGTGGAAAGTGTCCAGCAAATCGCGGTTCAGGGGCGCCAGAAACATTTTGCGGATGTTGTGCTGGGGCGCAAATTCTTCAATGGGCCTGCGCGCCAGAATGGCCGCAGCCGACATGATCACATTCACTTCGGTGGCTCGGGTCTCAGCGGCCTGTTGCCAGAAAGTGGAGGCCGAAAATCGGCGGATCAAAATCAAAGTACCGCCACAGGCCATGGCGCCGCCCAGCGAGTACATCAGGGCATTGATGTGGAACAGCGGCAGCACACACATCAGCCTTTCATCGGGCTGCAGGAACATGCGGTGCACAAAGGCCTCGGCCGTGAGCAAATAGCTGCGTTGGCTGTGCATCACCCCCTTGGGAAAGCCCGTGGTGCCCGAGGTGTAAATGATCATGCAGGTGCTGTCGGCCGTGCCTTTGCGTGTGCTGTGGTCGGCTTGGCAGTCTTGCCACTGATGCAGCAAGGACATTTCACCACCGGCTTGATCTTGCTCGACCACCACCTGCCAGGGGGCCGGGTCCATTTGCCCGGTCGCTTCTTGCACTTTGGCCAGCGCTTCGGGCGAACAAATCACGCCACGTACACCGGCGTGTTCAAAAATGTATTGGGCCTCGCGGGCTTCGAATTCGGGGTTGCAGGGCACCAAAATGGCGCCCGTTCGAGCGCAAGCGATGAGCAAGACCACCGTGGCCGGATGGTTGTAGGCCATCAAACCGATGCGGTCGCCGGCTTGCACCCCCCGCTCCAGCAGCCAGCTCACGGCGCGGTCGGCTTGTTCAGCACAAGATTGCCAAGACATGACATCGCCTTGGTATTCCACCATGGGCAGTGCGCTCAACCGTCGCAGGCGGGCCTGAAAAAATTGATCGATGGAAAAATCGTGCGCGTCAAATTGGCGCAAGACCGACAGGGGCGGCAGGAGATCGGAGGAGGCCATGTTGTGCACTTGAAAAATCAACGTGCCACCGGAGGGCCGTCGTAGGTCATGGCATTTTCGGCCGCACTGGCCAGCTTGAAGCCAATGGGTCGGGTTTGCTCCTCAAGAATGTGCGCGACCAATGAGGCGGTGCGGGCCAGCAAGGGAATGCCCTTGAGTGCGCCTGCAGGGTAGCCCGCGTCCAGCAGAACCGCAGGAATGGCCGCAGACACGTTCATGGGAAATGGCCGGCCGTAAACGCCTTCGACCTGTGAAGCCAAGGCCTGCAAGGCGCGCACATGGTCGCCTGCGACGCCCCATGATTGGGCCAATTCAATCAATTTGGTGGCACGCGGGTCGCCCAATTTGTGCACCGGGTGGCCAAAGCCGGGCAAGGCCTGTTTGGCTGTACGAAAGGCTTGCAAGCGCGCGCGAGAGACCTCTTCCAGGGACAGGCCTTGTTTGGCCGATTCGGCCAACAGGTCGATCAACAGCAGACCAGCCGTTTCGGACGCCCCCAGGATCACCGGTCCGCAACCGAGCAGGCCTGCGGCCACTGCCCCCTGCACGGATTCGGGGGCGGCCGCCAGGGTCATGCGCGCGGCCTGCACCGAGGGCACCAAACCATGCTCGGCCAAAGAGACCATGGTGGCATCGGCGACGCGCACCAGATTCTCGCTCGGGGTCTCACCCGTCAATAAAAACAAAAAATAGGCGGTGAACGATTGTTGGCCAATCACGTCGCGGCAAAGGTCTTTGCCACGCACGACGATCCGGTCGACCTCGGCAATCGCCATGTGCGTGGAGCCAGAGGGGGTGAAGGCGCTGGAGGTGGGCGTGGTGCTCATGTGATCGAAAAGTTTGAAAATAAACAGGGTGAAAACCACGTTGTCCATGGTGGGAAAAGATCCAAACAGCTCTGCACTGTGAATGGCTTGCTTGTTGCTTCGCAAGCGCCTTCGCGACAGCTGCACAGCGGGTTAGTCCTGATGGGGCGTTCGTGATTGCCTTTCATAATGATTTGACAAATTTGCGAGTTCCAATTTTTTAATCCTGAGGATTCAACCATGCAAAAACGGCCTTTCCTGAAAGCACTCGGCTCGACCTTGTTGCTCACGTCCACGTCCTCTTGGCTGCACGCGCAGCCCAAGCCGATCCGGGTGGGCAGCACCTTGTCCTTGACAGGCCCTTTGGCGGGTACGGCCGTGATGCACAAGATTGCCGGCGAAATTTTCATTGAGCAACTCAACAAACGGGGTGGCTTGCTGGGTCGCCCGGTCGAATGGGTGGTCAAGGACGACCAGTCCAAGCCCGATCTGGCGCGCACCTTGTATGAACAGCTGATCTCCGGCGACAACGTCGACCTGTTGATGGGCCCTTACGCCACAGCCAACTCCTTGGCCGCCATGGGCGTGGCCCAGCGCAATGGCAAAGTGCTGATCACCAACTCGTTTGGCATCCCCTCTTTGGCCAAGTACGACATGCACTTCCCGGCCTATGTCATGGGCATTGACCCGGGCACCACCGTGCCCAACACCTTGCTCGACGCCATCGCGGCCAGTGGTGCCAAGCCCCAGTCGGTGGCCTTGGTGAGCAGCAAGTTTCCGTCCGTGGTGTTCTTGTCGGCGGGCGCGCGTGAGGTCTTCAAAAAACGTGGCATGCGCGAAGCATTGTGGTTGGAATGGGAATTTGGCAACCGCGACTTTGGTCCCATTGCATCGCGCCTGAAGGAGGCCAATGCCGATGTGGTCTGGGTCGGATCGATCGGTGCAGAAAGCTTGCAGTTGCTCGAGGCCATGAACAAGATCGATTACAAGCCCAAGATCCATTTCCACGTCTACCCCACGCCGGGCCCGCTGGCGCAATCGCCTTTGGCCGCCAACGCCTTGACCTTGACCACTTTCGAGCAGCACGCGCCATTCACCAACAATCCGGCTTATGCGGAAGCGATCAAGATGTACAACGAGCGCGCTGCCAAAGCCAATTTGCCCGACACCGTGTTCGAGTTGCAGGCGGCCAACGCCTTCACGGGCTGGCAATTTCTGGAGGCCGGCGTCAAAGGTGCGGGCAGTCTGGAAGACGCCAAGATCTCGGCATGGCTCAAGAAAAACCGCGTGGACACCATCGTGGGCAAGGTTCGCTTCGATGGCCCCAACAACTACGGTGACGATTTGAACCGCATCAAGCAACTGCAAGGTGGCAAGTGGGTGGTGATCCATCCGAAGGATGTCGCGCTGCCTGGCAGCAAGATGCAGTTCTGACATGCCCAGCGCAGGGCTTTTACTCCAAGCTCTGGCCTCTGGTGTCTTTCTCGGTGCCCTGTATGGCCTCATTGGCCTGGGCATCGGGTTGGGCTGGGGCCTGCTCAGGCAAATCAACCTGGCGCATTTCGCCTGGGTGTTCCTGTCAGCTTACATCACCTACGAGCTGAAAACCCGATTGGGAATTGACCCCTTGCTCTCGCTGGTGGCCTTGGTGCCCTTGTTTGCTTTGCTGGGCATGGGCTTGCAAGCCGTCTTTGCCCGATTTGCCATCACCCCGTTCAATTCCTTGCTGGTCACGTTTGGCATCACGGTGTCTGTGGAGGCCTTGCTGCAGTGGATCTGGAGTGCCGACTTCCGTCGCATGTCCTCGCTCTATGACGAGCACAAATTCCGCCTGGGCAGCGTGGTGGTCACTTATTCTGAGGCCTTGACTTTGGCCATGTGCCTGGTCGCGGTGGCCTTGGTGTGGTGGATGTTGCACCGCACCGATGTGGGCAAGTCGGTTCGGGCCAGTGCCGAAGACCCGGCCATCGCCACAGCCTTTGGCATCAACGCCAAGCGCCTGGCCGTTTTGCTGGCCGGTCTTTGTGCGGCTTTGGCCGCCTGTGCGGGGGTGTGTGTGGCCTTGACATTCACTTTGGCACCTTCCCAAATCTTCGCTTGGGTGGGGGTGGTGTTTGCGGTGGTCATGATCGGTCGCCTGGGCTCGGCCTTGACCCCCTTGCTGGGTGGTTTGGCCATTGGCATCAGCGAGTCCATGACCCAGGCCTTGATTGCGCCAACCTGGGCGCCCTTGGTGGCGTTCACAGTGTTGATCCTGATTCTTTTGCTCAGGCGTGGTGATGAATAAGATCCAGAGAATTTCTGTCGTGCTGGGGGTGTTGCTGCTCTTGTTCGCGGCCCCTTACATCGGCCTTCCAGTTCACTTGCAGTCCTTGCTCTATGTGATCTTCTTTTGGATCACTCTGGCCACCTCCTGGAACATGCTTTCGGGCTACTCCGGTTATTTTTCGTTTGGCCATGGGGCGTTTTTTGGTGTGGGCATGTATGGCATGGCCACGCTGGCTGCCAAGGCCGACTGGCCTGTGGTGCCTGCTGCGCTGGGCAGTGGTGTGTTGGCGGCGCTGTTGGCCTTGGCCATTGGCGCCTTGGTCTTCAAGGTACGCAAGATCCGTGGCGAGTCTTTCGCCCTGATCACCTTGGCCGTGGGTTTTGTGCTGGCCACGGTGGTGGTCAACACGCCGATCGATGGTGGCCCCGGGGTCTACCTGATGGGCGTCCATTTGCCTCAGTGGGGCCCCAAGCCTGCCTCCACTTTTTATTACGCCAGTTTGGTGCTGACGGTGCTGTGTGTGGCCACCGCTTGGTGGTTGTTCCATGCCCGCGCCGGACTGGGTTTGTTGGCGATCCACGACGATGAAGATGCCGCCGAGGTCAATGGTGTGCCCAGTTTCTGGCTCAAGATGGGGGCCTTTGCCCTGTCCAGCTTCTTTGCGGGCGTGATGGGGGCCATCCACGCTTTGTACGTGTCTTACGTCACGGTGGGCGAGACCTTCAACATCACCGTTCCTTTGACCGTGGTGCTGATGAGCGTGTTGGGCGGCAGCCGCCATTGGGCAGGCCCCATGCTGGGCGGCATTTTGATCACGCTCTTGCTCAACGCCTTCACCGCAGGTGAGAGCGCGCTGATCGGCAAGGTCATCACCGGCGTGGTGTTGGCGGCAGCGGTGCTGATCATGCCGCGGGGCATTTTGGGCACCTGGCAGTTGCGCCAACACAAGCGGCTGATCCAGAAAACCCATGCTGATGCAGCGCCAACGGGCAACAATGCACATGCACACGAAGAGCCTCTGGTGCTGGAGCGGCCAGCCACCCGTCCTGCCGATGCGGCGGACCGTGTCAAAGTGCTGGAAGTGCGAGGCTTGAGCAAGCACTTCTCGGGCATTCGGGCTTTGAACGAGGTGGACCTGGATTTGTACCAAGGCGAGATTCTGGGTCTGCTGGGCCCCAATGGTTCAGGCAAGTCGACCTTCATCAACGTTGTGACAGGCCACTACCGACCCACTGCCGGGACGGTCATGCTGCGGGGCCAATCGTGCGCGGGCTGGCAGGCCCACCGCATCCGCCGGCAGGGTTTGTCGCGCACCTACCAAATTCCTCGCCCCTTCAATGGCCTGACGGTGCTGCAAAACGTGACCCTGGCCGCGCATTACGGCGGCGCGCGTCTGACGGATGCACAGGCCTTGGCCGAGGCGCAAGAGTGGATGCTGTTCACCGGTCTGCAAGACAAGGGTGATCACTACCCCGACGAGTTGAACTTGCACCAGCGCAAGTTTTTGGAACTGGCCCGCGCTCTGGCAGCACGGCCGCAAGTGCTCTTGCTCGACGAAGTCTTGTCGGGCTTGACGCCCTCTGAGATCGCCGCTGCCGTGCAGACGATTCGGCGCATTCGAGAGCGTGGTACTTCGATTGTGTTTGTCGAGCACGTCATGAGCGCCGTGCTGGCTTTGTCCGACCGCTTGGTGGTGCTCAACCAGGGCGAAGTCATCGCGGAAGGTCACCCGCAGGATGTGATGGCCCGAGCCGAGGTGGTGCGGGCTTATCTGGGCGATGAGGCGGCGGTGTAAACATGCTCCAAATAGAAAAAATCCAAGTCAATTACGGCGCAGCCCCGGCTTTGTGGGATGTGTCCTTGCACATCCAGTCGGGTGAAATGGTCTCGGTCATTGGCCCCAATGGCGCAGGCAAGACCACCTTGATCAATGCCGTCATGGGCCTGAGTCCCTTGAAGTCTGGCCAGATCGTCTGGGAAGGCGAGACGGTTTCGGCCTTGCCACCCCACCGGCTGTGTGAAAGAGGTCTGGCCTTGGTGCCCGAAAGCCGCAGGCTGTTCACCGGCATGACGGTGCGCGAGAACCTGGAACTGGGGGCCATGCACCCAGCAGCGCGCGCGGTGCGCGACCGAACTTTTGAGCAGGTGTGTGAGCTCTTTCCCGCCGTGCGTGCCAAGCTCAACCAGCTTGCAGGCACCTTGTCGGGCGGTCAGCAGCAAATGGTGGCCATTGGCCGGGCCATGATGGCTTTGCCCCGGTTGTTGTTGCTCGATGAACCTTCTCTGGGCCTGGCGCCCAGCATCGTGGCCGAGATGTTTCGGGCCATCGGGTCGATCCACCTCAGCGGCACGGCCGTGCTGTTGGTGGAGCAAAACGTCAGCCGTGCTTTGGCCATTTCGCAACGCACTTATGTGTTGGAAAACGGTCGTGTGGTCACCTCGGGTGTTTCATCCGAGCTGAGCCGCCGTGACGAAATCCGCAAGGCCTATCTGGGCATTTGATCTCGGCCTTTGATTTTGGCCTTTGTTCAACCCCGCAGGGCCTGAACGAAGCGTTGCGCAGCTTCGCGGACCTGCAGCGCTGAACTTCCAGGCTTGTACAAAGCCGATCCCAAACCAAAGCCATTGGCGCCTGCGCTCAGGTAGGCGGCCATGTTGTCTGGCGTGATGCCGCCCACGGGCATCAAGGCGACGTCTTTCGGCAGCACCGCGCGCAGGGCTTTGAGCACGGTGGGGTTGATCAACTCCGCAGGGAAGAGCTTGAGCGCATGCGCACCCGCAGCCAGTGCCGCAAAGGCCTCGCTGGGTGTGGCCACACCTGGCATACAGGCCAAGCCCAGGCGCACGGCTTCGTGCACCACGGCGGGGTCAAAGTGGGGCGAGATGACGATGCGCCCGCCAGCGGCGTGCACCTCGCGCACCTGTAACGCGCTCAGCACGGTGCCTGCACCGATCAGGTGGTCCGGGTGTTGCGCAGCCAAAGCCGCAATGCTGTCCAGGGGGCGCGGCGAATTGAGCGGTACTTCGATCAGCGCAAAACCGCTGTCCACCAAAGCTTGGCCGATGGCCGGTGCTTCTTGCGGTGTCAGGCCCCGCAAGATCGCGACCAGCGGCAGTTGCTGAAGGGCGCGAGAAAAATGTTCAGGGATGGCGAGGGTGTTCATGGTGTGGCGTTCATGCGTTCAGTTGTTGGGCCAGTGCGGCATGCCCAGCCCAGGTGGCTTCGTCGCCCAGGCTTTGGCTGCTCAGCCCCATGCTGTGCAAAGCCGTCGCGTAGCGCTGCGCGAGCAAGGCGCTGCCCACCAGCAGCACGGTGCTGCCGGGGCGTGCCATGGCGCGCAGCTCTTCGCCGATCAAAAGGCCGGACAAAAAAGACGGGTGTTGCGCAGCAGGCAGGCTGCCAAACAGCGCCAGGGTGCGGGTGGTGAAGATGCTGGACAAGACACTGGGTGTGCGCTGCGCCAACTGCACGCCGTGCACGAAAGCGCCTTCGTGCCAGGGCGCATCGGCAGGCAAGGTGCGCGAGAGGATGGACTGCTGGCTCAGCAGCGCAAACACTTCGCCCGTCATGAAGCTGCGAAAACCTTGCACGCGTCCCGCTTCCACTTGTGCCCATTTGCTGTGCGTGCCGGGCAAAACCACGCTCGCGTCTTTCTGACCGGTCAAAGCCAGCGCCCCAAAAATCTGGATTTCTTCGCCGCGCATCACATCGTGCTGCGGCACCGGCAAACCGGCGTCGTGCAGGCAGCTCAGGCCGGGCACGATGGCCATGCGGCCGGGTTGCAGCCACAAAAGGTGCTGGCCCAGCTCGGCAAAGCCAGCAGGACAAGGGCAGTAGGGCGCTTCTTGCCAGCCTTGGCGGCTACCGGCCATGCCCGAGATCAGGCACAAGGCGTTGGTGGCCTGCATCCAGTCGCCGAACAGTTCCCGGAACACCGCTTCAAACTGGCCGGCTGGCACGGTGAGGATGCCGCGCGGAAATTCGCGTGCTGCCAGCACTTGCCCAGTGCTGTCCAGCCGTGCCCCACGCAGGGAAGAGGTGCCCCAGTCGATGGCGATCAAAGGCCGCCGCGGTGTTGAAGGGCTCATGGGCGTGCGGCTTTCATCAACAAGTTCAACACCTCCTCGCGCCGGGGCAAGGGGGCCACGGCACCATAAGCCTGCACCGACAAAGCGGCTGCGGCATTGGCATGGGTGGTGGCGTCCCACAGCGTGTCTCCAGCGGACAGACGCGCCAGCAGGTTGCCTGCAAAACAGTCGCCTGCACCCGTGGCGTCCAGCACTTGAACGGTATGACCTGGCACGGTGCGCTGCGTTTGGCCATCGCTGGCCAATGCGCCGTCTGCGCCCAGTTTAAGCACCACTTGCGCCGCGCCCTGCGCATGGCTCCAGGCAATGATGTCGGCCGCTTGCGTGAGGCCCGTGAGCGTGGTCATGTCTTCCAGGCTGGGCAAAAACAAATCACACAGGCCCACAGCCTGGCGGATGCAGGCCTGCGCCCGGGCCAGTGGCCACAGCGACAAACGCAAGTTGGAGTCGAGTGCCACCCGCGTGCCCACGTTCTGCGCGAGTTGCATGGCGACAAAGACCGTGTCGCAGGCCGAGGACGAAATCGCGAGCGAGATGCCCGACAGGTGCAGCCACTGGCTCTGGGCGATGGGCGCTTGCCAATGCGCCAGGTCTTGGGGCTGCATGCGGCTGGCAGCGGACCCGGCACGCGCATAACTGAAATGGTGGCCTTGCGCGTCGTGGCTCACAAAGTACATGCCGGTAGGTGCTTGTGCGTCGCGCAGCACCGCGGTGGTGGCCACGTTTTCCCGTTGCCACAGGTCCATCAGACGGTCTCCCCAACGGTCGGCGCCCAAGCGGCTCAGGTAGGCCACACGCGCCCCGGCGCGGGCCGCGGCGATGGCGGCGTTGCTGGTGTCGCCGCCAAAGCCTTGCAGGTAAAGCGGCGGCTCGCCCGGCGCTTGCCCCTTGGTTTGGTTGAACTCGAGCATGGCTTCGCCAAGGGCCACGATGTCGAGGGTTTTGGCAGGGTGTGTCATGTAGACAAAAACAGGAAGGACTCAGTGCGCGGTGGGAGAATTGACGTTGAATTGTCCACGCGGCGAATGGAGCACAGAACCATGGAACCCGATTTTGTACTGAATGCGACTTGCAAAGGTTTTCCCTTGGCGGCCGAGCCCTGCGCGGTGTCGCAGTTGGGCGAGCGTGGCTGGAACCTGCTCGATGACGCGCTGGCTTACCCGGTGGCCGTTTTGCGGCGCACGGCACTGGCGCACAACCTGGCCTGGATGCAGGACTTTGTGCAGCGCAAAGGCGTGGCGCTGGCCCCCCATGGCAAGACCACCCTGTCGCCCGAGTTGTTTCGGATGCAGCTGCAAGCGGGGGCCTGGGGCCTGACCTTGGCCAACGTGCACCAGCTGCGCGTGGGTCTGGCGGCCGGTGCGCAGCGCGCCCTCATCGCCAACCAGTTGGTGACCGATGCAGACCTGGACGGGCTGGACCTTTTGTTGCGCCAGAACCTTGGGGCGCGGGTGTGGTTTTTGGTCGATTCTTTGACCCAACTTGCTGTGTTGGCCGATTGGGGCCAACGCCGTGGCAACACCCGCCGTTGGGATGTGTTGCTGGAGCTGGGCATTGCCGGTTACCGCACCGGTTGCCGCACGCACGAGCAAGCCTTGGCTTTGGCACAGGCCATGGCTGCATCGCCTGTGGTGCGTCTGGGCGGGTTGGAGTGTTACGAGGGTGGGCTGGGCCAATGCAACAGTACCCAAGACATGGAAGCCGTCAGTGCATTGGTGCGCAGTGTGCAGTCGCTGGTGCAACAAATCGATGCGCAGAACCTCTGGGGCAGCGACGAGGTCTTGTTGTCGGCCGGAGGCTCTGCGGTGTTCGATTTGGTGATCCCGATGCTCAAAACGAAGGTCAAAAGTCGCCCGGTGCAAGGCGTGTTGCGTTCGGGCTGTTATGTGACGCACGACCACTGGAACTACGGCCGTTATCTGAAGTTGGTGGAGGCGCGTGAGGGCTTGAGTGCCTCGCTGCAGCCTGCATTGGAGGTCTGGGCCCAAGTGCAGTCGGTGCCTGAGCCGGGGCTGGCCATTTTGACGGCGGGCAGGCGTGACCTCTCCTTTGACCAGTGCATGCCCATGCCGGTGCGGTGGGCAGCACGCGGTCACCGCGGTGCCGGTGCGATGCAGGCCACGCCCGAGTCCTGGAAAGTCAAGGCGCTCAGCGACCAGCATGCGCACATGGTGTTTGACGCGGAAGGTGTCTGGCCGCAAGTGGGCGACCGCGTGGCCCTGGGCATTTCCCACCCCTGCACCACTTTTGACAAATGGCGCTGGATGGCCCTCATCGAAGACGACGGCCGCATCAGCGGGGCGATCAGTACACATTTTTAAATGGCGAACCCGTATGAAAAAGAAAAGGCCGTCACGCAGCATGAGCGTGGCGGCCTTTTTTCAAAGTTCAACTCAAACCGTTCAAGGCTTCGGCCGGGTAGCCGGGTCGGGCTTTGCAGTCTTCGATGTACTGCTCAATGATGGCTTCGTAGCTGGCATCGGCCCGCAGGCCCAGGGCATGCGCACGCTCGAAGGTGCAGCCCTTGGCCCAGTTGTCCACGATGGCGGCAATGCGTTCGTCTTTCTGGAAAGTCACACGGGCGCGCACAGCAGAACCGGCCACCTTTTCCAATGCGGCCAGCATGTCGTTGACCTTGACGTTCAGACCCGGCAGGTTCAGCGCCATGCGACCGCCAAACGCTTCACGGCTGGCCTCGAACACAGTGATCAGCCCATGCACGGTGTTGCCTGGCGAAGAGATGGGGTGCGACACATGCGCGTCCACGGGGCAGGTGGTGGCGGTGCCTGCCAAAGGCTCGCGGATGATGCCACTGAAGAACGAAGACGCAGCGCCGTTGGGTTTGCCGGGGCGCACAGCCACCGTCATCAGGCGGGCGGCGCGGCCGTCGATGTAGCCCTTGCGGGTGTAATCGGCCACCATGTACTCGATCATCAGCTTGTGTGTGCCGTAGGACGTTTGCGGCGTGGGCAAGGTGGTGTCGGCCACCAGCGCAGGCATGGGGTTGGCCGCATCCGGACCGAACACCGCGACCGAGCTGGCAAACACCAAGCGTGGGGCTTTTCCCAATCGCTGGGTGGACACGCGGATGCTGTCCAGCAGCAAACGGCTGCTGTCCACGTTGGAGCGCAGGCCCAGGTCAAAGTCGAGTTCGCACTCGCCCGACACGGCCGAGGCCAAATGGAACACGCCGTCAAAGCCGCTCTTGAACAAGTCGCCTTGCTCCAGCATGGGGCCAGCGTGGCCTTTGACGCGTGGGTCGGCCAGCAGGTCAGCGGGGGCTGGGAAGAGGTCGGCAATGACCAATTCCGTCACGGTCTGGCCGTTGAGCTGGCCTTTTTTCAAAATCTCGCGGGCCAGTCGCGCACCCAAAAATCCGGCACCGCCGGTGATCAAAATACGCATGGTTTTTCCTTGCAAATCAATGGTTGTCTTTGGGCACGGCCGAGCCGCGCTGGCCGACCAAAAAGTCCATGTCTGCGCCTTCGTCGGCTTGCAGCACATGGTCAATGTAGAGCTTCCAGTAGCCCGAGTTCATGGCGGGGGCGGGCTTTTCCCAAAGGGCCAAGCGCTTGGCCAGCTCTTCGTCACTGATGAGCAACTGCAGTTTGCGCTCGGGCACGTTCAGCTCAATCATGTCGCCGTTTTTCACCACGGCCAGCGGGCCACCGGCTGCGGCTTCGGGCGTGGTGTGCAGCACCACAGTGCCATAGGCCGTGCCGCTCATGCGGGCGTCTGAAATGCGCACCATGTCGGTGATGCCTTTGCGCAGCACCTTGGGCGGCAGCGGCATGTTGCCCACTTCGGCCATGCCGGGGTAGCCCTTGGGGCCGCAGTTTTTGAGCACCAAAATGCAGTTCTCGTCCACATCCAAGCTCTCGTCGTCGATGCGTTTGTGGAAGTCGTGGCTGTCCTCAAACACCACGGCGCGCCCGGTGTGCACCATCAGTGCGGGCGTCGCCGCGCTGGGTTTGATGACCGCGCCGCGCGGGGCCAGGTTGCCGCGCAAGATGGCGATGCCGGCTTTTTCCTTGAACGGGGCTTCGAAGGTCTTGATCACACGCGGGTCATAGTTCACAGCGCCGGCGATGTTCTCGCTCACGGTCTTGCCGCTCACGGTCACGATGTCTTTGTGCAGCAGGTGCTCGATTTCCTTCATCACCACCGGCAGGCCACCGGCGTAGCAGAAGTCCTCCATCAAGTGATCGCCCGAGGGCTGCAAATTCAAGAGGCACGGCAGTTCGCTGCCCAGGCGTTCGAAATCGTCTACCGTGAGTTTGAGGCCCAAGCGGCCCGCAATCGCGATCAGGTGGATCACCGCGTTGGTCGAGCCGCCAATCGCGGCCAAGGTGCGGATGGCGTTTTCAAAAGCTTCGCGGGTCAGCACTTGGCTGATGGTCTGGTCGGTGTGCACCATCTCGACAATGCGACGGCCGGCGTCGCGCGCCAGCACATTGCGGCGACCGTCTACCGCCGGGTAGGCGGCGTTGCCGGGCAGGCCAATGCCCAAGGCTTCGACCATGCTGGCCATGGTGCTGGCGGTGCCCATGGTCATGCAGTGGCCGTGGCTGCGGTGCATACAGCTCTCGGCTTCAAAGAAGTCGGTCAGCTTGAGCGTGCCCGCGCGCACTTGCTCGCTCATGCTCCAAACGCCGGTGCCCGAGCCGAGTTCCTGGCCCCGCCATTTGCCGTTCAGCATGGGGCCGCCTGATACACCAATGGTGGGCAGGCCCACGCTGGACGCGCCCATCAGCAAGGATGGCGTGGTTTTGTCGCAGCCCATGAGCAGCACCACGCCGTCGATGGGGTTGCCACGTATGCTTTCTTCCACGTCCATGGACGCCAGGTTTCGGTACAGCATGGCGGTGGGGCGCAGAAGCGTTTCGCCGAGCGACATCACCGGAAACTCAAGGGGGAAGCCACCGGCCTCGTACACACCGATCTTGACCTGCTCGGCCAAGGTGCGGAAGTGCGAGTTGCAGGGCGTCAATTCGCTGAAGGTGTTGCAGATGCCAATGACCGGTCGACCGTCGAATTGGTCATGCGGCACGCCTTTGCCCTTGACCCAGCTGCGGTAAGCAAAGCCGTCGCGGTCCTGGCGGCCAAACCATTGCTGGCTGCGCAGTTCTTCGGGTTTTTTGCGGGGTGGGCTGCCGTTGTTGTCGCTCATGGGGTGTCTCCAGTCCAGGGTCTATAAGTCCAATAACTCAAAATACTATCGTATGACGATTAAAAAACAAGCGGGTCTTGTAAAGCCAGCGACATGCGGGCACACAGCTGACGCCAACATGACTTTTCGAGGGTTTTCCCGAGTCGCAAGTTCAAGTTCAATCATCATATGATAAGGACAGAGCCGCCATCGCCATGACCAAAAATTTTCACAGACACACCCTCGACTTGTTGGGTCACGCCATCTTGTCGGGCCGCTATGCGGTGGGCGCGAGCTTGCCGCCTGAGCCCTTGCTGTGCGAAGAATTCGGCGTGAGCCGCACCGTGGTGCGCGAGGCCATCAAGTCCTTGGTGGCCAAAGGTTTGTTGTTCACTGGCCCCAAGGTTGGCACCCGTGTGCTGCCTGATGCCGACTGGAATTGGTTTGATCCCGACGTGGTGGCCTGGCAAGCCGAATGTGGCCTGACACCTGAGTTTTTGAAAGACCTGCAAGAGTTGCGCAGGGTGGTGGAACCTGCCGCTGTGCGTTTGGCGGCCGAGCGTGCCACAAGCGAAGACATTGTCCAGATCGAAGCCGCCTTTGCCGGCATGAAAAAAGCGGTGGAGGAGGGCGGCGATTACGTCACCTACGACATGCGTTTTCACCAAGGTTTGTTGCAGGCCTCGCACAACCGCATGCTGGTGCAAATGAGCAAGGCCCTCAACGCTTTGCTGCGCACCAGTTTTGAAATTTCCACCCGCATCAAGGACGGCCCGAAAAATTCGTTGCCGCTGCACCGTGCCGTGCTCAACGCCGTGATCGCGCGCGAGCCTGCCAAAGCCGAGCGCGCCATCGTGGTCTTGATCGAGGGAGCCAAAGACGACATCGACTTGGTGCTGTCCACTCGCAAAAAACTGCCGGTGGTTTCAGGGCTGGCCACACCGATCAAGACCCAAACCAAAGCCAAAGCCCTGGCTCACACCACTTCCAAAATGAACATTTCAAAATCTGGGGCTGCACTTGCACAAAATCATTGATCTCTTTTTCAAACTGCTGGAATTTCTGGTGGTGGTTTGCCTTGTGGCCATGGTCATCATGGTCTTTGGCAATGTCGTGATGCGTTACGGTTTCAATTCGGGCATCTCGATCTCGGACGAGATGTCGCGTTACTGCTTCATCTGGCTGACTTACCTCGGGGCCATGGTGGCCATGCGCGACAAGGGCCACTTGGGCGTGGACACGCTGGTACGGCGTCTCTCCCTTGGCGGCAAAAAACTGTGCTTTTTCTTGAGCGAAATGATGATGCTGGGCTGCAACGTGTTGTTTTTTTGGGGCACCTGGAAGATGCACGATTTGCAAGTGACCAACGTTTCTGTCGTGGTGGGCATTTCCATGATCTGGATTTACGGCATCGGTTACGTCACGGCCGGCGTGATGGCGGTGATGAACCTCAACCAATTGCGCTTGCTGTGGACCGGTCGTTTGAAAGAGGAAGATTTGGTCATGGTGGTGGAATCTGAGGACACGGTGGTGCTGGACGACTTGCATCCCAAAGGTGTAACACCTGGCGACATGAGCCCAGAAGTGCGGGGTCGCGCATGACCATCGCTATTTTTGTATTCAGCTTGCTCGCTGCCATGGCCCTGGGCATGCCCATTGCCTACGCCTTGTTGGTGTGTGGTTTGAGCCTGATGGCCTACATGGCCAGCAACGGCATGATCAATGCCTTCGACAGCCAGATTTTGGCGCAGCGTTTTGTGGATGGCGCGGACAACTTTCCCTTGCTCGCGGTGCCGTTCTTCTTGCTGGCCGGTGAGTTCATGAACGCGGGCGGTCTGAGCCGCCGCATCGTGAACCTGGCCATGGCCTGGGTTGGCCATTTCAGGGGCGGTCTGGGCTATGTGGCCGTCATGGCCGCGGTCATCATGGCGTCGCTCTCGGGTTCGGCCGTGGCCGACACGGCGGCGTTGGCGGCCTTGTTGATTCCGATGATGAAACGGGCTGGCTACAACGTGGGCCGATCGGCCGGCTTGATCGCCTCGGGCGGCATCATCGCACCGGTGATTCCGCCCTCCATTGGTTTCATCATTTTTGGTGTCGCTGCCAACGTCTCCATCACCAAATTGTTTTTGGCGGGCATCGTGCCAGGCTTGTTGATGGGCGTGGCGATTGGCTTGACGTGGTGGTGGGTGGCCAAGCGCGAAAACGTGCAGCCGGGACCGCGCATGAAGCTGGCCGAAAAACTGCAGGCCACCCGTGAAGGCATCCTCGCTTTGGGCTTGCCGGTTTTCATCATCGGCGGCATGAAGTTTGGCGTGTTCACGCCAACCGAGGCGGCCGTGGTAGCCGCGGTGTACAGCTTTGTGGTGGGTGCTTTTGTTTACCGTGAGCTGCAATGGTCCAAACTCTATGGCTTGATCTTGACGGCCGGCAAGACCACCTCGGTCATCATGTTTTTGGTGGCAGCGGCCATGGTGAGTGCCTGGCTGATCACGGTGGCCAACATTCCGGCCGAAGTGGCCCGCATGATGGAGCCGCTGATGGGCAACAAGACCTTGTTGATGGTCGTGCTCATGCTCTTGGTGGTGGTCGTCGGTACGGCGCTGGACTTCACACCCACGGTGCTGATCCTCACGCCCGTGCTGATGCCGCTGGTCTTGAAGGCCGGAATTGACCCTGTGTATTTTGGTGTGTTGTTCATCATGAACAATGCGATTGGCCTGATCACACCGCCCGTGGGCACCGTGCTCAACGTGGTCTGTGGTGTTGCTAAGATCAATATGGACACGGCCTTCAAGGGCGTTCTGCCTTTCTTGTGGGCACAGCTCTGTGTGCTGGCCTTGTTGGTGGCTTTCCCCGCCATCGTCCTCGTGCCCCTGAAGTGGATGTTGAGTTGATTTCGTAACCCTGTGTGTTTTTTTTAAAGGAGACAGTCATGTTGAAACGCAGAAATCTGGTAGCCCTCATCGCGGGTACTTTCCTGGTGGCATCGAGCGCCATGGCGCAGTTCGCCGATCGCAACATCAAGTTCACCAACGGTGTGAACGAAGACCACCCGGTGGGCGTGGGCGTCAAGAAAATGCAAGAAGTCTTGGCTGCCAAGACCGGCGGCAAGATGAAGATCACCGCCTTCTGGGGCGGTGCAGCCGGCGGTGACTTGCCCGCTACGCAGGCCCTGCGTGCAGGCACGCAAGAGATGGTCTGCACTTCCAGCTCGCCGCTGGTGGGCATCATCAAAGAGTTGGGTGTATTTGACTTGCCCTTCTTGTTTGCCAACGAGAAAGAAGCCGACGCTGTGTTGGACGGTGCGGCCGGCAAGTATTTCAATGCCAAACTTGAAGCGGTAGGCTTGGTGAACTTGGCTTACTGGGAAAACGGTTTCCGTAACCTGACCAACAGCAAGCGCCCTGTGACCAAGTTGGAAGACTTCGATGGTGTGAAAGTTCGCGTCATGCAGAACAACATCTTCTTGGACACTTTCAAGACCTTGGGCACCAATGCCGTGCCTATGGCCTTTGGCGAGGTGTTCACTGCCTTGGAAACCAAGACCATCGACGGCCAGGAGAACCCCTTTGTGACCATTGAAACTTCCAAATTCAATGAAGTGCAAAAGTACCTGAGTGTGACACGCCACGCCTACACACCTTTCCTGGTGCTCTACAGCAAGAGGCTGTGGGACCAACTCAACCCGCAAGAGCAGGCCGTGTTGCGTGAAGCCGCCATGGAAGGCCAGAAAGTGCAACGTGCCGCCAACCGCGCTTTGAATGAAAAATCTTTGGCCAGCCTCAAGACCAAGGGTATGCAGGTCAATGAGGTGAGCGCAGCCGAGCAAAACCGCATCCGTGCCAAAGTCGCTTCGGTGTACGACAAGCACAAGGACTCGATCGGTGCCGATGCCATCAAGGTGGTGCAAGACGAGCTGAAAAAAGCGCGAGGCGGTTGACCCCTTCCGCTCAGCCTTTTTGCTGAACCCGCAAGCTCCACAGCCGCCCGCTGTGGGGCTTTTTTAACGACCGAAATGGGTGCTGCCATGAAAATCACGCAACTTGAAACCATCCGCTTGGGTGAATTTCCCAACATCATCTGGGTGCGCCTGCACACCGACGAGGGCCTGGTGGGCCTGGGCGAAACCTTCATGGGCGCGCAAGCGGTCGAGGCCTATTTGCACGAATGGGTCGCGCCCAAACTGGTGGGGCAAGACCCACTGGCCATCGAGTCGCGCCAACGTGACATCACGGGTTACTTGGGCTGGCGCGGGTCCGGTGTCGAGACGCGTGGCAACTCGGCAGTCGATATCGCGCTGTGGGACATTTTTGGCAAAGCCGCAGGCATGCCGGTCTACACCGCCTTGGGTGGCAAGAGCCGTGACGAGATCCGCGTCTACAACACCTGCGCGGGTTACCAGTACATCCGCAGCAACGTGAACCAAACCAGCAGCAACTGGGGGCTGGGCAACAACGCTGGGCCTTACGAAGACTTGCAAGGCTTTTTGCACCGCGCCGACGAGGTGGCCGAGTCGCTGCTGAGTGAAGGCATCACGGGCATGAAGATCTGGCCCTTCGATGTGGCCGCCGAAAAATCGCACGGCCAGTACATCAGCCCGCAAGACCTGAACACGGCGCTGGAGCCGTTCCGCAAGATCCGCAAGGCGGTGGGCGACAAGATGGACATCATGGTCGAGTTCCACAGCCTCTGGCGTTTGCCCATGGCGCAAAAGATTTCACGCGCCTTGCAAGAGTTCGACACCTTTTGGCACGAAGACGCGATCCGCATGGACAGCCTCGATTTGCTCAAGCAGTACGCGGTGGACTGCAAGGCTTTGATCTGTGCGAGTGAAACGCTCAGCTACAAATGGGGCTTCAAGGACTACCTGCAAACCGGTGTGGCCGGTGTCGCCATGCTCGACTTGAGCTGGTGCGGGGGCCTGACCGAAGCCCGCAAGATCGCCGCCATGGCCGATGCCTGGCAGCTGCCAGTGGCCCCGCACGACTGCACTGGGCCGGTGGTGTGGGCCGCGTCCACGCACTTGTCGCTGCACGCGCCCAATGCGCTGATTCAAGAGAGCGTGCGCGCCTTCTACACCGGCTGGTACAAAGAACTGGTGACCGAGTTGCCGCAGGTCAAGAACGGCATGATCAGCCTGAACGACAAACCGGGCTTGGGCCTGGAGTTGCTGCCCGACTTGCACAAACGACCGGATGCCGTGCTGCGCATCAGCTAATTAAAAAGGGGCCGCAAGGCCCCTTTGACATGGGTGTCAGGGTTGTCAAACCCGATCAGCCGCGACCCACGTAAGGCATGTTGGTCGCCATCACGGTGGTGAAGAGGATGTTGGCTGACAAGGGCAAGCGCGACATGGTCAGGAAGGTCTCGACCACGGCCGACATGTCCATGCGTGGTTCGGCTTTGATGCTGCCGTCGGCCTGGGCCACGCCTTTGGCCATGCGCTCGGTCATGTCCGAGGCCACGTTGCCAATGTCGATCTGGCCCACGGCGATGCCGAAGGCGCGGCCGTCCAGCGAGGCGGCGCGGGTCAGGCCCGAAACGGCATGCTTGGTGGCGGTGTAGGCGATCGAGCCATAGCGTGGCACGTGGGCCGAAATCGAGCCGTTGTTGATGATGCGCCCGCCCTGTGGGCTTTGTTCCTGCATCAGCTTGAAGGCGTGCGACAGGCAATAGAAGGCGCCGTGCAGGTTGACGTCCACCATGCGGCGCCAGTCGTCGCCCGTCACATCGCCAGGCAAGGTGGTGGGCAGCGAGATGCCGGCATTGTTGAACAGCAAGTCCAGGCGACCGAATTGGCTGCGGACGTTGTCAAACAAGGCCTTGACCTGTTCTTCGCTGGACACATCGGTGGGCATGGCCACAGCGTTGACGCCATGCTCACCGGCTTTTGCAAGGGTCTCTTGCAAGGCGTCTGCACGGCGACCGACCAGCACCACGTGCCAGCCTTCTTTGAGCAAACCGAGGGCGCAGGCTTGACCAATGCCAGAGCTGGCACCTGTGACGAGGGCAATTTTTTTCATGGCTGTCTCTTTCAATAAATGCAAAAACTGGCGTGATTTTCACGCATTGGCAAAAGAAATCTGGACCTTGAGGGACTGGCTCTTGTCGGCGGCCAGGTCAAAGGCTTCGATGGCGCGCGCCACGGGCAAGATGCCGGTGATGACCGGTTTGCCGTTGACCAGGCCTTCGTTCAAAAAGTGCACGGCCGTGGCAAATTCAGCGTGGAAGCGGAAGGTGCCGCGCAAATCCACTTCTTTGGCCACGATTTGTGTCATGGGCAGGCTGATGTCACCGCCCATGCCCACGGTGATCAGCACGCCACGCGGCACGATGGTGTCCAGCCCGACGCGCAAAGCGGCTTCGCTGCCCGAGGCCTCAAACACGGCATCGAACTGGCCTTTGTCCACTTTGTATTGGTCCAGCGCTTCGGGCTGGGTTTTGAGGCTGATGGTTTCGTCGGCACCCATTTCCTTGGCGCACTTGAGCGGCAAATCGGCGATGTCGGCCGCCACGATGCGCGCTGCACCGGCCCGGCGCAAAGCACCAATCAGCAGCGAGCCAATCGGGCCGCAACCTGTGACCAGGACTTGCTTGCCCAGCACGCTGCCTGCGCGCTGAATCGCGTGCAGACCCACCGACAAAGGTTCGGCCAGTGCGGCCTCAGACAGGCTCAGGTGGTCGGCAATCGGGTGGGCCTGGTAGCCCTCGATGATGATTTGCTCTGAAAACGCGCCCTGGATGTGGGGGAAAGGCATGGCACTGCCGTAAAAACGCATGTGGAGGCAATGGTTGTGCTGGCCTGCTTGGCAAAAACGGCATTGGCCACAAGGGCGCGAAGGCGAGATGGCGATGCGCTGGCCTTTGGCGATGCCGCTGGCTTGGCTGCCCAAACCATCGACCACGCCCGAGACTTCATGTCCCAGCGCAATGGGTTGCTTGATGCGCACGGTGCCAAAGCCGCCGTGCTGGTAGTAATGCAGGTCCGAGCCGCAAATGCCGCCATAGGCCACATTCACGCGCAGCTGGTGTTCGCCCAAAGCGGGCAGTTCGGTGTCTTCGATGCGCAGGTCTTTGGCCGAATGGCAGACGACAGATTTCATTGTTTTTTCCTTGCAAGCGGTGTTCAAAGGGTGGCGGTCACGCCGCCATCAACGTAGAGGATATGGCCATTCACAAAGCGGGAAGCGTCCGAGGCCAGAAAGACGGCTGCGCCGCCCAAGTCTTGAACATCGCCCCAGCGGCGGCTGGGTGTGCGGCCCACCAGCCAAGTGCTAAAGGCGGGGTCGTCCACCAGCTTTTGGTTCAGCTCGGTTTTGAAGTAACCCGGCCCAATGCCGTTGACGTTGATGCCGAATTGCCCCCAGTCGATGGCCATGCCTTTGGTCAGCATTTTCACCGCGCCTTTGGTGGCGGTGTAGGGCGCGATGCCGGGGCGGCCCAGCTCACTTTGCACCGAGCAGATGTTGATGATTTTGCCCCGGCCACGCGGGATCATTTTTTTGGCCACCGCTTGGCCCACAAAATACACACTGTCCAGGTTGGTCTTCATGATCGTGTGCCAGTCGGCGTCCTGGTACTCGTGCAGCGGGCCACGGATTTGCACGCCCGCGTTGTTGACCAGGATGTCGATCGGGCCTTCGGCCTCGATCTGCTCGACGGCCGTACGCACGCTGTTGGCATCGGTCACGTCAAACACCGAGGTGCTGACCGACAAGCCTTGGGCCTTCAATGTCTGCGCAGCGGCCTCCACTTTGCGGGCGGTGCGGCCGTTCAAAATGACATGGGCGCCAGCCTGTGCCAGGGCTTCGGCCAGTGCCAGGCCAATGCCGGCCGAAGAGCCGGTGATCAGAGCACGCCGGGCGGATAAATGGAAGGAATTCAGAACGCTCATCGTGCAATCAACCACTTGAGGGGGGTCATCACCAAGCTCGGGAAGGCGATCAAAGCACCCATGACGACCACTTGAGAGGCCAGGAAAGGCATGACGCCACGGATGACATCGTGCATGGGGATGCGGCCCACGCCGCAGACCACGTTGAGCACCGTGCCCACGGGCGGCGTCAGCAAACCGATGGCGTTGTTGATGATGAACAGCACGCCAAAGTAGACCGGGTCAATGCCGGCCTCGCGCACCAAGGGCATCAGCACGGGCGTGAGGATCAGCACCGTGGGCGCAAAATCCAGCGCGGTGCCCACAATCATCACCAGCAGCATCAGCATGACCATCAGCAGGGTTTTGTTCTCGATGAACGGCCGCAAAATTTCAACAATCTGGGCCGGAATATTGGCCACCGTGATCAGCCAGGCCGAGACCAAAGCGGCCGCCACCAGGAACATCACCACAGAAGAGGTTTTGGCGGCCGACAAAATGATGCGGTACAGGTCTTTGAACTTGATTTCGCGGTAAATGAACAAACCCACAAACAAGGAATAGACCACGGCCACCACAGCGGCTTCGGTCGGTGTGAAGATGCCCATTTTCATGCCGCCAATGATGGTGACGGCCAGCAGGTAAGACCAAAAGGCGTTGATGGTCACGGTGATGCGCTCCTTGAAAGGCACCCTGGCAGCGACCACCACTTTGTCTTTGCGCGCCACGATCCACCAGGTCACGATCAAGGCGAAACCCATCAAGAGGCCTGGGAAAATGCCCGCCATGAAGAGCTTGGAGATCGACACCCCTCCGATCACACCAAACAAGATGAAGCCAATCGACGGCGGAATCACGGGCGCGATGATACCGCCTGCCGCAATCAGGCCAGCCGAACGGTCCATGCGGTAACCCGCGTCGCGCATCATGGGCATGAGCACGGCGGCCAAGGCGGCGGTGTCGGCTACGGCAGAGCCCGACAAGCTGGCCATGACGATGGCGGCAAAGACCGCCACATAGCCCAAACCACCTCGAAAGTGGCCGACCCAGACCATGGCCGAATTGACGATGCGCCGGCTCATGCCGCCTGCGTTCATCAACTCACCGGCCAGCATGAAAAAGGGCACGGCCATCAGTGGAAAGTTGTCGGCCCCGTTGATCAGGTTTTGCGACACGATTTGGGTGTCGAAGTTGTCCATGTGCAGCATCAAGGCCACACCCGAGACGATGAGCGAAAAAGCCAGCGGCATGCCCAGCGCCATGGCCGCCAGCAGCGAAACAATGAACACAATGACGGTCATTTGGCGACCTCTGGGGTGTGCGCGGTCACGACTTCTTCGGAGTCCTGCACCTGGATCAAATCGGATTCATTGAAATTGCCTTTGGCCAGTTGCACCAGCTTGCCCACGATCATCAGGCCCATGGCCACGCTGGTGATGTAACCCACGCCATACACCCAGCTCATGGGGATTTCAGTGACAGCCGAGCGTGTGGTGGCGTTGATGCCATGCTGTTTCAAGGTGCCGTAAAACATCAGGACGCAGCAGCCCAGCATCAGCACATTGGAGAGTGCAAAGGCCAGCTTCTTACCGCCGAGGCTCAGCTTGCGCACAATGGAGTCGAGACCCAGATGGCCGTTTTCTCGCATGGTGACGATCGCGCCCAGGAAAGTGATCCAGATGAACAAAAACCGCGACAACTCTTCCGAGCTGATGATGCCGTCGTTGAAGCCGTAGCGCAGCACCACATTGCCAAACACCATGATGACCATGGCCGACAACATGATGACCAGCGTGAACTCCGCCAGCTTGAAGAAAAGGTCGTTGATTTTTTTCATACGTCATTCACAAAAAAGCCCCCTCCAAAGAGGGGGCGTGAGCTCACTCCAACATCACTTGGTGTCTTCGATGGCCTTGAGCAAAGCCGGGCCGTTTTTCTCACCGAAGGTCTTGGCGATTTCGGCCGACACGATCTTCTGGAACGGGGCCATGTCCACGTTTTCGACCACCTGCATGCCTGACTTCTTCAGGTCGGCCACCACCTTGCCCGCGTTGGACGCGTTCAAGCTGCGCTGGAAGGTGGCCGCTTCACGGGCCGAGTCGACGATCACTTTCTGGAAGTTGGCCGGCAGGCTGTCGAACTTGGCTTTGTTCATGGCCACCACCAGGGGCGAATAAACGTGGTTGCTCACCGTCAGGTGCTTTTGCACTTCGTAGAACTTGGACGACCAGGTCACGTTGATCGGGTGCTCTTGGGCGTCAAAGGTGCCGGTTTCAAGCGCGGTGTAGAGCTCGGCGATCGGCATGGGCGAGGGGTTCATGCCCAGCAGGCGGAAGGCCTGGATGTGGTACGGGTTGGGCGTGGAGCGGATCTTCAGGCCCTTCAGGTCATCGGGCTTGTTGACGGGGCGCTTGTTGTTGGTGAAGGCACGCCAGCCGTTTTCCCAGTAGGCCAGGCCTTTCATGCCATGGGGGGCCAATTCGTTCAGAACACCGGTGCCCACAGCGCCGTCCAGCACGTTGTAGGCGTGTTGCGCGTTGCGAAACACAAAGGGCAATTCCATGGCCGCCGTGTTGGGCACGATGCCGTTGTAGTTGGATGCACCGCTCGAGACGATGTCAATCGTGCCGCCGCGCACGCCGTTGATCATGGCCGCATCGTTGCCCAGCTGATTGGCCGGGAACACGGTGATCTCCACATCGCCATTGGTGCGTTGTTTGACCAATTCGGCCAGCTTCAGGGCGGCGGCGTGCTGGCCATCGGTGGCGTTGACCGCGTGGCCCATTTTCAGGTTGAACTTGGCAGCAAAGGCACTGGTGCCAGCAGCAGCCACGAGGCAGGCGAGAAGGACGCGGGAAAGTTTCATGGTGTTGTCTCCAGGTTAAAAAAATAGTTGAAATCAATCGGTGGGCAGCGCGTATTCGTCCGCGCTGAAGACGGTGTGAAACACAGTGCCATCGAACATGGCGATCATGTCTTTGGACACTTCCTTGCTTTTCATGCGCACCTCAGAGGCCAAAGCTATTTCAATCGATTCGCGGCTCGGGTAGCGCACCGACAGCACCATGCCAAAGTGTGGGTCGGCCACATCGCTTTCGACTTGGCGCAAGACGCGCACTTCTTGTGCGCCTGGAAAGCGTGTCCAAAGTGGCACGAGGTTATCGCGGATGTAGCGGTTGAACGCGTCTTCCATGCCGGGTTTGACCTGGCCTTGGAAAAATGCACAGCGGATGAACATGAGGGATCCTTTAAAAAAATCAGAGAGCAGGGTGCAAGCTCGAAGACGATCTCGCTTGCAAAGCCAGGACCGCCTGTGCGACCACGTCTTGTACCGGCTCGGTAATTGGCAGGCGGATCACATCGGTCTCATCGGCCTGCGGCTTTTCGAGGGTGCGGAACTGGCTGTCCAGCAAGCCTGCGGGCATGTAGTGGCCAGGCCGCTGACGCAAACGCTGTTCGATCAAGTCAAAGTCGCCATCGAGGAAGACAAAACACACATCACCCGCTTGTAGGCGGATGCGGTCGCGGTACGCGCGCTTGAGCGCCGAGCAAGCCACCGCACGGCCTTGGGGGTGGGGCTGGGACAGGTAAGCGCCAATGCGGTCCAGCCAAGGCCAGCGGTCCGCGTCTTGGAGGGCAATGCCCGAGCGCATTTTGTCCACGCTCTCAGGCAGATGCAGGTCATCGCCATCGACCATGTCCAGGCCCAATTGCGCACTCAAGGCCACCGCGATGGTCGACTTGCCACAGCCGGACACGCCCATGACGATCAGGCGCAAAGGCGAGTTGCTCATGGCTTGCGGCCTTCGCTCACTTGGCCATGCACTCGGGCACGGGCGTGCGCAAGGGCTGGCCTGAAATGCCCGCCTGCATGTTGGCAAAAGCCAGATCGGCCATGGCTTGACGGGTCTCATGGGTGGCGCTGGCCATGTGCGGGGTCAGCACCACGTTGCGCATGCCCCACAGCGCTTCGGGCACATGCGGTTCGTTGGCAAACACGTCAAGGCCCGCGCCTGCGATGGTGCCGTTTTGCAGGGCTTCAATCAGCGCCACTTCATCGACCACGCTGCCACGGGCCACGTTGATCAAAAAGCCGCGTGGGCCCAGCGCTTTGAGCACTTCGGCATTGATCAGGTGTTTGGTGCCCGCGCCGCCAGGGGTGATGGCTACCAGAAAATCCACGTTGGCGGCCAACTCGACAGGCGTCGCAAAGAACTTGAAATCTGAATCGGTTTTTTCCGAACGGGCGGTGTAAGCGATCGACATGCCAAAGCCGCTCGCGCGACGGGCAATGGCTTTGCCGATGCGGCCCAGTCCCACGATGCCCATGCGTGCACCCGAGACCTTTCGGGCCAAGGGCATGGGACCCAGGGGCCACTGGCCAGCGCGCACAAATTGGTCGGCTTGCGGGAGGGTGCGGCCCACCGACAGCACCAGGCCCATGGCCAGGTCGGCCACATCGTCGGTCAGCACGTCAGGCGTGTGGGTGACGGGAATGCCGTGTTCGATGGCGGCCGCCACATCCACACCGTCGTAGCCCACGCCAAACACCGACACCACTTTGGCGTTCTTCACTTGCGCCAACAGGCTGCGCGGCACGCTGGCCTCACCTGTGCCGGCCACGCCCACGATGCGCGGGGCCAGTGCGGCAAAAGCAGCCGGATCGGTGATGTGGGTGCGGTCGTGGACCGTGTAGACCGATTCCAGCGCTTTTTGATAAAAAGGGTGGAGTTTGGCCACAGCCAGCACATCGGGTTTGGACACGTCAATCACTCCAGTCGGAAACATATTTTGGACAGCGCTGTCCAAAACATTTAAAAAAAAGCGAGAACGAAAATCCGAGTGCTTAAACGGTGGATCAGGGTTTTCCACAAAGCTTCAAAATTTTCGTCCAAAACTTCAGGACAGCGCTATCCTATCGGTTTCGAACCTGCTCCCTGCTCCGGATTAACCCTTGTCCAAGGCCCCCATTTCTGCCCCAAATGCTGCCCCGACCGCCTCTAAAACGGCGGTCAAAAGCCACCGCGCCACCGGCCGCATCACGCTCAGTGACGTGGCCCGCGCCGCTGGCGTCAGCCCCAGCACGGTCTCGCGTGCATTGCGTGGCGAGAGGGCGGTGGACCCGGGCCTGATCGAGCGCGTGCTAGAGGTCTCGGCCAAGCTGGGCTATGTCCCCGACCCGGCGGCCCGGGCATTGGCGTCTCAGCGCAGCAACCACGTGGCCATCCTGATCCCGCTTTTGTCCAATGCCCTGTTTGTGGACTTGCTCGATGCAGCGCAGAAAACCTTGCGGGCAGGCGGCTACCAGACCCTGATGGGCGTGACCCACTACGACGCCAGCGAAGAAGAGCAACTGCTGCGCGAACAACTGTTGCACCGTCCGGCAGGCCTGTTGGTCACGGGCTTGGATCACAACGCAGTGACCCGAAAACTCATGCAAAGCAGCCAAGTGCCTTGCGTGCATCTGATGGATTTGCCGGCGACAGACCGCGATGACGCGCCGTATTGCGTGGGCTTTCGTCAGACCGATGCGGGTGCCGCCATGACGCGGCATTTGTTGCAGACCGGGCGCCGGCGCATCGCCTTTGCCGCAGCGCAACTTGACCCGCGTGTGATGCAGCGCCTGTACGGCTGGCGCAGTGCCTTGCAAGAGGCCGGTGTTTACGAACCCACGCTGGAGTTTTTGAACCCCGCGCCCTCATCACTGGCCTTGGGGGGCATCTTGTTTGAGCAAATCATGCAGCAGCGCCCAGCGGTGGACGCCATCTTTTTTTGCAACGACGACTTGGCCCAAGGTGCCTTGATGGCCGCTTTGCGCTTGGGCATTGGGGTGCCTTCGCAAGTGGCCGTCGCGGGTTTCAACGACCTGACCGGCAGCGACCAAATGCTGCCCGCTTTGACCACGGTGCGCACGCCGCGTGCACAGATCGGCGATGCGGCCGCGCAGATGCTGCTGAGCCTGATGCGCGGGGAGTCCCCCGCTGCACCGCAGCTGGACTTGGGCTTTGAGATCTTGCAGCGGCAAAGCAGCTGACATCGCGCGCAGGGCTTTGCTCCCACCTAGGCCGACAGCCGCTGTAGGAGCTGCACCCCGTGCGCGATGGCGTGCAGACCAGCAGCGCGTCTTCAAACCCATCTATGCTGGCCCGTGCAGCACATGGATCAAGGCCTCACCCCTGCTCAATCGTCCGATGTTCTCGGCCAAAGTCTCCTGCCGACGGCGCACTGTGCCCGAAGTCCAACCCGACATGTGCGGCGTCATCACCACGTTGTCCAGCGAAGCGAAATCAAACTGCGAAGGCGCGCACTCAGGCTGCGTGGGTGAAGGGTATTGGTACCAAGTGTCGATCACCGCGCCGCCCATTCGCCTTGTTTGAAGCGCTTCAAACAAGGCCTTTTCCTCCACCACAGCACCGCGCCCAACATTGAGCAAGACCGCGTCGGGCCGCATGGCCGCCAGCGCTGGAGCATCGACCAAACCTTGTGTGTTGGCCGTCAAGGGCAGACTGACCAGCACCGCATCGCACGAGCCCATGAAATCGTGCAAGCCATCGAGTGTCCAACTGTGGTCCACCAGCGGGTGCGTGATCGGGCTGCGGTTGGCCACATGCACACGCATGCCAAAGGCTTTGGCCCTGTGCGCCACGGTTTGAGCAATGTGACCAAAGCCCAGCAAGCCCAAGGTTTGATGGCCCATCTCGGTGCGCGTGGCACCCGGGCGTCCCGCGGTCAATGGCCAGCGCTGTTGGCGCAAATCCTGGTCGGCTCGCGCCAACGGTACATGGCGCATCAGCATTGCGGCGATCACATATTCGGCGATGGCGTTTTCATGGCCAAAACAATTGGCCAAGGTGCAAGGCGCTGGCAACAGCGCCGTGTCGACTGCATCGGTGCCCGCAGCAGGGGCATGGAACAGACGGGCCTTCAGTGGGCGAGGCATGTCGGCCTGCAGCCTGACACCGATCACCACATCCGCGCTCTCGTAATGATCGCGTTCACCGGGGCGGTCCAGCGCATCGCTCAAATCCAGCACTTGGTGTTGGGGCTCGATCAGGGCTTCAAAGCCTTGTCGGAAATTGGCGGCATTCTGCCCGTGGAAAACGATTTTTAAAGCTAAGTTGGGCATGTTTGTTGGTGGAATCATTGGCCCTGCGGGTGCCGCCCTTCGGTGTGAAGGGGCTCGCCATGCAGCGCGGTATGACTATGCCAGACCCTTCAAGCCAAGCTGTTGGCTCGGCGACAATGGTGTCCTCACACTTTGAAATGCACGCCATGACCGCACTGAAAAACGTCATCCTTTTCACCGACACCGATGGCCGCGCCCGTTTCCGCTATGAAACCCTTGAATTGACCGAGGGCACACCACAAAGTCGGTTGTCTCAGCTGATGTCCAGCAGCGGTTACCAGTTGCGGCAAAGCCCTGTGGGATTTCGCAGCAGCTTCCATTGCACCGGAACACCGCAGTGGCTCTTTGTGTTGGGGGGTCAGTTGGAAATCTTTTTGCAAGACGGCAGCTCGCGCGTTTTTGGTCCGGGCGAGTTCTTTTATTCGAACGACACCTTGCCCGAAGGCGCGACGTTTGACCCCAATGTGCACGGCCACTGGAGCCGTCAGGTCGGCCCCGATCCGCTCGTGACTTTGTTCGTGCGGGACTGACATCGCGCGCAGGGCGCTGCTCCCACAAGACCAACTGCCATCGCGCGCAGGGCGCTGCTCCCACAAGACCACCTGCCATCGCGCGCAGGGCGCTGCTCGTTCCAATACCAATGGCCAGTGTGGGAGCCGCACCCCGTGCGCGATGCTTTGCGGACCATCGGCCCAGAACAACGCGCATGGCTGATCGCGCTGCCAAAAAACAGCCCGCATCAGCGGGCTATTGCATGAGAGGTAGCGATCAGCGACCAAAGCCGCCGCGGTTGCCGCCACCGCCGCCACCGCCGCCGAAGCCACGACCGCCGCCATTGCCACCACCGTAGCCACTACCACCGCCACCGCCCCCGCCACCGCCACGGCGGCGACCGCTGCTGGCCAGGCTGTCGATGCTGGTGCGTGTCGGGTCAGGCTGGCCGCTGGTGCGCACGGGTTTGCGGTTGGGCAAGTCCAGTCGCGCAAACTGCGTGGTTTTCAAGGGATCGATGTGGCGTGGCAATTCGTCGCCATCGTGTTCGCGACGCTCTTGACCGCCACCTTGACCGCCACGGCTGGGGCCTCGGCCTTCTGGGCGCGGACCGCGAGGTGCGGGACGGCCTTGGCCATCCCCCCGGTTGTCAAAACGGGGATCGCCACGTTGTTCTTGCCCGCGACCGCCCTCGCGACCACCTTCACGTCGGCCATCGCCTTGGCCTTCAAAGCGCGGGGCGCTCTGTGGACCATTTCGGCGTGATGGCGGAGGGCCGTTGCGCGAAGGACGTGCAGGGCCCAGACCTTCGCCGCGTGTTTGGCGGGGGCCTTGACCGCCACCACCACCACCCACGGCGACCTTGTTGTCTCGGATGCGCTGCATCATGTCGCTGCGTGCGGCCTTGGCAGCAGCAGCCATCACATCGCGGCTTGGGGGCTTGCCTGCGCCGCCCCACAGGGTCTGGCGACCCATGGCGATGGGCTCGGCCACTTCGCCTGGCTCGGGGCCAAAGCCTTCGAGCAACTGGACTGGAATCTCTTGCTTGGTAAAGCGCTCAATGTCCATCATGAAGCCTTCTTCGTCCAGACACACCAAGCTGACCGCCTCACCGCTGGCACCGGCGCGGCCTGTGCGGCCAATGCGGTGCACGTAGTCTTCGGAGACGTTTGGGATTTCAAAGTTCACGACGTGCGGCAAGTCTTCAATGTCGATGCCGCGCGCGGCAATGTCGGTGGCCACCAAAGCGCGGATGTCACCGCTCTTGAAACCGGCCAGCGCTTGCGTGCGGGCGGTCTGACTCTTGTTGCCGTGCAGGGCCATGGCTTTGACGCCATTTTTGGTCAGGAAGTCGGCCACGTTGTTGGCGCCGAACTTGGTGCGGGTGAACACCAGCACTTGGCTCCAGTCGTGCTTTTGGATGATGTGCAGCAGCACGTCTTTTTTCTTGCTGCGGCCCACGGGGTGGATCACTTGCGAGATGCGCTGCACCGTGGTGTTGCTGGGCGTGACCTGGATGCTCTGAGGGTTCTTGAGCAGATTGGCCGCCAACTCGCGGATCTCGTCGCTGAAGGTGGCCGAGAACAGCAGGCTTTGCTTGTCTTTGGGCACCAAGGCCAGCACTTTTTTCACGTCGTGGATGAAGCCCATGTCCAACATGCGGTCGGCTTCGTCGAGCACCAAAATTTCGATGCTGGACAAGTCCAAAAAGCCCTGGCCTTGCAGATCCAGCAAACGACCCGGTGTGGCCACCAGAATGTCCACGCCTTTTTTGACCTTGCTGATCTGCGGGTTCATGCCCACGCCACCAAAAATCACGGTGGAGTCGAGTTGCAGGTATTTGCCGTAGTCACGCACCGATTCTTCGACCTGAGCGGCCAATTCGCGGGTGGGTGTGAGCACCAAGGCGCGGATGGCTTTGCCGCCAAAGCGGTTTTTGCCCGGCTCACTCAGGCTCAGCTTGTGCAGCATGGGCAAGGTGAACGCGGCAGTTTTGCCAGTGCCGGTTTGCGCACCGGCCAACAAGTCTTGTCCGGCCAAGACGGCGGGAATGGCTTGGGCCTGGATGGGTGTGGGGGTGTCGTAGCCGAGCTCGCGCACAGCTTGCATGAGGGCCGGGGCCAGATTCAATTCTTCAAAGTTCATTTTTACGGAGCGCCATGTCCGGCGCGGGTATCGGCTCATTCAGCTGCTGTTGGCAGCTACCAGTGTTGGCCGATAAGTCTTAAGGTGGGCATGGAAACCGCAGGCGCTTGTTTTGAGCGTTGCCTGGGTCAGGCCCCAGCAGAAGTGCTGATGTTGCAGCAACTGGAGGCCACAACACTCTCATTGTCGCACAAAGCCAAGCAAGCTGTGGGGCCGCACCCCGTGCGCGATGGTTTGCGGGCCCGAGCCGGTCGCCATGGGTTCAAACCCCAATTCAAAAAGTCACACACCGCAACTAGACTGAAACACTCCACCAACATCCTCTCGCCACATGATCTACAAGACACCTCCTAGCCGCCGCCAACTCCTGCAAACTGCCGCCGTGGCTGCTGCGCTGTCGGCGGCCGGCAGCCCTTTGAGCCATGCATGGGCCCAGTCCGGCAAATGGCCCAATAAACCCATCAAGATCATCGTGGCCTTCCCTCCTGGCGGTCTGACCGATGCCTTGGCCCGCAGTTACGGCGAACACTTGTCTGTTCGTTTGGGCGTGCCCGTGGTCATTGAGAACAGGCCCGGCGCCGGCGCCATCATCGGTATTGATGCCGCTGCCAAATCGCCCGCCGACGGTTACACCCTGGTGATGAGCACGTCCGGCACCTTCTGGCAAAACCGCATCTTGTATTCCAAGCTGCCTTACAACCTCGACAAAGACCTCACGCCCGTGACCGTCTTCCCTTCGGGTCCGTTGGTGGTCGGCATCAACGAGAAAATCTCGGCCAACAACATGGCCGAATTTGTCGCTTGGGCCAAAAAGAACCCCGCCTCCATGGGCACTTACGCACCGGGCTCTTACCCGCACATGGTGGCTGACCAGACCAACCGCATTCACGGCACCCAAATCCAGTCGGTGCATTACCGCGGCGAAGCCCCCATGTGGCTGGACGTGGCCTCGGGTCAATCGCAAATTGCCATCGGCAGTTTCCTGGCCTTCAACGCTGTGGCCAGCCGAGGTGTGCGCCCCATTGGCGTGACGGGCAGCTACCGCTCGCCCAAACTGCCCAATGTGCCCACCCTCATGGAGCAAGGTGACACCGCCAAGCTGGTGACTCTGGAAGGCGGCTTGCCTTTGGTGGCCCCCACCGGAACCCCCGAAGCCGTGCTCAAGCTGCTGGCCGACGAAGCCGTGGCCTGGTCCAACACCGACAAAGCGGCCAAACTGCGCGAAACCTTTGCCATCCCCAACAAGCCTAAAAATCTGGCAGGCACCCGCAAAGACTGGGAGACCGAAGTGCCCGTCTGGATCAAGTTGGCGGTCGACCTGGGCATCAAGCTGGATTGACCCCGTCGCGCGCGCAAGGCGCAGCTCGCACAAAGCGGGCGTGCCAACGTGCGCAGGGCGCTGCTCCTTCAAGCACCGGGACTCCCTGTGGGAGCCGCACCCCGTGCGCGGTGTTTGGGGGGATCGGGGGCGTGCATGGTCAAAGTCGCTGTTTAATGTTGGCCATGAACAAAAACGATCAGATGAGTTTTCTCGGCTTTGAAGCCGCGCCAGAAGTGTCCTTGGCCACACCTGTCAAAGCCAAGACTGGCAAGCGGGCTGCGCCAACGGTCAAGCTGCCTGATTTGATCTTGAACGATCCGGCTCAGCCCGTCATGCCTGCTGCGCTGACATCGGACTTGTCACCTGCACCGGTGACAGCCTTGCCCGAACCTTTGACCGCCAGCACCGCCCCTGCCGATCAAGTGGAAGCCATGGCGCAGTCCTTGTCTCGGCATCCCGACTTTCGTGTCTTGCGCCGCCTGCAGCCGCGCACAGACTACGGCCCGGTCAGCGGCCAAGCCACCTTGCGCGTCATTGTGCTCGACACCGAAACCACTGGCCTTGATGCGCGCAACGAAAAAGTCATCGAGTTGGCCATGCTGTCCGTGCTGGTGGACACCGCCACCGGCCAGCCCGTCGGCCCGGTCACGCTCTACGAATCGTTTGAAGACCCCGGAAAACCCATCCCGCCGCAGATCACCGAGATCACCGGCATCGATGACAGCATGGTCCGGGGCCAGCGCATCGATGACACCGCTGTCACCGCCCTGGTCGAACAAGCCGACCTGATCGTGGCCCACAACGCCGGATTTGACCGGCCCTTTGTCGAAGCCCGCTGGCCCGTCTTTGCCCGCCAGGCCTGGAACTGCTCCTTTGCCGGCATCGACTGGAGGCAGGAAGGCAGCGGCTCGGCCAAGCTCGAATTTTTGGCCTCCGAGCGCGGCTGGTTCTACGACGCGCACCGTGCGCAGGTGGATTGCCACGCGCTCTTGCAAGTCTTGTCATCGCCCTTGTCCAATGGCCAGACTGGTTTGTCGCGTTTGCTCAACGGGGCAGGGCAGACCCGCTACAAACTGCGGGCCACCGGCGCCCCGTTTGAGGCCAAAGACAAGCTCAAGTCGCGCGGCTACCGCTGGGACGGTGAAGGCCGCGTTTGGTGGTGCAGCTTGCCATCTGAAGACTTGCTGGCCGCCGAATGCATCTGGCTGCGCGCCGAGGTCTACGGCCAGCGCAGCGCCCGTGTGCAACTTGAAGCCATGGACAGCCGGGTGCAGTTCTCCGGCCGCGCCGGCACCCTGTCGGAAAAAACGTTGTAAGCGACTTCTCGCATGGACCCCGGTTTGGGTGCCGGGGTGACCCTGCTTGTTTGTCACCCCAGTCATTCAGTGTCATCCCGGGCTTGCCCCGGGATTTCTGTTGGCGGCCGAAAAAGCCAGAAATGACATAAGCGTCGTGACAGTGTCAATTTTGTGAATGCCATGGCCAATGTGTGTGCTTAGTCATTTGTTTTTTCAAGCATATGCAACGGTCATTGACAAGTTTGACAAATGCATGGTTTATATTTTTGAATGTTTAAGATATAATTTTTTAAAATGAATTATATTAAATAATTTGTTTGAATGAAAATCACAATACGCCCTTTGGCGTATATGAACTTCTTGTTTTTCTTAGATACTTAGGTCGTAAATCCACAAAAGCCTCAAAAAGGCTGAAAACGTGACGGGTATGACAGGAATGGCACTTGATGACAGGGTGCCTGAAGGAAAACCATGACATTCAAGACAATTCTGCGGATACTCAATCGTCAAAACTGGCACATCGCCGGCCTGCTCGGGCTGGGCTTATGGGCTTGTGGGCTGTTCGGTTCAGTTCAGGCGCAAACGGGTCCAACCGGCTACAGCCGCATCCAGCCATTTGGCCAAACATTTGTGTTGCCAGAGCCCGTGGTGGACCAGCAAGCGCGGATGATTTTTTACCGCACGCGTCAATCGTCTTCGGTACCAGGCGCAGCCAGCGTGTATGTCAATGGGGCGTACCACGCCTCTTTGGTGGCAGGCGGGTATTCCGAACTGTGCATGCCGGTGGGCAATGTGGAACTGGGCCTCAAAACCGTGGAGGCCGGACGCAACGTCAAAGAAGATCTGGACACCATCACCGTCGCGCGTGGCGAGGGCGGACAAAACCAGTATTTCCGGGTCAAAGAAGTGGGGCGCAACCGCCAGGTCTTGCAACCCGTTCCCACACAAGAAGCGCTGGCCGAACTGTCCGGCACCCGCGAGCAGATTCACACGGTTTCCCGGGTGCCACTTGCCAGTGATTGCATGGTCAGCCGCCGTGCACCGGCGGTCTCTCCCAACCTTGCAGCCCCAGCGGTAAGCACCGGGCCGCAAACCATCACCTTGGCCGCTGATGCCTTGTTCGAGTTTGGCCGGTCAGACCTTTACGCCATGTCGCCCATTGGGCGCGCATCGCTGGACGCTTTTGTCATGCGTTTGCGCGGGGAGTACCTCAAGCTCGAGCGTTTGCATGTCATTGGCCATGCGGACCCGATTGGTCAGCCCATGTCCAACGAGCGTTTGTCCATGGCGCGTGCAATGACTGTTCGCAACTACCTCGTCCAAACCGGTTTGAGCAATGTGCCCATCAGCAGCGAAGGTCGTGGTTCGCGTGAGCCTGCTGTCACGCAGTGCGGCATGGGCGCCAGCCCTGAGGCCATCAGCTGCCACGCACCCAACCGACGTGTGGTCATCGAAATCATCGGCGCACGCCGTTAAAGCACCGCACGCACAAGCACACACAGCAGCGATTTCAAAGCCGCACACAGCACACCAAAGCATTTAGGGAAGTCACACCATGGCCAAGCAATTCAAAGTCATCCTCAGCACCGGCAAAGACCAGCAGGCACAAACGTACAACGTCGAACAAGGTGCAGGCCAGCGCGGCAAGGCCCTGATCTTGAAGGCGCAAGCAGGTGCCAAATACCAACTCGTGGAGTCGGCCAAGCGGGACGACCTTGCTCCCGACAACATCAAGGCCAAACGCGTGGGCAAGCATTTGCACCTGATGTTCGAGGCCGATGAACTGGCCGACGTTGTCATCGAGGATTACTACAGCGTCATCGGTGACAGCTACAACGGCATCGTGGGCAAGGCCGAAAACGGCCGCTTCTACGAATACCTCACCGAAGACCCGACCGATCCGGGCCTCATTCCCTTGCTGCGCGACAACGTGACAGCCGTGACGCAGGCGCTGGGCGGTACAGAAGTCTCGGGCGCCGGCGCTGTGATTGCAGTGGCGGGCGCGGCCTTCAGTCCCTTGTGGGCGGCTTTGGGCTTGGGGGGAGTGGGCGCTGCGGTGTTGGCCGCCACCCCCAAAAGCACCACGCCCAGCGTGGCACCAGTCACACCCACAGGTCTGCTCGATGCAGTGTCTGACAGCGGTGTCAAAACCGACAACAAAACCAAGGACAACGCCCCCACCATCAGCGGCAAAGCCACGCCCGGGGCCCTGGTTGAAGTCCTGCTCAAGGGCCAGACTTACACCACCACCGCCGACACCAACGGCAACTATGCGGTCACCATCCCCGATGCGGACAAGCTGCCCGACGGCGTGTACACCCCCCTCATCAAAACCACCTCGGGCACAGGCGCCTCGGCCGTGGTCAGCACGGTCAGTGCCACACCGTTCACCATCGACACGGTCACCAGCGTCAACATCGAAAACGCGGGCACCGCTGGCACCACCAAACCCCTCAGCGGCGTGAGTGAGCCCAGTGATGTGGTGGTCCTCAAAGACAAAGATGGCAACGTCATTGGCAGCGCCATCGCAGGGGCCGATGGCCGCTGGAGTGTCACGCCTGTCAATCCCGTGCCTGCGGGCAACATCACGGCCACGGCCACCGACCCGTCTGGCAACACCGCCACCGACAATGGCCCCAACACGGTTGCAGCGCCTGCATCCCCCGCCATCACCAGCGTGGTCGACGATGTCAGCAGCGCTGTGGGCTTGGTGCAAAAGTACGCCGGTCAAGCGGGCGATCTGGCCCAAGGCAACACCAACGACACCAAACCCACCATCAACGGCACGGGCGTGCCCGCCAGCGTGCTCACGGTGTATGACAACACCAGCGGCACCCCGGTGGCCATGGGCACCACCACGGTGGGGGCGGACGGCAAATGGACCTTCACGCCCACCAACCCTCTGTCTGCTGGCGTGCACAAGTTCTCTGCGGGCACTGCCACCGCACCTTCCACCGGCGAATACCCGGTGAACATCGACACCACAGGTCCGTCCAAACCCGTCAACGACCCCACCGGCAACGGGGGCAACACGGGCACGGGGACCGGCAACACCTTCAGCGTCATTGACAACGTGGGCACCACGCAGGGCAATGTGCCGGCCAACGCCACCATCGATGACACCACCCCGGTGGTCAACGGCAAAGGCGCGCCTGGCGACGTGGTCAAGATTTACGACAACGGCGTTTTGCTGGGCTCCACCACCGTGGGCACCGATGGCAAATGGACCTTCAAGCCCACCACGCCCCTGGCCGATGGCACCCACCCCATCACGGTGGACTTCACCGACCCCAGTGGCAACACCAGTGGCCTCTCCAACCCCTTGCCCTTTGTCATTGACAGCAGCAAAACCCCGATCAGCATCGTGGACGTCAATGACAACGTGGCGCCTGCCGCCGGATTGGTCCAGCCCAATGGCTTGACCAACGACACCACCCCCACCATCGAAGGCAAGGGCACACCCGGCAAGGTATTGACCATCAAAGATGGCGACACCGTGCTGGGCACCACCACCGTGGCCGCAGACGGCACTTGGGCCTTCACCCCCACCACGCCGCTGGCCGATGGCCCCCACAGCTTCACGGCCACAGGCCCTGACAGCGCAGGCGTGAGCAGCACCACAGGGGCTTACCCGCTGGTCATCGACACCGCCGCGCCCACAGCCCCCACCATCGTGACGGCCACCGACGATGTGGGCGGCCACAAAGCCGACAACCCCCACAACACCGTCACCGACGATGCCACGCCCACCCTGAACGGCAAGGCCGAGCCCCACAGCACCGTCACCATCACGGACCCCACGGGCAACGTGGTGGGCACCGCCAAAACCGACCCCAATGGTAACTGGAGCCTGACCCTGCCTGCGCTGCCTGCGGACGGCACCTACACCTACAAAGCCAGCAGCACCGATGCGGCGGGCAACGTCAGCCCTGAAAGCGCGCCCTTCAATGTCATTTTGGACACCAAGGCGGACACCACGCCGCCGACGGTTGCCATCACGCGCAGCGGCACTGGCACCTTGAGCAGCAGCGAGACCATCACCTTCACGCTGAGCGAGGCGAGCACCACCTTCACCGCCGGTGACGTGGATGTCACTGGCGGCACACTGAGCAACTTCATGGCCGTGCCCACCAGCGGCACCGCCGGGACTGGCTTTACCGTTTACACCGCCACCTTCACGCCCACAGCCAGCAGCAGCGGCACGGCCACCATGGGTGTGGCCAGCGACAAGTTCAACGACAACGCGGGCAACGCCAACAAAGACACGTATGTCAACGCTGTCACAGGCACCGTCAAAGAGGCCGACAACCAGATCAGCATCGTCTTCAACACCAACGCCGCCGACACGGCCACCCCCACGGTGATGGTCGCGCGTGCGGGTTCAGGCATGCTCGCATCCGGTGCCAGCGAGACCATCACGTTCACGCTCAGCGAGGCCAGCAAAGACTTCAGCACGGCTGACATCGATGTCACAGGCGGCACCCTGAGTGGCTTCACACCGGTTGCAGGAAGCGGCAATGCCAGCAGCGGCTATACCCTGTACAGCGCGACCTTCACCCCCAACCCCAGCAGCAGTGGCACGGCCACTGTGGGTGTCGGTTCGGGCAAGTTTGCTGACGCCAGCGCCAACCTCAACAAAGACACCTATGCCACAGGCGTCACCGGGACGGTGCTGGAGGGCAACAACCAGGTCAGCATGGCGTTTAACACCACCACGGCCGACACGGTTGCGCCCACAGTGGCCATCACCCGCAGCGGCACCGGCACCTTGACCAGCAGTGAAACGGTTTACTTCACCCTGAGCGAGGCCAGTGTCAGCTTTGACATCTCGGATGTGGCGGTCTCCGGCGGCACGCTCAGCAGCTTTGCGCCTGTGCAAAGCAGTGGCAGCAGTGCCACGGGCTACACCCAATATGCAGCCATCTTCACGCCCACCGCCAGCAGCGCCGGGCGCGCCACCTTGGGGGTAGCCTCCGACAGCTTCACCGACGCGGCAGGCAACGCCAACAAAGACACCTATGTCGCAAGCGTGAGCGGCACCGTTCAAGAAGCGGACAACCAGCTCAGCCTGAACTACGACACCACTGGTAAGGACACAGCGCCGCCCACACTGGCCATCACCAGCGACAAGGCCACCTTGCAAGCCGGTGAGCCTGCCGCCATCACCTTCACGCTCAGCGAAGCCGTCAGCGACTTCACGGCCGCCGACATCACCGTCAGCGGCGGCACACTCAGCGGCTTTGCCCAAAGCCCCACCGAGCCCAACGTCTACACCGCCACCTTCACGCCCACGGCCAGCGGCACCGGCAGCATCTCGGTGCCCAGCGGCAAGTTCTCGGACGCCGCAGGCAACCTCAACACCGACGGCGCTGAGGTCAACAACAACCTGTCCCTGATGCTCACGGGCATCACCGGGGTCTTGGCCGATCCTTCGGACACCGGTGTCAAAGCCGACAACAAAACCACCGACAACACCCCCACCATCGAGGGCAAAGCCGCCCCCGGGGCCACGGTGGAAGTCACCCTCAATGGCAAAACCTACACCGCCACCGCATCGCCCACGGGTGACTACAGCGTGACGGTGCCCGACGCCGACAAGCTGCCCGATGGCGTCTACACCCCCACCATCAAGGCCACCACGCCCACCGGCACCAGCACCGTCAGCGCCACGCCGTTCACGATCGACACCGTCACCCAAGTCAATATTGAAAACCCCGGCACCGCCGACACCACCCAACCCATCAGCGGCACCAGCGAGCCGGGCGATGTGGTGGTGCTCAAAGATGTCAATGGCAACCCGATTGGCAGCACTACCGCAGGGCCTGATGGCCGCTGGAGCCTGACGCCCACCAGCGCCGTGCCCGCAGGCCCCATCACGGCCACCGCCACCGACCCCTCGGGCAACACCGCCACCGACAACGGCAACAACACCGTGGCCGCGCCCGTCTCGCCCGCCATCACCAGCGTGGTCGATGACCTTGCGGGCGTGCTGGGCACCGTGCAAAAGTACGCAGGCCAGGCCGGTGACATTGCCCAAGGCAACACCAACGACACCCAACCCACCATCAACGGCACCGGTGCGCCCGGCTCGGTGCTCACCGTGTTTGACAACACCAGCGGCACCCCCGTGGCGCTGGGCACCACCACGGTGGACGCCAGCGGTCAATGGACCTTCACGCCCACCACGGCCCTGGCCGCAGGTGTGCACAAATTCTCGGCCGGTGTGACCAACCCCGCAGGGGCCACCACACCATCGACGGGCGAATACGCCATCAACGTGGACACCACAGGTCCGGCCAAACCGGTCAACGACCCGACCAACAACGACGCCAACACCGGCACCGGCACGGGCAACACCTTCAGCGTGATCGACGGCGTGGGCCCCACCCAAGGCGTGGTGGTGAACAACCCCACCATCGACGACAACACCCCCGCCATCCAGGGCAAGGGCACCGCCGGTGACCTGGTCAAGATCTACGACAACGGCGTGCTGCTGGGCAGCGCCGTGGTCGGTGCAGACGGCAAATGGGCCTTCACGCCCACCACACCGCTGGCGGACGGCAAACACGCCGTGGCCACCGAAGTTGTCGATCCTTCGGGCAACACCAGCCCCCGCGCCGATGCGGTGCCCTTTGTCATCGACACCAGCAAAACACCGGTCAGCATCGTCAGCGCCAACGACAACGTGGCCCCGGTGGCTGGGCTGGTGCCAGAAAACACCAACACCAACGACAACACCCCCACCATCGCAGGCACCGGCACGCCTGGCACCGTGGTGGCCATCAAAGACGGCAACACGCCCTTGGGCACCGCCACCGTGCTGGCCGACGGCACCTGGAGCTTCACGCCCACCAGCCCCCTGGCCGATGGACCGCACAACTTCACCGCTACGGGCCCGGACAAAACCGGCGTCAGCAGCACCACCGCGCCTTACAGCCTGGTGATTGACACCTCTGCCCCCACGGCGCCGACCATCGTCACCGCCGGTGACGACGTGGGCCCCAACCAGGCCCTGAACCCCCACAACACCGTCACCGACGACGCCACGCCCACCCTGAACGGCAAGGCCGAGCCCAGCAGCACCGTCACCCTCAAGGACCTCTCGGGCAACGTGATCGGCACGGCCAAGGCCGACACCAACGGCAACTGGAGTTTGACGCTGCCTGCGCTGCCCGCAGACGGCACCTACACCTACAAAGCCAGCAGCACCGATGCGGCAAGCAACGTGAGTGTGGACAGCGCCCCGTTCAATGTCATTTTGGACACCCAAAGCGACACGACCCCGCCCACGGTGGCCATCACGCGCAGCGGCACTGGCAGCCTGAGCGGCGCACTGAGCAGCGAGACCATCACCTTCACCTTGAGTGAGGCCAGCACCACTTTTGCGCTGGGCGACATCGATGTCATTGGCGGCAGCCTCAGCAACTTCACGCCGGTGTCCACCAGCGGCACGGCAGGCACGGGCTACACCGTCTACACGGCCACCTTCATGCCCACACCCGGCACCAATGGCTCGGCCACCTTGGGCGTGGCCAGTGACAAATTCACCGACGCGGCGGGTAACCTGAACAAGGACACCTACTCCTCCGGCGTGACAGGCACCGTGCAGGAAGCCAACAACCTGGCCACCATCGCCTACAACACCGCAGGCACCGACACGGCCGTGCCGACCGTGGTGGTGGCCCGTGCAGGCACAGCGGCGCTGGCCACCGGCAACACCGAGACCCTCACCTTCACGCTGAGCGAAACCAGCAAAGACTTCAGCCTGGCCGACATCGAAGTCACCGGCGGCAGCTTGAGTGGCTTTGCGCCCGTGCCCACCAGCGGCACGGCCAGCACCGGCTACAACCAATACACCGCTGTCTTCACGCCCTTGGCTGGCACCAGCGGCACTGCCAGCGTGGGCGTGAGCTCGGGCAAATTTGCCGACGCCACGGGCAACCTCAACAAAGACACCTATGTCACCGGTGTCACAGGCACCACCCAAGAGACCAACAACCAGGTCACCATCGCCTTCAACACCACCCAAGCGGACACCACACCACCGACCGTGGCCGTGACCCGCACGGGCACCGGCACGCTCACCAGCAGCGAGACGGTGTACTTCACCCTCAGCGAAGCCAGCAGCACCTTTGACATCGCTGACATCGATGTCACCGGCGGCACGCTCAGCAACTTCACGCCCGTGGCGACCACAGGCACAGCCACGTCTGGCTACACCCAATACAGCGCCACCTTCACCCCGGCCGCAGCCACCGCAGGCAAAGCCAGCATTGGCGTGGTCAGTGACAAATTGACCGATGCCGCCGGTAACCTGAACAAAGACACCTACCAAATTGGCGTGGCGGGGGCCACACAAGAGGCCAACAACCAGGTCAGCTTCAACGTGGACACCACGGGCAACACCGACACCCAGGCCCCCACCATCGCCATCACCAGCGACAAGGCCGAGCTGACTTTGGGGCAAAGCGCCACCGTCACCTTCACCCTGAGTGAAGACAGCAACGACTTCACCGCCGCCGACATCGCCGTCAGCGGCGGCACGCTGTCCAACTTCAGCGGCTCGGGCAAGGTCTACACCGCCACCTTTGCGCCCAGCACCAGTGGCAGCGCCAACGGCCTGGTCAGCGTGGCCTCGGCCAAGTTCAGCGACGCGGCCAGCAACTTCAACGCCGATGGCAGCGAAGTCAACAACAGCGTGGCCTTTGTGGTGCGCGCCGTGCCCACCGACACCACACCCCCCACAGTGGCCATCAGCCGCAACGGCAGCGGCACGCTCACCAGCACCGAGACCATCACCTTCACGCTGAGCGAGGCCAGCACCAACTTCTCACAAAGTGACATCGATGTCGCGGGCGGCACGCTCAGCAACTTCACCGCCGTGCCCACCAGCGGCACCGCAGGCACCGGCTACACCCAGTACACCGCCACCTTCAAGCCCAATGTGGGCAGCACCGGCACCGCCACCATCGGCGTGCTCAGTGACAAATTTGCCGATGCCGCAGGCAACCTGAACAAAGACACCTACGCCAGCGCTACCGCAGGCACGGTGCAAGAGGCCAACAACCAAATCAGCATCGGTTACAACACCAGCGGCAGTCCTGCGCCTGCGGACAGCACAGCGCCCAGCGTCATCGTTGCTCGTGCGGGCAGTGGCACCTTGGCCACCGGCAACACCGACACCATCAGCTTCACCCTGAGCGAGGCCAGCAAAGACTTCAGCGTCAGTGACATCGACGTCGTGGGCGGCACCTTGAGCGACTTTGTGGCCGTGGGCACCAGCGGCACCGCCGCTGCCGGTTACACCCAATACACCGCCACCTTCACGCCCAGCATCAGTGCCAGCGGCACCGCCACCATCGGTGTGGCCAGCGGCAAATTTGCCGATGCCGCCGCCAACACCAACAAAGACACCTATCTCGCGGGCGTCACCGGCACCACCCAAGAGGCCAACAACCAAGTCAGTATCACCTACAACACCACACTGGCCGACACCACCGCGCCCACAGTGGCCGTCACGCGTGCGGGCACGGGCACGCTCAACAGCAGCGAAACCATTTACTTCACGCTCAGCGAAGCCAGCAGCGACTTCACCATGAGCGACGTCGCCGTGATGGGCGGCACCTTGAGCGCCTTTGCGCCCGTGGCCAGCTCAGGCACAGCCACGTCCGGCTACACCCAATACAGCGCCATCTTCACCCCCACCGCGGGCAGCAGCGGCAGCGCCCTGGTGGGTGTGGCCTCGGGCAAATTCGCCGATGCCGCAGCCAACCTCAACCAAGACACCTACCTGGCGGCCGTCACCGGCAGCACACAAGAGGCCAACAACCAGGTGGTGTTCAACTTTGACACCACCGGCACCCGCGACACCACGCCGCCCACCATTGCCATCACCAGCGACAAAACCCAGCTGCTCAGCGGGCAAAGCGCCACCATCACCTTCACCCTGAGTGAAAACAGCAGCGACTTCACCGTTGCCGATGTGGTCGTCAGCGGCGGCACGCTCAGCAACTTCAGCGGCTCGGGCAAGGTCTACACCGCCACCTTCAACCCTGCGCTCAACAGCACGGCCAACAGCGTCATCAGTATCGCCTCGGGCAAATTTGCCGACGCCGCAAGCAACCAGAACGCCGACGGCGCAGAGGTCAACAACAGCGTCACGATGGTCACCAACACCATCGACACCACGCCCCCCACTGTGGCCATCACCAGCGACAAAGCTTCGCTGGCCTCTGGCGACAACGCCACCATCACCTTCACCTTCAGCGAGCCGATCAACGACCTGCCCGCTTCCAACGTCATCGTCAGCGGCGGCACGCTCACGGGCCTGGCCCCGGTGCCTTCCTCCATCACGGCCAGCGGCTCTTACACCCAATACACCGCCACCTTCGTGCCCAACACCAACAGCACCGAAGACAGCGTGATTTATGTGGGCTCCAACAGCGTGACCGACCTGGCGGGCAACAAAAACCAGGACGGCACTGACGCCAACAACACCTTGCTCATGCCCACCAACACGGTGGACAACGTCACGCCCACCATCGCCATCAGCGGCGACAAGAGCATCTTGACGGCAGGGCAGACCGCCACCATCACCTTCACCTTGAGTGAAAACAGCGCCGACTTCACCTCCGGCGACATCACCGTCAGCGGCGGCACACTCACCGGCTTTACCCGCAACAGCACCGACCCCAAGGTCTACACCGCGGTTTTCACACCCACCGCAGGCTCCATTGGCAACAGCGTCATCGCTGTGGCATCCGGCAAATTCAGCGATGCCGCTGGCAACCTCAACACCGACGGCGCTGAGGCCAACAACAGCCTGGTGATTGCCACCAACACTTTGCCCGCGGACACCACACCGCCGACCATTGCGATTGAGCGCACGGGCAGCGGCACACTGTCCAGCAGCGAGACCATCTTGTTCACGCTCAGCGAAGCGAGCACCACCTTTGCGGGCAATGACATCACCGTCACTGGCGGCACCCTCAGCGGCTTCACGCCCGTGCCCACCAGCGGCACCGCGGGCACCGGGTACACCCAATACAGCGCCACCTTCAACCCCACCGCAGGCACCAGCGGCAACGCCACCATTGGCGTGGCCAGCGACAAATTCACCGACGCGGCAGGCAACCTGAACAAAGACACCTTTGCCAGCGGCGTCACCGGCGCTGTGCAAGAGGCCAACAACCAAGTCACCATCGCCTTTGACACCGCCAAGGCCGACACCGCGGCGCCCACCATCGCCATCGCGCGTGCGGGCAGCGCCACCCTGGCCACCGGCAACACCGAGACCATCACCTTCACGCTCAGCGAGCCCAGCACCAGCTTTGCCCTGTCGGACGTGACCGTCACCGGCGGCAGCTTGAGCGGCTTTGCGCCATTGGGCACCAGTGGCAACGCCACCACCGGCTTCACCCAATACGTGGCCACCTTCACGCCCACAGCGGCCAGCACAGGCACGGCCACCATCGGCGTGGCCAGCGGCCGCTTCTCAGACGCGGCGGGCAACTTCAACAAAGACACCTTCCAAGCCGGTGTCACGGGCACTGCCCAAGAAGCCAACAACCAAGTGAGCATTGGTTTTGACACCACCAAAGCCGATGTGGCCACCCCCACCGTGGTTGTCACACGCAGCGGCTCGGGCACGCTCACCAGCAGCGAAACCATCTACTTCACGCTCAGTGAAGTCAGCACCGGCTTTGATGTCACCGACATCGACGTCAGTGGCGGCAGCTTGAGCGGCTTTGCCCCTGTCACCAGCAGCGGCGACAGCACCAGTGGCTACCGTCAGTACAGCGTCACCTTCACGCCCGAAGCCAACACCTTGGGCGCAGCCGTGGTGGGCGTGGTCAGCGGCAAATTTGCCGATGCGGCAGGCAACCTCAACAAAGACACCTACCTGTCTGGCGTCAGCGGCGCGACCCAGGAAATCAACAACCAGGTCACCCTGAGCTACGACACCACCGGCACCGATGTGACGCCGCCCACCATCGCCATCACCAGCGACAAAGCTTCGCTGGGGCAGGGCGACACCGCCACCATCACCTTCACCCTGTCGGAGGCCAGCACCGACTTTGCCGCGCCCGACGTCAACGTCTCGGGCGGCACCCTGAGCAACTTCAGTGGCTCCGGCAAGGTCTACACCGCCACCTTCATGCCGACGGCCAACAGCACGACCAACAGCGTGATCAGCGTGCCCAGCATCAAGTTCCGCGATGCGGCTGGCAACTTCAACACCGACGGGTCTGAGGCCAACAACACCCTCAACCTGGCCACCAACACCTTTGACATCACACCGCCCAGCGTGGTCGTGAGCAGCAGCAAAGACACCCTCAGCATTGGCGACACCGCCACCATCACCTTCACCCTGAGTGAGGCGAGCAAGGACTTTGCCGCCAGCGACATCAGCGTCAGCGGCGGCACCCTGAGCGGCTTTGCCCCCGTGGCCAGCAGCGGCAACGACACCACCGGCTACACCCAGTACACCGCCGTCTACACGCCCAAGGCCAACAGCAAGGCCGACAGCGTCATCTACGTGGCTTCTGGCAAATTCAGCGACGCGGCTGCCAACCTCAACAGCGACGGGGCCGAGGCCAACAACACCGTCACCATGGCCACCGACACGCGTGACCTGACGCCCCCCACCGTGGCCATCACCAGCGACAAAGCCAGCTTGCTCGCGGGCGACACCGCCACCATCACCTTCACCTTGAGTGAAGACAGCGCCGACTTCACCGCCGCTGACGTGGCCGTCACCGGCGGCACCCTGACCGGCTTTGCCAAGAGCAGCGCCGACAGCAAGGTCTACACCGTCACCTTCACCCCCACACTGGGCGTGATCAGCAACAGCGTCGTCAGCATCGCCTCCAACAAATTCAGCGACGCTGCAGGCAACTACAACACCGACGGTGCCGAGGCCAACAACACCCTGAGCCTGCCCACCAACACCATCCCGGCAGACACCACACCACCCACCATCGCCATCGCACGTTTGGGCACGGGCACCTTGTCCAGCAGCGAAACCATCACCTTCACTTTGAGTGAAGCCAGCGACGACTTCAGCCTGGCCGACATCGAGGTGACCGACGGCACACTCAGCAGCTTGAGCCCCGTGCCCAGCAGCGGCACCGCAGGCACCGGATACACCCAATACACCGCCATCTTCACGCCCAAGGCGGCCGGCTTTGGCACCGCCACCATCGGTGTCGCCTCGGACAAATTCACCGACGCCGCAGGCAACCTGAACAAAGACACCTACCTGGCCGCCGTCACCGGCACCACCCAAGAGGTCAACAACCAGGTCAGCATCGCCTACGACACCAGCGGCAACCCCAGCCCCGACACCTCAACGCCCACGGTCATCGTGGCCCGCACAGGTGCAGGCACGCTGAACACCGGCAACACCGAGACCATCAGCTTCACCCTGAGCGAGCCCAGCCGCGACTTCACCTTGAGTGACATCGACGTCACCGGCGGCACCCTCAGCAACTTTGTGCCCGTGGCCGCCAGCGGCAGCGTGGCCATCGGCTACGTGCAATACACGGCCACCTTCACGCCCACAGCGGCCAGCACCGGCACCGCCACCATTGGCGTGGTCTCTGACAAGTTTGCCGATGCGGCAGGCAACCTCAACAAAGACACCTACGCAGCGGCCGTCACCGGCACCGTGCAAGAGAGCAACAACCAAGTGAGCATCGGCTTTGACACCACCAAAGCCGACACCGCCGCCCCCACCGTCATGGTCAGCCGCAGTGGCTCGGGCACACTCACCAGCAGCGAGACCATCTACTTCACGCTCAGCGACGTCAGCAAAGACTTCACGCTGGCCGACGTGGAGGTTAGCGGAGGCACCTTGAGCGCCTTTGCTCCCGTGAGCAGCACAGGGACAAGCACGTCCGGCTACACCCAATACACCGCCACCTTCACGCCCAGCCCCAGCAGCACCGGCACCGCCCTGATTGGCGTGAGCTCGGGCAAATTCAGCGACGCTGCAAGCAACCTGAACAAAGACACTTACATCACCGGCGTGACCGGCACGGTGCAAGAGACCAACAACTTGGTGGCCATCGGCTTTGACACCACCAGTCCGGCCGACACCACCGCCCCCACCATCGCCATCACCAGCGATGCCGCGCGCCTGTTCGAAGGCCAAACCGCGACCATCACCTTCACCTTGAGCGAAGACAGCACCGACTTCTCCTTGGGCGACATCGATGTCACCAACGGCAGCTTGAGCAAGCTCACCGGTTCGGGCAAGGTCTACACCGCCACCTTCACCCCCACCGACAAAGTGATCGCCAACAGCGTCGTCTCGGTGGCCAGTCTGAAGTTCCGTGACGCCTCGGGCAACTTCAACACCGACGGTGACGAAGCCAACAACAGCTTGGTCATCGCCACCAACACCACCGACACCACACCACCGCTGATCGCCATCACCAGCGACAAAGCCAGCTTGGCCGAAGGACAAACCGCCACCATCAGCTTCACCCTGAACGAAGCCAGCACCGATTTCACCCTGGCCGACATCAGCGCCACCGGTGGCACCCTGAGCAACTTGACCGGCTCGGGCACCAGCTACACCGCCAACTTCACGCCGACGGCCAACAGCACCACACCGGGTTCGGTGCACGTCGCCTCGGCCAAATTCACTGACGCGGCAGGCAACTTCAACGCCGATGGTGCAGACGCCAACAACACGGTGGCCCTGACCATCGACACCCGCGACACCACCGCGCCCACCATCGCGCTGAGCAGCGACAAAACCAAACTGTTGGCTGGCCAGACCGCCACCATTACCTTCACCCTGTCAGAAGCCAGCAGCGACTTCACCCTGGCCGACATCACCGTGCGTGGGGCCACCTTGGGCACACTCACGCCTGTCGCCAGCAGCGGCAGCCCCGCCACCGGCTACAGCCAATACACCGCCGTGCTCACACCTTTGGACAACAGCATTGTCGACAGCGCTGTGTATGTGGCCTCGACCACCTTCCGCGATGCGGCAGGCAACTTCAACGCCGACGGCACCGAATCCAACAACACGGTGCTCATGACCACCGACACGCGTGACGTCACACCGCCCACCATCGCCATCACCAGCGACAAACCCACCCTGGCCGCAGGCGACGTGGCCACCCTCACCTTCACCCTGAGTGAAGCCAGCAGCAACTTCACTGCCAGCGATGTGGCCGTCACCGGCGGCACCTTGGGCACACTCACCCAAAGCCCCACCGACCCCAAGGTCTACACCGCCAACTTCACGCCCTTTGTCAACAGCATCGTCAGCAGCTCGGTCTTTGTGGACTCGGCCAAATTCACCGACGCCGCGGGCAACGCCAACACCGACGGCACCGACGCCAACAACACCGTCACCATGACCACCAACACGGTGGTGCCCGACACCACCGAGCCGACCATTGCCATCACCCGCAACGGCTCCGGCACCCTCAGCAGCAGCGAGACCATCACCTTCTCCTTGAGTGAGGCCAGCACCACCTTCGCCCTGGGCGATGTGGACGTCAACGGCGGCACGCTTTCCAACTTTGCTGCCGTGCCCACCAGCGGCACCGCAGGCACCGGTTTCACCCAGTACACCGCCACCTTCACGCCATCGGCCAACAGCTCCGGCAACGCCACCATTGGGGTGGCCAGTGCCAAGTTCGGTGACACCGCAGGCAACCTCAACAAAGACACCTACCTGGCCGCCGTCAGCGGCACCGTGCAAGAGGCCAACAACCAAGTGGCCATGGCCTTCAACACCAGCCTCAGCCCCGTGCCTGCGGCCGACACCACACCCCCCACCGTCATCGTGGCGCGTGCAGGCAGCGGCACCTTGGGCACCGGTGCCAGCGAAAGCATCACTTTCACCTTGAGCGAAGCCAGCAAAGACTTCACCCTCAACGACATCGACGTCTCAGGCGGCACCCTGGGCGTGCTCTCGCCCGTGGGCGGCAGCGGTGATGCCACCAAAGGCTTCACCCAATACGTGGCTGTTTTCACACCCACCCCAGGCAGCACCGGCGTGGCCAACATTGGCGTCGCCTCGTCCAAATTTGCCGATGCAGCAGGTAATTTGAACAAAGACACCTACATCGGAGCCATCGCAGGCACCGTGGTGGAGAGCAACAACCAAGTCAGCATCGACTTCAACACCACCGCCCCTGACACCGCCGCACCCACTGTGGCCGTCAGCCGCAGTGGCACAGGCACGCTGACCAGGGCCGAAACCATCTTCTTCACCCTGAGCGAAGCCAGCAAAGACTTCGCCCTGAGCGACATCTCCGTCAGCGGCGGCACCCTGAGCAGCTTTTTGCCTGTGACCAGCAGTGGTACGAGTGCCAACGGCTTCACGCAATACACCGCCACCTTCACCCCCACCGCAGCCAGCACCGGCACGGCCCAAATCGGCGTGCTCAGTGGCACCTTCAGCGATGCGGCCGGCAACGTCAACAAAGACACCTACACCAGCGGCGTCATGGGCACCGTCTTGGAAGCCAACAACCAAGTCGCCTTGGCCTTTGACACCAGCCACAACAAAACCGACCTGATCAACCCGACAATCGCCCTGTCCAGCGACAAGCTGTACTTGCGAGAAGGCGACGTGGCCACCATCACCTTCACGCTGAGTGAAGAGAGCACCGACTTCACACTGTCTGATGTCAAATCCAGCGGCGGCACACTGTCCAACTTCAGCGGCTCGGGCAAGGTCTACACGGCCACCTTCACCCCCGATGCCCTGAGCAAAGCCAACAGCATCATCACCGTGGAAAGCGTGCGTTTCCGCGACGCGGCTGGCAACTTCAACACCGACGGTGCCGACGTCAACAACACCCTGAACCTGGCCACCAACACCTTTGACACGGTGCCGCCCACCATCGCCATCAGCAGCAACAAAACGCAGGTGCTCTCAGGGCAAACCGCCACCATCACCTTCACCTTGAGTGAGGCGAGCAACGACTTTGCGCAAAGCGATGTCAACGTCAGCGGCGGCACCCTCAGCAACTTTGTGCAAAGCAGCACAGACCCCAAGGTCTACACCGCCACCTTCACACCCAACGCCAACAGCAGCACCAACAGCGTGATCAGCGTGGCCAGCAACAAATTCAGCGATCTCGCAGAAAACTTCAACGTGGACGGCGCAGACGCCAACAACACGCTGACCATCATCACCGACACCGTACCGCCCACGATTGCCATCACCAGTGACAAATCCACGCTGGGCGATGGCGACGTGGCCACCATCACCTTCACCCTGTCTGAGGCCAGCAGCGACTTCACCCTGGCCGACATCGGCGTGACCGGTGGCACCATCAGCACCTTGACACAAAGCGCCACCGACCCCAAGGTCTACACCGCCTCCTTCACGCCCAACCCCAACAGCACCACCACCAGCGTGGTCAGTGTGGCCTCCAGCAAGTTCAGCGACGCTGCGGGCAACCTGAACGCCGACGGTGCCGACGTGAACAACCGCGTCAGCATGGTCACCGACACCCGTGACCTGACTGCGCCCACCATTGTGGTCACCGCCGACAAATCCCAGCTGATCGCAGGGCAGGTGGGTGTCATCACCTTCACCCTGAACGAAGACAGCACCGACTTCACTGCCGCCGACGTCACCGTCAGCGGTGGCACCCTGTCCAACTTCACCGGTTCGGGCAAGGTCTACACCGCCACCTTCACGCCCACAGCGGGCAGCACCACCGATGGCGTCATCAGCGTGGCCTCTGCCAAGTTCAGCGATGCGGCCAACAACTTCAACACCGACGGTGCCGACGTCAACAACAAAGTCACCTTGACCACCGACACCACGGTGCCCACCGTGGTGGTGGCCACCAGCAAAACCGCGCTCAAAGTGGGGGAGATGGCCACCGTCACCTTCACCCTGAGCAAAGCCTCCACCGACTTCGCCTTGAACGATGTAGCCGTCACCGGCGGCACCCTGAGCAACTTCCAGGGCTCCGGCCAGGTCTACACCGCCACCTTCACGCCCACGCCCGACAGCGCCGGCAACAGCGTGGTCAGCGTGGCCTCGGGCAAGTTCAGCGACAGCCTTGGCAACATCAACGCCGACGGTGCGGACGCCAACAACAGCGTCACCATGAGCACCGACACCTTGCGGCCCACCATCGCCTTGTCGGCGACCAAAGCACAGCTGGGCCCCAACGAAACCGCCACCGTCACCTTCACCCTGAGCGAGGCCAGCACGGACTTCACCGAAAGCGACATCTCCGTCAATGGCGGCACACTGAGCAACTTCAGCGGTTCCGGCAAGGTCTACACCGCCACCTTCACGCCTTCGCTGGGCAGCCTGTCCAGCGGCACCGTCAGCGTCGCCTCCGAAAAATTCAGCGACGCCAACACCAACTTCAACTTTGACGGCGACGACAAAGACAACAAAGTCACCTTTGAGTACGACAACGTTGTCCCCACCATCGCTGTCACCAGCGACAAAACCGACCTCAAAGCGGGCGAGACCGCCACCATCACCTTCACCCTGAGCGAAGACAGCAGCGACTTCACCGCCGACGACGTCACCGTCACCGGCGGCACCCTGAGCAACTTCACCGGCTCGGGCAAGGTCTACACCGCCACCTTCACGCCCATTGCAGGCTTCAGTGGCAACACCACCGTCAAAGTGGCCAGCAACACCTTCAGCGACAACTCGGCCAACTTCAACACCGACGGGGCAGAGGCCAACAACACCGTCAGCATGAGCACCGACACCGCGCTGCCCACCATCAGCGTCTCGGCCAGTAAAACCACGCTCAAAGCCGGTGAAACCTCCACCATCACCTTCACCCTGAGCGAAGCCAGCACCGACTTCATCGCCAGCGACGTGAACGTCTCGGGCGGCGCGCTCTCCAACTTCAGCGGCTCCGGCCAGGTCTACACGGCCACCTTCACCCCCACCGCCGGGCAGGTCACCACCGGCAGCGTCAGTGTGGCCTCGGGCAAATTCAGCGACGCCGTGGGCAACCAAAACGCCGACGGTGCCGACACCAACAACACCGTGTCCCTGTCCAGCGACACCACCGTGCCCACCATCGTGGTCAGCAGCAACAAGACCACGCTCAAAGCAGGCGAGACCGCCAGCTTGACCTTCCAGCTGAGCAAAACCAGCACCGACTTCAGCCAGTCCGACATCAGCATCAGCGGCGGCACATTGAGCAACTTCAGTGGCTCAGGCACGCTGTACAGCGCCACCTTCACACCCACAGCGGGCTTCACGGGCAGCGCCATCGTCAGCGTGGCCAGCAACACCTTCAGCGATGCTGTCGGCAACTTCAACCAAGACGGCAGCGAGATCAACAACGCCGTCAGCATGGGCACCGACACCACCACGCCCACCATTGCCGTCACCAGCAACAAAACCAGCCTGAAGGCAGGCGACACCGCCACCATCACCTTCACCCTGAGCGAAGCCAGCAACGACTTCTCCGCCAGCGACGTCACCGTCTCCGGCGGCAGCTTGTCCAACTTCACGGGCAGTGGCACGTCCTACAGCGCCACCTTCACGCCCGCCGCTGGCGTGGCGGCCAACGGGGCCATCAGCGTGGCCAGCAACACCTTCAGCGACGCGGCGGGCAACTTCAATGCCGATGGCGCAGACGCCAACAACACCGTCAGCCTCACCTCCGACACCGCGATCCCCACCATCGCCATCACCGCCAGCAAAACCTCGCTCAAAGCGGGCGAGACGGCCACCATCAACTTCACGCTCAGCAAGTCCAGCACCGACTTCAGCGCCGCAGACTTGACCGTCACCGGCGGCACCCTGTCCAACTTCACCGGCTCGGGCACCAGCTACAGCGCCACCTTCACCCCCACAGCAGGGTCGACTGCCAACAGCGTGATCAGCGTGGCCAGCACCACCTTCAGCGATGCCGCAGGCAACTTCAACACCGACGGTTCTGAGGCCAACAACACGGTCACCATCACCACCGACACCGTGCTGCCCACCATCGCTGTGACCAGCAGCAAAACCAGCTTCAAGGCGGGCGAAAGCGCCACCATCACCTTCACCCTGAGTGAAGCCTCCACCGACTTCAGCAGCAGCGACATCACCGTCAGCGGCGGCACCTTGACCAACTTCACCGGCTCGGGCACCACCTACACCGCCACCTTCACGCCCACTGCAGGCTTTACCGGCAACACCAGCGTCAGCGTGGCCAGCAACACCTTCAGCGACGCATCGCTGAACTTCAACGCCGACGGCTCAGAGTCCAACAACACCGTCACCCTGAGCGCCGACACGGCCATACCCACCATCGCCCTGAGCAGCGACAAAACCAGCCTCAAGGCTGGGGAGACCGCCACCATCACCTTCACTCTGAGTGAATCGTCCACCGACTTCAGCCTCAGTGACGTCACCGTCAACGGCGGCACGCTGAGCAACTTCACCGGCTCGGGCACCAGCTACAGCGCCACCTTCACGCCCACACCTGGCTCCACCTCCAATGGCACCATCAACGTGGCATCGGCCACCTTCAGCGACGCTGCAGGCAACCAAAACGCCGACGGCTCTGAAGCCAACAACAGCCTCAGCCTGAGCGTGGACACCGGGCTGCCCACCATCGCCATCAGCAGCAACAAAACCGCGCTCAAAGCCGGTGACACCGCCACCATCAGCTTCACCCTGAGTGAGTCCTCCACCGACTTCACCAGCGCAGACGTGACAGTGACCGGCGGCACCTTGAGCGGCTTTACAGGCAGTGGTACGTCCTACAGCGCCACCTTCGCGCCCACGGCAGGGTCGACTGCAGACAGCATCATCAGCGTGGCCTCCAACAAATTCAGTGACGCATCCGGCAACCAAAACGCCGACGGCGCTGAAGCCAACAACAAAGTCACCCTCAGCACCGACACCGTGGTGCCCACCATCGCCATCAGCAGCAACAAAACCAGCCTGAAGGCCGACGAAACCGCCACCATCACCTTCACCCTGAGTGAAGCCAGCACCGACTTTTCCGACGCCGACGTCACCGTCAGCGGCGGCACACTCTCCAACTTCAGTGGCAGTGGCACTTCATACACCGCCACCTTCACGCCCACCGCAGGGTCGACGGCCAACAGCGTGATCAGCGTGGCCAGCAATAAATTCAGCGACGCAGCAGCCAACTTCAACACCGACGGTGCCGAAGCCAACAACACCGTCACCCTCACCACCGACACCGCACGTCCCACCGTGGCGGTGACCGCTGACAAAACTGGCCTCAAAGCCGGTGAAACCGCCACCATCACCTTCACCCTGAGTGAATCGAGCAACGACTTCACCGCCGCTGACGTCACCGTCACCGGCGGCACCTTGAGCAACCTGACCGGCTCGGGCACCACCTACACCGCCACCTTCACCCCTACCGCCGGCGTGGCCACCAACGGCAGCATCACGGTTGACAGTGACAAATTCAGCGACGCCGCTGCCAACTTCAACAAAGACGGTGCCGACGCCAACAACACCGTCAACATCACCTCTGACACCGCGGTGCCCACCATCGCCATCACGGCCGACAAAACTGCGCTCAAAGCAGGCGATGCCGCCACGGTGACCTTCACCCTGAGCAAATCCAGCACCGACTTCAGCAGCAGCGACGTCACCGTCAGCGGTGGCACCTTGAGCAACTTCACCGGCTCAGGCACCAGCTACACCGCCACCTTCACACCCACAACTGGCAGCACGGGCAGTGGCAGCGTCAGCGTCGCCTCCAACAAGTTCAGCGACAGCGCAGGCAACTTCAACGCCGACGGGTCTGAGGCCAACAACACCGTCAGCTTGACGCTGGACACCGTGGCCCCCACCATTGCCGTCACCACCGACAAGAGCACCTTGAAGGCCGGTGAGACATCGACCGTCACCTTCACCCTGAGCGAATCGGCCAGTGACTTCACCGAAGCCGACATCGTTGTGGCCGGCGGCACCTTGAGCAACTTCCAGGGCTCGGGCACCACCTACACCGCCACCTTCACGCCCAACACCAACAGCTCGGTGGACGGCGTGGTCAGCGTCGCCTCCAGCAAATTCACTGACGCAGCGGGCAACCAAAACACCGACGGGTCGGACGCCAACAACAAAGTGACCCACACGTTGGACACCAGCGTGCCCACCATTGCCATCAGCAGCAACAAAACCACTTTGAAGGCAGGCGAGACCGCCACCATCAGCTTCACCTTGAGTGAAGCCAGCACCGACTTCACCAGCGCTGACGTGACAGTCACCGGTGGCACCTTGAGCGGCTTCACAGGCAGTGGTACGTCCTACACCGCCACCTTCACGCCCACGGCAGGGTCGACTGCCGACAGCGTCATCAGCGTGGCCTCCAACAAGTTTGCGGACGCTGCGGGCAACCAAAACGCCGACGGCGCTGAGGCCAACAACACCGTCACCATGAGCACCGACACCGTGGTGCCCACCATCGTCATCAGCAGCAACAAAACCAGCCTGAAGGCCGACGAAACCGCCACCATCACCTTCACCCTGAGTGAAGCCAGCAGCGACTTCACCAGTGCAGACGTCACGGTCACTGGCGGCACCCTGTCCAACTTCACAGGCTCGGGCAAAGACTACAGCGCCACCTTCACGCCCACGGCAGGGTCGACTGCCAACAGCGTGATCAGTGTGGCCAGCAACAAGTTCAGCGACGCAGCGGCCAACCTCAACACCGACGGGTCTGAGGCCAACAACACGGTCACCATGACCACAGACACCGCACGCCCCACAGTGGCCATCACCAGCGACAAGAGCACCTTGAAAGCGGGCGAGACCGCCACCATCACTTTCACCCTGAGCGAATCGGCCACCGACTTCACCAGCGCTGACGTGGTCGTTGCAGGCGGCACCCTGAGCGGCTTCACCGGCTCTGGCACGTCTTACAGCGCCACCTTCACGCCGACGGCGGGCTCCACGGGCGACGGCACCATCAGCGTGGCCTCGGACAAGTTCACCGACGCCTCGGCCAACACCAACAAAGACGGCTCGGACACCAACAACACGGTCACCATCACCAGCGACACAGCGGTGCCCAACATCGTGATCAGTGCCGACAAAACCGCCCTCAAAGCGGGCGAGACCAGCACCATCAGCTTCACGCTGAGCAAAGCCAGCACCGACTTCACCTCCAGTGATGTCACTGTCACAGGCGGCACGCTCTCCAACTTCACCGGCTCTGGCAAGGACTACACCGCCACCTACACGCCCACGGCAGGCAGCTCTGGCAGCGGCAACGTGAGTGTGGCCAGCAACAAGTTCAGCGACAGCTCGGGCAACTTCAACGCCGACGGGTCTGAGGCCAACAACACCGTCAGCCTGACGGTGGACACCGTGGCCCCCACCATTGCCGTCACCACCAGCAAGAGCGCCTTGAAGGCCGGTGAAACCGCCACCGTCACCTTCACCCTGAGCGAATCGGCCAGTGACTTCACCGAAGCCGATGTGGTCGTCTCAGGCGGCACCTTGAGCAACTTCCAGGGCTCGGGCACCACCTACACCGCCACCTTCACGCCCAACACCAACAGCTCGGTGGACGGCGTGGTCAGCGTCGCCTCCAGCAAATTCACAGACGC
>JAIXRJ010000044.1 GCA_027485235.1 Comamonadaceae bacterium
CCACGGCGCTGTGGAGAGTTTTGCATCGCAGGGCTTTTGGACTTGATCGTTTCGACCTCGCGCCCCTGACGCACCAATTGATTGATGGTTGGCATTGTTTGTAACGTCCCTAAACGTTGAATTTCAGAAAAAGAAACTTCTCCGCCCCAAAAGCGGAAAAGCCCGCCAGTATAACCGCCCAAGTGATTGGTGGCAAGTTACCCTCAATTTGAAGGCTGACCGCCGGCCAGATCACCTGATCCACAAGCGAACGGCATCCCAGGCGCGGCCCATGACGCCCGCTTGTTCGACGGCTTCGAGCGCCACCAAGGGCACTTCGAACAAAGGCTGCTCACCGCGCAACACTTTCAATGAGCCCACCGACTGGCCTTTGGCAAAAGGTGCGACCAAGGGCTCGGGTCGGACCACTTGGGTTTTGATTTGCGCGGCACTGCCTGCTGGCACCGCGATGATCAGGGGCTGAAAGGAACCCAATTTCAATTCGCTCGATTTGCCCTTCCAAACCGATGGCATGGCCACTGGCTGCTTGGCTTCAAACAACTTGACCGCATCGAATGCGGCATAACCCCAGTTCAGGAGTTTTTGACTTTCATTGGAGCGTGCGTTTTCGCTGTCCGTACCCACCACAATGGACAGCAAACGACGTGTCCCCACATTGGGAAAATCCCGTTTGGCCGTCGCAACCAAGCAGTAGCCAGCCGCCTGGGTGTGGCCCGTTTTCAAGCCGTCCACTGAAGGATCGCGGAACAGCAACAGGTTCCGATTGGACTCATTGGCCGCTGGCGTACCCGGATAACGGTACTTTTTGATCGCATAAAAAGGCACATATTCCGGAAAATCGCGCATCAAACGGGTGGCCAAAATGCTCAAGTCGCGCACCGTGGTGCTGTGCCCGGCGGCCGTCAAACCTTCGGGATTTTTGTACTGGGTCTGGTTCATGCCCAGTGACTTGGCCTGTTCATTCATCATTTGCACGAAACGCTCTGCACTTCCGCCGACCCCTTCTGCCAAGGCCATCGTGGCATCGTTTCCCGACTGGACAATCATGCCTTTGATGAGGTCTTCCACTGGCACCTTCATTTTGGGATCGATGAACATGCGGGAGCCAGGCATTTTCCAGGCCCGTTCGGACACGGCAAGGGCTTGCTTGAGGTCCAACTTGCGCGTTTTCAAGGCTTCGAACACCAAATAGGCCGTCATCAGCTTGGTCAAGGAGGCCGGCTCAATGGTGGTGTCAGGATCCTTGGCGGCCAAAACCTGGTTGGCTGTGACATCCAGCAACAAATAAGCCTTCGCAGCAATCTCGGGCGCTTGCGGCATTTGTGCCTGAGCGACCGATGCCCCGAAGGCAAGCAACACAATTTGAATAAAAAGTTTCATGGAACCCATCCAGGGCCGCAGCAGCCCATGCAAAAGAAAGTCAGGCCTGCAGGTGGCGGACCACCAATGACCGCAAAAGTGGCAATTGTCCGTGAAAGAAGTGCGCCACGCCGGGAATCACCGTCACCGGCAAGGATTGCGGTCTGGCCCAATCCATCACGCTGCTCAGCGCCACGGTGTCGTCTTGCTCACCATGAATGACCAAGGTGCGATCGTGCCAATCGGGTGGTACGGGCGCCACACTGAAACGCGACGCCGCCGTGCCCACCAAAACCAATTTCTCCACACTGCGTTGCAGGTGCAAAGCCTGGGCCACATGGCTGGTGACATAAGCCCCAAAAGAAAAGCCTGCCAAAGCCACAGGACCCTCTGGCACCACTTGGTCAATGACCGCGCGCATGTCTGCCACTTCGCCAGGCCCTCCGTCGTGGCTGCCCGCACTGGCACCCACCCCCCTGAAGTTGAAGCGCACAGCTTGCCAACCGCACTGTACAAATGCGCGGGCCAAGGTTTGCACCACTTTGTTGTGCATGGTGCCGCCATACAAAGGATGCGGGTGCGCAATGATGACCGTTCCCCTCACGGGCCCGTCGACGGGTAGATCGCGCAGGGCCTCCACCGAACCTGCGCCGCCATGCAAGCCGATTGCCTGAGTCGCCGAATTCATCAACGACCCAAATGTTCGGGTGTCCGCAATCGCTCCACCACTTGACCGTTTTTCAGGTGAGATTCAACGATTTCATCAATGTCGGCATGGTCCACGTAGCTGTACCAGACGGCCTCAGGATAGACCACAGCCACAGGACCGCCGGCACACCGGTCCAAGCAGCCCGACTTGTTCACCCGCACTTGGCCGGGCCCTGCCAAGCCCAAGGCCTTGACGCGGTTTTTGCAATGGTCAAAAGCCTCTTGCGCATTGTGCTGCGCGCAGCAAGCCTCGCCGTTTTTTCGCTCATTGAGACAGAAAAAAACATGCCGTTTGAAATAAGAAGGTTGGTCAGCGTCAGTCATCTGCCCATTTTAGGCCTGCGGCGTCAAGGCTGGCGTGCCGCCTTCACCGAAGCCAAACGGTTCACCAGATAAATCAAGCAGGCAAACGGCCACAACCAGCCCAGCCACTGGATCATCCCGTGGAAACGGATGAAGCGCCCCCGCTCCCAAGTCTGCAGCGTCAAGGAAAAGTAAACATCGGCTGATGCATTGTTGAGCAGGCTCAGTTGCCACACCAAAGCAACCAAAGCCAGCACCAAACACATCCGGGAAGAAGCCCAAAACATGGCCACCAGTCCCAACAAGCAGACGCCCAAACCAACGGCCACCTCTGCGCTGACCCAGACCCACGCATGCGCCGGGCCATAGGTCAAAGCTGCAGACAATGCGCTCGCAGAAACACCCCACACCATCACCGCCAAGGCCGCTACCACGCGTTGCGGCCTTTGCCGCAAAACGCTGAACGCCAACAAGCAGGGCAGCCACAGGCCAATGGCCACACACAAGATTTCACTGACCGGCAACAAAGGCTGCAATTCAATTTCACGCAGGGGCACCCAATCAAGCCAAGGCGTGCCTTCCAGCATATCGGCCAAGGCCGCCTCGACACGCTCGAGCACCTGCCCCAGACCAAACACCACAGGCGCAGGAAACAACAAAGCCAGCGGCCACACCGCCAGCAAGGCCAAAGCGCCATCGGCATCGCTCACGAACCACCGGTCCCGAAACCGGCTCCAGCGCTCGATCACGCCCACCCACACCAAGGCACGCGCCGTCACCGCCCCAAGCCAGGCACCTGTCACGTTGAGCACCGCATCCACATTGGAGGGCACCCGCACGGGCAAGAAGGTCTGCAAGGTTTCCATGCACAAGGACAAGCCGGCCGCACTCAGGGTCGCGATCCAAATCGCAGGCCATTCGTGCCGTGTCCTGTGCAAGGCCAATGCCAGCAAAAATCCCATCGGGGCGTAGCCCAAAACATTGGACAGCACATCAAAACCGGTCCAGTATTGGGGCAGAGGCGCCGTCAAAAACGCCCAAGGCGCAATCCCCTGAATGCGCCAATTGTCAAAGGGATACAGGCTCGCATACACGATCAGGACCGCGTAAGTCCAGGCGAGTGGCCAAACTGCGGTTTTGCGCATGGTGAGTTGGTGCACCAAGCATCAAAAGGGCTTGACCACCACCAAAATGACCGCGGCCACCATCATCAAAACAGGCACTTCGTTGAACCAGCGGAACCAGACATGTCCGCGTGGCATCTGTCCGCTTTCAAATTTTCGCAACAGCAGGCCACAGCTGTGGTGGTAAGCGATCAACGCCAACACAATCGCCAACTTGGCGTGCATCCATCCCTGTCCCGGGCCTCGGCCGATGCCATAAACCCACCAGAGCCAGACCCCCAAGGCCAAAGCGGGCACCGCCAAAATGGTCATGAATTTGTAAAGTTTGCGCGCCATCAGCAACAAACGCGCGCGCTCAGCGCGGGATGCGGGCTCGACCATGGCCAAGTTCACAAAAATCCGGGGCAGATAAAACAAGCCTGCAAACCAGCTGGCAATGAAGACGATGTGAAAGGCTTTGATCCAGAGCATGCGACAAGTGTAGTCAGAGACCCCGCCTTGCGAAGTCCTCGGGGCCATTCGGCCAAAAAAAACCCTCGGCCATGGGCCGAGGGTGGGAAGCCTTTTAGTTGTGACACATCAAGGCGCCCGCTCAGGGAGGAAAAGCGGGAGGCAGCAAGCTGCCCGTGAGGGAATTTATCAAATAACAAATCCGATAACAAGCTTGTTTCCAATTTTTTTATTACTTTTGATATTTGAGGATGCCTCGCCTGGGCGTCATGTCGCACACGTCAGACACCTCACTCATGACTTCAGGCACAATTTTCACCATGAACCCCGTCGCCCCCTTCCCCGCCAACCGCCCACGCCGCCTGCGCCGTGACGAATTCACCCGCAACTTGGTGCGCGAACACCAGGTCACGCCGCACGACCTGATCTACCCGGTCTTTGTGCTCGACGGTCAGAACCAGCGCCAGCAAGTGGGTTCCATGCCCGGCGTGGAACGCCTGAGTCTGGACCTGTTGCTGCCCGTGGCCGAAGACTGCGTCAAACTCGGCATCCCGGTCATGGCCCTCTTCCCGGTGATCGACGCCAGTCTGAAGGACCCCACAGGCAGCGAAGCCATGAACCCCAATGGCCTGGTGCCGCGCGTGGTGCGCGAGCTGAAAAGGCGCTTTCCCGAACTGGGCGTGATGACCGACGTGGCACTCGACCCCTTCACCAGCCATGGCCAGGACGGCCTGCTGGACGAAACCGGCTACATCTTGAACGACGAAACCACCGCTGTGCTGGTGCAACAAGCCCTGACGCAAGCCGAAGCCGGTGTGGACATGGTCGCGCCCAGCGACATGATGGACGGCCGCATTGGCGCGATCCGCCAGGCGCTCGAAGCCCGCGGCCTGATCCACACCCGCATCATGGCCTACAGCGCCAAGTACGCCAGCGCGTTTTACGGCCCCTTCCGCGATGCGGTCGGCTCGGCCGGCAACCTGGGCAAGAGCAACAAAAAGGTCTACCAGATGGACCCCGGCAACAGCGACGAGGCCCTGCGCGAAGTCGCCATGGACTTGGCCGAAGGTGCCGACATGGTCATGGTCAAGCCCGGCATGCCGTATTTGGACATCGTGCGCCGCGTCAAAGACGAGTTCAAGGTGCCGACCTTTGCTTACCAGGTGTCGGGCGAGTACGCCATGCTCAAAGCCGCTGCACACAACGGCTGGCTGGACCACGACCTGGTCATGATGGAAAGCCTGCTGGCCTTCAAACGCGCAGGCGCTGACGGCGTGTTGACTTACTTTGCCCGCGACGCAGCACGGTTGATTCGCCAGAGTTGATCGGCCATGCGGGTCTTCACGGTTTCAGGGCACCAGGTTCACACCGGGCTGACCTTGACACGTGAATTGCCCGAGCACGGTTATGTCTGGATTGCCTGCTCTCGGGTGCGGTTTCAAGAAGAGTTGGCTTTGATTCAGGACAGGCTGCAAGAGCTCACCGGTCAAACTTTGGTTGACCTGCACGTGTCGGACCTGCTGAACGCCCAATTGCCTTCGCGCTTTGACTACAGTGCGCATTACGACCTGCTGGTGTTTCGCAGGCTGGCCCAACGTTTGGACAGCAGCGCAGACGCACCGCACAACGGCCTGACCCTGCAGGTCGGCAAACGCCCCGGCCCGCCGGTGTTGCAGCGCATCGACACCAGCCCGGTGGGCTTTGCGGTGTTTGACCGGGTTTTGATCAGCGTGCACCCGGCCGATTGCGCCGTTCAGGAGGCTTATGCCAGCCGACTGTTGGCCAGCACGCAAGTCCTGGACGTCAAGGACTTGCGCTCCACAGGGGCCCGCGGTGTGCCCAGCAGCCCAGCCGACATGATGCTGCGCATCGTGAACCAGATGGTGGACAGTTATCTGGACTTGCGTCGTGAACTCAGCCGACAACTGGACCACTGGCAAGCGGAGTTGCTCAGTCCGCGCACCCGTTTCAACCGCTGGGACGCCCTGCTGCACGCGCGGCTGGCTTTGCACCAAATTGAATCGCTGTGCGACGACCAACGCACCGCCCTTCAGGCTTGGACCGAGTCGCTCAACAGCTGGGGCGTGAACCCCGACAGCGCAGCTGAGCTGGAACACGAGCTGCTCAAAATCCGCAGCCGCGACGTGCTCGAGCACATCGACAGGGTGGTGCAACACGTGCGACGGCTGGAGCACAACACCGAGACCGCGGTGCAAATGCACTTCAGCGTGCAGGGCAACCGCACCAACGACACCATGCGCACCTTGACGGCTTTGACCGCCATTTTTTTGCCTTTGAACCTGATCGCGGGCATTTTTGGCATGAACTTCGAGTTCATCCCCTGGCTGCACATGACCAGCGCCTTTTGGTGGACGCTGGGCGGCATGGGGGCCATTGCCACCACGATGGGCTTGGTGTTTTGGCGCAAGCGCTACCTGGCCCGTTCGAGTGAATGAGCCCTCTTGAAGCACAAGCCCGCGTGACCTGCCTCAGGCTGTCCTGAACAGCCGCAAGCGCGGGCTAGACGCTCGCCCGCCGTTCAGCCCAAATGCTGCTTGAAAAACGCCAGCGTGCGTTCACGCGCCAGCTGGGCCGAAGGCGCATGCCCTGAACCACGCTGGTCGCAATTGAAACCGTGGTGCGCCGCGTAGGTGAACACCTGCACTTGGGGCTGTGCCCTTTGGAAAGCCTCCACCGAATCCAGCGGGATCCATTTGTCTTCTTCCGCGAAGTGCGCCATGACTGGCACGCGAGGCTGGCGCGCGATTTCGGCCTCTGTGGTCACGCCGCCGCCGTAATAAGGCGCTGCCGCGCTCAGACCAGTCAATGTGCAGGCGGCACGCCAGGTCAGCAAGCCACCCCAGCAGTAACCCACGATGCCCACCTTGCCGCCCGAGACCTTGGCCGCATGGTCAATGGCCGCCTGGATGTCCTGCATCACACCGGGAGCTGGCAAAGCTTCCACGGCTGTTTTGTAGCCAAAACCCTCGCCCATGTCGGCCTCGGTGTAACCCAGTTCCACCCCCGGCTTGACACGGTGGAAGGCGGCCGGGGCCACGGCCAGATAACCCTCCGCGGCATAGCCATCGGCCACAGCCCGAATGTGGCTGTTGACACCAAAAATTTCCTGAAGCACCACCACTGCCCCTTTGGGCGTGCCGGCCGGCCGGGCCTCGTAGGCGGGCACCCGTGTGCCCTCTGCGCTTTGGAGTTCAATCATTGTTCCCATGGGTTTTCCTTCATTGGTTTCAACACATCAACGGGTCAGTGAACGTTCGACAAAGTCAAGACGGTCCTGCCCCCAAAAAATCTCACCCTCGATCACGTAACTCGGCGCACCAAACACGCCGGCGTCGATGGCCGCTTGGGTATAGGTCTCGTAGCGCTCTTGCACGGCTTGGCTGTGCGACTGTGCCAACAAGCTGGCCGGCAAGTTCTGCTCGTGCAGCAATTCGGCCAGCACCTTGTCGTCGGCCATGTTGCGTTCTTGCGCCCAACAAGCGGCCAAAATCGCACCCGCGATTTGCATGGCCGCCTGGGGGCCTTGGGCCAAGTCGGCGGCAATGATCAGGCGGGCCGAATCATCGCCCCCCACGGGAAAAAACTTGGGTTTGAGGTTCAAAGGCAGCTTCAGGTGCTGGCTGAAGCGCTGTAACTCCACCAAGCGGTAAGCCTGTCGCTGTGGTGCTCGCTGCCCCAAAGGCAAGCCGCCTGAAATCGGGAACACCTTGCCGCCCAAGTCAATGGGCATGACACGCACCGTGGCGCCCGTGCGCTGCACGATCTCGGCCAGGCGCTGGTGGCCCAAATAAGCCCAGGGGCTTTGCGGCGCGAGGTAATAGTCCACTGTGCGACCCATGCGGCCTCCTGGTTTGTTGTGTAATCTTTGAACGGAACAAGGGTTGTAACCGTTCTCACATTTTTTTGCAGGAGACATGCCATGAACAAAGTCTTGTTGGTGACCGGCGGCAGCCGGGGAATCGGGGCAGCCTCCGCCCTGTTGGCGGCCCAAAATGGCTGGACGGTGGCGGTGAACTACACCGCCAACTCGCTGGCGGCCGATGAGGTGGTGCGGCAGATCCGCGCCTCGGGCGGCAACGCCATCGCCGTACAGGCCGATGTGGCCGACGAAGCGCAGGTCATGCGCATGTACGAACACATCGACGCCAAACTCGGCCGCCTGTCCGGCTTGGTGAACAACGCGGGTGTGGTGGATGTGTATGCCCGGGTGGCCGAGATGAGTGTGGCGCGCTTGAAACGCATGTTCGACATCAACGTGCTCGGCAGCCTGGTCTGTGCCCGCGAAGCCGTGCGGCGCATGAGCACCCGCTACGGCGGCGAAGGCGGCAGCATCGTCAACGTGTCCAGCGCCGCTTCGCGCTTGGGCTCACCCGGCCAGTATGTGGACTACGCCTCGGCCAAAGGCGCGATTGACGCCTTCACGCTGGGCCTGGCCAAAGAGGTCGCCGCCGAAGGCGTGCGCGTCAACGCTGTGCGCCCCGGCCTGATCGACACCGAAATCCACGCCTCGGGCGGCCTGCCCGACCGCGTGAAAGACCTGCAACACCTGGTGCCCATGCAACGCGGCGGCACCGCCGACGAGGTGGCGCAAAGCATTGTTTGGCTCTTGTCTGATGCTGCCAGCTACACCACCATGAGCCTGATCGACGTCTCCGGCGGCCGCTGATGGGGCCCATTCAGACCCCTATCAAGTATTACTGGGAAGACATGGTGGTGGGCCAAGTGCGCGACCTGGGCACCATCTCGCCCACCCGCGAAGAGATCATCGCCTTTGCCACCCAGTTTGACCCCCAGCCCTTTCACCTGGACGATGAAGCGGCCAAGGCCTCGGTCTTTGGCGCCCTGTCGGCCAGCGGCTGGCACACCTGCTCGATGGCCATGCGGCTGATGGTCACCAACTTTTTGTGCGAAACATCGAGTCTGGGCTCGCCGGGCCTGGAAGGCATCAAGTGGCTCAAGCCCGTCTACCCGGGCGACATCTTGCGCATGCAAAGCACCCTGCTCGAGACCAAACCCATGCGCAAACGGCCCGATGTGGGCATGACGCGCAACCTGTGGGAAATGTTCAACCAGCACGGTGACCAGGTGCTGCACATGGAAGGCTGGGGCATGTTCAGAAGGCGTACGCCAGCAGCCTGAACAGCCGCCTGAAGCCGGTCACAATGCGGCGATGGACTTCAAACCGCTCATCACCCTGCTGGCCATCGTCAACCCCTTGGCGATCGTCCCGTTTTTCATCCACTACACCCAGGGCTTCAGCCCATCCCAGCGCAAAAAGACGATTTGGGTGTCGTCCTTTTCGGCCTTTGTGGTGATCGCCGCCAGTGCCTTGCTGGGCTTGCAGATCCTGGCGTTTTTTGGCATCTCGCTGGCCAGCTTTCAGGTAGGAGGCGGCATGCTGCTGCTGACCGCCGCCTTGTCGATGCTCAACGCCCAGCCCGCCGAAGCGCGCGCCAACGCCGAGGAAGTGCACGACGCCGAAGCCAAAGCCGCCATGGGCGCCAGCATCGCCGTGGTGCCGCTGACCATCCCGCTGCTGACCGGCCCCGCCACCATGTCCACGGTGGTGATCTACGCCGAAAAAGCCAAAAACTTGGCACAACTCGGCACCTTGGTCGGCTACGGCGTGGTCATTGCACTGGCCACGGCCTTGTGCTTTTCACTCGCCACCCCCATCGCCCGGGTGCTGGGCAAAACCGGCATCAACGTCATGACCCGCCTGATGGGCTTGATCTTGGCGGCGCTGGCAGTCGAGGTGATGGCCGACGGGCTGCACAAGCTGTTTCCAGTGCTGGCGGGCCGCTGAACGCAGGCTAAAGCGCGCCAAACCCATTCGCCAGCCCTTGCCTTAGACATGCCACCAGCGCCGCCACGGCGCGGGGCACATGCGGCGCGTAGGGACGGATCGCATAAATGGTTTCTGCAAAGGCCCCCACGGGTTTCCAGCCAGGCAGCACCCGCACCAACTGCCCCTGGCGCAACTCGGCTTGGGCGCTGAAGTCCGGCATCAGGGCGATGCCAGCGCCCGTGAGGGCCGCTTCGCGCAAAGCCTCGCTGTTGTTGGCGGCGAAGTGGCCACTCACGGGTACCGTGATGCGCTCGCCCACTGCTGAAGGCTCCCGCGGCTCAAAGGTCCAAGCGGGCGTGTCTTGCGAGCGGGGGTAATGCAGGCAGTTGTGACCTTGCAGCTCGGCGGGGCTTTGCGGTTCCCCGTGTTGGCGGAGGTAGGCGTGCGTCGCCACCAGCACCGATTCGGTCGCGCACAGCGCCCAAGCCACATGGGTGTCGGGCGGGCGGGCGGTGTGGCGGATGGCCAGGTCGTAGCCTTCGGTCGCCAAAGCGCTCAGGCGGTCGGACAAGTCCAACTCAATCCGCACATCCGGAAAATCTTTCAAGAACGCAGCGAACAGCGGCACCAGTTGCTGGCGGGCCAAAGCCACCGGTGCGGTCACGCGCAACAGGCCACTGGGCTGCGCGGCCAAGTCACGCACCTGAGCAAAACTTTGCGCGATCTGTTCAAACGAGGCGCGGGTGTCATCCACCAGCCGCTGCCCAGCCTCGGTCAGGCGCAGGCTGCGGGTGGTGCGTTGCACCAGGGTCACCTTGGCGGCACGCTCCAGCTCGGCGATGCGTTGGCTCATGGCGGCCTTGCTCACGCCCAGCCGAGCGGCGGCTGCCGTGTAGCTGCCTTGCTGTGCCAACACACTCAGCCAGTGCAGGTGTGTCCAGAGGGTGTTGATTTTTTGCTCTTCCATTCAAGCATTGTTCACTATTTTGAACAATCAATTCAGGTTTATGGGCTTGTTGGGGGTGGCGGGGCTGCCTAAACTGCAGATTCCCCTTTGGTTTCGCGTCCAGCTGCGCAGCACCCCATTCAATTCAGGAGCCCTTCATGAGCATTTCCCACATCGGCCATTTCATGGCCGGCCAAGTCGCCGCAGGCACATCGGGCCGCAGCCAGCCCGTCACCAACCCCGCCACCGGTGCCGTGACCGGCAACGTGGCCTTGGCCAACAGCGCCGAAGTGGCCAAGGCCGTGGCCGCGGCTCAGGCCGCCTTCCCCGCTTGGGCCGACACGCCGCCCCTGCGCCGTGCCCGCGTGATGTTCAAGTTCCTCGAACTGCTGAACCAGCACAAGGACGAGCTGGCCCACATGATCACCGCCGAGCACGGCAAGGTGTTCACCGACGCGCAAGGCGAAGTCTCGCGCGGCATCGACATCGTGGAATTCGCCACCGGCATTCCGCAGCTGCTCAAGGGCGACTTCACCGACCAGGTGTCGACTGGCATCGACAACTGGACCCTGCGCCAGCCGCTGGGCGTGGTGGCAGGCATCACGCCGTTCAATTTCCCCGTCATGGTGCCCATGTGGATGTTCCCCGTCGCCATCGCTGCCGGCAACACCTTCATCTTGAAGCCCAGCCCGACCGACCCCACCCCGTCGCTGTTCATGGCCGAGTTGCTGAAAAAAGCCGGTCTGCCTGACGGCGTGTTCAACGTGGTGCAAGGCGACAAGGAAGCCGTGGACGCGCTGTTGGAGCACCCCGACGTGAAAGCCATCAGCTTTGTGGGCTCCACCCCGATTGCCAACTACATCTACGAAACAGGCGCACACCACGGCAAGCGCGTGCAAGCCTTGGGTGGCGCGAAAAACCACCTGGTGGTCATGCCCGACGCCGACATCGACCAAACCGTGGACGCGCTGATTGGCGCGGGTTACGGCTCGGCTGGCGAGCGTTGCATGGCGATCTCGGTGGCGGTCTTGGTGGGCGATGTGGCCGACAAAATTTTGCCCAAGCTGATCGAGCGCACCCAAGCGCTGCAAGTGCTCAACGGTGAAAACCTGGCCGCCGAAATGGGCCCCATCGTGACCGACGCCGCACGCCAGCGCATCAAAGGCTATATCGATGTAGGCGTGGCCGAAGGCGCCAAGCTGCTGGTCGACGGCCGCGAGTTTGACGGCGCCAAAGCCGGTGCCGGTTGCGACAACGGCTTTTGGCTCGGCGGCACCTTGTTCGACCACGTGACCACCGACATGAAGATCTACAAAGAAGAAATCTTTGGCCCCGTCTTGAGCTGTGTGCGCGTGCCCGACTTTGGCACCGCCGTGCAGATCATCAACGACCACGAGTTCGGCAACGGCGTCTCCTGCTTCACCCGCGATGGCAACGTAGCCCGTGAGTTTGCGCGCCGCATCCAGGTGGGCATGGTCGGCATCAACGTGCCGATCCCGGTGCCCATGGCCTGGCACGGCTTTGGCGGCTGGAAGCGCTCGCTGTTTGGCGACATGCACGCCTATGGCGAAGAAGGCGTGCGTTTCTACACCAAGCAAAAATCCATCATGCAGCGCTGGCCCGAGAGCATTGGCAAGGGTGCTGAGTTTGTGATGCCGACGGCCAAGTAATTTGCCGCAATCAAGCGCTGTGGTGTTTTCCGCGAAGGCGACTGGCCGGGGCCGCAGGGCCTCATCAGTCGCTTCGCGCCAGCAAATCGGCCCTGCGGCCCCGGCCAGCCTCCCTCGCTGCGCTGGCTGATGCCATAAGATCTCTCACGCCTAACCCTGTAAGTCGGCGGCCTCAATCCCAATAGGCTGCTTATCGGAGCGCAAGCTCCGACAAGCCAGAATCCACAGGCACAATCCTTGGCTGAGGAGACTGAGCACAACATGAACGACAACACCTTCGACTACATCATCATTGGCGGCGGCACGGCTGGCTGCTTGCTGGCCAACCGACTTTCGGCGGACGCCAGCAAGCGTGTGCTGCTGATCGAGGCGGGAAAAAAAGACGACTACCACTGGATCCACATCCCGGTGGGTTACCTGTATTGCATCGGCAACCCGCGCACCGACTGGCTGTACCAGACCGAACCAGCCGATGGGCTCAATGGCCGCAGCCTGCGCTACCCGCGTGGCAAGGTGCTGGGCGGCTGCTCCAGCATCAACGGCATGATTTACATGCGCGGCCAGTCGCGTGACTATGACCAGTGGGCCCAACTCACCGGCAACGACGAGTGGCGCTGGGACCAGTCGCTGCCCTATTTCAAGCTGCACGAAGACCACTACAAAGGGGCCAGCGCATTTCACGGGGCCAAAGGGGCCAAAGGGGCCAAATCCGAATTGCTGGCTCCCACCGATTTGCCCAAGGGCAGTTATCTGCACACCTTGCGTGGGCGCAACACGGGCGGCGAATGGCGCATCGAAAAGCAGCGCCTGCGCTGGGATGTGCTGGACGCATTTGCCCAAGCCGCGCAGCAAGCGGGCATCCCGGCCACCGATGACTTCAACCGGGGCAACAACGAAGGCGTGAGCTATTTCGAAGTCAACCAAAAAGACGGTTGGCGCTGGAACACGGCCAAAGCTTTTTTGCGACCCACTTGCTATTCGCGCCCCAATTTTGAGTTGTGGAACAAAGCCCAGGTGAGCAAGCTGTTGATTGAAACCTCGGCCCACGGCAAAAAACGCTGCACCGGTGCACAGGTCTGGACAGGGCTGGAGATGGTCGAGGTCCATGCCACACAAGAGGTGATTTTGAGTGCCGGCAGCATTGGCTCGGCGCAGATTTTGCAGTTGTCGGGCATCGGTCCGGCCCAACTGCTCAAGGACAAAGGGATTGAAGTTCAACGCGATCTGCCCGGCGTGGGCGCCAACTTGCAAGACCATTTGCAGATCCGTTCGGTGTACAAGGTCAACAAAGCCAAAACCTTGAACACCCTGGCGAACAGCCTGTGGGGAAAAGCCTTGATTGGACTGGAATACGCCATGAAACGCACGGGGCCCATGAGCATGGCACCGAGTCAGTTGGGCGCGTTCACCAAGAGCGACCCGTCACAGCCGCACGCCAACATCCAGTACCACGTTCAGCCCCTGAGCCTGGACGCTTTTGGCGAACCGCTGCACAGTTTCCCGGCCATCACGGCCAGTGTGTGCAACCTCAACCCCACCAGCCGGGGCAGCGTGCAGATCAAAACCAACAAGTTTGACGAGGCACCCGCCATTGCGCCCAACTACCTGGCCACCGACGCCGACCGCAAGGTGGCGGCGGACAGCCTGCGGGTGACGCGCCGCATCATGGCGCAAGACGCGATGAAGCCCTTCCAGCCCGAGGAGTTCAAACCCGGCGTGCAATACCAAACCGACGAAGAACTGGCCAAGCTCGCCGGGGACATCGCCAGCACCATCTTCCACCCCGTGGGCACCACCCGCATGGGACGCGATGACGACCCGATGGCGGTGGTCAATTCGCGCCTGCAGGTGCGCGGCGTGACGGGATTGCGCGTGGTCGATGCGGGCGTGATGCCCACCATCACCAGCGGCAACACCAACAGCCCAACGCTCATGATTGCCGAGAAGGCGGCGCACTGGATCGCGCAAGACGCCGATCGCTCTGCCCCCTGAAGCACTCTGATGGCCCATCTTTGGGTCAATTCCGATTCAGTTCTGATCAGGGATTTCCCGCGAATCGGGAAATCCCTGAGGGTTTCACACCCTGTCAGCCCTTACAGTGCACCCACTCAATGCAAAGCAGTACCTTGCATCCCGAGGGCCGAGGAGACAAGCCGATACCCCAAGAACGCCAACATGAACCAACATCCGCACGAGATGTGACTTCCCGGGCGCCGCGCAAGCGGCGCTTTTTTTTCGCCCGTCTTTGGCCGAATGACCCGGTTGACACCCAATGCCACAATCGGACGCATGGAAATGCTGATTGTTTCGCTGGCCTCGCTGCTGGCTGGCTTGGTGGACTCGATCGTGGGGGGCGGTGGCTTGGTGTTGCTGCCCGCCCTGTTTGCCACCTTTCCCGGAGCACCCCCCGCCACCTTGTTTGGCACCAACAAAAGTGCCTCGATCTGGGGCACGGCCTTTGCCGCCGTGCAGTACAGCCGAAAAGTGGCCATGCCCTGGCGCTCCTTGTTGCCCGCGGCCGGGGCTGGCTTGTGGGGCTCGCTGTTCGGTGCCTGGCTGGTCACGCAGGTGGACCCCAGCCTGTTTCGCAAAGCTTTGCCCGTGATGCTGGTCTTGCTCTTGCTTTACACCTTGGTCAAAAAAGACATGGGCCGCAGCCACGCGCCACGCTTTGCCGGTTCGCAAGAAGCCTGGGTGGCGGCAGGCATTGGTCTGGTGATTGGGTTTTACGACGGCTTCTTTGGACCCGGGACCGGCAGTTTTCTGGTGTTTGCCTGTGTGCGCTGGCTCGGTTATGACTTTTTACACGCCTCGGCCTCCGCCAAATTCATCAACCTGTTCACCAACCTGTCGGCCCTGGTGTTGTTCGCTTTTCAAGGCCACGTCTGGTGGCATCTGGCCCTGGCCATGGCCGTGGCCAACGTGATCGGCAGCCTGATCGGTACCCGCCTGGCCCTCCAGCACGGCGCCGGGTTCGTGCGCCAAGTCTTCATCTTGGTGGTGCTGGCCTTGGTCTGCAAGACCGGCTACGACAACTGGCTCAAGGGCATCGTGTGAAGCGCACCCACCAAATTCAGCGCAAACGCCACTTGATCTGCCCGGCGTACTGCGCCAGCGCCACACCCGACAAGATCACACCGGCCCCGGCGATCTTGATCCAGGTGTAGTGCTCGCCTGACCAAGCCCAAGCAAACAAGCCGGTCATGGGCGGCATCAAATACATCAGGGGCGCGGTGCGGGCCACGCCACGCACGATGTTGATCCAGCCCCAAATCAGCCAGCCCATGAAGGCCGAAACCAGCACAGACCAAAACAAGCCCGCCCAGGCCCACGCGTCGAGCGTGGCCCATGGGGCCTGCAAGCCCACCGGCACCGACAAAAGCAAAATCGGAATGCTGCCCAACAAAGTGGTGTAACCCATGGTCAATACCGGGCCGTGCCGCTCCATGACCGGCTTGGCCGCCACGGTGTAATAAGAAAACAGACTGGCTGCGATCAGCAAGACCAAGTCGCCGCCGCCGGCTCGCCATTGACCGCCCAGCAACTTGTCGGACAAAAACACCAAGACCCCAGCCAGCGCCAGCGCCACACCCAGAATCTGCGGCAGACTCAAGCGCTCAAAACCTTTGCAACGCAGGATGAGCAAGGTGAAGACCGGACCGCAGGCGAGGATGACCGCGCTGGAAAACGCCGTGGACCAATGGATGCCGTAGGTGACCAGCCCCACATGCAGGGTGTGACCGGCAAAGCCCAGCCAGGCCATGTGCACCAAGTCTTTGCGGGGCAAAGCGGGCAGCCAGCGGCCCAGGCGCCAGCGCATCAACAAGAGCGCGCAGGTGGGCATGATGGTGTAACGCGCCATCAGAAAACCGGTGGGCGAGATCAGCTCGAAAAGATACTTTTGAAGCGTGAAGTTGGCCCCCCAGATCACAACCAAGGCCAGCGCGGCCATCAAAGCAGTTTGATCATGGCGGTGCATCGGCGATCGGTGGGGCATGGACCATTGTCACCGCGGCATGACCAAAGGCTTGTCACGCTTGCAGCAAACACACTCGGGCCGAGCCAGATCAGTCTTCGGTGACCACCGGCACGCGCGGGGACAAGGCGCACATCAGCTCATAAGCCACCGTGCCTGCCGCTTGGGCCACCTCGTCGATGCTCAGCACCACGCCATTGGCGGCCCGCCCCCACAAGGTCACTCGGCTGCCGATGCCGGCCTCCGGCCAATCGCTCAGGTCCACCGCCAGCATGTCCATGCTCACACGGCCCAGGGTACGGCTGCGCTGGCCAGCCACCAGCACCGGCGTGCCCGTGGGGCACGCGCGCGGGTAACCGTCGGCATAGCCGCAAGCGACCACGCCGATGCGCATGGGCTGCTCAGCCACAAAGCTGGAACCATAGCCCACGCTGTCGCCCGCTTGCAGTTGCTGGACCCCGATGATGTCGGCGTGCAGGCTCATGGCGGACTGCAAGTCCCAATCGGCGGCCGAGTGCTGCGGGAAATCCGGTGAGCTGCCATACAGCGCAATGCCCGGACGGATCCAGTCGGCCTTGGCGCTGGCCTGCTGGGTGTAACGCAAGGTCGCGGCGCTGTTGCTCAAGGAGCGCTCGCCGGACAAGTCGCGGGTGGCTTCTTCAAACCGGGCCACTTGCGCGGCAATGCCCTTGTCGCCATCGGCATCGCTGAAATGGGTCATGAGCGAAATCTCGTCCACTTGCGGCAAGGCATTCAGGCGTGTCCAGGCCGAGCGAAAGCGCTGCGGCGCAAAACCCAGCCGGTTCATGCCGGAGTTCATCTTCAGGAAGACCCGGTGCGGCTCGTGCGTCTTGTGCAGCGCCAACATGTCGACCTGCTCGTCGCAGTGCACCGTGTGCCACAGGTGCAGTCGCGAACACAGCTCCAGGTCACGGGCCTCAAAAGCGCCTTCGATCAGCAAGATCGGGCCGCGCCAGCCCAAAGCACGCACCCGCTCAGCCTCGTTCAGGTCCAGCAAGGCAAAACCATCGGCGCCGCGCAAGCCCTGAAACACCTGTTCAATGCCATGCCCATAGGCGTTGGCCTTGATCACAGCCCAGATTTGGGCGTCGGGGGCCGTTTGGCGGACAGCCCCCAAGTTGTGGCGCAAAGCCGAAGTGTGGATGGTGGCCTGAATGGGACGGGGCATGCAGCAGATCGTCGGAAGTTCGTGAAAGTCCAAGTGTGCCAGCAATCTTCTCCCTCAGGATTCGGCCTCCAGCACCGTGACCCCCAAGGGATTTCCTCCTGCATCCCCGCTCAAAAGAGGGCATGCAAATCAATTACACTGACCCGCTGCCAGAGCCGAGCGAGCATTTCGCTCCCCCGCCAAGGTCATTGATTGAACGTTGATAGTCGATGGAAGTTTTTCAATTTTTGATGCCCCTGTTCACCGAGTACGGCTACCTGGCCGTGTTCGTGATGTTGCTCATTTGCGGCTTCGGTGTGCCAGTGCCTGAAGATGTGACCCTGGTCACCGGCGGCGTGATCGCCGGACTGGGCCACGCGCATGTGCACACCATGTTTGCTGTGGGCATGGCGGGCGTGTTGATTGGCGATGGCCTGATGTTCACCCTTGGGCGCCTGTATGGGCAACGCATTTCGCAAATGCCAGGGTTTCGCAAGGTCCTCACGCCTGAACGCTTTGCCAGCGCGCAAGACGCGTTTCACAAGTACGGCAAATGGGTCATGTTTGTGGCCCGTTTCCTGCCCGGTCTGCGCACCCCGGTTTTTTTCTCGGCCGGCATGAGCCATCGTGTCAGCTTTGCCACCTGGTTCCTGATGGACGGCTTTGCCGCTTTGATCAGCGTACCGATCTGGGTGTACCTGGGCTACTATGGCGCGCAAAACTGGGACTGGATGTTTGGCGTGCTGCGCCAGTTCCAGCACGGTATTTTTGTCCTGCTGGCCGTGGGTCTGGGCTGGGTGGGCTGGCGCTGGTGGAACAAGCGCAAAGCTGCTGGCGCCTCCAAAGACCTCCACTGAGCCTGCCCCATGGCGCCTCCCACCCACAAAAGCCTGGCCGTTGCCGGGCTGATGTTCAATGCCTTGGTCTGGGGCCTGTGCTGGTGGCCATTCAAACAACTTGAATCCCTGGGGCTGCATCCGCTGTGGGCCACCGCCCTGGTATATGGCTTTGTCTTCTTGTCAATCGGCTTGTGGCTGGGACTGAGGGGCAGTCTGCTCAGCTGGCGCCAACACCCGACGTTGTGGCTGCTGTTGCTCGCATCAGGCCTGACCAATGTGGGCTTCAATTGGGCGGTGACGGTGGGCGATGTGGTGCGTGTGGTGCTGCTTTTTTACCTCATGCCCGCTTGGTCGGTGCTGGTCGCCTGGTGGCTTTTGGATGAAAAGCCCACGGGCATGGCCTTTTTTCGGTTGCTGCTGGCGCTGAGCGGTTTGTTCATCGTGCTCAAGACGCCCGAAACACCCTGGCCCGTGCCGGAAAGTCTGGCCGATGTGCTGGCGCTGCTCAGCGGATTGAGCTTTGCCATCACCAACGCCTTGCTGCTCAAACTCAAAGACTCGCCCAGCTCTTCACGTAGCTTGGCCATGTTTGGCGGTGGCGCGCTCATGGCCACACTGGCCGCGCTGCTGGGCATGGCCACCGGCGTGGTCCAAACCGGTGCCACGCCCGCTTGGGTCTGGCTGCCCTTTGTGGGCTTGCTGGGCATCTCTTTTTTGTTCGGCAACCTGGCCTTGCAATACGGCGCGGCCCGCTTAACGGCCCAAACCACCGCGCTGGTCATGTTGTCTGAAGTGCTGTTTGCCAGTGTGTCCGCTGTTTTGCTGGGTGCTGCACAATGGGAAAACCGAACCCTGTGGGGTGGTTCGCTGATTTTGTTGGCGGCGCTGCTGTCGGTGGTTGGCACGGGCCAAAAGACCGAGTGAAAAAAACAAACTGACTTTCAAATCATCCTTGCACAGGCGTGTCATGGCGAAATGGATTGCTTTATGGATGGGTCTTGGGGCGCAAACTTTGGCGTTTGCGCAAGTGGTGAGCGTGGAATTCAAAGAAAAAGGCTTCATGTTCAGTGACGCCCCAACCCTCAATTTCCTTTGGCCGGCAAAACAAGCCAAGGCCACATTGATCTTTATTCCGGGTGGCGAGGGCCGACTGGGCATCACCCCTGAACGCCAGAACTTAGGCGGCTTTTATGGCAGCACGCTCAAACCATTGAGTGATGACCAGTTGACCCGTGGCGGTTTTAACGTTGTGGTTTTTGACTCGCCCGTGAAACTGCCAGGATCAGACTACCCCGCTTCAAGACAAAGTCGTGAACACCTGATGCGCATAGAAAGTGTGGTGCGCCATTTCAAGGATGTATTTGGACTGCCGGTTTGGATCATGGGCCACAGCAATGGTGCCGTGAGCATCACGGCGTTTTACAAGGCACTCCAGAAGTCCCAAAAGGAAAATTTGGTTTCAGGGGCCATTTTTAGCGCGGCGCGTAATGGCGCAAACTTTGACGACAACACCCAATTGCCCATCCTGTTTTTAGCGCACGAACGAGAGCAATGTTCTAAATCAATGCCCGCTCGCTCAAAAGCGGTTTTCGACCAACAACAAAAATCGAATCCATTGAAAACGGCATTTGTTCTGATCAAGGGCGGAGAAGCGCAGGCTCAAAACCCTTGCAGCTCGGGATTTCACATGTTCTATGGCGCCTCAGAAGAAGCCTACTTGGCCATCGACCGGTTTGTTTTTGGCCCTCTTCACTGAAGGCTTGTTGAAAGTGAACGCCATCCTCACCGCCCACTGGTCTTTTATTTGAAAGCAATCCATGAAACTTTATGACTTTGAAGCCCAAAGCATCGACCAGCAAACCTTGGCCCTGAGCCAATACCAAGGACAGGTGATGCTGGTGGTCAACACGGCCAGCGCCTGCGGTTTCACGCCACAATTTGCCGGACTGGAAAAACTGCACCAAAAATACAGCAGCCAAGGCTTGGCCGTGATCGGTTTTCCTTGTAACCAATTTGCCAGCCAAGACCCCGGCGACGATGCGCAAATCGCCAGCTTTTGCCAGAAAAACTACGGCGTGAGCTTTCAGATGATGAGCAAAATCAAGGTCAATGGCGACGGCGCTCACCCGCTGTACCAATGGCTCACCGCCGAAGCACCCGGCATTTTGGGCAGCAAGGGCATCAAGTGGAACTTCACCAAATTTCTGATCGGCAGGGACGGGCAGGTGCTCAAACGCTACGCCCCCCAGGATGCCCCAGAGAAGATCAGCCAAGACATTGAAGCGGCACTGGCCGCCTGAGGGTCCCCAGTGGATCTGCGGCCCATGTCCCTGGGCTCTGGGCTCTGAGCCTTTAATCGCCTCAGTTTTTTCCGAAGTTAATATCTCTTTCAATCTGCTTTTTTAATACTGTAATTCGCTTATCCTTGATTCAATTTTTGATTCACGGGATTTCACATGCGATACAAAGACTCGGCAGTCCGCGCCGCCCTCACGGGCATGCGCTGGACACTTCGTGCCAAGCCTCTTTTGGGATGCCTGAGCCTGCTGGCCTGGGGAGCCTTGGCACAAAATGCGCCGACCCCACAGACCGCCACCAGCACCCCCAAAAGCTCAGTGGCACCGGCAGCATTCAGCGGTTTTCCTGCCGCCATCGGGCCTGAACTCGGATTCGAGCAAATCATTCCGGTCATCCTCGCGCACAACCCCCAATTGCGTGCCGCGCAAAGCAGCCGCCAGGCCGCACGCTCAGGCATCGTCTCGGCGCTAGCGCTGGCCAACCCCCGCATCGATTGGCACCAAGGGCGCAGCACCGCACGGCTGCCTGGCGTGACCGGTGGGGCCACACACAGCTGGACGGTGAGCCAAGCCATTGACAACCCCGCCTTGCGCCAAGCGCGCATAGACGCCGCCAGCGCTCACGAGCTGGAAAGCACCCACGGCGTGGGGCTCACGCGCAACGAATTGGTCAGCCAGGCCCGTCTGCGGATCTACCAAGGCCTTTTGTCGCAAGCGCTGGCGGCGGCAGCGGCCGAGGATGTTCAGTTGCTAGAGCAAGTGCGCGAACGGGTTCGACTGCGCGTGGAAAGCGGTGAAGCGGCCCGCTACGAGATCATCAAAGCCGATGCCGAAATCATCACCGCGCGCGAGCGTTTGCAAACGGCCCGGCTCATGGTCGAGCAACGCAAGATCCAACTCAACCAACTGGCCGCAGGACAACTGCCCGAGCAGTGGCAACTCTTGGGTGATCTGCGGGATGCGCCCGAGCTGTTGAGCCTGAGCCAGTTGCACCAACTGGTGGAAAAACACAACCCGGAGCTGAACCTTTTGCAAGCCGAATTGGCCAAAGCCAAGGCGGGTTTGCGGGCCGCCGAATCCAGCCGTTGGCCTGGCGTGGAACTGCGTTACAGCCAAAGTCAGGACCCAGAACTGCGCCAAGGCCAGTGGGGTGTGGGCGTTCAAATTCCCCTGCTGGACCGACGCACTGGACCCATCGCCCAGGCCAGCGCCGAATTGGAACGTGCCCAAGTCCGATTGGAGGGACGCCAAGCCGAACTGCGACAGCAGCTGCTGCTGACCTGGAAGTCCTTGGAAATGGCGCGTCTGCGCATTGAAGCCTTGGCCCAAGGCTCTGTGCGCGAAGCGGAAGCCGCCTTGCGGGTGGCCCAAGCGGCCTATCGCTTCGGCGAACGCGGCATTCTGGATGTGCTGGATGCCCAGCGGGTGCTGCGCAGTGTGCGCGCCGACCTGATCGAGGCGCGCTACCAACTGCAAGAAGCCCGCGTCATGCTCGATCAGCTGATCGGCCAAAACATTGAACAGTCACCTTTTTGAAATTTTGCAGGACCTCGCCATGAACACCCACTCCCTCGCTTTGCAAAAGACCCTGCTGTGCATGCTGATGGGCGCCAGCGCCCTGCTCTTGTCCGCCTGTGGTGACCAAAAGCCTGCCGATCCGGCCACCAAGGCCGCTGCTGCGGCGGACCCGATGGAAGTCGCCGTCAAGCCAGAAATGGCCAGCCAATTCAAGACCAGCAAACTGGCCATGCAAGAGATCACACCTTGGCTCGACATCTCAGGCCGCATCGAAGCCAATGACCGCTTGGTCACGCGCATCGGCGCCGCCGTGACCGGACGCGTGACCGAAGTGCTGGCCGAAGTGGGTGACCGAGTCCAACCCGGGCAAGCGTTGGCCCGCGTGGCCAGCAGCGAGTTGACCACGGCGCAAATGGGTTACCTCAAAGCCCACTCAGCGGCATCGCAAGCCGAACGCGCCGTCGACCGCGCACGCCAACTCATCTTGGCCGACGTGATCGGTGCCGCCGAGTTGCAACGCCGCGAGTCCGAGTTGTCGGTGGCGCGTGCCGAATTGCGAGCTGCAGGCGATCAGTTGCGCCTCATGGGTCTCCCCGGTGGCGCGATCGAACGTTTGCGCAGCGAAGGCACGCTGCACCCGGTGGCCTCGGTCAGCGCCACCTTGGCCGGGGTGGTGATCGAGCGCAAAGTCAGCCACGGACAAGTGGCACAACCTGGTGACCCTTTGTTCACCGTGGCCGATCTGAGCACGGTGTGGATCGTGGGTGCCTTGCCGGAGCAAACTGCCCGTTTGGTGCAGGCGGGTCAAACCGTCAACATCGACGTGCCGGCACTGGGCAACCGCGCTTTGTCCGGCAAGATTGTGTATGTGGGCGACACCGTGTCCCCTGAAACACGCAGCGTCACCATCCGCACGCAGGTGGACAATGCCTCGCGCGAACTGAAGCCTCAAATGCTGGCCACCATGCGCGTGCGTGGTGCCACGCAAGAAGCACTGGCGCTGCCTGCACAAGCCGTCGTCCGCGAAAACGACCGCGACCATGTGTTTGTGCGCACCGCCGAGTTGCGCTATCGGCTCACACCGGTTGACCTGGGGCCAGCCCAAGATGGCCTGCGTCCCGTGCTCAAAGGGGTGACTCAAGGCAGCGAAATAGTCACCGAGGGCGCCTTCCATTTGAACAACGAGCGCAAACGCGCAGAGCTGGAGTAAAGCATGATCACCTCCATGATCCGAGCGGCGCTGAGCCAGCGCCTGATCGTTGTGGTGCTTGCCTTGGTGCTGTGTGCTTTTGGTCTGCGCGAAGCGACCCGCTTGTCGGTCGACGCCTTTCCGGACGTGACCAACGTCCAAGTCCAAGTCGCCACCGAAGCCCCCGGCCGCTCGCCCGAAGAAATCGAGCGCTTCGTGACCGTGCCGCTGGAGATTGCCCTGAACGGCATGCCCGGCTTGGTCGAGATGCGCTCGCTCAACAAGAGCGGCCTGTCCATCATCACCTTGGTGTTCACCGACAAGACCGATGTTTATTTCGCCAGGCAACTGGTCACCGAACGCCTGATCGAAGTCACGCCACGCATGCCAGCAGGCATCGCCCCGGTGCTGGGGCCGGTGTCCACTGGCCTGGGCGAGGTGTACCAGTACACGCTCGAAAAAGCCGATGACGGACAACGCGCCCTCAGCCCCGAAGAGCTGACCGAACGCCGCACCGTGCAGGACTGGGTGGTACGCCCCTTGCTGCGCTCCATTCCGGGCGTGGCCGAGATCAATTCCCAAGGCGGCTATGTCAAGCAATTCCAGGCTTTGCTCGATCCTGGCCGACTGCGCCACTACAACCTGTCGGTGCAGCAGGTGGTGCAGGCGATTGCCGCCAACAACTCCAACGCCAGCGGCGGCATCCTGCCGCAAGTCAACGAGCAGTACCTGATCCGCGGTGTGGGTTTGATCCAGTCGGTCGAGGACATCGGCAACATCGTGGTCAAAGAGCAGTCTGGCGTGCCCGTCTTTGTGAAAGACGTGGCCCAGGTTCAGATCGGCAGTGAGGTGCGCCAAGGCGCCATCATCAAAGGCGGCTACACCGAAGGCGTCTCGGGCATCGTGCTGATGATGCGGGGCGGCAACGCCAAGCAAGTGGTCTCACGCGTCAAGGCCCGCGTCGAGCAAATCAACAGCCAGAACATGCTGCCCGACGGCCTGAAGATCGTGCCCTACTACGACCGCACCGAGTTGGTCGACTCTGCACTGTGGACGGTGGGCAAGGTGCTGATCGAAGGCATCTTCCTGGTGGTGGTGGTGCTCTTTGTGTTCCTCGGCGATGTGCGCTCCAGTCTGATCGTGGTGGCCACTTTGATCATCACACCGCTGACCACCTTCATCTTGATGAACCGCTACGGGATCTCGGCCAACCTGATGTCCTTGGGAGGGCTGGCGATTGCCATCGGTCTGATGGTGGATGCCACGGTGGTGGTGGTGGAAAACGTTTACCACCGCCTCGGGCACGCAGGCACCAGTGTGGGTGAGCGGGTGCGCACGGTGCTGGCTGCCACCACCGAGGTGGCCACACCCACCATCTTCGGCATTGCCATCATCATTTTGGTGTTCCTGCCGCTGATGACTTTGCAAGGCATCGAGGGCAAGATGTTCGCCCCACTGGCTTTGACCATCGCCATGTCTTTGGCCGTGTCTTTGCTGGTCTCGCTGTTCTTGTCGCCCGTCTTGTGCTCGTATTTCCTCAAGGGCGGGTCGGGTGAAGACACACGCTTGATCGCCTACCTCAAAAGCCGTTACCTGCGTTTGCTCGATGCCGCCACAGCACAAAGCCGTGTCACGCTGCTCGTGTCAGTGGCCCTGCTGCTGGGCTCTATGGCTTTGTTCCCCTTGCTGGGCAAATCCTTCATGCCCACCATGAAGGAAGGCGCGCTGACGCCGCAGATCAACCGCGTGCCCAGCATCTCGCTGGACGAGTCCATCCGCATGGAAATGGCGGCCATGAAAACGATTGCCGAAGTGCCCGGTGTGCGCATGGTGGTCTCCAAGCTGGGCCGGGGTGAATCACCCGCCGATCCCGCCGGCCCCAACGAGTCCGATCCCATCGTTTTGCTCGATCCCCAATCCGAGCGCAGTCAGGACGAAATCGACGAAGACATTCGCCAGCGCTTGTCCAGCATTCCCGGTGTGCAGATCGTGCTCTCGCAACCCATCTCCGAACGCGTCGACGAAATGGTGACCGGCGTGCGCTCACAAGTGGCCATCAAAATTTTTGGCGATGAACTGAGCGAACTGAAAGGCCTTTCAGAGCAAGTCGCACGCATTTTGAAAAGCGTGCCAGGCAGCCGTGACATCCGCATCGAGCGTTTGTCTGGCCAGCAAGCCCTGACGATCGACATCGACCGCAAAGCCATTGCTAGGCACGGCCTGAATGTGGCCGACGTGCAAAGCATCATCGAAACCGCCATCGGCGGCAAAGATGTGACCACGCTTTATGAAGGCGAGCGCCGCTACAGCGTGGTGGTGCGCTTTCCGCCGCAAGTTCGCCAATCGGCCGAAGCCATCGGCAACACTTTGTTGCCCACGCCCGGCGGCGCCCAAGTGCCCTTGTCCAGCTTGGCCAGCATCCAACTGCTGGATGGGCCCGCCCAGATCAGCCGCGAAAGTGGCAAACGCCGCGTGGTGGTCGGGGCCAACGTGGAGGGCCGAGATTTGGCGGGTTTTGTGACCGAAGTCCAGCAGCGCATAGACCAAGAAGTGAAACTGCCCGAAAGCTATTACTTTGTCTACGGCGGCCAGTTTGAGAACATGGAACGCGCCATGGGCACACTGGCCATCATCGTGCCTTTGACCATCGTTGCCATTTTCTTCCTGCTGTTCATCCTGTTTCGCTCGGTCAAGCTGGCAAGCTTGATCATCTTGGTGCTGCCTTTCGCTTCCGTCGGCGGTTTGATCGGCCTGTTTGTTTCAGGTGAATACGTGAGCGTGCCCGCTTCTGTGGGCTTCATTGCCTTGTGGGGCATTGCGGTGCTCAACGGGGTGGTGCTGGTGACCTGCATCCGGCGCTTGCGCGAAGACGGCATGGCCGTCGCTGCGGCCGTGCGCGAGGGCTGCGTGCAGCGCTTCCGTCCGGTGATGATGACTGCCACCGTTGCCCTGCTGGGTTTGGTACCCTTCTTGTTTGCAACGGGTCCGGGCTCGGAAGTGCAGCGGCCTTTGGCCATCGTGGTCATTGGTGGCTTGATCTCATCGACTTTGCTCACCTTGGTGGTGTTGCCCACCCTTTACCGCTGGTTTGACGACAAACCCAGCGAAGCATGAACCCAGGAGTTGCCATGAAAGAAATACGTGCCATTGTTCGCCCCAACCGCCTGCAACGTCTGCGCGATGCCTTGAGGGCCATCCCCAATTTTCCCGGAGTGACGATTTTCAAGGCCGAGGGCTTCACCGCGCCCGCATCCGTCAACAAGCGGTCGGTTAAAGACGAGCTGACCGACTTCACCGACAAGCTGATGGTCTGCGTTCTGGTGGAGGCCGACATGGTGGCGCCGGTGCGCCAAGCCATCATTGAGGCATGTCACACCGGTCAGATTGGCGATGGTCTGGTCTGGGTGATCGACATCGAAAGCATGCAACGCATCCGAGACCAGCAGGTGCTGCTTTGATTCAAGCCGCCGCCAGGGCCTCGTCCAGCAACTCCACCCAGTGCCGCACCGGCAGGCCGCTGCCGCTTTGCAGGTGGGTGATGCAGCCGATGTTGGCGCTGATGACGCCTTGCGGTTCCAGCGCAGTCAGGTGGCCCAGCTTGCGGTCGCGCAGCTGTTTGGACAACTCGGGGTTGAGCACGCTGTAAGTGCCGGCTGAGCCGCAGCACAGGTGCGATTCATTGGCCGTGACCTTGATCTGGAAGCCCAAATCGCCCAAGTGCTTTTCGACGCCGCCTTTGAGTTGCTGGCCGTGTTGCAGCGTGCAGGGCGGGTGGTAGGCCTGCAGGCCTGCGGCTTGCAGGGCTTCGGGCTTGAGCTTGTCTTTGAGCAGCGGCACCAGCTCGGGCAGCAGCTCGCTCAGGTCGCGGGTCAGTGCACCGATGCGGGCGGCTTTGTCGGCGTACTGCGGGTCGTCTTTCAGCACATGGCCGTAGTCCTTGACCATGACGCCGCAGCCCGAGGCGTTCATGACGATGGCTTCAACGTCGCCGCTCTCCACCAGCGGCCACCAGGCGTCGATGTTGGCGCGCATGTGGTGTTTGCCGCCGCCCTGGTCGTTCAGGTGGAACTTGAGCGCGCCGCAGCAACCGGCCTTGGGGGCGGTCACGGTCTGGATGCCTGCCGCATCGAGCACACGGGCGGTGGCGGTGTTGATGTTGGGGCTCATGCTGGGCTGCACGCAACCGGCCAGCATCAGCACCTTGCGCGCATGCGTGCGGACAGGCCAGGCCCCGGCGTTTTGCGGCGCGGGCACTTTGGCTTTCAGGCTGCCCGGCAACAGGCCGCGCACCCTCTGGCCCATCTTCATGGCGGGCGCAAACAGGGGCGAAGGCAGGCCTTCTTTGAGCGCCCAGCGCACCAGTTTTTCGCCCACGGGGCGCTCGACTTTGGCGTCCACCAGCTTGCGGCCAATGTCCACCAGGTGGCCGTATTGCACGCCGCTGGGGCAAGTGCTTTCGCAGTTGCGGCAGGTCAGGCAGCGGTCCAGGTGCATCTGGGTTTTGCGGGTGGGCGTTTCGCCTTCCAGCACCTGCTTGATCAGGTAGATGCGGCCTCGCGGGCCGTCGAGCTCGTCGCCCAACAGTTGGTAAGTGGGGCAAGTGGCGGTGCAAAAACCGCAGTGCACGCACTTGCGCAGAATGGCTTCGGCCTCCAGGCCCTCAGGGGTGTTTTGGTATTCGGGGGCGAGGTGGGTTTGCATGGCGATTCGCCTCAGAGGGGGTGCAGGCGACCGGTGGCGAACACGCCTTTCGGGTCGAACTGTTGTTGCAACTGCAGCTGGATGCGCTCTTGCACGGCCTCCAGCGGGGTGTTCACGCCAGCGATTTTGTCCACCTCGGCATGGGCGGCGCTGGCGCGAAAGAGCGTGGCATGGCCGCCGACCGACTGCGCCAGCTCGCGCAAGGGCAACGCCGCCGATGCCGGCGCCCACAGCCAGCGCTGCGCACCTTGCCACTCAATGTACTGCGAAGGATGGGCGAGGCCGGGCATGTCCAGGACCGGTGCGGTCTGCGGCACCGACAAGCGCCACAGACAGGCATCGGGTGCGGGGGCACCAAAAAAGGGCAGGGTTTGCTCGCCGCTGGCCCGCCAGTCGGCAGTGGCTTCGGTGTTGTCCATCACCTTGACTTGGGCACCTTGCGCAACAGCGTCGGCCGTCATGCGCGTCGTGGCCGACTGCACCGCCGCCACCGCGCCGCGCAGGCGCACAAACAAAACATCCGCCACGGGCTGGGCCGTGGTGTCGCGCACCCAGGCGCTGGCGTTCAATGGCAGGGGCTGACCGCCCCAGCGGTGCAGCAAACCCAAAGCCGTTTTTTGTGGCAAGCCCACGCACATGAGGGTGGCCTCGGCCGGCGCCACCGGCAACACTTTGAGGCTGACCTCGGTGATCAAACCCAGCGTGCCCCAGCTGCCTGCCATCAAGCGGCTCACGTCGTAACCGGCTACGTTCTTCATGACCTGACCACCAAAGGTCAGGTGTTCGCCCAGACCGTTGATGAAACGGGCGCCCAAAATATAGTCGCGCACAGCGCCAACGGTCGCGCGGGCGGGGCCGCTCAGGCCTGCGGCCACCATGCCGCCCACGGTGGCGCCGTTTTCCGAACCATGGCCAAAATGTGGCGGCTCAAATGCCAGAGACTGGCCCTTTTCGGCCAAGGCAGCTTCCAGTTCGGCCAATGGGGTGCCGCAGCGCACCGTGACCACCAACTCGCTGGGCTCGTAGCTGACGATGCCCCGGTAAGCCCGGGTGTCCAGCACATCGCCCGTGTGGCTTTGGCCCCAAAAGTCTTTGCTGCCCCCGCCGCGCAGCCGCAGCAGCCGGCCATCCGCACCGGCTTGGCGTACGGCCTCGATCAGGGTATTGAGTTGAGCTTCCATGGGGCAAGATGGTAACCCCCGACCTGAGGCCTAGGCGTGAATTTTTTGCACAGTGGGCTTGTGGGAAATTAAGAGGCCTGCGTGACCATCAAGGTCTTGACCGACAAACCTGCCACCTCTACGCGCATGGCAAACACGCAGCCCGCCTCCGGGTACTGCGCCAGCTCTTGCGCGCTCCGGCCTTGGCGGGATGTGGTGATGAACAGCGTTTTGAGGTCGTCCCCACCAAAGCAGGGCATGGTGGGGCATGGCACGGGGGTGCGGACTTCAGCCAATACATGGCCGTTGGGCGACAGGCGCAACAATCGCTGGCCTTCGTATTGGGCGCTCCAATAGCAGCCCTCGCTGTCCACGGCTGCGCCGTCGGGGCGGCCGCCATAGGCAGCGACATCGCCCCAAGTCCAGCCTGCAGGCTTGTTTGCCATTTGGTGAAACACGCGCCCAGAACTCAGTTGGCCACTGTCCGGGTCGAAGTCAAACGCCCTCACTTGGTGGGCGGCGGTATCGGCCCAATAGGCGGTAAGACCATCGGGTGACCAAGCGAGACCATTGGCGGTCACAACACCCTCTGTCACGCCACCCACCCTGGTGTGCAAGCCTTGGCCGTCCAACATGTAGAGCGCCCCCAGCGCCTGATCCTTGGGTTCGTACAAGCTGCCTGCCCAAAAACGACCTTGGGCGTCGCATTTGCCATCGTTGAAACGCAGTTGTGTGGTGTCATAGGGCGCGGCGGCCAACAGTTGCAAGTCGCCACCCCATTCGCGTGCCTGGTAAATACCGTCACGCAAGGCCATGACCCAGCCGCCACCTTGCACCGGGGCGATGCAACCGGGCTCTTGCGTCAACAACCAATACTCGACAGCCCCTTGCGCTTGTAAACCCTGCACGGCCACACGGGCCATGCGCCGCCCGGGAATGTCCACCCAATACAGGCGCTGCTCCTGCGGGTCCCAAAAAGGCGACTCGCTCAGACCGTCGGGTTCGTTGGTGATGGCGGTCCAATCGGGTGTCGACAAGGCTGGTGGATTCATGAAAACCATTGTGCCCGAGCCCAATGGATCCAGCGGGGAACACGCAGGCACTTGCCCTGCTGACTCCGAGCAAACCTTTTTGATCCGGATGGCGCCGTGGGAACAGCACCCTGTGCGCGATGGCCTGCAAAACCCTCACGTTCAAATCGCGCGCAGGGCGCAACTCCTACAAATCCATACCGACAAAAAAAACAAACACCTTGGTGGTGGTGCAAAGGGCCAAGCAGAATCAAACCAAACCCCAAAGAAACAGCCCGCAGAACCGAAGCGCTGCGGGCTGAAACTACGGTGAAAAGGGGTGGCTTGCGCCACCCTTTGCAGTGAAGCTCACTCAGTATGGCTTTTAGCCGTGGTAAGCCGACTCGCCGTGTGAGGAGATGTCCAGACCTTCGCGCTCCTCTTCTTCGGTGACACGCAGACCAATGGTCAAGTCCACAATCTTGAAGGCGACCACCGAGACCACACCCGACCACACGATGGTCAGCAGCACGGCCTTGGCCTGAATCCACACTTGAGAGGCGATCGAATAAGCATCCGGCGTGACCATGGTCACGGTGACCCAGTCGCCCACGGCGCTGGGGCCGCCCAATGCGGGTGAGTTGAACACGCCGGTCAACAAGGCACCCACGATACCGCCCACGCCGTGCACACCGAACACGTCCAGCGAGTCGTCTGCACCCAGCATCTTCTTCAGACCGTTCACGCCCCAGAGGCAAGCAAAACCAGCAATCAAGCCAATGATCAAAGCACCGCCCAGACCGACGTTGCCGGCTGCTGGCGTGATGGCGACCAAACCCGCCACTGCACCCGAAGCGGCACCCAACATGGAGGCTTTGCCGCGCATCAGCGCTTCACCCACAGACCAGGCCAAAACGGCGCCCGCTGTCGCGATCAAGGTGTTGATGAAGGCCAGCGCTGCGAAGCCGTTGGCTTCGAGAGCGGAGCCGGCATTGAAACCGAACCAACCCACCCACAGCAAGGAGGCACCGACCATGGTCAAAGTCAGGCTGTGAGGGGCCATCGATTCACGGCCATAACCCACGCGTTTGCCGACCATGAAGGCACCGACCAAACCTGCAACCGCCGCGTTGATGTGCACCACCGTACCGCCAGCGAAGTCCAGCGCACCCCACTGCCAGAGCAAACCGGCTTTGGAGGTCATTTCGTCCACGACTTCTTTGGAAGCGTAGGCATCAGGGCCCATCCAGAACCACACCATGTGGGCGATCGGCAGGTAGCTGAACGTGAACCACAGCACCATGAAAGCCAGCACCGCTGTGAATTTGATGCGCTCGGCAAAGGCACCGACGATCAGCGCACAGGTGATGCCTGCGAATGTGGCTTGGAAGGCGGCAAAGGTGATTTCCGGAATCACAACCCCCTTGCTGAAGGTGGCGGCGTTGGCGAAGGTGCCCGCGACGTTGTCCCAGATGCCCTTCATGAACAGGCGGTCCAATCCACCAATGAACGCATTGCCCTCGGTGAACGCCAAGCTGTAGCCGTACACAAACCACAACACGGTGATCATGGAGAAGGTGACCACCACCTGCATCAGCACCGACAGCATGTTTTTGCTGCGCACCAGACCGCCGTAGAACAGGGCCAGGCCGGGGATGACCATCAAGATCACAAGAATCGTGGACAGCATCATCCAGCCTGTGTCGGCCTTGTTGGGCACCAAGACTGGCGCGGCTTCTGCAGCAGCAGGTGCCGCAGTGGCGGCAGCAGGTGCTGTGGCCGGCGCTGCGGCATCGGCCTTGGCCTCAGCAGCAGGCGCCGTGACAGCAGCGGGTGCGGCTGCCGGTGTTGTTTGTGCGGTGGCGACAGAGGCCGCGCCGAACACACCGAAACCCAAACTCAGGCCCAAGGCCAGGGTGGCGAGTAGTTTTTTCATTTTGGATTCTCTTTCTGGTCGGTCAAAGGGCTTCAGCGCCGGTTTCACCGGTGCGGATGCGGACCACTTGCTCGAGGTCGTACACAAAGATCTTGCCGTCGCCGATCTTGCCGGTGCGGGCACCGGACTCCATGGCTTCGATCACGCGCTCGACGAGTTCGTCCGACACAGCGGCTTCGATCTTCACTTTGGGCAAAAAGTCGACCACGTATTCCGCACCGCGGTACAGCTCGGTGTGGCCCTTTTGACGACCGAAGCCCTTGACTTCGGTCACGGTGATGCCCTGCACGCCGATGCCCGAAAGTGCTTCACGCACCTCGTCCAGCTTGAAGGGTTTGATGATGGCGGTCACCAGTTTCATGATGGCTCCTTGTTGGATGTCTGGGTGATCAAAAGGTGTATTTCAGGCCGACGACGACGCCGGACTTGCCCAGACCTTCCACGCCCTGCTTACCGGGGGTGTAATAGAAATTTTTGTCCGCATCGGTACCGACCACGGCGCCAGTCAAGGCCAGCCCGTTGCCCAAATCTTTGGCCAAAGTCAGGGCGTAATCGGTGTAGGTGCCAGCAGCATTGCCTGCACCCTTGAGTTTCTGATGACCCACATGTGGCACCAGGCTGTAACCATCGCCCAAATCCAAAGTTGCGCTCAGGTCCAGGTAGTAGCTGTTTTTGCTGTCCAGATTTCCGAACAAGTTGGAAAGCGCATGGGAATACTTGACGGTGAACAAACTATAAGTGGCTGCGCCGTAAACCTCATTGGTATTGGCGTTGCCAAAAACCACCGTGTTGCTGAGCTTGTTTCCCGTGTATTCGTAGCGCAGAAAGCCCACGTCATAAGCCACATCACCCACTGATGTCTTGAAACCGGCATACAAGTCCAGCTCTGCACTGCCCGCTGGCGCGCCTGCATCCTTGATCCATTTGATGGTCGAACCCCAAGCGCCGACATAGAAACCGCTCTTGTCCGCGTAATCAAAACCGCCCTGCAAGGCAGGTTCAAAACGGCTTTGCGAGAGCCCGCGGTAGCGGTAATCACTGACCACACCCGCGTTGAAAGACAAGGTGCTTTCAGGGGCTGCCTGGGCTTGTGCCACAGAGCCGAAAGAGCCGATGGCCAAAGCGATCAGGGAAGGAACGAGGATTTTTTTCATGAGGAACTCCTAAAAGAGGTGTGGAAGACACAGCTGACAAGCACGGACCGTGCCAACCCGTGCCATCGCTGAAACTGGGGCATACACCAGTGCGGTTTTCTCTCTGAACATGGTGCAATCGCATTCAAACAAGCAGGGTGCGCCAAGACAGCGCGCCCGCACACACACCATGCACCAGCATGGGGCAGGGAGGGGATATGAGTCTTTCTTTGGTGCACAGCCGTGCATTGGTCGGGCTGCAAGCGCCCGCAGTCACCGTTGAGGTGCATCTGGCCAATGGCCTGCCCAGCTTCACTTTGGTGGGTCTGGCCGACGTCGAAGTCAAAGAGGCCCGCGAGCGGGTGCGCTCCGCCTTGCAAAACAGCGGCCTGGACTTTCCGCACAACAAACGCATCACCGTCAACTTGGCCCCAGCCGATTTGCCCAAAGACTCGGGGCGGCTGGATTTGCCGATCGCACTGGGTATTTTGGCGGCCAGTGGCCAGATCGACGCCCAGCGCTTGTCGGGCCACGAATTCGCCGGCGAGCTGTCCCTGTCCGGCGAACTGCGGCCTGTGCGCGGTGCCTTGGCCATGAGCTTGGCGCTGCGCCAGCAAAACGTGCGCACCCGGCTGGTGCTGCCCCCGGGCAGCGCCGAAGAAGCCGCTTTGGTGCCCGATGCCGACGTGTTCAGGGCACGCCACCTGCTGGATGTGGTGCAACAGTTTTTGCCGGCATCGAATGAGCCGCCACCCGAGCCCAGCGACGGCTGGGCGCGCATCGCCGCCACCACACCCAATGCCCCGCCGCTGTATGCCGATCTGGCCGATGTGAAAGGCCAAGCCGGCATCAAGCGGGTGCTGGAGATCGCCGCCGCCGGAGGCCATTCGCTGCTCATGGTCGGCCCGCCGGGCTCGGGCAAGTCCATGTTGGCGCAGCGCTTTGCGGGTTTGCTGCCGCCCATGGCCATCGAAGACGCCTTGGAATCGGCCGCCATCGCCAGCCTGGCGGGGCGTTTTGAGCTGGCACGCTGGGCACAGCGTCCCACGGGCCAGCCTCATCACTCGGCCAGCGCGGTGGCCTTGGTGGGCGGAGGCTCACCACCGCGCCCCGGCGAAATTTCGCTGGCACACCACGGTGTGCTGTTTCTGGACGAACTGCCCGAATTCCCGCGTGCGGCGCTGGAAGCGCTGCGCGAACCGCTGGAAACGGGCACCATCACCATCGCTCGGGCCGCACGGCGGGCCGAGTTTCCAGCGCGCTTTCAGTTGATCGCCGCCATGAACCCCTGTCCTTGCGGTTATCTGGGCAGCCCCATTCGGGCCTGCCGCTGCTCGCCGGACCAAGTCAGCCGCTACCAGGGCAAGCTCAGCGGTCCGCTGCTGGACCGCATCGATTTGCACATCGAAGTGCCCAGTTTGCCCGCCCATGACTTGCTGAACGCACCCCCCGGAGAAAACACCCAAGCCATTGCCGCGCGCAGTCTGGCCGCCCGTGAGCGTGCCCTCGCGCGTCAGGGCTGCCCCAACGCCAACCTGCAAGGACAAGCCATCGATGCCCAGGCGAAGTTGGACGACCAGGCCAGGGCATTGCTGCAAAAAGCGGCAAGCAAGCTGGGTTGGAGCGGTCGCAGTGTGCACCGCAGCCTGAAAGTCGCCCGCACCTTCGCCGACCTGGCGGGCAGCCAGACGGTTGCCGCCGCGCACATGGCCGAAGCGGTGCAGTACCGGCGGGTGCTCAAGGAGCAGTGAACGGTCAAGACGCCCCAGACTGTGCAGCTTTACGGCATGCACCATGCGGCTCTGAGGTTCAGCGCTTCAACGGGTGAGCCAACGCCGCGCCGCAAAGCTCAGGGCGTCCACACACGCCACCATCAACAACATGGCCGCCAAAATGGTGGCGGTCTTGTTCATGTGGAACAGGCCCATGTGAAAAGACAGCAATTGGCCCAGCCCACCCGCGCCCACCACACCCAACACGGCGGCGGCGCGGATGTTGTTTTCCCAGCGGTACAGCGTGTAACTCATGAGTTGCGGCAAGACTTGCGGCAAGGTGGCGTAAAAAAACACACGCAGCGGTCCCACACCTTGGGTGCGCAAAGCGTCGCCGGGGCCGGTGGGGATGTTCTCCATGGCCTCGGCAAACAGGCGGCCCAGCACACCACTGGTGTGCAGCGCCAGCGCCAAGGTGCCCGCCATGGGCCCGAGACCTGCCGAGATCAACAACAAGGCGGCCCACACCAACTCAGGAATGGCGCGCAGGGCATTGAGCAGCCAGCGCGTGGGGCTGCGCAGCCAGGCCGGATCTTGGGCAGACAAGCGGCTGGCGGGCACGGCCAGCGCCAGGCCCAATACCGCCGCAATGGCCGTGCCCAACGCCGACATGGCCAGGGTTTCCCAAGCGGCCCAAGCCACCTTGTTCACAAACACGGGCGACAGATCGGGCGGGAAAAATTCGGCCACAAAGCGGCCCATGCTGCGCGCCGCTTCCAGGGACGCAAAAGCCGCCCAATCCAAGTCGAGCGAGACAAAGCTGGCCACCACCAACACCAACAGGGCGGCTGTGAACCAGCAGGCGCGGCAGCGTGCATCAAAGATCGGTGACGGCAATTTGTACGGCGGGTTGGCCGCTTCGCGTGAAAAAGGCTTCATGCCAAAGCCTTTCGCAGCCATGCACTCACGCGGTCGGCCAGCGCCACCAGCGCAATGAACACCAGCAGCAAAGTGGCCACTTCCCCGCCGTTGAACATCTTCATCGAGTTGTCCAACTGCTGGCCCAAACCGCCTGCGCCCACAAAGCCCAACACCACCGAAGAGCGGATGGCGCATTCCCAGCGGTAAACGGTGTACGACGCGAGCTCCGCCGCGTGGCTCGGCAGCAGCGCGTACACAAAAGCCTGCAGGCGGCCGCTGCCGTTGCGCATCAGGGTCTGGGTGGCGTGGCTCTCGCCGCTTTCCAAAATCTCGGCGTACACCTTGCCCAGCATGCCACCATAGGTCAGCGCAATGGCCAACACGCCCGCCGTAGGCCCCAAGCCCACCACGCGCACAAACACCAGCGCCCAGATCAATTCAGGAATGCTGCGCAGCACTATCAAAGTGGCCCGCACACACCAGCGCAGCAGGGCTGGCCAGCGGTCCATGCGGCCCGACAAGGCCGAGAGCGACAAGACCCGCGTGGCCAGCAAACTCAAAGGCACGGCCAGCACCAGCGCCAGCGTCACACCTGCAGTCGCCATGGCCACGGTGCGCCAGGTTTCGCGCACCACCATCTGCATGAATTCGGCGTTGTGCACCAGTGGCCAAAAGCTGCCGATAAAGTCTGCGGTGACTTTGCGGTTCTCGGGCTCCCAGAGCACCCACAAACGGAATGCGGTGGCCACACCCAGTGGCCACAGCAGCACCAGCGCCAAGCTGAGCCAAAACACGCGCGCGGCAAAAGCAGGGTCGCGCAGGGGTGCCGCCAAAGGGGGTCGCGCAGGCGGCAAACCTGCGGGGCGGGAGGCAGACGAATGGGCGGCGGCGGACATGGGCGGTGCGAATGGCTTGAAGAACCCGGCCTTGTCAGCGGCAGTGCATCACCACGGGCGCGGGCCCCACAGGTGCAGCGTCGAGTAAGGCCACAGGCAAGTTCTCGCCACGCAGCTCGTGTTCATGCTGGTCGTACAAATGCGCCAGGCGCTCAGGGCTGACCTGTGCAGCGGGCAAGTCAAACACCAGCTGCCCATCGCGCAGGCCGATGATGCGCGGGAAATGCGCCAACGCCATGTCCACCTGGTGCAGCGTAGCGACCAGCGTCACTTGACGCTCGGCCGCCAAGCTCACCAAAGCAGCCATGGCCATGCGGGCGCGCATCGGGTCGAGCGCTGACAGCGGCTCGTCGATCAGCCACAGGCTGGCCGGGGCCAACAGGGCGCGGGCCAGGCCCACGCGCTGGCGCTCACCACCCGAGAGGCGGTCGACGCGGTCAAACAATTTATCGCCCAAGTCAAAGTGCACCAGCGCTGCGTAAGCGGCCGGAATATCTGTCGGGTAAAACAGCGAACGCAAACTGGCCCAAAAGCCCATGCGGGGCAAGCGCCCCGCCAACACCGAGGTCACCACACGTTGGCGCGGCGGCAGCGGCGGCACCTGCGGGGCCAGAAACAACTGGCCACGCCAACGGCGCAAGGCCCGTGCGGGCAAGGTCCAAGGGTTGACACCGGCCAAATGAAGTTGGCCTTGCGTGGGCGGCTGGGCACAGGCCAGCACTTGCAACAAGGTCGTCTTGCCTGCGCCAGAAGGGCCAATGATGGCCACCTGCTCGCCAGCGGCCAGGCGCAGGTTCAGCGCACGCAAAGCCGCCGGGGCACCGGGCAAGGCCGCCGGGTGTCGGGCCTCCAGACCCCATAGCTCGATGTTCACCGCGCTGCTGCCCAGGCTTTAGAGCAAGCCCGCGCTGCGTGCGGCCGACTCCAGGCCTTTGTAGTTCTCAGGCGTGGTGGGCACGTAGCGGGTGGCGCGGTTGAGCTTCAGGATCTCGGCATGCTCGGGGTTCGCGGGGTTCAGGGCCAACAAAGCGGCCTTGATTTTTTCACGCAGATCGGCGGGCATGTCGGCATGCACCGACCAGTTGTAGTTGAAGTAAGGCGCGGTGGTGAAGAACACGTTCACGTCTTGCGTGTTGACCTTGTTTTCGGCCACGAACTTTTTCCAGACCGTGATGTCCAAGGCCGCAGCGTCGACCTTGCCGCTGACCACCGAGGCGATGGTGGCATCGTGCGCGCCGCTGTAGGCGATGCGCTTGAAGTCCTTTTCAGGATCGATGCTCGCTTGCAGCAAAAAGCTGCGCGGCATCAGGTGGCCCGAGGTGCTGCTTTGTGAACCAAAAGAAACTTGCTTGCCCTTCATGTCGGCCAAGGTCTTGATGCCCGAGTTGGTCTTGGCGATGAAGACCGACTGGAACTTGGTGTCTTCTTCGCGCTGTGCCAAAGGCATGATCTTGCCGCCCGAGCGGATGCTGGCTTGCACAAAGGTGAAGCCACCGAACCAGACCACGTCGACCTTTTTGTTGACCAAGGACTCGACAGCAGCGGGGTAGTCGGTCACGGGGGTGAACTGCACCTTCATGCCCAGTTGCTTTTCCAGGTAATTGGCCAGCGGGGTGAATTTGCGCACCTGCTCAGTCGCCGCTTCTTCGGGGATGGTGGTCACGCGCAGGGTGGCTTGGGCGTGAGCGTTCGTTGCCAAAGTGGCCGACAAGGCCAGAAGACCGATGAAGGCACTGGACAGAATTTTGGATAAAAAAGCATTAGGCATGTAGAGCTTTCCGTTAAAACAAGCAACCGATATTAAAACCTGAATTCAAGACAATCCAACCCACAGCAATGAAAGCACACAGAAACGACAGGGCGAGGGCCGAGCCAGAGGTTTTGCCTATGCTGGTCGCCGCTCGCTGAGTCTCTGCCCTAACATGCCCCCATGACCACGCCCCAATTCATCCAGCTGTACCAGCACAACGCCGCCGCCGTGGCCCAAGAACTCTTGCAAGGCTTGAGCGCCCCGCAGGCCTTCACTTCGCCCAAATACCTGTACGACGCGCTGGGCTCGCGCCTGTTTGAAGCCATCACCGAGCTGCCCGAGTACGACCTGACGCGCACCGAGGCCCAATTGATGCAACTGCACAGCGCCAGCATGGCTGCTGAGCTGCCACGCGGCGCGTGCTGGATCGACCTGGGCGCAGGCAATTGCGAAAAAGCCGGACGCTTGCTCGGCCCCATGGGCGCAGGCCGCTATGTGGCGGTGGACATCTCGGTGGACTTTGTGCACCAGGCGCTGGATGTGCTGCAGCGCCAGCACCCGGGCTTGCCTATGGCGGGCTTGGGCGTGGACTTTTCGGGTGGCCTGCATCTGCCAGCCGCGCTGGCACTCGACCCAGCGCAGCCGCGTGTGCTGTTTTACCCGGGTTCGAGCATCGGTAATTTCACACCCGAACAAGCACTGGACTTTTTGCACAACCTGCACGCGGGCTGCGGTTCGGCGGTTGGCAGCGGCTTGCTGATCGGGGTGGATTTGCTGAAAGACCCGGCCGAACTCGAAGCCGCCTACGACGACGCGCTGGGCGTGACAGCCGCTTTTGACCTGAATTTGCTGCTGCACATCAACCGCTTGGTGGGCAGCAACTTTGCAGTGCGCGACTGGCAACACTTATCACGCTTCAATGCGGCGCAGTCGCGTGTCGAGATGCACCTGCAAGCGCGCCACGCAGTGACGGTGCAGTGGCCTGGTGGGCAGCGACAGTTTGCAACCGGCGAAACCATCCACACCGAAAATGCCTGCAAATGGACGGTGCCCGACTTTGCCGCTTTGCTGCGCGCAGCAGGCTTTGCCAAGACACAGGCTTGGACCGACCCTGCGCATCGATTTGCGGTCTTTTGGGCCACGGCCTGAGCTTGTCGCCCATTTGATTGGTCGTCTGGACCGGCCTGCCCATAATGAATTCAGCCCGGCGCTCATGCTGTGCACACATTCATCACCAGGAGACTTGCATGTTGAACGATCTGAAAGACAAAGTTGTTCTGATCACCGGCTCCAGCACCGGCATCGGTGCTGCGGCGGCCGTGGCCTTTGGCAAGTTGGGAGCGCGCGTGGCGGTGCACTACAACAGCAGCCAAGGGCCTGCCGAAGAAGTCCTGGGCCGCGTCAAGGCCACGGGTGCGCAGGCCATTTTGCTGCAAGGCGATGTGCTCGAATCGGGGCAGTGCCAAGGGCTGGTGGATGAAACCGTCAAGGCCTTTGGCCGCATCGACATTCTGATCAACAACGCTGGTGCTTTGGTCCAACGGGTGCCGATTGAAGAGATCACCGATGAGTTGTTTGACAACGTGGTTCACCTGAACGTGCGCTCGGCGATGATGTGCACGGCCGCTGCGGTCAAGGCCATGCGCCAGCAAGGCCAAGGCGGTGTGGTGATCAACGTGACCTCGGTGGCGGCCCGTCATGGCGGCGGTGCAGGCGCCTCCCTGTATGCCGGCTCCAAGGGTTTCGTGTCCACCATGACACGGGGGCTGGCCAAGGAGCTGGTCAAGGACAACATCCGCGTCAATGCCGTGGCGCCGGGCGTCATCACCACCCCATTTCACGAACGTTTTTCAACCCCGCAAATGCTCGAAGGCTTCAAGGCCACGATTCCCATGAACCGATTGGGGACGGCCGAAGAATGTGCCGGTGCTTTTGTGTACCTGGCCTCAGAGGAGATGTCGGGCTACGTGACCGGCCAGATCATCGAGGTCAACGGCGGGCAGTACATGCCCTGAAGCTCAATGACTTGGTTCTCAATGCCCTTGGGGGTTGAGCACGGTCACGCGCCACAAGGTGCGTGGCCGGGTCAGGTCGATCAAGGGCGCGCTGTGCAGCAGCAAGGCGTTGTCCCAAATCATGACATCGCCGTTGTCGTAGTTGTTGGTGTAGCAGTATGTGTCCTGCGTGGCATGTGCCGCGAGTTCGCGCAACAAGCCCAGGGCCTCGTCATCGGGCATGCCTTCAATGCCAAATGAGCTGCCGCTGACCGCATACAGCGCAGGCTGCCCGGTGAAAGGGTGTGGCCTGACCAGCGGGTGACGCACCCAGCTGACCCTTTGGGCTTGCTCAGCGTTGAGCACAGACGCCACGCTTCGGGACTGTTTGTCCAGGTCATCGCGGTTACCATAGTGGTGCTTGACCACCAGGCCTTTGATTTTTTCTTTCATGCCGGGTGGCAAGTCGGCATAGGCCTTGGCCTGGTTGGCAAAGGTGGTGCCGTTGGGTGCGGGCGGCACGTCTTGCGCATGCAAGATGGTGCAGCGCGCCACGTCGTCCAGATAAGAATAATCGGTGTGGAAATAAGTGCCGGCATCCACCAGTCCCGTGGGCTTGCCGTCCTTGAACACATTCGAGAGGATCAGGATGTTGGCATCTTCGGGGTGGTGAAAAGTGTCAATGACATGGGGCGATGGCCTGCCCCACTGTTTGGCAAATGTCACCATCTCGGCGGGCGTCAAGGACTGGTTTTTCAGCACGATGAAGCCGTGACGATGCAAGGCATCGGCCAACCACTGCTTTTGGCCTGCATCCAAGGGCTCGGACAGATCCAGCCCGTCAATGCGGGCTCCCAACACATCACTGAGTGGAACAATGCTGGCCATGTCTTTACCTGATCATGTCGGGTGCAAAGATGGTTGGTAAAAACAGCACGATGTCCGGGAACACGATGATGGCGAGCAAGACCACCAACATCGGGATCAACATGATCATGGTGTCTTTGATGGCAAAACTCAGCGGCACTTTGGCCACCGCACACGAGATCATCAAACACATGCCATACGGTGGCGTGATCAAGCCGAAGGCCAAGGACACAATGCCCACAATCGCAAAGTGGACGGGGTGCATGCCCACCGACTCGGCCAAAGGTTGCAAGGTCGTGCCCACAATGATGATGGCCGGAATGGCATCGAGGAAACAGCCGACGACCAGGAAAGCGCCAGCGATCAGCAAGCCCACACCTATGACATCCAGACCCCAGCCCGTCACATTGGCCAGCAGCGCTTTGGGGATTTGGTAGTAAGCCAGCAACCAACCAAACACCGATGCCGTGCCAACGCAAAACAGCGCCACAGCGCTGAGCTTGCCGGTGTCCACAATCGCCGCGATGAAACTCTTCCAGTTCATTTCACGGTAAAACAACATGGACAACACCGCGGCATACAGCACCGCGACAGCGGCGGATTCGGTGGCGGTGAACAGGCCCAGCAGGATGCCGCCCACAATGATCACGGGCGTCATCATGGCCGGAATCGACACCAGGGCCGCTTTGTAAATTTCAGTCAGATTGGCGCGGGGATAGACCGGGTAGTTGCGCTTTTTGGCATAGGCATGCACCGTGGCCATCTGAGCCAGGCCAATCAGCAAACCCGGCACGATACCGGCCAGGTACATGGCGCCGATCGATGTCGAGATCACGCCGCCCCAGACCACCATCAGGATCGAAGGGGGGATGATCACTGCCAACACCGCAGACACCGCGGTGATGGCAATAGAGAAGGACAAGTCATAGCCTTCTTTGACCTGGGCTTCAATGAAGAGCTTGCCTTGGCTGGCGGCATCGGCGGTCGATGAGCCAGAAATACCGGCAAAAAAGACCGACAAGATCACGTTGATCTGTGCCAAGCCGCCCGGGAAATGGCCCACCAGCGCGCGCGAAAGTCGCATCAGCCGATCGGTGATGCCGCCGCCATTCATCAAGTTGGCCGTCAGCAAGAAAAACGGCACTGCCAGCAAAATGAAGGAGTTGTAAGCCTTGAACATTTCATTGAACAAGACCATGGGCGAGAGCCTTGGTTCAAAAATGAGCACCGGCAAAGACGCCAGCCCCAGAGCGAACGCCACGGGCACACGAATCGCCAGCAACAAAAAGAAACCCCCGAAGAGGACCAACGCCGCCATCGAAGGCGAGAGAAGAGATGAGCTCAAATCACGGACCCCTGGTTAGAACTTTCACTGATGTCACTGGCGTTGAGCATGTGGTCCAGTAAAAAAATGATCCAAAAAAATCCGGCCAGGGGCCACGCCATAAAAATCCACCACATCGGCATCTCAGCCAACTCGGACGTCTGGTTCCAGCCGAACTGGGTGAACTCAATCCCCCAATACAGGACCACCGCAGAAAAAACGAGCATGGCGGTCTGGCTCATGCGCAGCAGGACGTGGGTCGCACGGGGGGACAACTCAGGCAAAAAGTCGACATCAAAGTGAAGCCGCTCACGCACACCCAAAGTTGCACCCAACAAGATGAGCCAAACAAAGAAAAACCGGCTCATTTCCTCTGTCCACATGTAGCTGGGGATCAGATGGGTGTAACGGGAGAAAATTTGCAGGCTGACGGGAACAATCAAAAGCAGCACCGTCGCGATCAACAAAAAATGAAGCAGGCGATCGATCAAGGCAAGAATTTTTTGCATTTACAGTCTCGTCAATCCGAAGATACGAGCAGCATCACGCTGCCCGCTGTTTGCTGCTGATCGGTTTATTTCAAGCTGTTGATCTTGGCGTAAATCGCATCGGCACCCACTTCTTTGGCATAAGCCGCCATCACAGGGTCCACCAGCTTTTGCATTTCAGCGCGTTGTGCGAAAGGCACTTGCTTGAGCTTGCCTTCCTTGGCGTACTTGTCAAGTTTGGCTTGGTCTTCGGACGACTCGATCTGACGACCAAAAGCACCCGCCTCCTTGCCTGCCTTCACGATCGCTGCTTGCAGGTCTGCAGGGAGTCTTTTCAGCGTTTTCACAGAAAAACACAAAGGGCGGATGGTGATGGCATGGCGTGTCATCAAAATACTGGGCGCTACTTCGTAAAACTTCATCGCCTCTACCCCGGCAGCTTCGTTTTCACCCGCATTGATCACACCGTTTTGAATGGCGTTGTACACCTCGTTGTAAGCGATGACCGTGGGGGACATGCCCACTGCGCTGAAGGTGCGGCTCCAGATGGGGGCCCCTTGCACGCGCACCTTCAGATTTTTCAGGTCGGCCAGATTGCCCGCGGCTTTATTTGAAAAAATATTTCGCACACCGCCGCCGGCATAACCGATCAATTTGACTTCGGCTTTTTGCTCCACTTCGTCGGCAATCGGCTTGAGGATGTCTTGGTCCAACACCTTGTTCCAGTGGTTCAGGTCACTGAACAAAAACGGTGCGTCAATGAAGGGCGCCGCTTTGGAGAAGGTGGACATGTGGGCGGGCGACACAATCGCAAAGTCCACCGCCTTGCCTTGGTTCATGTAGGCAAAGTAATCTTTCTCCAAGCCCAGCTCACTGTTTTTGTGCAGCACGAAGTTGATGGGTTTGCCATAGTATTTTTTCACCAGCTCTTCGAACTTGACCATGGTTTTGGTGAACGCATGGTCATCGCCAAACTGTGAGGCGCCGTGCAGTGTGATGGCCGCTTGCTGTGCATGCGCACTCAAGGCCATGATGGAAGAGAGCACCACGCCCAGCAAAGGTTTCAAAACTTTCATGTCTATGTCTCCTGTAGTGATCGGAACAACAACTTCAATGTGTTGCTGATTTCACTTTAGGCCAAGGCACCCTTAGCAGTGCTGGGGAAAACCATGAGTCATCTGCCCAGCTGTCTCCAACATGTCCCCCATCGCTGGTCCCTGCCCCGCCGAAAGTGATAACTTGAACCCCACCATGCGCACGGGCATGCTGGCCCCTGCGTGCGCCACTCGGCGGGGTCTTGGCGTGGGTATTTTTTGATTCATCACATGAAAGAAACGCATGAAACACATCGGTTTTATTGGTGCCTCGGGCCTGATGGGTCACGGCATCGCCAAAAATTTGTTGGCCAAAGGTTTTCAGGTTTCCCTGACGGCGCATTCACGCCGGGAGCCCTTGCAAGACCTGTTGGCCGCAGGGGCCAAATTGGCAGAACGCCATGCCGATCTGTCGGCCTGTGATGCGGTCATCATTTGCGTGACCGGCTCGCCTCAGGTCGAGGCCGCTTTGGAAGGACCCACCGGCTTATTGAGTCAGGCCCGTGCGGGCTTGGTGGTCATCGACGCGTCCACCAGCGAGCCCGATTCCACACGCCGCTTGGCAGCCCGCTGCCAAGCTGTGGGCATGACCCTGGTCGACGCCCCCCTGGCGCGCACCCCCGTGGAGGCCGAAGCCGGCAAACTCAACACCATGGTGGGCGCATCGCCTGAGGTCTTTGCCAGCCTGGAGCCGGTGTTCAAGGCCTATTGCGAAAACATTTTCCACGTCGGTGAGATGGGCGCAGCCCATGTCATCAAACTGCTGAACAACTTTCTCGGCCAAGCCATCACGACGGCGGCGGCCGAAGCTTTTGCGGTGGGCGCCAAAGCGGGCATCGATGTCGGCCAACTGGTGCGCGTGGTGTCGGCGGGTGCGGTCAATTCGGGTTTGTTTCAGGCCATGGCCAAAACGCTGGACGGTGATTACACCGGTCTGAAGTTCGAGCTGAACAACGCATCGAAAGACTTGCGTTACTACGTGCACCTGACCGAGAGCGTGAAAGCGCCTTCTCTGGTGGGCACCAGCGTGCACCAGAGCCTGGTGACCGCCTGCGCTTTGGGTTACGGCCAGGAGTTGGTGCCCTCTTTGGTCAAGGCGCAAGCGCAAATCAACCAGGTCAAAATCGAGCAAGGTCGCTGATGACGCTCCGCCTGGGCATGGCCTTGGTGGGCCTGGGTGCGGCCACCCAGCCGCATCTTCGCAGCCTGCAAGACCTGAACGAGCGCATTGACCTGCGTTATGCCGTCACGCGTCAGCCCCACCCTGATCGGCTCAGGCCTTACACCGGCCCTGTTCGCTTGGTCAGTGCGCTGGACGAGGCCCTGGCCGACCCTCAGGTCCAAGCAGTCATTGTGGCCACCCCTCCGTCCACCCACCTGGACATCTGTCAGCGCTGCTTCGCCGCGGGCAAACATGTGTTGCTCGAAAAGCCGCTGGAGCTGAATCTGGAAAGGTCGAAACAACTGGTCGTGCTGGCCCGGCAAAGCGGTCTGCATTTGGGTGTGGTCTTGCAACACCGGTTTCGCGAAGCATCCCTGGTTTTGCAGGATGTGCTGGACACCGGACGCCTGGGCGACATACAGGCCGCCTCGGTGCGCGTGCCGTGGTGGCGATCGCAAGCCTATTACAAAGAACTGGGCCGGGGCACCTTGGCGCGGGATGGTGGTGGTGTGTTGCTGACCCAAGCGATTCACACCCTGAACCTGTTTCAGGCGCTGGTGGGGGTGACATCGGTCACAGCCTCGGTGGTACGGCAAACCCGTTTGCACCAGATGGAAACCGAAGACCATGTCAGTGCACTGTTGGTGTTGGGGAATGGCGCCCCCGGTGACCTCATGGCGACCACCGCCATGTACCCTGGGTTTCCAGAAACGATCGAGGTGATTGGCACTTTGGGCAGCGCGCGGCTCAGCGGCGCCGATCTGCAAGTGCAGTTTCTGCAAGGTGAACCTTTGACTGTGCGCAGTGAAGGGGGCACCGGCAGCGGGGCCAACATGATGGATTTTTCACACGAACCGCACCGCGATCTGATCACCGATTTCATCGATGCCATCGCCCACAATCGTGCGCCTCGGGTCACCGGTGAAGATGCGCTTAAAACCCACATGCTGATCGACGAACTGCTGCGCAAGGGGCAAATGTCAACCGCCTGAAACCTCACATTTTGACCGAGCGGAACCCGGCAAAGATGTCGCGCCGCTCGGGCACAAAGAAGTTGCGATAACGCACATCCACCACCTGTGCCGAAGTGGCCGCACAGGCCCCGCGCAGCACACGGTGGTCGTGCCACCAGGGCTCAGAATAGTCACGGTAAGGGTGGACCACAAAACCGGGGTAAGGCGCGAAGTCGCTGGCGGTCCATTCCCACACCTGGCCCCAAGCAAAGTCGGGGGAGTGCGCCGCACACGCCCATTCGGCTTCGGTGGGCAAACGCCGGCCTGCCCATGTGCACCAGGCCTGGGCATCGGCGGCGCTGACATGCACCACGGGGGCGTTCAGATCCATGGCCTGCCACTGGCCCAGACGCCGCACTTGCCAATCGCCTTGCGCGCCACGCACATGCGGCGGCAAGGGGTATCCCGTGGCCTGCAAAAAGGGCAGGTACTGCGCCCAAGTCACGGCAGCCGCATCGATTTCGAAAGCCGACAGCTGCACGGGGTGGGCCTGGCATTCGTTGTCAAAGAAAAAGCCGGGTCCACTGTGGCCCAAGGTCCAGACTTGGGCGGGGATGTGCAACGCGCTGGCTGAAACAGGCCCTGTGCCCGCCTGCGCATGCCCCACGCACAAGGCTTCGGGTAAAGCCAGGCCCAGGCCTTGCGCCATGTACACCGCAGCTTCGTTGTGCATGGCCTCGTGTTGCAAGACCAGGCGCCAAAAGTACAGGGCCTCGTCGCTGGCATTGGGCGCGCCACGCAAATGGGCCAGGCTTTGCGCCAGCACATCGGCCAAGTAGCCTTGGGTGTGCTGCAAGTCGGGCAAGGGCAGCGACCAGCGGCGGTCGTGCGCCACCTCGCTGGAGTTGTACAGCGCGTCGGCACGGGGCATCAGCGAAGGCCCAAAGCCATCGCCCGAGGAGGCACTGCGGGTGCCTTCGCAGCGCTGTCGGTTGCGCACCGTCCACCACTCCTGAAACCAAGCGATGTGACCCCACTCCCACAGCGGCGGGTTCATGCCGGGCAGGGGCGGCACAGACAGGTCTGGCAAGGCCGCTTGCCACGCCTGGATCAAACCCAGCGTGCGATGGCGCGTTTCGGACAGGGCTTTTGCCAAGGTCTCGGCGTTGGCCGTGCGCCAGGGATTGGTCACGGGTCCATTCAAGCGGTGGGCGCGTGTCTGCTGAGGCGGGGCTGGGGGACTGCGGCTCATGTATAAACTGCCCATGCAAAAACTTCGTGTGGTCATTGTCAGCCCCGCCCTGGCCGACGCCAACAACGGGAACTGGCAAACGGCGCGCCGTTGGCAACAGCTGCTGAGTCCTCATTTTGCCTGCATCGTGCGGCAATGGCCCGACGCTGAAGGTTTGACCTCGCCTGACGATGTGGTGCTGGCCTTGCACGCGCGCCGATCTGCCGACTCGGTGCAAGCCTGGCACAACACGCACGGCCAGCGGGGCTTGGGCGTGGTGCTCACGGGTACCGACCTGTACCGCGACATTGGCCACGACCCTCTGGCGCAGCGCTCCTTGGCCTTGGCGCATTCGCTGGTGGTGTTGCATGGTCTGGGGGTGCGAAGCCTGCCGCTTGAACACCAGGCCAAGGCCCGCGTCATCTTGCAGTCCACCGGCACGCGTCAGACTTTGCCCAAAACTTTTCGTCATCTGCGCGCCGTGATGGTGGGCCATTTGCGCGAAGAAAAAGACCCGCTGACCCTGATGGCTGCTGCGCGCCTCTTGCCGCCAGACGCTGGCGTGCTGATCGACCACATCGGTGCAGCGCTCGATCCGGCGCTGGGCCAGGCCGCACAAGACACACAAGCACAGTGCCCGCATTACCGATGGCTGGGGGCTGTGCCCCACGCGCAAACCCTGCAGCGCATCCAGCGCGCGCACCTGCTGGTGCATTGCAGCCGCATGGAAGGCGGCGCACATGTGCTGATGGAGGCGATTTGCAGCGGCACACCCGTGCTGGCCTCGCGCATCGACGGCAATGTGGGCCTGTTGGGCGAGGATTACGCCGGCCTGTTTGCGCCGGGCAAGGCCCAAGCCTTGGCCGATTTGCTGCTGGCCTGCCGATCGCCACAATCCGGTCATACCCTGGTGGCACACTTGCAGCGTCAGTGCGCTTTGCGCGCACCTTTGTTTGAACCGAGCGCCGAACGCGCTGCCTTGCACCGCTGGGTGCAAGACCTTTGGACCCTTTGAATGCAATCTTCCCATCAACCCGTGCTGCGCGACTTGGTCCTGGTCGGCGGCGGCCACAGCCATGTGGGCGTGCTGCGCATGTTCGCCATGAAGCCCGAGCCCGGTGTGCGCATCACCGTGATCTGCACCGACATCGACACGCCTTATTCAGGCATGTTGCCCGGCTACATTGCGGGCCACTACAGCTTTGACGAGGTGCACATCGACCTGGGGCGACTGTGTGCTTTTGCGGGCGCACGTCTGTACCACGATGCGGTGGTGGGCATCGACCGACAAAACCAAAAAGTCATTTGCAAAAACCGCCCGCCTGTGGCCTACGACCTGTTGTCGGTCAACATCGGTTCGACCCCGCAGGTGCAAAACGTGGCAGGTGCTCAAGCCTTGGCGGTGCCGGTCAAACCCATTGCCCAGTTCAACCAACGCTGGCTGACCCTGCTGGACAAAGCGCGACAGTGGCCTGGCCACCGGGGCCCAATGACCATTGCCGTCGTGGGTGGGGGAGCGGGCGGCGTGGAGCTGGTGCTGTCCATGCAACACCGATTGCGCAATGAACTCAAAGCCATGGGGCGCAGCCCCGAAGAGCTGAGGTTTGTGTTGCTGACCTCTGGCGATTCGGTCTTGCCCACCCACAACCCGGGTGTGCGTCAACGCTTTGCCCAAGTGCTGCAAGAGCGCAATGTCGAGGTACAAGCCCATGCCGAGGTGGTGCAGGTCTCGGCAGGCTGCCTGCACACGCGCGACGGCCGCACCTTCGATGCCGACGAGACCCTGTGGGTGACACAAGCCGGTGGCCCGGCTTGGCTGCAGAGCACAGGCCTGGCACTCGACGACAAAGCTTTCATTTTGGTGAATCCCCAGTTGCAAAGCCTGAACGACCCGCTGGTTTTTGCGGCGGGCGATATCGCTTCGTTTGCCGAGCGGCCATTGGAAAAAGCGGGTGTATTTGCGGTGCGCATGGGCAAGCCGCTGGCCGAGAATTTGCGCCGCAGCTTGCGCGGCCAAAAATTACTGGCCTTCAAGCCACAACGGCATTGGTTGGCCCTCATTTCGACCGGCAACCGTTACGCCGTGGGTTCTCGCGGGTCTTGGGGCTTTGGCGGCGCTTGGGTCTGGCATTGGAAAAACCGGATTGACCGCGCATTCATGCGCCGCTTCACGGAACTTCCGGACATGGATGCACACGCGCCGGGCACCCGCTTGCACACCGCCCTGGAGGCGATGGGCCAACTGCTGAGAAACATTCAAGTCCAAGGCCAAGCGCCCACCTCGCGTTTGAGCTTGAGCGCTGAAGAGTCCTTACAAGCCATCTCGGCCATCGCCATGCGCTGCGGCGGCTGCGGTGCAAAAGTGGGCGCCAATGTGTTGTCACGGGCCTTGGGGCAATTGCAACCCGTCGAACGCGCTGATGTGTTGATCGGACTGCATTCGCCCGACGATGCGGCGGTGGTTCGGGTGCCGCCCGGCATGGCCGTGGTGCAGACCGTCGACTTTTTCCGGGCCTTCATGGACGACCCTTATTTGTTCGGCAAAGTGGCCGCCAACCACGCGCTGGGCGATATTTTTGCCATGGGGGCCGAGCCCCAAACGGCCACCGCCGTGGTCACCGTACCCCCAGGGCTGGAGCGCAAAGTCGAAGACCTGTTGACCCAAATGATGGGCGGGGCGATCGAGGTGCTGAACGCTGCAGGCTGCGCCTTGGTGGGTGGCCACACCGGTGAGGGCGCGGAACTCGCCTTGGGCTTTGCCATCAACGGTTTGATCGACGAAAAAATGGACGGCGTCATGCGCAAGGGCGGCATGCAAGCGGGGGATGTGCTGCTGCTGACCAAGCCCATGGGCACCGGCACCTTGTTCGCCGCGCACGCACGCCATGCGGCCAAGGGCCGCTGGATCGCTGCGGCCTTGCAGTCGATGGTGCAGTCCAACCAGACAGGGGCCAAAATTTTGCACAGCCACGGGGCCACCGCCTGCACCGACCTGACCGGCTTCGGCCTGCTGGGCCACCTGGTGGAGATGACACGGCCATCGGGTGTGGACGCCGAACTGACCATGAGCACCCTGCCTCTGCTGGACGGCGCAGTGGACTGCGTCAAGGCGGGCATTGTGAGCTCTTTGCAACCGGCCAATGTGCGCCTGCGCCGCGCCCTGCGCAACGCCGATGAATTCGTGGGCGACCCCCGCTATCCCTTGTTGTTTGACCCGCAAACCGCAGGCGGCCTGCTGGCCAGCGTGCCCGCAACGCAAGCTGCGGCTTGTGTGCAGGCCCTGAAAGCGGCAGGCTATGCGCACACCGCCATCATTGGCCGCATCACCGCGCAAGGCGATGCCATTGAGCCTGTGTTGCTCAAAACCTGAACTCCCCACCGCATGCCCGCTGAACACACCACACTGAATGCCGACCTGACCCAGCGCTGCGTCGTGCACAGCCACGCCCTCGATTGGGTGGACTCGCCCGCCTCGGGCGTGTCGCGCCGCATGCTCGAGCGCGACGGCGGCGAAGTGGCAAGGGCCACGTCCATCGTGCGCTATGCGCCCGGCTCGGCCTTTGCCCGCCACACACACGGCGGAGGCGAAGAAATTTGGGTGCTCGAAGGCACGCTGCTCGACGAACACGGCGTTTATGGCCCCGGCACCTACATCCAAAACCCGGTGGGCAGCGACCACACGCCCTCTTCCCCCGAGGGCTGCACCCTGTTTGTAAAGCTGCGCCATCTGGATGCACGCGACAAGGAACGCGTGGTCATCGACACACACCGCAGTGCGTGGCGTCAGGGCATGGTGGAGGGCCTCAAGGTCTTGCCGCTCCACACTTTCGAGACGCAAAACACCGCCTTGGTGCGCTGGGCCCCGCAAACGTTTTTCAACCCGCACCGGCATTGGTGTGGCGAAGAAATTTTGGTGCTCGAAGGCGTGTTCTCGGACGAGCACGGTGACTACCCGGCGGGCAGCTGGCTGCGCAGCCCGCACATGAGCCAACACCAGCCGTTCAGCCGAGAGGGTTGTTTGATTTTGGTGAAGACGGGGCATCTGACATGACGAACGCCAGCATCCGAGTTGTGGTGTTTGACGCCTACGGCACCTTGTTCGATGTGTATTCCATCGGCGCTTTGGCCGAAAAGCTTTACCCCGGCCAAGGCGCAGCGTTGTCGGTGCTGTGGCGCGACAAGCAAATCGAGTACACGCGGCTGATCTCGCTGAGCGACCCCAACCCAAAAGGCAGTCGCCATTACCAGGCGTTTTGGGACATCACACGCGCCTCGCTGCGTTATTCGCTGGCGCGTTTGGGCCTGGCGCACACCCACGCGAATGAAGACACGCTGATGGCGCAATACGCCGAGCTATCGACCTTTCCGGAAAATCTGCCCGTATTGCACACCTTGCGCCAACGCGGCGTGGCCACCGCCATTTTGTCGAACGGCAGCCCCGAGATGCTGCAGTCGGCCGTGCACAGTGCAGGCATGCGCGAGCTTTTGGACGCCGTGCTGTCGGTGGACAGCGTGCGCCAGTTCAAGACCACCCCCACGAGCTACCAACTGGTGCAAGATCACTTTGGCTTTGCCCCCGCCGAAGTGCTGTTTGTCTCGAGCAACGCCTGGGACGCGCTGGGCGCCACCTGGTTTGGCTTCACCACGCTGTGGGTCAACCGCCAGGGCCTGCCGCCTGAGGCCATCGGGCCTGCACCGCACCACACGGGGCGTGATTTGAACGCAGTGCTCCAAGTCTTGGGCTGATACGGCAGCACGGCCAGGCACTTGTCCCCTGAAACTTGTCAGCCCACTGAACGGCTCGCGTTTTTAAAATAGACCTTCACTTTTCAGCCCATTTTTTGCGCCAGCCATGAACACTTCCTCTGCAGCCTCTTTGGCCCATCAGCTCGCTCCCCACGGCGTTATGCGCGTGGCCATCAACCTGGGCAATCCGGTGCTCGCCGGTCTCGACGCCGCGGGCGAGCCCTCGGGCATTTCGGCCGATCTGTCCCGCAAGCTGGCGGCCCAACTGGGCCTGGGCATTGAATGGCGCGTGTTCAAAAAGGCCGACGAATCGGTGCAGTGCGTCCGCGCCGACGAGGCCGACATCGGTTTTTTTGCCATCGACCCGGTGCGCGGCGAGGGCCTGCATTTTTCACCGCCCTATGTGCAAATCGAAGGGGCCTACTTGGTGCGCAGCGACTCGCCGCTGCAAAGCAACGACGAAGTCGACCAGGCCGGAAACCGTGTGACGGTGGGCGCGGGCAGCGCCTACGATTTGTTTTTGACCCGCCACCTGAAACACGCCCCCATCGTGCGTGCGCCCAGTTCGCCCGCCGTGGTCGATGTGTTCATGGCGCAGCAACTTGAAGTGGCCGCAGGCGTCAAGCAGCAATTGGAAGCCGACGCGCAGCGTCTGCCCGGCGTGCGGCTGCTGCCGAGCCGCTTCATGGTCATCCATCAAGCCATGGGCATGCCCGCGCAGCGCAACGAGACAGCGCGGCAATTTTTGAACGGTTTTGTGGAAGACGCCAAGCAATCGGGCTGGGTGGCCGAGGCCTTTGTGCGCCACCAGATCCAGGGCGCGGCGGTGGCCCCGCCGGGCTATCCCGCACACGACTGAGGGCCGTCAGGTCCGGTGATAAATTGGGGCTTGACCTTTCAACCCACCCCAAGAGACCGCCCGATGACCTCCCCCAAAACCGACCGCCTGCCCGAAATTCCGCGTGAACACATGACCGACGCCCAACGTGCGGCGGTGGACGAGTTGGTCAGCGGGCCACGCGGCAAACTCTCGGGCCCCTTTGTGCCTTTGATGCGCAGCCCAGAGCTGATGCGCCGCTTGCAAAAAGTGGGCGAATACCTGCGCTACGACAACACCGTGGGTTTGCACAACTCGGAATTTGCCGTGCTGGTGGTGGCGCGCCACTGGTCACAGCCGGTGGAGTGGCACATCCACAAACCGATCGCCATGAAAGCGGGCGTGAGCGAAGAGACCTGCAACGCGATTGCCGAAGGCCGCCGCCCGCCAAACATGACGGCGCAAGAAACCGTGGTGTACGACTTTTTGCAAGAACTGCTGCACAACCAATCGGTGAGCGATGTTACCTGGGCCGCTGCACAAACGATGTTTGGCGACCAGGGCGTGATCGACATGACGGCGCACTGCGGCTACTACAGCTTGCTGGCCATGGTCATGAATACCACGCGCCGTGACTTGCCAGACAACGCCGCACCAGGCATTGCGCCGTTTCCGCACTGAAGGTCTGAACGGGGCTTCGGGGACCGCTCAACCGAAGGCGTTGAGCGTTTGCCCGCCCGCCTGCACCGGGTGCGCATGCACCAGCACCACGGCCATGACGCAAGTCTCAGTGCCCCGGTTGATCCAGTTGTGCACCGTGCCGCGCTGCACCATGACGTCGCCAGCCTTCAGGTGGACTTCCTCGCCGGACTCCAGCTCCATGTCGATTTCACCCGACATGACCACGATGTAATCGACCGAGTCGGTGCGGTGCACACGTTGTTGCACGCCGGGATGGAAGTCGAGAATGCGGAACACGGTGCCGTTTTCGATCACCGAAAACTTTCCTTCACGTTTGCCCGCATCCCCATGGCCGTTGTTGTTGGCCGGGCTGGCGTCGGTGGTCCAGATGTTGCACACATAACCATTGGGACGGCCCGAGCGAAAGTGGCTGCACACCTCGTCGATTTCAACAATGGCTTTGCCGTTTTCGTCGTGCCCAGTCACGACACGGCGGATGGACGGGTTGATAGGGGTGGTCATAAAGCAAGCTCCAAAAAAATCAAAAAAAGCCCCTGCTCAGTCCAGCAAAGGCGGCAATTGCCATGCGATGGCCGCAGCCAAGGCATGCGCCACCTGCAGGAGCCGGGCTTCGTCATGCAGGGCGCCACCTATTTGGATGGCGATCGGCAAACCTTCACTGGACAGGCCAATCGGGCACGTCAAGGCCGGGTGCCCCGTGAGGCTGTACAGGCGGTTGCACGCGCTGCGCGGTGCCGTGGGCTGCGCCATCAACGCCTCCAGCGTCTCGGGCAAAGCTTCGCGGCCAGGCCACATCAGCACATCGACCTGTTCACCCAACACGGCGCTCAGCGCTTGCTGCCAGACCTCGGCCTGCACACGTGCAGCATGGTAGTCGTGGGCGCTCAGGCGCGCTGCACCCGCCAGCTTTTTTTGCAAGCCTTCACCCAAGTCTTGGGGGTGATCGCGCCACACCTGTTGCAGCTGCCCAAAGGCTTCGTAAGCAATGACCGTATTGGCCGCCTGCACCACCTCGCTTTGAGATGGCATGCGCACCGAAACCACCTGAGCGCCTTCGGCCTGCAAGGTTTGCAAGACCCTTTCAAAGCACGCCTGAATTTGGGGATCGTGCGTGGGCTCCCCGTTGTCCGGGTGCGTCCACAGGTCCAGCGGCACACCGATGCGCAGGCCTTTGAGCGCGTGGCGCTGCACATCGGCCTGGCACACATCCGCCACATGGCTGCCATGCCATGCGTCCCAAAGGACGGCCTGATCGAGGGCGCTGCGGGTGATGAAGCCCGCCACATCCAGACTGGGTGCCAATGCGATCACCCCCGACATGGGGTAGGTGTGGCGAGTGGGCTTCAGGCCCACCAAGCCACACGCGGCAGCCGGGTGGCGGATCGAGCCGCCCGTGTCGGTTCCCGTGGCGGCCATGCAAAACCGTGCCGCCACGGCCGCAGCCGAGCCACTGCTGGAGCTGCCCGGCATGTGTGCGAGGTTCCAAGGGTTGCGCGCAGGCGGAAACAAATCGTCAACAGCAGGCGAGCCAAAGGCGTATTCATGGCACGCGGTTTTACCCAGACTGATGGCTCCCAAGCGCGCCAGACCCGTCACCAGCGTGGCGCTGACCTGCGGGACCCAATCGCGCAAATGCCGTGAATGCGCGGTGGTGCGCACACCTTGGGTGAGGAAGACATCTTTGTGCGCCAAAGGAATACCGTGCAAAGGACCCCGGTAGTCACCGCACTGAATTTCACGTGTGGCCTGGTGTGCGGCCTGCACAGCGGCCTCCAGCGTGGGTGTGACAAAAGCCCGTGTTTGCCCATCCAGCCGCTCCACCCGCTCAGCGCAGGCCTGCACCAACTGCAAAGGCGTGATGCGCTGCTGACCGATCAAGGCGCTGGCTTGCGCCAGCGACAAGGCGTGCAGCGGCCTGTCCTGCCCAGCCTCTGGCGGAGTCCGGTCAGGCATGGTTCAGGTCGTGGACAAAGGTGCGGGCAAGGGGCTGGCCTGCTGGAACCAATTGGCAATCTCGGCGCCATTCCAGAACACCACACCGGGCTGCTTGGCCAAAAATTCCAGCATCATTTCAAAATAGCGGATGCGGTGCGCCGCTCCTGAAATATAGGGGTGCACGCCAAACGCCATGATGCGGGCACCTTGCGCCGACTCGGCGTACAGCCGCTCAAAGGCGTCTTGGGTGCGCAACAGCATCGCGTCCGAACGCTCGTGCGAGGTGAGCATGATGTTGATGTCGTTGAGCTCGATGGTGTAGGGCACCGACACCAAGGGGCCATGTTTCGTGTGCACGTATTGCGGCTGGTCATCGAGCACCCAGTCGCCAAACCAGGACATGCCCAGCTCTTTGATCAGGTCGGGCGTCTCCAGCGTCTGGCTGCGGCCCGGCCCCAACCAGCCTTGCGGGCGCTGGCCGGTGAAGCGGGTCAGCACGTCCAGCGTCTGCTGCATCATGGCCCGCTCGTCCGGAATTTTTTGAATCGGGATTTGCTCGTAGCAATGCGCCATGAACTCCCAACCCGCGTCGAGCGCGGCTTGTGTCACGCGCGGACGGGTTTCGCACACCTTGGCATTGATCGACAGGGTCGGGCGAACGCCGACATTTTTGAAAGCGTCCATGAGACGCCACACCCCCACCCGCATGCCGTATTCGTGCCAAGTCCAGTTGGGCACATCGGGCACCGGGGCTTGCCCGCCGGGCGGTGGCGACACCATCCGCGGCATGGGGCGCGAGATGTCCCACTCTTCGATGTTGACCACCGGCCAAACCACCAGACGCACGCCTTCGGGCAAGCGCAGCGGCGGCCTGTCGATGATGGCCGAAAAAGGCAAGCGGTCTTGGGGTCGCAGCACCCCCTTGTTCAGCTCAAAACTCATCAGTTCACTCCACCGGGAATCGAAGCGGCAATTTGCCGCAGTTTGGCGGTTTCGGTGCGGATTTCCTGCACCATTTGCTCTGGCGTGCTGCCGACCAAACTCATACCCATGCCGTTGAGTTTGCGCTGGACGTCCGGGTCCGCCAATGCGGTTTTGACCGACGCATTCAAGCGCGCCTGGATATCGGCCGGCAAGCCTTTGGGCGCAAAAATACCGACCCAATACGTCAGGTCATAACCGGGCAAACCACCCTCGCTGAGCGTGGGCATGTCTGGATAGCGCGGGTCGCGCACCGAGCTGGTGGTGCCCAGCAGGCGGACCTTGCCCGCATCGATTTGCGGTTTGGCTGCGCCATCAAAAATCACCTGGCACACCCCCGCCAGCACATCCTGCATGCCGGGGCCAGAGCCTTTGTAGGGCACATGCACCATGTCGACTTTGCCCATGGCGTTGAACAACTCGCCTGCAAAATGCAGGCCGCTGCCCATGCCCGACGTGGCGTAATTGATCTTGTCCTTGTTTTTAGGATCGCGGGCATAAGCCAGGAATTCGGGCAGGGTCTTGGCGGGCACGGAGGGGTTGACCACCATCAGCAAACCGTATTTGCCCACCAACGAAATCGGCGTGAAGTCATTCACTGGGTCATACGACAAAGACTTTTCCACCACCGCCATATAGGTCTTGGTGCCGTTGGTGGTCATCAGCAACTGGTAGCCGTCGGGGGCCATTTTGGTGACCGCCTCGCTGCCAATGCGGCCGCCGCCACCGGCACGGTTTTCAATGACGATGTTTTGGCCCAGGTTGCGCGACATCGCCTCGGCAATGATGCGGCTGGCCTGGTCTGAAAATCCGCCTGCGGCGTAAGGCACGATGGCCTTGATCGGTCGCTGCGGGTAGCTTTGGGCCTGCGCGCCGAAGGTCAAGGCCCCGAGCAACAGAGCCCAGCCCCAAGAAGTCCACGGCTGGCGTTTGAAAGTGGTCATGTGAAAGGCCTTTCCTTGTCTCGTGTGGTGATGTTGATTTTTCAATCCGTAAGAAAAAGCGCAGTGCGCCTCAAAATCAGTATGCGTGGAGTGTTTTCAGTTGGCAATCGGGGGCTGCCCTTTTGCGTGGTGCCCGCGCAAGCGCACGCCAAATATTCCGAATCATGGAATACTTGGCGCCATCCCAACAGCTGCCCCAGACGGCCTACGCTGCCAAAGCGCTCTCCATGTCCATGAAGACCCCCGTGAAAAACGAAGGCGCTCAAAGCATCGCACGCGCCGCCTTGTTGTTGCGCACCTTGTCCACTTTTGGCTCGCAAGGTGCGGCGCTGATGCAAATCAGCACGCTGACCCAATTGCCCAAAGCCACGGTCCACCGCATCCTGTCGGCCATGCTGGAAGAACATCTGGTCGAGCGGCCCTGGGGCACACGGCACTACCGGCTTGGCCCTGCGGTCTACGCCTTTGGCATGTCGGTGCTCAACGTGTTCGACATCAAAACCATTGCCCAGCCATCTTTCGAGCGACTGGCCCAGACCACGGGCGAAACGGTGTACCTCGGGATCCGCTGCGGCTACGACGCAGTCTGCCTGGACAAGCGCCAAGGGCACTTGCCGCAAAACGCCGAGATTTTGCAAGTCAATGACCGTTGGCCCATGGGCATTGGCTCCTTCAGTTTGGCCATCTTGGCGCATTTGCCAGCCAAGGAAATGAGCGACATCCTGGCCTTTAACCGCCTGCGCAGCGGCGAGGACAAAGCCTTCAGCAAACTGGCCAACGGCATTCACAACACCCTGAAAAATGGCTATGCATTGACTAAAACCCGCTCCGCGCGGGGCATCTCGGGCATAGCCGTGCCCATTTTTGACCGGCGTCGCTACCCGATCGCTTCCTTGTGTGCGGTCTCCACCCTCGACCGCATGAAAGGCAGTTACTTGACGGGGCTGGCCGCCACCTTGCGACACGAAGCAGAAATCATGTCCGCACAATACGAACTGGCCCGCATGAGCCCGGCCCAAGCCGAGAGCTGGCGTACCGCCATCAAGGACCCCCAAGCCCCGCGCATTGCTTTTTGAGCGCAACGTTTTGCCTCCGACAGTTCTCACACGGCATGGAAGACCGCTGGTCGGTAATTCCACATGTTGGAATTTTGAGCTTGGTCAATTCAGACCCTGCTCCTAGAATCCATGCACCGACAAACTTTGATGGAGACAGTGCATGAAGAAGCTGATGCGTTTTCTGAAATGGGGCCTGCTGGCCTCCCTGAGCTTGTGCCTGGGCCTGGTTCAGGCACAGGGTTTTCCCAACAAACCCATCAAAATCGTGGTCCCTTTCGGGCCCGGAGGCTCGGGGGACATCACGGCCCGCGCTTTTGGCCAGTACCTCGAAGCCCAACTCAAACAAGGCGTGGTGATTGAAAACAAGGCCGGTGCGAACGGCATCCTGGGAACCGAAGCGGTCAAGAACGCCCCCGCCGACGGGTACACCCTGCTGCTGACCACCAACACCACCTTGGCCGCTAACCTGAGCCTGTACAAAAAAGTCCCTTACGAACCCCTGAAGGACTTTGAACACCTGGGCCAGTTCGGCACAGCCGCCTCGGTGGCCATGGTCAGCAAGGACTCGGGCATCCGCACGGCGGCCGACCTGACGGCTTACGCCAAAGCCAACCCCGGCAAGGTGTTTTTCGGCCATTACAACTCGGCCTCGCAAATGACGGCGGAGATGTTCAAGGTCAAGACCGGCGCCCCCATGACGGGCATCCCCTACAAAAGCATTGGCACGGCCTTGCAGGACTTTTATGGCGGTCAGCTGCAGGTCCTGTTTCTGGAGTACCTGCCGGCCATGGCCCACATCGACAACCCCAAGGCCACGGCGATTGGCGTGACCGGTGCGACCCGCTTCAAGCCCTGGCCCAACGTCCCGGCCATTGGCGAAACCTATCCTGGTTATGAACTGGGCTTCTTCTTGGGCCTGGCGACTCCTGCTGGCACCCCCCCCGATGTGGTGCGCAGACTCGAAGGTGCCATCGGTTCGGCTTTGAAAGACGAAGGCTTTTTGGCCCGTCTGGCCCAATTGGGCCTGGAGCCCTCCAAGGTATCCAAGGCCGATTACCCTCGCTTCATTCAAAGCGAGATCACCCGCTGGGCCCAGGTCATCAAAGACGCTGGCATCAAGCCCGAATAAACAGCCCCGCAAGGCAGACACCACCACAGGACCCACCATGCGCTTAGGCTACTTCACCATGCCCTTGCATCCCTTCCAAAGGGACACCACCGAAACTTTGCATGAAGACCGGCAGACGATCATCTATGCCGACAAGCTGGGCTTTTACGATGCGTTTGTGGGCGAGCACTTGACCGACAAAGCCGAAAACGTGACCAACAGCTTGTTGTTTTTGGCCACCTTGATTCCGGAAACCAAGACCATCAAGCTGGGCAGCGGCACCTCGAACCTGTCGCACTCCCACCCCACGCTGTTGGCATCGCAAGCGGCCATGTTTGACCACTTGTCCAAAGGCCGTTTCATCTTTGGCATCAGCCCGGGCGCGTTGGCCTCGGACGCTGAAGCGCTGGGCATTCTGGACCAGGACCGCAACAAGATGTTTGCCGAGGCCATCGACGTGATCCTGGCCATTTGGGAACGCGATCCGCCCTACAACATCGACTTCCCAGACAACCGCTTCAAAGTCAGCACACAGGTGACGTCTGTTCCCGAGATCGGTCGCGGCTACTTGATGAAGCCTTTCCAAAGTCCCCGGCCAGAAATTGTCGGCACGGTGGTGGCGCCCCACTCCAAAGGTGTGATCGCCATGGGCAAACGGGACTTCCACCCCATGTCGGCCAACTTCCTGATGGACCATTGGCTGGCCAGCCACTGGGACAACTACGGCGAAGGCAAGACCTCGGTGGGCTTGGTCGCCGACCCGTCCGACTGGCGTGTGGCCCGCACCATTTTTGTGGCCGACGATGCCGCCACCGCCCAGCGCTATGGCCGCGCGGACGCCAACAGCCCATACCGCTATTACTACCGCCAGATGTTGACAAAGATGATGATGTCCAAGCGGCACGTCATCTTCAAGAAACACGCGGACGAAGACGACAGCTTGGTCACCTTGGACCGCTTGCTCGATGATCTGGTCATCACCGGCACGGTGAACGAAGTGGTCGACAAGATCCTGGCCTTGCGCGAAAAGGCCGGGCCATTTGGCGAAATCGTTTACGCAGGCATGGACTTGGTCGACCCCAAGCTGGGCCGGCGTTCGATGGAGCTGATGGCCAACGAGGTCATGCCGCGCGTCAACCAGGCTTTGGGCTTAGGCTCGGCCATCAACGTTGACGCGCCGCAGTCAGCAGTCGCAGCATGAGCCCGCAAGCGTTTCGGCAATTGATGCGCATGCATCCGGCGGCCGTGAACATCATTGCCACGGGCAAGGCGCCCCAGCGCACGGGCATGACGGTTTCGGCTTTCATGTCCTTGGGCGTGGAGCCCCCATCGGTGGTGTGCGCCATCAACCGCAACGCGTTCAGCTATGCGCACATGGTCGAGAACCAAGTCTTCAGTGTGAACACACTCGCGGTCGAACACAACGAACTGGCCAAATTGTTTGCCGGCCAAGCCCCCGTGTTTGGCGATGAACGTTTTGACGCGCAATTGTGGGACCACTTTGACTCGGGTTCACCCTGCTTGCGGCAAGCGGTCATGAGCCTGGAGTGCCGCCTGATCCGGCAAGTCCAGGAGAGCACGCACTGTCTCATGGTGGGTGAAGTCATTTCCGGCCGCCACAACGAAGCCGCTTTGCCCTTGCTGTACCGCGACGGTCAGTGGGTCACCACCAGTGAGGATTTGCGGATGGTGCCGATCGAGGCAACGGATACACGCTGAAAGCACCCCGAAAATCAGGTCGGTTTGGGCGTGCAGTCTTGGCAACGAAACATGCGCTGGTTCAAAAGCCGTGTGAAGGTGCCCAATGAGCGCGGTTTATGAAAACCGCAGCGATAACAACTCATGGTCGACATGTTCCCTGAATCCTGAAAAGGTGAGCCTCCACCTTTGAATTTGTAACGCAGTCCATCGGTTGCCAAAATCGATGGGGCTTGAAGTTCCAAGGTGGTTGTCATCTTGAGGGTTACCAGGTGATGGGGTTCAAAAACACGGCGAGGATTCGGCTTCTTTGCTCAACGTCGCAAGCCACAGCGCGTCAATGCCGCGCAATTTTTCTCGGTCAAAGGTTTCAGCTTCCTCCCAATACCTGCCCGATTCAACCCAGTAACCCAGGTCGGATTCGGCCTGCAAGGCCATTTGAACGGCAGGCATGTTGATCCACTTTGCGTGCTCTGAGGGCTGCATGTCATGGAGGGTCTGAAAATCGACCCGTGGGATCTGAAGTCTTGAATGCTTTTGGTCAGACAAATTCACAACACAACAGGCGTTGCGATTGGCCAAGGCCTGCAAGCGCAAAGATTTGGCCTCCAGGCTTTGGAGCGTCACGTCATCGCGCAAAGGGTCGGCTGTGCCTTGGCCATAAAAATGTGTCGCCTGCCCCGCCTGCGTTTCATAAACCATGTCGCATCCGATGTACGCGATGACATCGGGCTTCAGTGCGCCGAGGGCCCAATACCCTGCGGTCATTGACATGGTGCCACCCGCGTACACAAAGCCCCCGAATTCGTTTTGTACCGGCACAAATTCCTCGGCTGTGACCACCCGTTTGCCGACAAGCTGTTGCGGACTGGGGTGCCGGTTGCTTGGGAAATCTTCAGGGTAGATCCAGCAGTTCCACGAAGGACAAGCCATCCATGCGTTGTTGATCACGATGGTGTGAGAGAAACAAGAGGTATCCCAGTGGGCTGTTCGGGTGGCATCGGGCGCGCTCCCCACAATCAAGACCTTTTTCAACGCCATTTTGGTGGAATCTTTGAATTCGCTCATGCTTTGATGTTTCATTTTGGAGATGACGGTTTCATGAAGAATCAATGGGAAATGGCAGATATTTCAAGCAACTTTTTCACGCCATTGTCATGTCAGATGGCAAGATCGGCCTGACAATGGCCTTTTTGTGATGCTCAGCGCTTGGCGGTGCTGTCAAACTGCTCCCATTGTCATGCCAAAGGCCACAGTCCCAATCAGCGCCTGATGCAAAACGGGCGTTTTGCGCCAAAGTCTTGGGGCCATGCCCAGAACTTTCAATGCACGGATGGTTCATCAGTTCAGCGTCATCAAAAACAGATCGAACGGATCAACTTCAGGAGGTCTCAACATGCGAATTGCATCATTTCTCGGCCAAAAGGGTGGCGTGGGAAAAAGCACCTTGGCCCGTGTTTTGGCTGTTGCCGCTGCCCACGAAGGGCACAGGGTGTTGATCGGCGACTTTGATCTTGAACAACTGACCTGTGTCGAATGGAGTGCCATGCGGATGCGTCAGGGCATCGAGCCCGACATTGATGCGCAAGCCTTCAAAAGTTTGAAGAAATTGCGTAAAACTGTGAGCGACTACGACTTGGTGGTGGTCGATACAAGAGGCCTGGCCGATGAGCTGACCGAAGATGTGAGCATGGAGAGTGACGTGGTTTTTTTGCCCAGCGGAACGTCTATGGACGATCTGCGCCCCACCTTGGCTTTGGCTCGCCGACTGGCCAAGACGCGGTCAGTGAGCAACAAGATTGTGATTGTTTTGTCCAAAACTGGCCGTTCAGAACGGTTGATGCAAGAAGCACAAGACACGATCTCAGATGCCGGATTTGACATGCTCAATGCGGTTTGGCCTGAACGTGATGGTTTCCAAGCCGATCTTGATGTGGGGCGTGCTGGCAGCGAGTCCAGCAACCCGCACCTCAAACAAGCTGCCAAAGATGTGGAGTTGGCCATGATGACATTGGCCTTGGGCTGGAAATCCTGAGCTGAACACTGGCTTCAACGACGCATGCGCTTTAACCCCATCAGCACCATTTTTTGTATGACTCATCAGCTTCATTTGGTTTTGCGACACCTCCTCTGTCTGGGCATTCTTTGCGTGTTCACGGCGGCACACGCGCAGCAGGCTTTCACTTTTGTTGCCTTGGGGGATTTGCCGTATGGATCGCCACACAGAGCGTATGGCCCCTACAGGTCCTTGATTGAGCGCATCAACCAAGAAGCCCCTGCCTTTTCTGTCCATGTGGGCGATTTCAAATCGGGCTCGACGTTGTGCAGTGACGAAGAGTTTGCCAACCAGCTGGAGCACTTTCAGAGGTTCAAGGGCGCCGTGGTCTATACGCCGGGTGACAACGAGTGGACCGATTGCCACAGAAGCAACAATGGGGCATTTGACCCCTTGGAGCGTCTGGCCGTTTTGCGGCAACGGTTTTTCACAGCTGGCTCTTCCTTGGGCGCCAAGCCCATGCCCGTACAAAACCAGTCGGTGGACGCGCCTGCTTTCAGTCGCTATGTGGAAAACCTGCGCTGGCTCCACCAAGGGGTCATGTTTGCCACACTGCACATCGTGGGCAGCAACAACAACCTGGAAAGCCGGGACATCGCCGCCACCCGAGAATTTTTTGAGCGCGATGCGGCCAACGTGGCTTGGATCCAGGCCACGTTTGAGCAAGCACGTCTTCAACAAGCTTCAGCCGTGGTGTTCGCTTTTCAAGCCGACGTGCTGGAAAACAAAACCCTGTGGGAAGACTTTCCAGGCTGGTCTGGCTTTCGCACCAGCATTGGCCAAACGCTGCTGCCCTTGGCCAGCAGCTGGGGCAAACCTGTCTTGCTGGTGCACGGCGACAGCCATCAGTTCAGGCTGGACCAGCCTTTTCAGTTGGACAAAAAACCGCTGAAAAACGTGACCCGCTTGATCGTGCCCGGCGCGTCGGACGTGCGTGCGGTCAAGGTGACCGTCAAAGACGCCAGTTTTGCATTTGAGATGCTGTCGCCGCTGCGGTGAAGGACGCCCCCTTGCTGCCACAGCAGCTCAGGCAAAATTTTGCGGGCCCTCTTCTCCCCTCCTGATCCTGCCCCTCTTTAACGGGATGGCTCATTTCAAGGCGACAGCGGCAAGCCCATCAAGTCTGAAAGAGCTTGCAAACTCAAGCCATCGACCAAGTCAATGACCACCAAACCCTGGGGGGTGCAGGCCAGCGTGGCCAAGTCGGTGTAGACCCTTTTGACACAGCCAATGCCCGTCAGCGGATAGCTGCAGGCCTGCACCAGTTTGCTTTGGCCCTGCTTGGTCAGCAGGTCCATCATCACCCAGGTTTGTTTGGCCCCGATGGCCAAGTCCATCGCCCCGCCCACTGCCGGAATGGCACCCGCCTCGCCGGTATGCCAGTTGGCCAAGTCGCCCGTAGCGCTGACCTGGAACGCCCCCAAGACGCAGATGTCCAGGTGCCCGCCGCGCATCATGGCGAAGCTGTCGGCATGGTGGAAAAACGCGCCACCGGGCAACAAAGTCACCGGCTGTTTGCCCGCATTGATCAGGTCGTAATCTTCCTGCCCCTTGGCCGGGGCCGGGCCCATGCCCAAGATGCCGTTTTCGCTGTGCAAGAGCACCTCGCGGGACGCGGGTATGTGGTTGGCCACCAGCGTGGGCTGGCCGATACCGAGATTAACGGTGGCACCCTCCGGAATGTCTTGGGCCACACGGGCGGCCAACTCGTCTTTGCTGCGTCGTGTGTAGCTCATGCCCTGATCCCTCCGGCCTGTGTGGCCACTCGGTCGATTTTGACCACCGCATGGACAAAGATCCCGGGGGTCACCACGGTCTCGGGATCCATCTCGCCCAGCTCAACTTGCTCATGCACTGTGGCCACGGTCTTGCGTGCCGCCATGGCCATGACAGGCCCAAAGTTGCGCGCCGCCTTGCGGTAGGTCAGGTTGCCCCAACGGTCACCACGTTCGGCCTTGATCAAAGCCAAATCGGCATGGATGGGGGTTTCGTAAACATACATGCGGCCATTGATTTGGCGCGTCTCCTTGGGTGAACCATCGGCATTTTTGGCCAATTCGGTCCCGTAGCCCGTGGGTGTGAAAAATCCCCCAATGCCTGCGCCTGCAGCCCGGATGCGCTCCGCCAAATTGCCTTGCGGCACCAACTCCAACTCGAGCTTGCCGGAGCGGTAAAGCCCATCGAACACGTACGAGTCGGCTTGCCTGGGAAAGCTGCAAATGATCTTGCGCACCCGAGCCGCCTTGAGCAAAGCGGCCAGCCCCTGTTCGGCGTTGCCCGCATTGTTGTTGACGATCGTCAGGTCGCGAGCGCCCTGGGCAATCAGGCCGTCGATCAATTCATCGGGAATGCCTGCGGTGCCAAAACCACCGATCAAGACGGTGGCGCCATCGGCCGTGTCCGCCAAAGCCTCGCCGACCGTGTTCACAAATTTGTTGATCATGTTTCAAATGCTCCGATGGGGCCGAGCCCAGAATTTGCAGGGCGAATTTTGAAGGAAGGGATGCCCAAGCGCTGGCACGTCGGGGACGACAGCCTCACATGCTGTGCAAGCCGCCGTCCACCAACAAGCTTGTGCCTGTGATGAAGGAAGCTTCAGAGGAGGCCAGCCACAAAATAGGCCAAGCGATTTCTTTGGGCGAGGCCCAGCGGCCCAGCAAGGAGGTGTCTTGGCGTTCGGTCTTGAGTTGTTCCACGCTTTTGCCGATTTTTTGGGCGCGGCCCACATGGAAGTCGGTCAAAGTCGAGCCCGGACACACCGCGTTGACGCGCACGCCGTGCACCGCCTCTTCACACGCCAGGGATCGGGTCAGGGCCAGTTGCGCGGCTTTGGTGGCGTCGTACAGCGCCATGCCTTTGCGGCCTTTGACGGCATAACAAGACGACACGTTCACGATGCTGCCATGGCCTGACTGGCGCAAATGGGGCAATGCCGCGTGGCAGTAGTGGGTGATGCCCACCAGGTTGACGCCCACCATGGCTTGCCACTCGGCCGAGGTGGCCTCGGCGGCTGGCGAATAGTTCCGCATGGCAGCGTTGTTGACCAGGATGTCCAGGCCCGCGAAAGCCGCCACGCAGTCGGCCACCGCTTGCAGGGCCCGCTCGCGGTCTGTGACGTCGGCTTCCAAGCAGCGCACTTGCGCCTCGGGCATGTCCAGCAGCAAGGCTTGGCGCGTGCGTTCCAGGCCCTGCGCATCGGCATCCACCAGAAAGACCGAAGCGCCTTCCTGACAAAAGATGTGCGCCGTCGCGGCACCGATGCCCGAACCCGCGCCGGTGATCAATGCCGCTTGGCCTTGCAAACGCGGCTTGGCCATGCCGATCATTCCGCCTTGGTGCCGGTGTCTTTGATGACCTTGCCCCATCGCTTGATTTCCGAGCCAATCCAGTCGCGGAACTGGTTGGGCGTGGTGGCCACGATTTCAAACTCCATGTCCAGCAAACGCTTGGTGATCTCGGGCGAACGCACGATTTTCACGATCTCGCGGTGGTAGCGCTCGATGATGGGCGCAGGCGTGCCGCCAGTGGTGAGAAAACCAATCCATGAGGTGGCTTCAAAGTCGGGGTAGCCCGACTCGCTGAGGGTGGGAATGTCGGGCGTGGTGGCAAAGCGCTTGAGGCCCGAAGTCGCCAATAACCTCAAACGACCTTCTTTGGCAAACTGCTGCACATTGCCCGGCACAAAAAAGCCCGCCTGGATGTTGCCGCCGATCAAATCACTGACCGCCGGGCCTGCCCCACGGTAGGGAATGTGGGTGATGTGGAACCCCGCGGCCGACTTGAACATCTCCATGGTCAAGTGCGAGGCACTGCCCAAAGCCACCGAACCGTAAGAATACTTGGTTGGGCTGGCCTTGGTCTTCTCCACAAAATCCTTCACGCTGGTGATGCCCGAGGCCGGGTTGACCACGAGGTATTGCGGGGCCTTGACCATCAAGGTGATGGGGGCCAGGTCCTTGACCGGGTCGTAGGGCATTTTGTCGAACAAGCCCACGTTGATGGCCAAGGGGCCGTTGTAGCCAATCAGCAAGGTGTGGCCGTCCGGTGCGGCTTTGGCCACCATGTCAGCGCCAATGTTGCCGCCGGCGCCGGGCTTGTTTTCCACCACAAAGGGTTGCCCGAAAACTTCTTGCAGTTTGGGCGCAATCAGCCGGGCCAACACATCGTTGGTGCTGCCGGTGATGGGCACGATGATGCGCACGGGCTTGGTCGGTGCCCATTCTTGTGCGCTCGCTGGCATGGCCGCACACACGCCCAAGCTGGCCAAGGCCCAGGCGGTCAGTTGCCGACGGTTGAAATTTTTCATCTTGTCTCCTGTTGCGCGTTGAATGTCGGTCAGATCGAAAAAACCGGCTCGTCCAGGCCATTGGCCAAGTGTGCCTTGGCCCACACCATGGGGTCATCGCCTTTGGGCAACAACACACCGGCTGGGCGCACATGTTGCTCTGCGGCGTCCAAGGCCGGGGGCTCGATGCCTTGCTCCAGCGCCACCGCTGCATCGTGCAGCATGCGCCGGGCCATGACGATGGCACGGTCAGTGGGCAGCAGTTTTTCGGCTGCATGGTCCTGAATGGAACCCATGCTTTCTTGCAAGGAATAGTCTTGTGCCGAAAAGCCAAACACCCCGCTGTAGGCGCGTTTTTCCTGTTGGGCCTTGCGGTCCATCAGGTAGTCGTTGTCGCGGTTGGCTTTGGGCACAAAGCTGCCCGGGGCGTCGTATTCCACATGGATGCCTTTGCCAGCGGCCATGGCTTCATTTTCTTCGGCGCTGAGCGGTTGCTTGGGTTGCCAATTCATGCTCCAGGCCCAGCACTCGTGGTCGTTGACCGGCACCCAGGCGTGACCGCCCAAGGCATGGTGGCCAAACGGCGGAATCATGGTGAACCAGGGGAACAACCACTGGGTGATGCGCCAGTAAAAACTGTCAGGCTCGCCCATGCGACGGCCATACAAGCTCATGCCAAACGAGGTCTTTTCGATTTCAAACACCACATTGCCATCGGCCTTGATGTAATCGAGTGCCTTGACACCCTGGTGCATCGGGTCGGTGTCCACTTCATAGCGGTGCACATACGAGACGTGGGCGGTGTCGATACCGCCCTCCATGGCCTGCAGATAACTGGAGTACTGAAGGCGCTTGGAGACGAACACATGGCTGTCTGGCAAGGTGCACCACTCCAGTTCGGGCGGCTCGGGCATTTTGTCGGGCGGCCCCATGTAGGTCCAGACAATGCCGCCGCGCTCCACGCAGGGGTAGCCTTTGATGTGCATGTGCGCACAGGCTTTGGGGTTGGAGGGCACGTCCACACACTGGCCATTGCCGTCAAACTTGACGCCGTGGTAAGCGCAACGGATGCCGTTTTCTTCGTTGCGGCCAAAGTAAAGCGAGACCCCCCGATGTGAGCAAAACTCACCGATCATGCAGGCTTGGCCGTCGGTGTTGCGAAAGGCCAGCAGCTTTTCGCCCAACAGCTCGATGCGCACTTGCGGACCGTCGGCCAGCTCGATTTCACTGCTGGTCAAAGCGGGCACCCAGTAGCGCCGCATCAGGTTGCCCATGCGCGTGCCGGGGCCCACACGGATCAGGGTTTCAGACATGTCCTTGTTCATGAAAAAGCGACTCCTTGGTTTGAACGATGGAACTGCACACTGATGCTGTTCTGTCAGTTTCTCCATAAAATGATAATACTGTCCATCAGGCGGACAGGCTAATGCACACCAGAGTTGCAAGGTTTAGAAGGGTTTGGGTATGCGCACCAACAGCGGCGATGGCGTCCGGGCCGTCGAACGGGCTTTGGACATTTTGAAAGCCTTTGCAGTCAACGAGCACGAACTCAGCGCCGCGCAATTGCTCGAACGCGTCCCCTTGAGTCGGCCTACGCTGTACCGCTTGCTGCAAACGCTGGTGCAATCGGGTTTTGTGGTGTCCTCGGGCGAACCCCAGAGGTTCAGGCTGGGACCGGCCGTCGGCCAGTTGACCCATGTGTGGTCGTCGGGCCTGAACATCTCTGCGGTGGGCCAAGCCATCATGCAACGCGTGTGGGATGCCACCCAGGAAACCGTGGCCCTTTTTGTGCCGCAAGGCAACATGCGCCTGTGCGTTGCCGAGCTGCCCAGCCCGCAGGCGCTGAGCTTCAAAAGGGGGGTGGGTTACCAAGAGCGCATTGTTTTGGGGGCCAGTGGCCAGGTCATCCTGGCGCATGCCAACACCTCCATCGAAGCCATCGAGCGTTATGCCGAAGGCCTGAAGCTGGACCCCCTGCGCTTGGCGCAAGAGTTGCGCCAAATCAGGAAACGCGGCTATGCCACCAGCAAAAACGCCCTGATTGAAGGGGCCGTGGCCATCGCTGCACCGTTCTTCAACAGCCATGGCCAGGTGGCTGGCGCCATCGCCGTGTTTGGGCCGGGTGCCCGCCTCAAAGAGGCCAAGGTGCGCCAATTCGGGACTGTGCTGGTCAAAGAAGCCGCCGCCCTGTCGCAGGCCTTGGGTCACAGCTGAACCTGATCGTCTCAAAGGTCCTGTTTTGTGACTCGTCCCGAACTGCTCAGTCTGTCATCCCGGACTTGATCCGGAGTCCATCGAGCCACCAGCGTTTGCGCGGGGCTCCCCTGCACATTGGCCAGTTCAAAGCCCAACGCCAGCAGGGTATGAGCGGGTTTGAAAAACGGTTTCATCCGCGCCGCCAATCATGGTATTTCTTCACCCAAGCCAGCAACTTGTGCGGCGCATGGGTCCGCTTCCATTCGCCTGCGGCATATTTGTTGGCCTCGCTCATGGTCGGGTAGGTGTGGATGGTGCCCAAAATCTTGTTCAAGCCCAGGCCGTGTTTCATGGCCAGCACGTACTCGGCCAGCAAATCTGCCGCGTGTGCGCCCACGATGGTGACGCCCAAAATTTTGTCTTTGCCCGGCACCGTGAGCACCTTCACAAAGCCGTGCGCTTCGCTGTCTGCAATCGCGCGGTCCAGGTCGTCGATGCCGTACTGGGTCACTTCATAGGGGATGTTTTTCTCTTTCGCTTCTTGCTCGTTCAGGCCCACACGCGCCACCTCGGGGTCGGTGAAGGTCGCCCACGGAATCACCGAGTAGTCGGCCTTGAACAGCTTCCACTCGCCAAACAGCGCGTTGACGGCCGCGTACCAAGCTTGGTGCGCGGCGGTGTGGGTGAACTGGAATGGCCCCGCCACGTCGCCTGCGGCGTAAATGTTGGGGTAAATGGTTTGCAGGTACTCGTTGGTCTGCACGGTTCGGTGTGTGGGGATGCCCAAGTCCTCCAAGCCATAACCCTGCAAGCGCGCCACGCGGCCCACGGCGCACAGCAGCTGGTCAAACGCGATACGCTGTTCTGCGCCAGCGTGTTCCACCACCAAAGTCTTTTCGCCGTCCACCATCTCGCAGCGCAGCGCCTTGTGGCCGGTGAGCACTTGCACGCCGTCAGCCTCCAGCGAGGCTTGGGAGAGTTCACTCACATCAGCGTCTTCGCGCGCCATGAGGCGTGCGCCCATTTCCACTTGCGTGACGTGTGAGCCCAGTCGTGCAAAGCTTTGTACCAACTCGCAACCAATCGGCCCGCCGCCCAACACCACCAAGCGTTGGGGCACTTCATCGAGTTTGGAAAATTCGTCCCACAGGGTGTCGCTGGTCACGTAACCCACATCGTCCAAGCCAGGCAGGGGCGGCACGAAGGGGCGAGCACCAGCGGCGATCACGATGCTGCGGGCGGTCAGCCTTTGTGTCGTGTCGTCTTTCAACGTCACTTCCACCGTCCATGGATTCACCAACTTGCCGTAGCCCTGCAACACCTCCACGCCCAAACCGGTGTAACGCTCGATGCTGTCGTGTGGCTCGATGGCTTTGATCACGTCGTGCACGCGCTGCATCACCGCCTTGAAGCTGAAGCTCGGGGCCGCATCGCTCAGGCCGTAGTTCGACGCGTGGCGCATTTGGTGGGCCAGCTTGGCGCTTTTGATCAGCGCTTTGCTCGGCACACAGCCGTAGTTCAAGCAGTCGCCACCCATTTTGTGCGCCTCGATCAGCGTGACCTTGGCCTTGACGGCTGCGGCGATGTAGGCGCTGACCAAACCGCCCGCGCCGCCGCCAATAACGATCAGGTTGCGGTCGAAGGTATTGGGACGTTGGTCGGCCCAGCGGGCGTAGACCTTGCGCTTTTGAACAGCGGCCACGATGCGGCGCGCGATCAGCGGAAAGAGGCCCAGCAGCACAAAACTGCCCAAGAGCGAGGGGCTCAAGATGCCCTTCACCGATTCGAGCTGCGCCAGCTGCGTGCCCGCGTTCACATACACCGCCGTGCCCGCCAGCATGCCGATTTGACTGACCCAGTAATACGTCCACACCTTCATGCGCGTGAGGCCCATGAGCAAGTTGATCAAGAAAAACGGCACCACCGGAATCAAGCGCAAAGTGAAGAGGTAAAAACCGCCTTCGCGGTCCACGCCAAAGTGGATGTCGGCCAGGCGCTGACCAAAGCGTGCCTCCACCCAGTCGCGCCACAAAAAGCGCGACGCCAAAAACGCCAAGGTCGCGCCCACGGTGGACGCAAAGGACACGATCAGCAAGCCCTGCCACAAGCCAAAAATGGCCCCGCCGGCCAAAGTGATGACCACGGCCCCCGGAATGGACAGCGTTGTCGCCAGCACATAGACGAGGAAATACACCCCCGCCACCGTAATGGGCTGCGCGGCGTGCAGCTGCGTAAAACTGGCTTGGCTGGCTTTGAGTTGGTCAAAGCTCAAGAAGCGCCCGAGGTCCAGCGCGTCAAAGGCACCGATAGCCAGCGCCAGCAAGAGCAACAAACCAATTTGACGAAGGCGCATGAAAAACTCCAAGAGGGTCGGGGCCCGAAAATGAGCACCCCACTCGCGATTTGAACCATAACCGCAGTTGGCCCCTTGCTCGCAGATAAGCAAGCCTAAGCTAACGCTTTGGAAAAGCCTGGTGTTTCAAACGCCGGTACCCCCACCCCACCCGCATCCCGGTGGTGATGGCACACAAGCCCGCAAACCCATAAGCCAACACCGCAAAGTGTTCAGGCCAAATGCACATAGCGGCGAAGACGGTGATGGTCTCGGTGGCTTCGGTGAGGCCCCCTAAAAAGTAAAAGCTTTTACCCGGCAAGGCGGTGTCCGCCAGGCCGCGTTTTTCGGCCAGTGCGGCAAACGCCAAAAAGCTGCTGCCGGTGCCGATGAAGCTTGCCAGCAGGGCGGCGGCGGGCAGGGCGTTGGTGGCGGGGTTGGCCACCGCAAAGGCCAGGGGGATGGCGGCGTAGAACACGAAGTCGAGTGCGATGTCCAGGAAGCCGCCCGCGTCGGTGGGTTGGGTCAGTCGGGCCACGCTGCCGTCCAGGCCGTCGAGCAAGCGCGAGGCCAGCAGCAGCGCCAAGCCCCACCACCACGCTTTCAGCGCAATGGCCACGGCGGCGGCCATGCCGATGGCAAAGCCCAGCCAGGTCAGCGTGTCGGCGCTGATGCCTGCGCGCACCAAGCCGCGTGCGACAGCGTTCAGCGCGGGGCGCATCAGGGTTTGGGCGTGGCGGTCAAACATGGTGGTCAAACATGGGTGTGGCTTTCTTCGGCGGCAGTCAAGTGCAGCACGCGCTGCGGGTCGGCCACGTCTTGTTCGTCGTGCGTGACCAGCACCACCGGGATGCGCCGCTCGCGCACATGCGCAAACACCCACGGGCGCATCTGGGCGCGCAAGGCGGCGTCGAGTTTGGAAAACGGCTCGTCGAGCAACAGCGCTTTTGGCTCGGCCAACAAAGCGCGCATGAGCGCCACACGCGCACGTTGCCCGCCCGAGAGCGTGGACGGATCGCGCTCGCCCATGCCAGTCAGCTCGGCTTCTTGCAGTGCTTGTTGCACGCGGGCTTGGCGTTGCGCGTTGTTGCCATTCGCGGGCACGGCAAACAGCAGGTTCTCGGCCACCGTCATGTGCGGGAAGAGCAAGGCATCTTGAAACACCAGGCCCACGCCGCGTTGGTGGGTGGGCAGGGTAGAGAGTTCGCGGCCATTGAGTTGCACCGAGCCTTGCAATTGCAGTGGCTGCAGCCCTTCGGACACGCTGACCAGCGTGCCCGCTATGGACGCGAGCACCGAGCTTTTGCCGCAGCCGCTCGGGCCCATAAGCGTGAGGATGGCGCCGGGCGGCACGTCTAGGCGCAGGCCACTCACCAGCGCGTGATGCGCGCTGCCCAAGCGTTCGATGTGAACGTGCAGGCCGTCGTTCATGCCGTGATGAAGGCCATCTTGTGGGGTGTAGGTCATGGTGTGGCTTTCATGGGGGCGATCTTCTCAAATCGGCGGGGTCTGCCCATCCATGCGGCCAGCGCAAAGGCGGCGATGGGCAAGAGCATTTGCAGCGCGGCGTAGGCGCTCATGAGCGAGCGCTGCGCGCCCGCAGCCAAGGTGACGGCTTCGGTGGTGACGGTGGCAAAACGGCCCGCGCCCACATAGAGCGTGGGCAGGTATTGCGCCACGCTGACCGCAAAGCCCACGGCCCAAGCCGAGGCGATGGCGCGTTGGAGCAAAGGCCATTTCACGCGCCACAGATACACCCAGCGGCCATGGCCCAAGCTGGCCACCAGCGCAGCTTGGCGCGGGTCCACCGCCTGATACGCGGGCACCAGCGCCAGGAGCACATAGGGCAAGACCATGACCGCGTGCGCCAAGCTCAGGCCCAGCCATTGGCCCTCCAAGCGGGTGTGCAGCGCCAGGCTGTACAAGCCCACCACCCACAGCACCGAAGGCAAGACCAGCGGCAACAAGAACCAGGGTTGCAAGGCCTGCTGCCAGCGGCGCGGGGCCAGCTCCAGCCAGGC
>JAIXRJ010000041.1 GCA_027485235.1 Comamonadaceae bacterium
AGTTTTGTTGGCCCAGTTGTGTGGCTTGTTGATGTCGCCCATGTCGCGTACAGCCGTTGTGCTGGCGGCCTTGGCGGCCAAAAAAGGCGAAGGCGAAGCTGTTGCCGCATAAGGCCAGCATTCGTGTTTTAACCAATTGTTAGGAAATAAAAAATGGCATTCGATAAAGACGCATTTTTGACCGCGCTGGACAGCATGACGGTCATGGAACTCAACGACCTGGTGAAAGCCATCGAAGAGAAGTTTGGCGTGAGCGCTGCCGCTATGGCCGCTCCTGCTGGTGGCGGCGGCGGCGCTGCTGCAGTTGTAGAAGAAAAGACTGAGTTCAACGTGATGTTGGTCGAAGTCGGCGCCAACAAGGTGTCCGTGATCAAAGCGGTGCGCGAAATCACGGGTCTGGGCCTGAAAGAAGCCAAAGATTTGGTGGACGGCGCCCCGAAGGCGGTCAAAGAAGCCATCCCTAAGGCCGACGCTGAAGCAGCCAAGAAAAAGCTGGAAGAAGCCGGCGCCAAGGCAGAACTCAAGTAATTGGGTCTTGTTCCAAGGCTGGAGTGTCCGCAAGGCACTCCAGCTTTGGGTGTTTGAAGAACACACCAGAAAGCAGATTCACCAAAGTCTGCTTTCCAGTGTTTTCTGACCCGACTGCAGAAGACCCTTGGTACGGGTTGCGTGCAATGCGCAATCGTCCGCCAACGCTGGTAGAGGCCAGCCGCCAAGCCCGTTGGGTGTGCCAAAAGCATGCCCGGCACCCAGTCCTGAAAGATCAAGCCCGGAGATCTCATGTCCTATTCCTATACCGAACGCAAGCGGATTCGCAAAAGTTTCGGCAGCCGCGAGAGCGTGCTCGAAGTTCCTTACCTGCTGCAAATGCAAAAAGACGCTTACACGTCCTTCTTGCAAGCAGGCGTCGTTTCATCCAAGCGCACACACGAAGGTCTGCAAGCCGCATTTGAGTCGGCCTTCCCGATCGTGTCCCACAATGGATTTGTGGAGATGAAATTTGTCGAGTACAACCTGGCCAAACCCGCGTTCGATGTGCGCGAATGCCAAACGCGTGGTCTGACTTTCTCTTCCGCCGTGCGAGCGCGTGTACAACTGATCATTTACGACCGCGACTCTTCGACCTCACAGTCCAAAGTAGTCAAGGAAGTGAAAGAGCAAGAGGTCTACATGGGTGAAGTGCCTTTGATGACTGAAAAAGGCTCCTTCATCATCAACGGCACCGAGCGCGTGATCGTGTCTCAGTTGCACCGTTCGCCTGGCGTGTTCTTTGAACACGACAAGGGCAAAACCCACAGCTCGGGCAAGTTGCTGTTCTCGGCACGCATCATCCCTTACCGTGGTTCATGGCTCGATTTTGAATTCGACCCCAAAGACATTCTGTATTTCCGTGTTGACCGTCGTCGCAAGATGCCCGTGTCGATTCTGCTCAAGGCGATCGGCCTGAACCCTGAATCGATTCTGGCAAACTTCTTTGTCAATGACAATTTCCGTCTGATGGACAGCGGCGCACAAATGGAATTTGTGGCCGAACGTCTGCGCGGCGAAGTGGCGCGTTTTGACATCACCGACAAGTCCGGCAAAGTGGTCGTGGCCAAAGACAAGCGGATCACCGTTCGTCACACACGCGAGTTGGAACAGTCGGGCACGACGCACATCAGCGTTCCTGAAGATTTCCTGATCGGCCGTGTGATCGCCAAAGCCATTGTGGATGGTGACACCGGAGAAATCATTGCCAAGGCCAACGAGGAAGTCACCGAAGCCTTGCTCAAAAAGCTTCGCACATCGGGCATTCAAGAAGTGCCTTGCATCTACACCAATGAACTCGACCAAGGTGCGTACATTTCGCAAACCTTGCGCATCGACGAGACGGTGGACGAATTCGCTGCCCGCGTGGCCATCTACCGCATGATGCGTCCCGGTGAGCCACCCACAGAAGACGCTGTGCAAGCCCTGTTCCAGCGCCTGTTCTACAACCCCGACACCTACGATTTGTCGCGTGTGGGTCGCATGAAATTCAACGCCCGTGTGGGCCGTAGTGAGTCCACGGGCCCGATGGTCTTGACCAACGAAGACATCCTGGCCGTGGTCAAGATCCTGGTGGACCTGCGCAACGGCAACGGCGAAGTCGATGACATCGACCACCTGGGCAACCGCCGCGTGCGTTGCGTGGGTGAATTGGCTGAAAACCAGTACCGCACAGGTCTGGCACGCATCGAGAAAGCCGTGAAAGAGCGCTTGGGGCAAGCCGAGCAAGAGCCACTGATGCCCCACGACTTGATCAACTCCAAGCCGATCTCGGCGGCGTTGAAAGAGTTCTTTGGTGCATCGCAGCTGTCACAGTTCATGGACCAAACCAACCCCTTGGCCGAGATCACCCACAAGCGCCGTGTTTCCGCCTTGGGCCCGGGTGGTTTGACCCGCGAGCGCGCAGGCTTTGAAGTGCGCGACGTGCACGTGACCCACTACGGTCGCGTTTGCCCGATTGAAACGCCTGAAGGTCCCAACATCGGTTTGATCAACTCGCTGGCTTTGTACGCCCGCTTGAACGAGTATGGTTTCATTGAAACCCCCTACCGCCAAGTGATCGAGGGCAAAGTCACGATGAACATCGACTACCTGTCGGCCATCGAAGAAGGCAAGTACGTCATCGCTCAGGCCAACGCCACTTTGGACAAGGACGGCAAGCTGACGGGTGACCTGGTTTCTGCGCGTGAAAAAGGTGAATCCATCCTCTGCGGTGCCGAGCGCATCCAGTACATGGACGTGTCGCCTGCGCAGATCGTGTCCGTGGCCGCATCTTTGGTGCCGTTTCTCGAGCACGACGACGCCAACCGCGCTTTGATGGGTGCGAACATGTCGCGGCAGGCCGTGCCTGTGCTGCGCCCTGAAAAGCCCATGGTCGGCACCGGCATCGAGCGCGTTGCAGCGGTCGACTCGGGGACCGTGGTCACGGCCACCCGCGGCGGAACCGTGGACTATGTCGACGCGACCCGCATCGTGATCCGTGTGAACGACGCCGAAGCTTTGGCCGGTGAAGTGGGTGTGGACATCTACAACCTGATCAAGTACCAGCGTTCCAACCAAAACACCAACATCCACCAGCGTCCCATCGTCAAGCGTGGCGACAAGCTGGCCAAGGGTGACGTGATCGCCGACGGCGCATCGACCGACCTCGGCGAAATCGCCATTGGCCAGAACATGCTGATCGCCTTCATGCCCTGGAACGGCTACAACTTCGAAGACTCGATCTTGATCTCTGAGCGCGTGGTGTCGGAAGACCGCTACACCTCGATCCACATCGAAGAACTCGTGGTCATGGCCCGTGACACCAAGTTGGGTGCCGAAGAGATTTCGCGCGACATTCCCAACCTGTCCGAGCAGCAACTGGGCCGTTTGGACGACTCCGGCATCATCTACGTGGGTGCAGAAGTGCAACCCGGCGATGTGTTGGTGGGCAAAGTCACACCCAAGGGCGAGACCACCCTCACGCCTGAAGAAAAACTGCTGCGCGCCATCTTTGGCGAAAAAGCCAGCGACGTGAAAGACACCTCGCTGCGTGTGGACCAGGGCTCGCAAGGCACTGTGATCGACGTGCAGGTCTTCACCCGTGAAGGCATCGTGCGCGACAAGCGGGCCCAGCAGATCATCGACGACGAACTCAAGCGTTTCCGCCTGGACCTGAACGACCAGCTGCGCATTGTGGAAGCCGACGCCTTCGACCGTATCGAGAAACTTCTCGTGGGTCGCGTGGCCAACGGTGGCCCGCAAAAGCTGGCCAAGGGCACCCAGCTCGACAAGGCGTACATGGAGTCGGTGGACAAGTTCCATTGGTTTGACATCCGTCCCGCTGAAGACGATGTGGCCATGCAACTCGAGTCCATCAAAAATTCTCTGGAGCAGACCCGCCACAGCTTCGATTTGTCTTTTGAAGAAAAGCGCAAAAAGCTCACCCAAGGCGACGAGTTGCCAGCGGGTGTGCTCAAGATGGTCAAGGTCTACCTGGCCGTCAAACGCCGCTTGCAACCCGGTGACAAGATGGCCGGTCGCCACGGCAACAAGGGTGTGGTGTCCAAGATCGTGCCGGTCGAAGACATGCCTTACATGGCCGACGGTACCCCTGCCGACATCGTGCTGAACCCGCTGGGCGTGCCGTCCCGCATGAACGTCGGTCAGGTGCTCGAGGTTCACCTGGGTTGGGCAGGTAAAGGCATTGGTCACCGCATTGGCAACATGCTGCAGGCCGAAACCCATCGTCTGGAAAAGATCGCTGATCTGCGCAAATTGTTCGACCAGCTGTACAACAGCCTGGGCCGCAAGGAAGATCTGTCCCAACTGACCGACGAAGAGGTGTTGGCCATGGCCGAGAACCTCAAAGAGGGTTTTCCCTTCGCATCGCCCGTTTTCGACGGTGCTGCCGAAGAAGAAATCCGCGCCATGCTGCACTTGGCTTACCCGGAAGACTTGGCCAAGGCCAAGGGCCTGACGGCCACACGCACACAAGCCAACTTGTTTGACGGGCGCACAGGCGACGCCTTTGACCGTCCCACCACCATTGGTTACATGCACTACTTGAAGCTGCACCACTTGGTGGACGACAAGATGCACGCCCGTTCGACCGGTCCTTACAGCTTGGTCACACAGCAGCCGCTGGGTGGTAAGGCGCAGTTTGGTGGTCAGCGTTTCGGTGAGATGGAAGTGTGGGCACTGGAAGCCTATGGTGCCTCTTATGTGTTGCAAGAGATGCTCACCGTGAAGTCTGACGACGTGCAAGGCCGGACCAAGGTGTACGAGAGCATTGTCAAAGGTGAACACTCCATCGAAGCGGGCATGCCCGAATCGTTCAACGTGCTGGTCAAGGAAATCCGTTCGCTGGGCCTTGACATCGAGCTCGAGCGTTCTTAATTCACAGGCAAAGGATTCAAACCATGAAATCACTACTCGACCTGTTCAAGCAGTTCACGCCCGATGACCATTTCGATGCGATTCGCATCGGTCTGGCATCGCCCGAGAAGATCCGTTCCTGGTCTTTCGGCGAAGTGAAAAAGCCGGAAACCATCAACTACCGTACCTTCAAGCCGGAGCGCGATGGTTTGTTTTGCGCCAAGATTTTTGGCCCCATCAAAGACTACGAATGCTTGTGCGGCAAGTACAAGCGCCTCAAGCACCGCGGCGTGATCTGCGAGAAGTGCGGCGTTGAAGTCACACAGACCAAAGTGCGTCGCGAGCGCATGGGCCACATCGATCTGGCCGCCCCTTGCGCCCACATCTGGTTCTTGAAGTCATTGCCATCACGTTTGGGCCTGGTGCTCGACATGACACTGCGTGACATCGAACGCGTGTTGTACTTTGAAGCTTATGTGGTCACCGACCCCGGCATGACCCCGCTGAAAAAATTCGGCATCATGAGCGAAGACGACTACGACGCCAAGGTCAAAGAATACGGCGACGAATTCGTGGCCAAGATGGGTGCCGAAGGCATCAAGGAATTGCTGCAGAGCATCGACATCGAAAGCGAAATCGAACGCTTGCGCGGCGACCTGACCGGCTCCGAACTCAAGGTCAAGAAAAACTCCAAGCGCCTCAAAGTACTGGAAGCTTTCAAGAAGTCCGGCATCAAGCCCGAGTGGATGGTGCTCGAAGTGCTGCCCGTGTTGCCACCGGACCTGCGTCCTTTGGTGCCTCTGGACGGCGGCCGCTTTGCGACCTCTGACCTGAACGACCTGTACCGCCGCGTCATCAACCGCAACAGCCGTCTGCGCCGTTTGCTCGAATTGAAGGCGCCCGAGATCATCGCGCGCAACGAAAAGCGCATGCTGCAAGAAGCCGTGGACAGCTTGCTGGACAACGGTCGCCGCGGCAAGGCCATGACGGGCGCCAACAAGCGTGCCCTGAAGTCTTTGGCCGACATGATCAAAGGCAAGAGCGGTCGTTTCCGTCAAAACTTGCTGGGCAAGCGCGTGGACTACTCGGGTCGTTCCGTGATCACCGTGGGCCCCACCCTCAAGCTGCACCAGTGCGGTTTACCCAAGTTGATGGCCATCGAACTGTTCAAGCCCTTCATCTTTGCGCGACTTGAAGCCATGGGCATCGCGACCACCATCAAGGCGGCCAAGAAGGAAGTCGAAGCCGGTACACCGGTGGTCTGGGACATCTTGGAAGAAGTCATCAAAGAGCACCCTGTGATGCTCAACCGTGCGCCTACGCTGCACCGTTTGGGCATTCAGGCCTTTGAGCCCCTGCTGATCGAAGGCAAAGCCATCCAGTTGCACCCCCTCGTTTGCGCGGCCTTCAACGCCGACTTCGACGGTGACCAGATGGCTGTGCACATTCCACTGTCGGTCGAAGCCCAGATGGAAGCCCGCACTTTGATGCTGGCTTCGAACAACATCTTGTTCCCCGCGTCGGGTGAACCCTCGATCGTGCCTTCACAAGACGTGGTTTTGGGCTTGTACTACGCCACCCGTGACCGCATCAACGCCAAAGGCGAAGGTTTGATCTTCGCTGATATTGGCGAAGTGCAGCGCGCGCTCGACGCGGATGCGGTCGAGTTGGCTGCCAAGATCAATGTGCGCATGACCGAGTGGACCAAGGACAAAGTCACGGGTGAATTCACTTCATCGGTGTCGATGGTCGAGACCACGGTAGGCCGTGCCTTGTTGTCGGAAATCTTGCCCAAGGGCCTGCCTTTTTCCAACCTGAACAAGGCCTTGAAGAAGAAAGAAATCTCCAAGCTGATCAACACGTCTTTCCGCAAGTGCGGCTTGAAAGAGACCGTGGTGTTCGCCGACAAGCTGTTGCAAAACGGCTTCCGTCTGGCCACCCGCGCCGGCATCTCGATCGGTATCGACGACATGTTGGTACCGCCAGAGAAGCCCGCCATCATTGAAGCGGCCGAAAAAGAAGTCAAAGACATCGAGCAGCAATATGTATCGGGTCTGGTGACTTCCGGCGAGCGCTACAACAAAGTGGTGGACATCTGGGGCAAAGCCGGTGACGTCGTCTCTAAAGTGATGATGGACCAGCTGCGCAAAGAAAAGACCATTGACCGCCATGGCAACGAAGTCGATCAAGAATCGTTCAACTCGATTTACATGATGGCCGACTCCGGTGCCCGCGGTTCTGCCGCTCAGATCCGCCAACTGGCCGGTATGCGTGGCCTGATGGCCAAGCCTGACGGCTCCATCATCGAGACCCCCATCACGGCCAACTTCCGTGAAGGTCTGAACGTGTTGCAGTACTTCATCTCCACACACGGTGCACGTAAAGGTCTGGCCGACACGGCATTGAAGACGGCCAACTCGGGTTACCTGACCCGCCGCCTGGTGGACGTGACGCAAGACTTGGTCGTGACCGAGCTCGATTGCGGCACCGCCGATGGTTCGCTGATGCGCGCCATCGTCGAAGGGGGTGAAGTGATCGAGTCCCTGCGCGACCGCGTGTTGGGCCGCACAGTGGCCGAAGATGTCTTGCACCCTGAAAACCGTGCCGTGATGGCCCAAGCCGGTGTCATGCTCGACGAAGACCTGATCGATGAACTCGAGGTCGCGGGTGTTGACGAAGTCAAAGTGCGCACAGCATTGACCTGCGCTACACGTTTTGGCTTGTGCGCCAAGTGCTACGGCCGCGACCTGGGTCGTGGCGGGTTGGTCAACAACGGCGAAGCCGTCGGTGTGATCGCAGCCCAGTCGATTGGCGAGCCCGGCACCCAGTTGACCATGCGCACCTTCCACATCGGAGGCGCGGCTTCGCGTGCAGCGGTGGCGTCCAGCGTGGAAGCCAAGTCGAACGGGACGATTGGCTTCAACGCCACGATGCGTTACGTGACCAACACCAAAGGCGAGTTGGTGGTGATTGCCCGTTCCGGCGAGATCGTCATCACCGAGCACGGCCGTGAGCGCGAGCGCCACAAGGTGCCCTATGGTGCGATCCTGTCGGTCAAGGCCGACCAGACCATCAAGGCTGGCACCATTTTGGCAAACTGGGATCCGCTGACCCGTCCGATCATCACCGAGTACGCGGGTACCGTGAAGTTCGAGAACGTCGAAGAAGGCCTGACGGTGGCCAAGCAACTGGACGAAGTGACCGGTTTGTCCACCTTGGTGGTCATTGACCCCAAGCGACGTGGCGCTGCCAAAGTCATCCGCCCACAAGTCAAGCTGATCGATGCCGCTGGCAAAGAAGTCAAGATCCCCGGCACCGACCACTCGGTGACCATCGGCTTCCAGATCGGCTCACTGATCCAGGTGCGCGACGGCATGGATGTGGGTCCCGGCGAAGTCTTGGCGCGTATCCCGGTCGAAGGCCAAAAGACCCGAGACATCACCGGCGGTTTGCCCCGTGTGGCCGAACTGTTCGAAGCCCGCACACCCAAAGACAAGGGCATGCTGGCAGAAATCACCGGTACCGTGTCTTTCGGCAAGGAAACCAAAGGCAAGGTCCGTTTGCAGATCACCGACCCTGAAGGCAAGGTCTGGGATGAACTGATTCCCAAAGAGAAGAACATCTTGGTGCACGAAGGCCAAGTGGTCAACAAGGGCGAGAGCATTGTGGATGGTCCGGCCGACCCACAAGACATCTTGCGTTTGTTGGGCATCGAAGAGTTGGCCCGCTACATCGTGGACGAAGTGCAGGACGTTTACCGCTTGCAAGGCGTGAAGATCAATGACAAGCACATCGAAGTGATTGTTCGTCAGATGCTGCGCCGTGTGGTGGTCGAAAACATTGGTGAATCGACCTACATCTCGGGTGAGCAAGTGGAGCGTTCCGAAATGCTCAACACCAACGATGCACTGCAAGCCGAAGGCAAGATCCCTGCGACGTTCAGCAACTTGTTGCTGGGTATCACCAAGGCTTCTTTGTCGACCGACTCGTTCATCTCGGCCGCTTCCTTCCAGGAAACGACCCGTGTCTTGACCGAAGCGGCCATCATGGGCAAGCGCGACGAGCTGCGTGGTTTGAAAGAAAACGTGATTGTCGGTCGTTTGATTCCAGCCGGTACAGGCTTGGCCTATCACAAAGCCCGTGCCGTGAAAGACGCCATGGACGATGCCGAACGACGCGCCATTGCCGATGCCGAAGCCGCCGATTTGGCAGGCGAGTCTTCTGAAGACGCCCCTGCTGACGCCGGTGAAGCCGCCTAAGGCCTGAGGTCACCGTTCATCGGTGACCATGATCAGCCCCTGTGCCGCTTGCGGACAGGGGCTTTTTTGTTCAAGAGATTCGAGAGAGGTGAACCCATGGCGATTCTGGTCATTGGCGTATTGATGGCTTTGGTGCTGTTTTGGGCGGTAGGCGCCCACAACCGCTTGGTGCGTTTGCGCAGCGATGTCATACGCCAGTGGAGCAGTGTGGATGCGGTCTGGTTGCGATTGCTGGTGCGATTGCAAGGCGGCATTGCAGCGCGTCAATCCATGGCGAACGAAGACGAAATCCAAGCCTTGCAGAGTTTGCAACTGGTGTGTGACGACTTGCTGGAAGCCTTGACGCAGGTTCGCTTACAGCCTTTGGAGGCCGAGGCTCAGAAAATGGTGGTCCACCAGCACCAGCGTTTGGTGGCTGAAGTGCGTCAAATTTTGCTCACTGCATCGGAGGCGGTCAGGCCCGATCTGGACATTGCTTTGAACCGAATGCGTCAGACTTTGCCGGCAGCGGTCATTCCCTACCACGTGGCAGTCGCCTCTTACAACGAAGCGCTGGTGATGTTGCCCGCTGCATGGCTGGCACAACGCTTGCAATTCAAGCCGGCTTTGCGCATGGATTTGAGCGTTGCATCCAATTGATGCCTGACTTGAAACAGCCCATCCCCCTGCCGGCTCAGTCGCTTGCGCAGTCAGCTCCCCTGTGGCGCTTGCTGCAGGCCACCGCCAGTGCGGTGCAAGCGGTACGTCAAGGGCAATCGCTGACAGCCCAGCTCGATCAGGTCAAGCCCGACTTGCGACCAGGCGTTCAAGCATTGAGCTTTCAGGTGTTGCGGCAACTGGGACGTGCGATGGCCCTGCGTGAGCAACTGGCGTCCAAGGCGCCACCACCGGCTGCGGATGCACTGCTGTGCAGCGCTTTGGCATTGTGTTGGCGTGAAGTGGATGCGCCGTATCCGGTTCACACCTTGGTCAACCAAGCGGTGGAAGCGGCGCGACAACAACGACAAACGCAGGCGCAAAGTGGTTTCATCAATGCATGCTTGCGCCGTTTCATGCGCGAGCGTGATCATTTGGTCGCCCTGACCGATGCCGATGTGCAGGCTCGGTGGAATCACCCCCCTTGGTGGGTGGAGCGTTTGCAGGCCGATCATCCGGAGCATTGGCAAAGCCTGTTGGCCATGGCCCAACAACCAGCGCCGATGACCTTGCGCGTCAACCGCAGACACCATGAAGTGCACGCCTATCAGACACTGCTGAGCGAGGCTGGGATGACGGCCTCGCCGGTCGGCCAAGATGGTTTGCAGTTGCGGCACGCCTTACCCGTGCACCAATTACCCGGGTTTGCGCAAGGTCACGTTTCGGTGCAAGACGCTGCAGCCCAGTTGGCTGCCCCATTGCTCCTGCATGGCATGGAAACACAAAAGCCTTGGCTGATCTTGGATGCGTGTGCGGCACCCGGGGGCAAAACCGGCCATTTGCTGGAACTCTGCCCCCATGCCGAGGTGCTGGCGCTGGATGTGGATGCCCAGCGTTGTCAGCGCATCCACCAAAACCTGCAGCGATTGGGCTTGGTCGCCGAGGTCAAGGCCGCCGATGCCGCCAAGCCGGAAAGCTGGTGGGATGGTCGGCCTTTTGATGCCATATTGCTCGATGCGCCTTGCACAGCCTCAGGCATTGTGCGCAGGCACCCGGACGTGCGTTGGCTGCGCCGCCCCACTGACAGTGCCCAATTGTCAAAAGTCCAGGCACAACTGCTGAAGACACTTTGGCCATTGTTGCGACAGGGGGGGCACCTTCTGTATTGCACTTGCTCTGTCTTCAAAGCCGAAGGGGATGAAACAGTACAGGCGTTTCTTCAGCGCAACACTGACGCGGTTTTACACCCTTCGCCTGGACATTTGATTCCCGGACGGCTCCCCAAAGGACGCCCTGTCGAGGACAATCGACTCGGTGACCATGACGGCTTTTATTACGCACTGTTGGAAAAGCGCCAGAGTTGATCTGATGCGTGGCAGCTGCCAGATTCTGGCCGCATGGTTCTTGGCGTGCGCCCCCATTTGGGCCCAAACCTCGATGGCCGAACTGACCGAGTTCAAGGTGGAGCGCAAAGACAACAGTTTGTTGCTCAACGCCCAGGTGCGGCTGGAACTGGGGCCGGTGATTGAGGACGCCTTGATCAAGGGGCTGGCCATTCATTTTGTGGCCGAAGCCGAGGTGATGCGTGACCGCTGGTATTGGTACGACCGCAAAGTGGGCACGGCCATTCGCCATTACCGTTTGGCTTATCAGCCGTTGACCCGACGTTGGCGCGTCAATGTCTCCAGTGACCCCATTGCTCACTCGGGGGTCACCAACAGCCTCTCACAAAGCTTTGACAGTTTGCAGGACGCCTTGGGTGTCGTCCGAAGGCAAACCGGTTGGCGGCTGGCGGAGATGGCCGATATTGACTTCGAGGCGCGTCAATACGTGGTTTATCGGTTCAAGCTGGACGTTTCACAGCTGCCACGGCCTTTTCAAATCGCGACCGGGAATCAACCCGACTGGCGGCTGGAGATCACACGCAACATGCGTCTGACTTTTGACACGGTGCGTTGACATGCCCATTTTTGCTGGACAAGGCTTCAAAGCCTCCTTGCTCGATTCCCTCACCAGCCGTTGGCTGCTGGGCTTGGGCGCCGTGACCCTGGTGATGATCGGCTTGGGCCTTTTGATCGTGCTCACGCAAGCCACCGGCAACCGAGAAAGCTACAACCAAAACTACGAGTGGATCGTGCTGATCAACGGGGTGGTGGCCAGTGGCTTGCTGATCACCATCCTGTGGGGCGCTGTCAGGTTGCTGGTTCGTCTGCGGCGGGGTCATTTCGGATCCCGACTGCTGTTGAAGCTGGCCGCTATATTCGCCTTGGTCGGTGTGGTTCCAGGGGTCTTGATTTATGTTGTCTCCTACCAGTTCGTGTCGCGATCCATCGAGAGCTGGTTCGATGTCAAGGTCGAAGCGGCGTTGATGGCTGGCATCAACCTCGGGCGAGCCACGTTGGACACATTGAGCGGGGACATGGTCAAGCAGTCGCGCGCAGCCGCCTCCCAATTGTCCGACGTGAGCGATGCCAGTGCGGGCTTGGCTCTGGAGAAAATTCGCGAACAATTGGGCGCCAGCGACGCCGTCTTGTGGTCGACCAGCGGCCGCCTCTTGGCCAGCGCTGGACAATCCAGATTTCAACTTCGCCCAGAACGTCCTGCTCCTTTGCAATTGAAAGAGGCGCGGCAAAACGGCAGTGTGGAGTGGGTGGAGGGACTCGACGAAGCGATCCCGGGTGGCGACAAAGGGCGCATCAAAGTGCTGGTGCTGTTGCCGTCATCGGGCATGCGCTTGGGGGAAGAACAGCGACTGTTGCAATTGACCCAGGAGTTGCCGCCGACCTTGGTGAACAATGCGCTGGAAGTCCAGGCGGCCAACAGGGAGTACCAAGAACGGGCTTTGGCACGAGAAGGCCTGCGCCGCATGTACATCGGCACCTTGACCTTGAGCCTTTTCATGGCCGTCTTAGGGGCTATTTTGTTGGCATTCTTCTTGGGCAATCAATTGGCCCGGCCATTGCTTTTGTTGGCGCACGGCATGCGCCAGGTGGCCGCCGGGGACTTGACGCCCAAACTCGCATTGCAGGGCAAAGACGAGCTGGGAGGCCTGACCCGTTCGTTTGCCGAGATGACGCAACAATTGTCTGATGCCCGTTCGGCCGTTGAGCGCAGCTTGAGCCAACTGGACGGCGCACGCGGCAATCTCCAAACCATTTTGGACAACCTGACGGCTGGCGTCATGGTGTTGGACCCGCAGGGCGTGATCCAATCGGCCAACCCAGGCGCAACCAGGATTTTGCGTGTGCCTTTGGCGGTTCATGAAGGTCTGCCCATGTTGACCTTGCCAGCACTGCAAGACTTTGCCAGGGGTGTGGCCGGACAGTTTGCCCTGTTGAGATCCGACAACGACAGTCATGAGTTGGACCATTGGCAAAAATCTTTCGAGATCCATGCCACTGGACAAGGCTTGAGCGAAACCGCTGTGACCTTGTTGGCCCGCGGAGCGGTCTTGCCCGATGGCATGCGTTTGCTGGTCTTTGATGACATCTCGGAAATCGTTTCGGCTGAAAGAGCCCAGGCATGGGGCGAAGTGGCTCGGCGCTTGGCCCATGAAATCAAAAATCCATTGACGCCCATTCAGCTGTCAGCTGAGCGGCTTGAGCGCAAGCTCATCGGCAAACTGGGCCCGCAAGATGACGCCTTGTTGGTCAAATCGGTCAAAACCATCGTGGACCAGGTGGACGCCATGAAACGATTGGTGAATGAGTTTCGTGACTACGCCCGCTTGCCCACGGCGGAGCTCAAGCCTGTTCAACTCAATGATCTGATTTTGCAGTTGATGGGCCTTTATGCCAATGAACCCACGGACCGCTTGCACCTGGCCACCGTTTCGGCAGAACTTGACCCCGAATGCCCCGCCATTTCAGGCGATGAGCAGCAACTGCGCCAAGTGATCCACAATCTGCTGCAAAACGCCCAAGACGCTTGCGAAGCGCGACCCGGTCCCAGCGCAGAGGACCGTGTTCAGGTGCGTACCGAGTGGCATGCCGCACGCTCGGTTGTCCGCTTGACCGTGACCGATTCCGGGCCTGGGTTTGAGCCCAACATCCTCAAGCGAGCCTTTGAACCCTATGTCACAACCAAGACCAAAGGAACCGGTTTGGGATTGGCCGTGGTCAAGAAAATCGTGGATGAACACAAAGCCAAAATCGAATTGAGCAACGTCATGCACGGTGACCAAATCCAAGGTGCGCAAGTCTCGTTATCATTCGCTTTGAATACACAACAAGGAGGGCTTGGATTGCCCTCTGCATGAAGCGAGACCAGACAAGCAATATGGCAAATATTTTGGTGGTGGATGACGAGCTCGGGATACGCGATCTGCTCTCTGAAATCCTGAATGACGAGGGGCATCTGGTTGAGCTAGCTGAGAACGCGGCGCAAGCCCGGGCAGCCAGGCAACGCATGCGTCCTGACTTGGTGTTGCTGGACATTTGGATGCCGGACACCGATGGGGTCAGTCTTCTCAAAGAGTGGGCCGCATCAGGCTTGCTCACCATGCCCGTGATCATGATGAGTGGCCATGCCACGATCGACACCGCGGTCGATGCGGTCAAGATCGGTGCGCAAGCATTCCTTGAAAAACCCATCACTTTGCAAAAACTGCTCAAAGCCGTGCAGCAAAGCCTGGCGCGAGATCAGCTCAAACAAGCCGTGCATCAAGGGGCCCCACAGCAACAACTCAGCAGCGTTCTGACGACCTCAGCCATGGTGATCGCCGAGGTCAGTGCACCGGAGGTCGAACAAAGCTTTGATCTGGATCGCCCCTTGCGAGAAGCACGCGATACATTTGAAAAGGCCTATTTCGAGTTTCACTTGGCTCAAGAAGGCGGATCGATGACGAAAGTGGCCGAGAAAACTGGCTTGGAGCGGACGCACCTGTACCGCAAGCTCAAGCAATTGGGGGTGGATTTGTCCCGAAGCAAACGCTTTGGATGATGCGCTTGCTTGCGCCCTTAAAAGACCAATGAGGTGATACGGGCCCGTTGGGCAATTTCCGGCAATGGCTCAGGCGTTAACCAGCATGCCTTCTTGCACCCGCATCGCCCCGCTGCGTTCCAATTCGGCCAGCATCATGCTCAGCCAAGTCTTGTGGTCATGACCTTGCCCAAAACGGTCATGCAACTCGCACAAATAAGACACGCTCAGCGCCCAAGTTTCGAAGTCGTCGCGAGAAATCTGGCCCCACTCCAGCAGTTTGAACTTGAGCAGGACTTTGGCGCCGTAGCGCGCGTGTTTTTCTGGATTTTTGGCAAAGCCTTCCAACTTGCTGCGCGCTAAAGCCATGGCCGTAGCGACCTCGGTGAAGACCGCACCGTGCCCCGGGATGATGGTGGCCGGCTCCAAGCGTTCAATCAAGTCCAGTGTCTGGGCCACTTCGTCAAATGCATCCACCCCCACCAGTTCGGGGAACACCACGCCAAAGCCGTTTTGCCACAGCGCATCGGCCGACATCAGCAATCGCTGCTCTGGGGCAAACAAGATGACGGAATGCGGGTCGTGACCGGGCGCTGCGTGCACTTGCCAGTCCAAGTCGGCCCAGCGGTGGGTGCTGCCCGGTTGCAACACGTCGGTGAACTGAAAAGGCGGACAGTTTTGCCCTGAAGGCTTGTAGCTCAGGGCGTCTTCGTGCCAGCCGTGCACGGCCGAGGCCAGTCCGGGAGGGATCCAGGTTTGCAGATCCGGGTAATGCGTTTGCAGGGCCTGGTTGCCACCGCAATGGTCGCTGTGCAAATGGGTGTTGACCAGCAGGTCCAATGGGCGTCCTTGCAGTGCTTGATCGAGCAAGGCCAGGGTCTGCGCCTGGTGCGTGACATAGCCGCTGTCCACCAAGGTGGCGCTGTTCTGGTCACACAGCAAGATGTTGTTGGCCGAGAGCCAGCCGCGCTCGAACACGGTGACGCCAGGAGGCAGAGCGGGGCGTGTCGACATGTGGGTTTTACTTGTGGCTGCGCAGTTCGCGGCGCAGGATTTTGCCCACATTGGTCTTGGGCAGTTCGTCGCGGAATTCGATGTATTGGGGGCGCTTGTAGCACGTGAGCTTGTCGTGGCAAAAACGCGCCACGGCCTTTTCGGTCAGCAGCGGGTCCTTGCGCACCACAAAGACCTTGATGGCCTCGCCTTGCATCTCGTCAGCCATGCCCACGGCCGCACACTCCACCACGCCGGGGCAAGTCGAGATCACGTTTTCCAGCTCATTGGGAAAGACATTGAAGACGCTGACAATGATCATGTCTTTTTTGCGGTCCACGATGCGGGTGTAACCGCCTTCGTCCATGATCCCGATGTCGCCCGTGAGCATGAAACCGTCCGCCGTGAATGTCTTGGCGTTCTCTTCAGGCTGCTTGTAGTAGCCCACCATCACGTTGGGGTCGCGGATGCAAATCTCGCCCGAGCTGTCCAGCACCTCTTGCAAGGTGGCAGCGAAGTTCTCCAGCACCACGATGGCGGTGGCGCCTGAGTCCTGGAGTTGGTGCTGCAGTTCACGGGCTGTGTACAGCGAGTTGACGTTCACGCAGGTGCAACCCGCGCGCAAAACGCCCGACATCTTGACGGCGAATTGGGGCAGGTTGGGCAGCATGATCGCCACGCGGCTGCCGGGGGGCAGGCCCTTGCTTTGCAGCCAGGCACCCAAGGTGGTGGACTGTTGGTTCAGCGCCTTGTAGCGCATCCAGCGGTTCATGCAAACCGAAAAGGGGCTGTCCTCGTGCTCGCGTAATGCCCTTTCGAGCAAGTCCGTCAGGCTTTTGTACTGACTGGCATCCACCTCGTGTGCCACGCCTGCGGGGTAGTTCTTTAGCCAAATGCGTTCCATGTGCATTGCTCCTGTGTGCCGACATTGTCGCCAGCCGGTGTCTTGGGTGTGAGCGGGCAAGCCCTTGGTGTGCCAGTCCGCGGTCCCTCAAGCGACAAACGACAAATGTCGGCACGGTGATCTTTTTGGGTGCAGAATAAGGGAATACCCTAGACGGCACCATGACAGATGTTCCCCCCCTTCGGACCGGATTCTGGCCTCGGCTTTGGCGCCGATGGCTGTCTGCAGTCGATTTGCAAACAGCCGCTGATCAAAAAACCGGATCGCGCTGGATCCCGATCCGTTCTCTGGCGGTTCGGCACAAACCCCGAGTGCTCCGGCATTTGCTGGCGTTGACGCCGCAGGACCGCTATCTGCGCTTTGGCTACTCCGCCACGGACGAGCAAATCGCGCGCTATGTCTCGGGGCTGAACTTTGTGCGTGATGAACTCTTCGGGGTTTTCAACCGGCGACTCGAGTTGGTGGCCATGGCCCACTTGGCTTATTCGGTGGACCCCCAGTGGGCGACTTGCGCCGAGTTTGGTGTGTCGGTGGACACGCGGCAGCGCGGCAAGGGCTTGGGGTCCAAGCTGTTCCAGCATGCAGTGATGCATGCTCGCAACGAGGGCGTGAGCATGCTCTTCGTGCATGCGCTCAGTGAGAACGTGGCCATGCTCAAGATCGCCCGCCATGCCGGTGCCCGCGTGGAGCGCGATGGCAGCGAAAGCGAGGCTTACCTCACGGTGCCCGCAGCCACGCTGGACAGCCAGGTCAGCGGCCTGTTTCAGGATCAGATGGCCGAGATCGATTACCAGCTCAAAATGCAGGCCCATCAATTCAGGCAATGGCTGGCCACGGTGCAAGAAATTCGCCAGGGTGTGCGCGATGCGCGTCATCCCCACCCCCATGACAAACCCTGAGTTCCGTTTCTGTCATGTGAATCCGCTATCCTTGTGGCTTCGCAATAACAGCATGTCCTGCATATTTTGACTGTGTCAGACCCTTACCCTGCGCGCCCTGCCGAGCGCGAAGACAAGCGCAGTTTTCTGCAAAAACTGGCCGAATTCATCCATCCCGGCCCCGACTCGACCGACGAGTTGATTGAAACCCTGGCCGAGGCCGAGGACAACCACATCATCAACGCCGAGAGCCGCCTCATGCTCGAAGGGGTGATCCGCATGGCTGACATGACGGCGGGTGATGTGATGGTGGCTGCCCCGCGCATGGATTTGCTGAACATCGAAGACCCTTTTGACCAGTTGCTTCACCAGGTGATCGAGACCGCGCATTCGCGCTTTCCGGTCTTTGAGGGTGAGAAAGAAAACATCCTGGGCATCTTGCTGGCCAAGGACCTGCTCAAACTGCAACGTGCCCCTGAATTGAACCTTCGCGCCTTGCTGCGTCCGGCTGTGTTTGTGCCCGAGAGCAAAGGCCTGAACGATTTGCTGCGCCAGTTCCGCGACAACCGCAACCATTTGGCCATTGTGATCGACGAGTTCGGCCGGACTGCGGGCCTGATCACCATCGAAGACGTGCTCGAACAAATTGTGGGTGAGATCGAAGACGAGTTCGACATCGCCGATGACGAAGGGGACATTTTTGGTTTGCCTGACCGCAGCTTTCGTGTGAGCGGCGACACCTCGCTGGAGCGCGTGAGCGAAGCCTTTGGCGTGAACTTGCAGGAAGCGCGCGAAGACACCGAGGGCCCGGACTTCGACACCATTGGTGGCTTGATCGCGCACGAGATGGGCCATGTGCCACGACGTGGCGAAAAGCATTTGCTGGCCGGTTTGCAGTTTGTGGTCTTGCACACCCGCGCGGGGGCGGTGCGCTGGTTCAAGGTCTCGCCCGAGCCGCTCCCGCCTGTGACGCCTGCATGAAGCGCCTGCGCGCTCGGCCCACCGTGTGGCCTGCGCTGGCGGGTTTGGCCCAGGCTGCATCGATCGCCATGCCCGGCAGCGGCCTCGCGCAGGGCTGGTTGCAGGTCTTGAGCTTGGCCGCGCTGGCCGCAGGGCTGTTGCGCATCACCCAAACCGGGAACTCATTGGCGGCTGCTGGGCGCTGTGCGGCCTGGTTCGGTGGCATCTTTGCCACGGCCTGGTTGTTGGGTAGTTTTTGGTGGTTGTATGTGTCAATGCACGATGTGGGTGGGTTGCCAGCGCCGCTGTCGGCTCTGGCCCTTGTGTTGCTGGCATCGAGCCTGTCCCTGTTTTATGTCGCGGCATCGGTCGCGTGGGTGGCCTTGAGCCACCGGGTGCCGCCGCGATTTCAGCCCGGCTTGAGCAGCTTGTTGTTTGCCGCGGTGTGGACCTTGGCCGAGCTCATGCGCGGTCAGTGGTTCACTGGTTTCCCTTGGGGAGCTGGAGGCTATGCGCACGTCGATGGCGTGTTGGCGGTCTGGGCACCTTGGGTGGGCGTCTACGGCATGGGTTTTGTGGCGGCGTTCTTGGCCATGCGTCTCGCTCTGAGCGGCTGGCGGCTGGCCGCAGTCCGGCCTTTGGCGCTGGTGGGGCTGCTGTCCTGGGCGGTGCAGGCGGGGTCGCCGGCTTTTACCACTCCGGCAGGCACAGGCCAGGTGGAATTGTTGCAAGCGAACATTTTGCAGAGCGAGAAATTCAATGAGCGCAGCGGCATCCGCGAAGCGCTGCAGTGGTACGACGAGCGCCTGCGCGCCAGCCAGCAAGCGCTGGTGGTGGCGCCCGAAACCGCGATCCCTTTGTTGCCCATGCACTTGCCCGAGGGCTATTGGTCGGGTTTGCAGCAGCACTTTGCGCAGACCGAGCGGCCGTTGGCCCTGATCGGTGTGCCCTTGGGCTCGCGCGCTGAGGGCTACGCCAACGCGGTGGTGGCCATGGGGCCGCAGGGGCAGGCCGACTACCGCTATGACAAGCAGCACTTGGTGCCCTTTGGCGAGTTCATCCCGCCTGGTTTTGCCTGGTTTGTGCGTCAGATGCAGATCCCGCTGGGCGACTTCAGTCGGGGCCGCCTGGACCAGCCCTCTATCGCTTGGCAGGGGCAGCGCCTGTCGCCCAACATTTGTTACGAAGACCTCTTTGGCGAAGAGCTGGCCGCGCGCTTCCAAGACTCGGCCCAAGCCCCCACGGCGCTGGTCAACGTGAGCAACATTGCCTGGTTTGGCAACACCATCGCGGTAGACCAACACCTGAACATCTCACGCATGCGGGCCATGGAGCTGGGCCGCCCCATGCTGCGGGCCACCAACACGGGGGCTACCGCCATCATCGACCACCAAGGCCGCGTCACGCACCAGTTGCCGCGCTTTACCCGTGGCACCTTGGTGGGCACCTACGAAGGTCGCAACGGCCTCACACCCTATGCCCGTTGGGCGGCGGCTTGGGGTTTGTGGCCGCTCTGGCTTGGATGTCTGGGCATGGTGGCCCTGATCGGGTGGCGTCGCCGGACGGTGTGAGTTGCAAGCAGTCAAATCCTTGCCAAGCTTTGAACCAGCGCCATGGCAAAGATGCCCTTGCGCCCGCAGAAAGACGGCATCCTGCCTCCAGTGTGTTGCTCATCCCGCCCGTTTCATATTTGTCATCTCGGATTCGATCCGGGATCCATGCCCTGGACGCCACGCCGTGCCCTTGCCGTCTGCGGCCAAGCCGTTTCTGAGTGGCAAAGACCGTAAAATCAGGCGTTCGCGCAAAGCTTGCGCCCATCCAACTCCGGCCAGCTCGCTGCTGGCCCCGCTTCGGCCATGTTGACCTTCCAGCAGATCATTCTCAAATTGCAGCAGTACTGGGACGCCCAGGGCTGCGCCTTGCTCCAGCCCTACGACATGGAAGTCGGTGCGGGCACCAGCCACACCGCCACGTTCTTGCGCGCCATTGGCCCCGAGCCGTGGAAGGCCGCTTATGTGCAGCCCAGCCGCCGCCCCAAGGACGGCCGCTACGGCGAAAACCCCAACCGCTTGCAGCACTACTACCAATACCAAGTGGTTTTGAAGCCAGCACCGAGCAACATCCTCGAGTTGTATCTGGGCAGCTTGGAGGCGTTGGGTTTTGACCTCAAGAAAAATGACATCCGCTTCGTCGAAGACGATTGGGAAAACCCGACGCTTGGCGCCTGGGGCTTGGGCTGGGAAGTTTGGCTCAACGGCATGGAAGTCACGCAGTTCACCTACTTCCAGCAAGTGGGCGGCATCGACTGCAAGCCGATCACCGGCGAGATCACCTACGGCCTGGAGCGCTTGGCCATGTACCTGCAGGGTGTTGACAAGGTCTACAACCTGAAGTGGACCGACACCCTGAGCTATGGCGACGTGTACCACCAAAATGAGGTGGAGCAATCCACCTACAACTTCGAGCACAGCGATGTCAACTTCTTGTTCACCGCCTTCGGTGCGCACGAAAAACAGGCGCAAAACCTGATCGTTCAGCAACTGGCGCTGCCCGCCTACGAGCAAGTGCTCAAGGCCGCACACACCTTCAACCTGCTGGACGCGCGTGGCGCGATCAGCGTGACCGAGCGCGCCGCCTACATCGGCCGCATCCGCAATCTGGCCCGCAGCGTGGCCCAGAGTTATTACGAAAGCCGCGAACGTCTGGACTTCCCGATGGCCCCGCGTGAATGGGTTGCGCAAATGCCCAAGAAAGCCGCCTGAGGATCACGACATGACGACAC
>JAIXRJ010000045.1 GCA_027485235.1 Comamonadaceae bacterium
AACCGGTATGAACCTATATGAAACCACTGCATATAGGCATCAAGGAGCAAGCCCATGGCTACTAGCTACACCTCGTCTTCGAACCCACGGACTGAAAAAATGGGTGACGTGCTGGACGCCTTGTCCAGCGGCATCGCCAAAACCGCAGCCAACGAACCCAAGTTCGAACCCCAACACCTGTCTCCAGAGGTCCCGGCCAAACCTACCCGCCAGTTCCTGACAGAAACAATGCTTACCGATCGTTGGGTGTGTTCAGTCGCACGCCTTCAGCGCTGGCGCACCGTCGGCGAAGGGCCGCAGTACTTGAAAATCGTGGGGAAAGTTTTGTACCGGCTCAAAGACATTGAGGCCTATGAAGAAGCCTGTCTGGCCCAGAAGGTGTTCTAGGAGCGCACCCAAGGAGGCCCCGAACGGGTTGTAAATTGTTCGAACGACTTGGAACCAGTTCGAAATAGTCTTGGCGGGGGCGAGGGGATGCGAAAGCTTGACTCGATTCGGATTTGTGAAAAGGTACAAATCAATCAAGCCATTCAGTCAGTACGTCAGCTAAGGGGAACCAAGTAGCATTCAGACGAGTGGAGGTACGGTGGGGTGGTCTGGCGGGGCCAGATTTTTAAAAGCCCCAGCCTGTGCGAACGGCAACTTAGCAAGAGCCTTAAATTAACCAAGCCTCCACCATAGAACAGCGAAACGGTTTTAGCCTCTGTCACCAAATCACCGCTCCAAAAGGCATGAAGGCCCCTCACACATCTCAGCATGGGGCATGGCGAAGGGGGTGGAACGGGTCAATTATCCCCAGGGGCTTCTCTGAACACCACGCCATTCATCTCACCTTCAGGCCAATAAAACTTTTGACCTTGAAAGTACATGTGCATGGGCACTGGTTTTTCGATGCGCAGGCTCCACGGGGCACGCCCCCGAAAAGTCCTGGACTCTTGCGCTTTCAAGGTCACAGGCGTTTGATTGCCTGCACCATCTTGCACACACATGACCAAGTCGGCCAAGGCCAACACATGCACACTGTCGCTCCCTTTGGAGGGCTGACTTGGCTTGATGGTGGTCAGGGCGGCATTGCTACGGCACAGGTCTTCGGCGTGTGATCTGCTCCCCCCCCGCGCGACCGATTGGCTTTGCAAGGGTGCCGGTTCGGAAGGACCCGCCACAGGACTCGCCATCAGCGCTGGGCTGACAGGAGGGGCCAGAGAAAATTCTGTGGACTGCTGGGGAGAACCCACATGCGCAGATTCTTTTTGCGCTTGAAACCAGGACCAAAAGTTCTGCCCATAAAAACCCACGGCACCGGCCAACCACAGGGATGCAAGCAGGAAAAATGCCCACTTCCAGGGAAATCTGCGATCACCTCCACCCATCTCTGGGCCTTGCGATTGCTTTTTCAGCAACAAGGCCAGATCATCCAGTATTTGCAAATCAGGCAAAACCATGCGATTTTCGTCCTGGCTTGCACCCAACACAGTCGACCCCCAGAGCATCTGGGGATCCGCCCCGAGAGTCTGAGCGATTTTGAGTGCGGCTTTCTCTTTGATGGCTTCGGTGTAAAACAAAGAACGCTCAGCCCCCCCCAGATCACCCTTTTCTAATTGCAACACTTGGGCTGTCGATAAATTGACCAAGCGGGCCAACTCAGAAACAGGCATGTTTTGAGCTTCTCGCAGTCCGCGCAACAGCTCTCCCCGCGTGCGATCTGGTGAAGAAGAATCCATACCATTCAAGTCATCGTTAATTAAGCAAATAAACAAACTTGATGATTATGAACGAAACACAAGTATGTTTCAAGAATTATTTATTGTTCATAATATACAATTAATCAATTATAAAAGCCGCATTAAATGCGGCATTTATTGAATTAAATTAAAACTTCAGATTTAAAAATCAGCTTCACCCCGGTCTTGGACTGCAAAGCCTCGGGCGTCACGCCCGGAGCCAGTTCAACCACCTTCAAACCCGCGTCGGTCACGTCCATCACAGCCAAGTCGGTGATGATGCGGTCGACCACGCCCACGCCGGTCAAAGGCAAGGTGCAGTTGGGCAATATCTTCAGGTCTTCGGTGCCGTCTTTCTTCTTGGCCACGTGTTCCATTAGGATGATCACGCGCTTGACGCCTGCCACCAGGTCCATCGCGCCGCCCATGCCCTTGACCATCTTGCCGGGAATCATCCAATTGGCCAGATCGCCCTTTTCGCTCACCTGCATGGCACCCAAAATCGACAGGTTGATCTTGCCGCCACGGATCATGGCGAACGACAATTCGCTGCCAAAAATCGACGAGCCCTTGATGGTCGTCACCGTCTGCTTGCCGGCGTTGATCAGGTCGGCGTCGACTTCGTCTTCGTTCGGGAAGGGGCCAATGCCCAGCATGCCGTTTTCGCTTTGCAACCAGACTTCTTTGTCAGCCGGGACAAAGTTGGCCACCAGCGTGGGGATGCCGATGCCCAAGTTCACATAAAAACCGTCTTCCAGTTCGTGGGCCGCACGGGCGGCCATTTGGTCTTGACTCCAGCTCATATCAAACTCCTGTTTTATCGGTCACGGCGGGCTTCAAACGCCCGCCTTTTCTGTAATGGTGCGTTTTTCGATGCGCTTTTCCGGGCTTGCATTCAACACAATGCGGTGCACGTAAATGCCCGGCAGGTGTACACTGTCGGGGTGCATCTCGCCGGTCTCGACGATCTCTTCGACTTCGACCACACAAATTTTGCCCGCCATGGCCACAGCAGGGTTGAAGTTGCGCGAGGTGTAACGGAACTGCAGATTGCCGGACTTGTCGGCGCGGTGCGCCTTGACCAGCGACACGTCGGGCACCAAAGCGCGCTCCATCACATAGGTCTCGCCATCGAACTCGCGCAATTCTTTGCCTTCGGCCACCAAAGTGCCCACACCGGTCTTGGTGAAGAAGGCCGGAATGCCCGCGCCGCCCGCACGCAGCTTTTCGGCCAGCGTGCCTTGGGGGGTGAACTCCAGAGCCAGCTCGCCCGCCAAGTACTGGCGCTCAAACTCTTTGTTCTCACCCACATAAGAAGAAATCATCTTCTTGATCTGGCGGGTCTGCAGCAAGATGCCCAGACCAAAGTCGTCCACGCCCGCGTTGTTGGAAATCGCGGTCAGGTTTTGCACGCCGCTGTCGCGCAAGGCGGCGATCAGCGCTTCGGGGATGCCGCACAGGCCAAAACCGCCCACGCCAAACAATTGACCGTCAGCCACGATGCCCTTGAGGGCCTCGGCTGCGGAGGGATAAATCTTGTTCACACCGGTCTCCAAGAAAGGATGAAATCGCTACGATACTACGTATTGAAATACGTAGTTTTTCGTAGAGGGCTGCCCTAGGCGGGTGGCCTGCGTGCCATGACCCCAGACATCGACTACCGCCTCGCCTTCGACCTCGCCCCCATCGGCATGGTGCTCTCACGCAACCGCACCATGGTCGACTGCAACCAGCGTGTGTGCGAAATGTTTGGGGTCGGCCGCGAACAACTCATCGGCCAAACTTTTCAGATGCTCTACCCCAGCGCCGACGAGTACGAGCGCACCGGCCAGCGCATCGCCCCGCTGCTCAATGCCAATGGGGTATACGCCGACGACCGCGTCATGAAACGGGTGGACGGGCGCTTCAAAGGAGAGACCTTTTGGTGCCATGTGACAGGCCGAGCGCTGAACCGCGACGCCCCGCACGAAGCGGGCATCTGGACCTTTGAAGACCTGTCGGCCCGAAAACCCGTGAAAGCCGAACTCACCGCCCGAGAACGCGAAGTCGCCGCACACCTGATGGACGGCCAAACCAGCAAAGAAATTGGCCGCACTCTGGGCATCAGCCACCGAACGGTGGAGATTTACCGCGTCAAACTCATGCGCAAATACCAAGCCTCAGGGGCGGCGGATTTGATTCAGAAGTTGATGCGAGGGTGAACACCCAAAGGCTCAGGCTGGGGTCAACCCCGCCAAACGCCGCAAGTGCTGCGCCACCCCGCCAAACTGCTGCTCCATCACCGTCAGCCGCTTGAAGCCGTGGCCCACGGCCAGCTCATCGGTCATGCCCATGCCGCCGTGCAGCTGCACCGCGCCCTGCCCCACCAGGCGGGCCGCACGCAGCACCGTCACATGGGCCGATGACACCCGCTCCGAGCGGCGCTCGGGGCTGTCGCCGAGCACATCGGCGCAAGCGCCCACCGCCGCTGCGGCCTGTACCAAGGCCATGTACATGTCGGCCATGCGGTGTTGCAAGGCCTGGAAGGCCGCCAAGGGCTGACCAAACTGTTTGCGCTGGCTGGTGTAGTTCAGCGTGTCGCGCATCAGGGCCTGCATCACGCCCACGGCTTCGGCACCAGCGGCCAAGGTGGCCGTGTCCCACGCCTGCATGAGTGCGGCCAGCGCATCGCCCTGGCCCAAGACAGTCTGCACAGGCGTTTGGTCAAAAGCCAGCTCAGCCGACCAGGCACCGTCGATCAAGCGCACATCGCGCCGCTTCACCCCGCTGGCTGCGGGGTCGATCAGGCAGATGCGCAGCTGACCCGCTTCGTCTTTTGCGCTCACCAACCAATGCGTGGCACCGCTTGCACCGCGCACCAGGGCTTTGCGCCCGCTGATGTACATGTGGCCATTCGCGTTGTGCAAGCGGGTCTGCACCCGGCTGAGGTCAGTCCGCCCTGCAGGCTCCAGCACCGCCACGGCCAAGCGCACTTGACCCTCGGCCAGGCCTCGCAGCAAAGCATCGGCGGCCGGGTCGCCCAGCGCTTGGAGCAAGGTCGCGCCCAGCACGGCCGTGCTGCTGTAAGGCTCGGCCACCAAAGCCGCACCCAAGGCCTGGCAGATCAGCATCTGCTCGGGCAAACCACCGCCCATGCCGCCCAAGTGTTCGGGCAGCGCCGCGCCCAAGAGGCCCAGCTCACGGCTCAAGCCTTGCCACAGCGGCGCCATCGCTTCTGGACTTGCAATCATCTGTGCGCGTTTATCGAAAGGTAACTTGTCTTGCAGCCAGCTTTGCAAACTGGCCAGCAGCATGGCCTGCGTTTCGTCGGTGGGCACCACAGGCTCCACCACCTCGGCACCCAGAATGTGGCGGGCGATCAGGTTGCGCTGGACTTCGTTGGTGCCGCCATAAATCGAGGCGGCGCGGTCGTTCAAATACGCACGGGTGGCAAACACCGACTCTTCGGGCACCGGCAGCGCGTGGGCGCTGGCTTCTTCCACCGTCAGGCTGGTGGCACCGTAAGGTCCTGCAATGCTCAGGCCTAGCTCGGTCAGGTGCTGCTTGAGCTCGGTGGCCAGCACCTTGCCCATGGAGGGTGCTGCGGGCAACCAGCAAGGCGGCGCACCACCGCCGATGCGCGCCGTGAGCACCTGTTGTTCCCAGGCGTGCAAAGCGTCGATGCGGCACTGCGCATTGGCCAGGGTCAAGGCGATGTCTTCGTGCTCGGTGTCCTGCGTTCCTTGCGCAAAGGCCTCGCGGAATGACTCGTTCAGGGACTCGCGCAAGCGTGCCAGACGGCCCCGCAAGAAAGGCGCAGACGAGCCACCCCGCTCGTGCTCCAACAAAAATTTGGCAATCGTCCAGCCCTGGTTTTCTTCGCCGATCAGGGCGTCAGCGGGCACGCGGGCCTCGTCAAAAAAGACCTGGTTGAACTCGTGGTCGCCCGAGATGCTGACAATCGGACGGATCTGGATGCCGGGGTTGTTCAGCTCGAACATCAAGAAGCTGATGCCTTGCTGCGGTTTGCCGCTGCTGTCGGTGCGCACCAGGCAAAACATGTGGGTGGCATTGTGGGCATGGGTGGTCCAGATTTTGGAGCCGTTGATCACCCATTCGTTGCCTTCACGGCGGGCGCGGCATTGCAGCGAGGCCAGGTCGGAACCCGAGCCCGGCTCGCTGTAGCCCTGGCACCAGTAACTCACACCGTTGCGAATGTCGTGCAGCCAGCGCTCTTTTTGGACCTGCGTGCCAAACGCCACCAGCACGGGCGCGGCCATGACCAAGCCCAAAGGTGAAACTTTGGGTGCTTCGGCCGCAGCCATTTCGCTGGCAAAAATGTCGTGTTGCCTCGGCGTCCAGCCGCAGCCACCCCACTCGACGGGCCAGTGCGGCGCAGCCCAGCCTCGCTTGGCCAAAATGCGCTGCCAAGGGATGCCCACCTCGTAGTCCGAAAAAATGCCGGAGGTGCGGTGCCCGCCCAGACGGATCTCGTCGGTCAGCTCAGCGGCCAAAAAGGCGCGCACCTCGTCGCGAAAAGCCAGCTCTTCTTTGCTCAAGTTCATGGGGTGTTCACTCTAAAGGACGAAAAGTAAAGGCCGCCATCGCAAGGTGGTGACCTGATCAAGGGCAGGTTCAGAAACCGACGTAACGCACAAAGTTGGCTTCGTCTTCGCGCACCGACTTGACGGTGTTGGCCACAAAGTCTTCGTCCGGGTAGCCCAAAGCGATGCAGATCATGATGTTCTGGTCATCCGGAATGCCCGCATGCTCGCGCACCACGGCCGATTGCATGATGCCCTGCCCGTTGATCACGGTGCCCAGGCCCCGCTCCCAGGCGGCCAGCACGATGGCGTGCGACAAAGCCCCCAGGTCAAACTGGCTGATGGCGGCGGGCTCCAGGTATTTGTCGTAGGTCAACACCAGCGACACAGGTGCATCAAACTGGCGGAAACCGCGCATCACCCAATCGGTGCGGCGTTCTTTGTCGTCGCGGGCGATGCCCATCACATCAAACAGCTGAATCGCGATGTCGACTTGGCGCTTGCGGTGGATGCCCTCGTAGGACTCTTTCATCGGGAAGTCGCGCTTGGGGAGCACGCCCTTGACCATGTTTTCGGTGTTGCCTCGGCGAATCCGATCCAGTGGTTCGCCCGTGACCACATGCACATACCAAGGCTGCGTATTCATCGACGAAGGCGACCATTTGGCCACCGCAATGATCTCTTCGATCACCTCGCGAGGAACTGGTTTTTGCTGGTAACCGCGAACGCTTTTGCGAGCCTTGATGAGTTCTGAAAATTCCATGTTTTGTCTCCTCATCCAAGGATGGTTGAAAAATTTTCAGCCGTCAATTGAACTGTGATGCCTAGGTTACTCATGCCAACATGCCACCGAGCCGCTGGCGGATCAACTGATCTGCTTGAGCCATGATGCGATCGATCAGATCGTGGCAAGTGGGCACGTCATGGATCAAACCGGCCACCATGCCGCAGCTCCAGGCACCTGCATCCAGATCGCCATCATTCATGACCTTGGGGTAAACGCCGGCCACATGCTCCATGATGTCGTTGATGCTCAGGGTTGCGCCTTTCTCGCGTTCGATGGCCTGAACACGCTTGACACCCTCGTTCATCAGCACACGCTCGGTGTTCCTGATGGAACGCATGATGAGCGTGGTGTCCAGCTCGCTGGCGGCCACAATGGCTTGCTTGACTTTTTCATGCACCGGCGCTTCTTGCGTGGCAATGAAGCGGGTGCCCATGTTGATGCCGTCAGCGCCCATGGCCAGGGCCGCCACCAAGCTGCGACCATCGGCCATGCCGCCCGAGGCCAGAAACGGGATCTTGAGTTCTTCTGCCGCACGGGGTAACAAGATGAAGTTGGGCACATCGTCCTCGCCGGGATGACCGCCACACTCAAAGCCATCCACACTGACCGCATCACAGCCGATTTCTTCAGCCTTCAGGGCGTGTCTGACCGAGGTGCATTTGTGGATCACCTTGATACCCGCCGCCTTCAATGCAGGCATGTA
>JAIXRJ010000018.1 GCA_027485235.1 Comamonadaceae bacterium
CAGGTAGGCGGGGTAGATGGTGCAAGTGGCATCCACACCGGTGGGCACCGAGGCCGCTTGCGCATGGGTGGGCATGTTGACGAACTTGATGCCGGTGTCCTTGATGTCTTGCACGCCCAACTCGAACATCAGCATCTGGAACAGTGCGCTTTGCGGGTCACCGCCGAGCGAGACACCCATGGTCTTGCCTCTGAGGTCCTGCAGGTTGCGGATGGGTGAGCCTTTGCGGGTGGTGATCAGGAAGCGCAGATGGCCTTCGCCCACGCACAGCAAGCTGATCGGCAAGCCCGAGGCCAGACCGCGTGTGATGGGCGTGTTGCCCCACATGCCGATGTCCAGGTTGTTGCCCACCATGGCTTCGACCATGGGCAAGGCGGTCGGGTATTCACGCCAGTCGATGGTCAGGTCGTAGCCGAACTCGGCGGCCCGTTTTTCCATCAGCTTGTTGTTGATCATGTACTGGCTCATGGGCGAATTGCCAGCCGCCCATGGGATGCGTCCGATGGACAATTTCAGCGCGCGGCGCGTGCCTTGGGCACGGACAAAAGCCGGTGCCACGGACAAGCCAGCGGCAGCGGCACTGCCGAGCAAAAGGCCACGGCGGGAGCTTGGGAATTGAGGTGTGTTCATGTCTGTCTCCTGGGTTGTTAAAAGGTTGGATGGACCACTCAGGCGGTGGCTTCTTCGGTGGGGTTGGCAAGGGATTCATCACCGCCAATGGCGCGGTAGGCCTCGTCGCGGATGAGCGACCAGATGTGTTCGACCAGCACGCCAAAGCGGGGATGGGTGCGGGCCTTGCCAGCGCGCGGGCGTGGCAAGTCGATGGTGACCACCTCACGCACGCGGCCCGGGTTGGTGCTCATGACCACGACGCGGTCTGCCAGCAGCACGGCTTCTTCGATGTCGTGGGTGATGAAAATGGCGGTTTTGCGTTCGGCCACGGGGGCAGTTTCGCCCCAGATGCGCAGCAACTCGGCTTGCAGAATCAGGCGCGTTTGTGCATCCAGCGCCCCCAGCGGCTCGTCCAGCAGCAAGATGTCCGGGCCGTTGGCCAGCAAACGGGCCAGTGCGACGCGTTGGCGCATGCCGCCCGAGAGCTGGTGGGGGTATTTGTGCTCCGAGCCGCGCAGGCCCACCAGGTCGATGAAGTGGGCAATGCGCTGGTTGCGTTCCGTTTTGTTCAGGTGCTGACCGGGTGTGCCGTGACGCAGTCCAAAGCCCACGTTGCCTTCCACCGTTTGCCAAGGCATGAGGGCATAGTCCTGGAACATCACACCCCGGTCTGCGCCCGGCCCGGTCACGGCTTGGCCGTCTTTTTGGATGACACCACCGGAGGGCACGTCCAGGCCGGCAATCATGTTGAGCACCGTCGATTTGCCGCAACCTGACGGGCCGACGATGCAGATGAATTCACCCGTCTGGATGTCCAGGCTCATCTCGGCCACCGCCAGCGTGCTCAGGCCGGTGCGCGGTGCGAGGAAACTTTTGCTCACGCCTGACAGACGCAGCTTGGGGGATGGGGCGTTGTCGCTCATGGTCATGCTTTCCAGGGAATCAGGCGCTTTTCAACCAGCCGGAACAACTGGTCGATCAGCAGGGCAACCACACCGACCACCGCCATGCAGACGACGATCGCGTTGAGGTCAATGTTGTAGGCATAGAAAACAAACATCATCTGGCCGATGCCACCCGAGCCGCCACCGCCCGACTTGGCACCGACAGCCAGTTCGGCCGCGATGATGGCCGTCCAGGCCACGCCCATGGCCAGGCGTGTGCCCAGCAAGATGGAAGGCAATGCGCCCGGCAGCACCACCCGCGTGAGGATGGTCCAGCGGGAAATCCCCATGGTGCGGGCCGCCAGCACCAGTTTGCGGTCCACACGGCTGACGCCGTGCACCGTGTTGATGATGACCGGAAAGAACGAGGCATAGGCAACGATGGCCAGCGCTGTGGGTGTGCCCGTGCCCAACCAGAGGATGGCGATCGGCAAGATGGCCATGGGCGCGATCGGACGGAAGCTTTCGATGATCGGGTCCAAGTTCTCACGCACCGCGTGGCTGGCACCCATCAACAGGCCCAGCGCAATGCCCAGCAGCGATGCCATCGCAAAACCCAGCACCACTCGGCCCAAGCTTTGTACCGTGGCCGAGAGCAAGGAGCCTGTGCTCAGCAAGTCCCCCAGGGTGACCAGCACTTTCAGGGGCGCTGGCGCCGGGCTGCCGGCAGGCAGTGTGCTGGCCCAGAGCTGCCACACCGCGATCAGCACCACGGGCAAGGCGAGTTTGCGCAGCCACACCGCGGCACGGTGATCGGAGGTCGTTGTCTTCATGATGAGGCCCCTGTGCCGTCGGCCCAAGGGGTCAGGCGGCGTTGCAGGCTGCGCAGACCCAGGTCGCACACATAACCGACCACCCCAATGGCCAAAATGAAGGCGAACACCTTGGGGGTCATCAGCATTTGCCGGTACCACTCGATGGCAAAGCCCAAACCTGTGGGCGAGCCGATCAACTCAGCGGCCACAATCGCTGCCCAGCTGGCGGCAAATGCGAGCCGAATGCCCACCATCACCGTGGGCAACGCCGAAGGCACCAGCACATGCACCAGCAAAGGCCAGCGCCCGATGCCCATGGTGCGCGCTGCAGCCAGCAAACGGGCATCGGTCTGCCGCACCCCCGCCACCGTGTTGAGCAAGATGGGAAAGAAGCCGACGTAGAACATGATGAACACCGGCAGCGTGTCGCCCACACCAAAGATGAACAGCGCCAGAGGCAGCCACGCAATGCCCGAAATGGGGCGCAGCATTTCGACCAGCGGATCGATGTATTCCTCTGCGCGTCGCGACAGCCCCATCCAAAAACCGAGCGGCACCGCGACCAGGATCGACAGCGACAAGGCCAGCAGCATGCGCAAGGTGCTGACCGAAGCGTGTTCGGCGATTTCGCCCTCGCGCAGCAATCCCCAAAGGGCTTCGAAAACCTTGAGGGGTGAAGGCAGTTGCAGCGGATTGCCGTTCCACCTGTGCAGCAGCCACCACAAGGCAAAGAACACCGCGAAGGACCGCAGCGAAACCCACAGCGTGCGGTAAGTCCGTTGCATCGGGGACCCAGGGGATGTTGTCACGGCCATGCCCATGTGCGTCTCAACGGGTGACGGCCAGGAAGCCGCCATCCACATAAAGGGTCTGACCGTTGATGTAGGCACCAGCCCCGGATGCCAGCAAGAGGGCGGCACCGCACAGGTCTTCGGGTTGACCCCAGCGGCGAGCCGGTGTCCAGCCCGACACGAAGGCGTTGAACTCGGGGTCCTTGGCTTGGCTGAATTCGGTTTCTGTGTAGCCCGGTGCGAGCGCATTGACCGTCACCCCGGTACCTGCCAGGTCTGCGGCCATCGCGCGCGTCAGGGCCGACACGCCGCCTTTGGCCACCACATAGGGGACCAAGTTGGGCCGCGCCACGTGGTTCATGATCGAGCTCAGGTGCACGATGCGGCCACGGCCCTGTGCCACCATCAGCTTGGCGGCATGCTGGGCCATCAGGAAACAGGCGGTCAGGTCGGTGTCCAGCACTTTTTGCCACTCCTCGCGCTTGAGTTGCAAAAAGGGTGTGCGGACAATGACCCCGGCGTTGTTGATCAGCACATCCAGGCGACCGTGGCGTTCGATGACCTGCGCAAAGGCCTTGGCAATGTCGTCCTCGTTGGTGACGTCAAAGGCGAGTGCGTCCACGTCCATCCCGCTGCCTCGCCATTGCACAGCCAGTTCGTGGATGCGGGGGTTCAAGTCGCAAACCACCAACTTGGCACCCGCCGCCGCAAAACCGCGGGCCAGCGCACCACCGATTCCACCTGCAGCGCCGGTGATCAGGACCACTTGACCCTGCAGTGAAAAAAGTTGCTGGGGTGCCAGCTCCGAAAATGGATTCGAAGCTGCGGCCACCGGGGAAGGAGCGCTCATGTGTGTCTCATCCTTGTCGTATCGATGGTGTGGATCCTAGGCCTCGCTGGGCTTGACCGGAATTGGAACTTGGGCAATGCACACTTCACACAAACGCAAGGCTTGGCGTTGCGTTTGTGTGAAGACCAGTTTGCCGCAAATTTGATTCCCTGGCTGGTTGTTGCCTCCTAGCATGGAGGCCATGAACCACACCACGGCCCTACCCCCGTTAGACCATCCGAGCGACCTGCAGCGTGTGGGCACACAGACCGATATCCTGGGCGAATGCCCGCTTTGGGACGACGCCATGCAGTGCCTGTACTGGGTGGACATCCGCTTGCCAGCCATCCGTCGCCTGTGCCATGCCAACGGTCAAGTGGACACCTGGCCCATGCCAGAGTTGGTAGGCTCCATTGCCTTGGTCGATGACGGTCGTTTGCTGGTGGCCATGCCCAGCCAGATCGCCCTGTTTGATCCAGCCAGCGGCGCACTCAGTGCCTTTGTGGCGGGCTTGCCGATGCCAGAAGGTCACCGGTTCAACGATGGCCGCTGCGATGCCCGTGGGCGCTTTTGGGTGGGCAGCATGCACAACATCACACGTGCGCCCGAAGGGACGCTGTTCTGTCTGGAAGGCGCCGGGCCCCTCAAGGCGGTACGGCACGGCCTCTGTATTCCCAACAGCCTGGCCTTCAGCCCCAGCGGCGACACCCTTTATTTTGCCGACTCGCTGCACTACCGCATTTACGCGCACCCTTATGCGCCGGAGACCGGCGGCATGGGCGAGGCGCAGGTGTTTGCCCAAAGTGCGCCACCGGCCTTCCCGGACGGCTCTGCGGTGGATGCCGAAGGTTTTGTCTGGAACGCCGAATTCAATGGTGGCCGCCTCTTGCGGTATGCACCCGATGGCCGCCTCGATCGCGAGATTGTTTTGCCCGTCGAGCGCCCGACCTGTTGTGCATTCGGCGGCCCGAAGCTGGACATTCTGTACATCACCAGCACTTCGCAAAACATGAGCGAGGCCGAGCGCCGGGACCAACCGATGGCCGGCGCCCTGATGGCGATTCGACCGGGGGTGTGCGGACTGCCCGAGCCCCGTTTTGCCCTGCATGGCCCGCGCACCGAATGAGCCGTTTGTATCCGCCTTTTCACGCCGAAAGACTTCCGCCATGACACCACTGGCCTTTACCCTCGCCTCGATCGAGGCCTTTTGCATCCGTGTGCCGGTCAAGATGCCCATCAAGGTGGCCTTTGGCACTTTCCGCGACCGCCCCATGGTGTTGTTGCGCGTGGTGGACACCGCCGGTGCCGAAGGATGGGGCGAGGTCTGGGCCAACTGGCCCGCCAGCGGTGCCGAGCACCGCGCACGCTTGGCCATCGACCTGGGCGAACGTTTGGTAGGCAGACGGTTTGAATCGCCCGAGGCCATGTTCCAACAACTGAGCCGGGAGCTCGAAGTGCTGGTGCTGCAAACCCTGGAGGTCGGACCGATCGCTCAGGTGGTCGCCGGGCTGGACATCGCCTGTTGGGACCTGGTGGCGCGCCGAGCGGGCAAGCCCTTGCACCACATGCTCAGCGCGCGCGAAGTCAGCCATGTGCCGGTGTATGTCACCGGCATCAACCCCGATCAGCCCGAAGTTTTCGCCGCGGCACGTCAGGCCGAAGGCTTCCAGGCCTTCAAACTCAAGACCGGTTTTGGGCACGACAAAGACGTGCGCAACCTGCAGGCCATGCGCGAGGTGCTGGGCCCGCAAGCCGTCTTGACCTGTGACTCCAACCAGAACCTGGACTTGCCCGCTGCCGTGGCTTTTGCGCAGGCGATTGCGCCCTTGAACCTGAGCTGGTTTGAAGAGCCGCTGCGGGTGGATGCGCCGCAGGCCGATTGGCAGGCTCTGGCGCAAGCGAGCAGCACCCCACTGGCCGGCGGCGAAAATTTTCACGGCGCGCAATTCGACCACGCGCTGGCCAGCCCCGTCTTGCAAGTGCTGCAACCCGACATCACCAAGTGGGGCGGCATCAGCGGCAACGCTTCGGTGGCGCGCCGCGCCGTGGCTGCAGGCAAGCGGTATTGCCCGCACTATTTTGGTGGCGGTGTGTCATTGCTGGCTTCTCTGCAGGTGCTGGCGGCGGTCGGCGGTGAAGGCCTGCTCGAATTTGACGCCCACCCCAACCTGGGCCGCGAGGCCGTGGTGGGGGATTTGTTGCCGGTCAGCGATGGCCGTGTGCCGGTGCCCACAGGACCTGGCTTGGGCGCCATCCCTGATCTGGCCCGACTGGCCAGTCACCAAACCTGGACGGGCAGGATCCAGGCATGAGCACCCCTGCCCCCTTGCTGGCTTGGCCAGAAGATGTCGCGTCTTTGCGCATCGGCTTCATCGGTGCTGGCCGTTTGGGTCAGGCGCTGGCCTGGCGCCTGGCGCAAGCGGGTCTGAAGGTGGTGGCGGTCAGCAGCCGACAAGAAGCGCAGGCCCTTGCTTTGGCCTCTCCGATCCAGGGCTGTGCGTGTCTGTCAGCTCAGGCGGTGGCGGATGCCTGTGATTTGGTGTTTGTGACCACGCCCGACAGCGTGATCGGCGCCACGTGTGACGGCCTGACTTGGCGAGCCGGACAAGCCGTGGTGCACTGCAGCGGTGTGACCGAGGTGGGGGTGCTGGCGCATGCCCTGGCGCAGGGCGCCAGCATCGGGGGTTTCCACCCGATGCAGACCTTTGGCGATTCCCATGCGGCTGCGCAATCCTTGCCAGGCTGCACCATCACGGTCGAGGCCGCGCAGCCTGAACTGATGCAAGGCCTGCTGGCGCTGGTGGCGGGCCTGCAATGCGTGCCCAACCGCTTGCCCGCAGGCATGCGCGGGCGCTACCACGCCGCAGCCGGCTACACATCGCAGTTCATCAACGCCTTGTTCGATCAGGCCGTTCGTTTGTGGCAGAGCTGGGGGGCCACCGAAGAGGAGGCCTTGCGTGCCCTGCTGCCCTTGGCGCAGGGCACGCTCAGCGCCATTCAGAGTGCGGGTGTGGCGCGTGGCATGCCGGGGCCGGTGTCACGTGGCGATCTGTCGTCCATTGAGAAACACTTGGCTGCGATCGCGCCCATGGGCCCCGAGATGCGCGACTTTTACAAAACCCTGTGCGCCGTCACGGTGCCACTGGCCCGTCAGGCGGGGGGCATCGACGAGGCGCAGGCGCAAGGTTTCACCGATTTGCTCAAGGCCTGAATCGATCACGGCCAGCCAAGGCCAGCCAAGGCCAGCCGTGGCCCCCGTGGGGGCAGGCCTGGCCTTAACCGTGGTAGTGCACCAGCGTCTTGGTGGTGCTGACTTCTTCGAGCGCGAGGAATCCTTTTTCACGGCCGTGACCGCTGCGCTTGGTGCCCCCAAAAGGCAACTCCACGCCGCCGCCAGCGCCGTAACAGTTCATGAAAACCTGGCCGGCTTTGACGGCCTTGGCCACGCGGTGCAGACGGCCTGCATTTTCGGTCCACACCGCCGCCAGCAGGCCGTAGTCGGTGCCATTGGCCAGCGCGATCGCGTCGGCCTCGTCTTCGAAAGGCATGGCGGCCAGCACCGGGCCGAACACCTCTTCGCAGGCCAAAGCGGCGGTGCGGGGCACGGGGCCAAACAAGGTGGGTTTGACAAAGTGGCCAGTGCTGGGCACACCGGCGGCGATCTGGCCTTCGGCCAACACCGGGATGCCTTGGGCGCGGGCCTGGTCGATGTAGCGCTGCACGCGCTGGTGCTGGGCCGCGTTCATCACCGGGCCGCAGTCCAGGTCCATCTCGGGCGTGCCCACGCGCACCTTGGCAAAGGCCTCGGCCACGCGCTTGACAAAGCTGTCGTAAATCGAGCGCTGCACCAGCAAGCGGCTTCCGGCCGTGCAGGTTTGCCCCGCGTTTTGCACGATGGCGCGCACGATGATGGGCACGGCCCGCTCGACGTCCACATCCTCAAACACGATCTGCGGCGACTTGCCGCCCAACTCCAACACGCATTTGACCGCGTTTCGGGCGGCCGCTTGCTGGATCAGGGTGCCGACTTCGTTGGAGCCGGTGAAGGAGATGAAGTCAATGCCCGGATGGCCCGACAAAGCGGCGCCGACTTCTTCGCCCAGACCGGTCACGATGTTGAGCGCGCCAGCGGGCAAACCGGCTTCGAGCGCCAATTCGGCAAAGCGGATGGCCGACAGGCTGGTGTCTTCGGCGGGCTTGAGCACGGTGCCATTGCCCATGGCCAGCGCAGGCGCCAAAGTCCGGCCCAACATTTGCGCGGGGTAGTTCCAGGGAATGATGTGCGCCGTCACGCCCAGGGGTTCGCGCAGCAAGCTGACTTGGTGGCCGTTCAGGAATGGAATGGTCTCGCCGTGCAGCTTGTCAGCACCGCCGGCATAGAACTCGAAGTAACGCGCCAGCACCTTGATGTCGTTGCGTGCGGTGGTCAGGGGTTTGCCCGTGTCGCGGGCTTCGAGTTGCGCCAGCGCTTCTTCGTGGTCCAGCACCTTTTGCGCAATGCGCATCATGATGCGGCCACGCTCGCTGGCACTGAGCTGGCCCCAGGCGCCGCTCAGGCTGGCGCGGGCCGCCTGCACGGCGCGATCGACGTCGTGTGCCGTGCCACGCGGGATTTCGTCAAAGGCCTGGCCATCGCTGGGCGACACCACACTCAAGGTGCGCCCTTCGCTGGCGCCGACCCACTGGTCTCCAATCAACATGTTCTGCATGGCTTTTCCTGGTTGGTTCATCGGACTTGAAGATGGCGTCACTATAGGCACTGCCTTGCCCCAGGTGAATTGGAAAGTGGGCAACGGTGTGTTGCAGCTTGTGCAAGTCAAAGTCCGTTGGCGTCAGCCCTCAAGCGTCCGCGCTGGCAGCACCGTCCCCACACACTCGCCAAAGCCGATGCGGGCTGCGCCTTCGCGCTCGCACCAGCCGCGCAGCACCACGCTGTCGCCGTCCTCCAGCCAGGTGCGTTGTTCGCCGCCCGGCAAGGCGATGGGGTTTTTGCCGCCGGTGGTCAGCTCGATCAAGGCACCGGCCTGGTCCAGCGTGGGTCCCGACAAGGTGCCGCTGCCCAGCAGGTCGCCCGGCTGCAGGTTGCAGCCGTTCACCGTGTGGTGCGTGAGCATTTGTGCCACGGTCCAGTAGGCATGGCGGTAGCTGGTGCGGCAGATGCTGGCGTCGGCCTGACCGTCTGCTCTCATTTGGGGTGTTTGCAGACCCACTTGCAGCTGGATGTCGAACGCGCCACCGCTGCGGTTGGCGGCCGAGTCCAGGTAGGCCATGGGCTGCGGGTCGCCCTCGGGGCGGGTGAAGGCCACGCGGTAAGGCGCCAGCGCTTCGAGTGTGACCACCCAGGGCGAGACGGTGGTGGCGAAGTTCTTGGCCAAGAAAGGGCCGAGCGGCTGGTATTCCCAACCCTGAATATCGCGGGCTGACCAGTCGTTGAGCAGGCAAATGCCGAACACATGGTCCTCGGCATCTGTGATGTCCAACGCCTCGCCCAAGGTGTTGCCGCTGCCCACGTAAATACCCAGCTCCAGCTCGATGTCCAGGCGTTTGCAGGGGCCGAAAGAGGGCGCGCTTGCACCGGGTGGCATGGTTTGTCCCAGCGGGCGGCGGAACTGCTGGCCCGACACGCCAATGCTGGAGGTCCGGCCGTGGTAGCCGATCGGCACCCATTTGTAATTGGGCAGCAACGCGTTGTCGGGACGGAACTGTTTGCCGATGTTGGTGGCGTGGTGGATGGAGGTGTAGAAGTCGGTGTAGTCGCCAATGCGGGCCGGCACGTCGTATTCGGCCTCGGCTTGTGGCACCAGGCAAGCTTGCAGCGCGGCTTGTTCCACGGGGTTTTCGGGGTGCCCACCTTGCCGCAATGCGCGCGACAGCGCCAAGCGCAGCGCGCGCCAGGCCGGCGCACCCAAGGCCATCAGCGCGTTGAGTTTGTCCTGAGCGCCCGCTTGCGCCGCGGCAGCGGCTGCGCCTTTCAACAGGCCCGCTTGGGCCACAGCCGCCAAATCGATGATCTGGTCACCAATGGCCACACCGCCTCGAAAGGCTTCGCCGGTGCCTTGGCGGCGGAACACCGCAAATGGCAAGTTCTGGATGGGGAAGTCGCCGCCCGCTGCTTGCGCCGAGGGCAGCCAGCTTTGCAGCGCCGGATGGTGCGTCTCGTTGAGGACGTCCTGGCGGGGTGTGTTTTGAGCCGTCATGCCAATGCTTTCAAGAGGCCATGCTGCCGTCGTGCATCCAGGCGGCGTGTTGGGGCGCGCGCTTGGTTTGGCTCCACTCTTCGAGCATGTCCCACTTCACATCGTCCAGGTTTTTCATCATCTCGGGCGTCGCGCAGTCGGCGGCCAATTCCAAGCGGTGGCCACTTGGATCGAAGAAGTAAATGCTCTGGAAAATGGTGTGGTCGATGGGGCCGAGCACCTCGACGCCAGCGGCCACCAACTTGTCTTTGGCCGCCAGCAGTGTGGCCATCGAGTCGACCTTGAGAGCCAAGTGCTGCACCCAGGCCGGCGTGTTGTCGTCGCGGCCCATCTCGGGCTGGCTGGGCAGCTCAAAGAACGCCAACACGCTGCCCTGGCCAGCGTCCAGAAAGACGTGCATGTAGGGGTCCGGGGCTTTGGTGGAAGGCACTTCGTTTTCGGCAATCGCCAAGATGAATTTCATGTCGAGGTGCTGGCCATACCACGCGACGGTTTCTTTGGCGTCTTTGCAACGGTATGCGACATGGTGAACGGATTGAACGAGCATGGGGTGTCTCCTGGTGAAGGTGAAGAAATCAGAGGTCTTGCAAGGCGGTGGCGATCTGCCTTTGACACAAGGCCGCATCGGCCAGCGTGTTGGCCTGCAGCAAGGCGAGTTTGACGAGGAACAGTTTTGCCTTGTCGGGTCCAGCTTGGTCGATGGCTGTGGCCAGCGCGTCGTACACGGTTTCGAGGCCGTCGATGGTGAGAGCGGGGGCGGTCATGGTTGTCCTCATGCAGGCAAGATGGCGTTGAGTGTGGCTTGCAAACGCGCCGCGTCCAGCTGGAGCCAGCGGGCACAAATGTGCTGGTCGGGCCGCAGCAAATACGCGCCGCCGTGCGCCGTGATGCCGTAGCGTTGGCGCAAGTGGCCATCGGCATCGCGCAAGGTGAGCCGTGCACCGTGCACAGCTTGCGCCCCGCCCACGGCCGTCACCTCCAGGGGCAACCCTTGCTGACGCGCCGTGTCGATCACGCTTTGCAAGGCCTCGGGCAAGGCCGGTGCATCGGTGAAATACAAGAGGTCAAAGCCACCACCCAAGTGGTCGAGCAAATGCGCACCTTCGCCTTCACCCAGAGCCAAACGCACGTTTTGCGGCGGCGCGCCATGCGCGGGGCCGCTGCTGAACAAGGCGTTGTCGTCGTGTTGGCTGTTCAGGCTGGAGTGGGTGTATTCGTGCGGACGCGACGTGCGCCAGTGGTACAGCGGGCGCACAAATTCTTGCGTGAGCGAGAGCGACAACACCGCGTCGCGCAGCAACCTGAAGCCGGGGCTGGGCGGTGCCATGAAGCGGGTGCTTTTGCCTGCCTCGGTGATGATTTCGCGGGCCGCGCCCACGCGCTCGGTGCTGTGGTTGGCCAGCAACTGGGGGCCCGTCAAGCCTTTGGCCACAAAGGCCAAGTGCCAGCCCAGCGACTGCGCATCCTGGAAGGCCGTGTTCGCACCGCGCACCCCAAAGATGGGCAACAGGTGCGCGGCGTCACCGGTGAAGATGACACTGCCGTGTACAAAGTTGGGCAGCGTGAGCGTGCGGGCCGAATAAACCGAGGACCAATCCAGGGTCCAAGGTGCGCCCGCGTGGCCGATCATGGCCAGTTGCGCGTCGATGCGGGCTTTGAGCGAAGCTGGGCGCAGCGCATCTTCGGGCGTCTCGCCCGGTGGCAGTTGGTAGTCCACGCGCCAAATGCCATGGGGCTCGCGGTGCATCAAGACGGTGTTGCCGGGGTTCCACTCGGGGTCAAAAAAAGCCAGGCGTTCGGTGGGCAGGGGCAGGTCGACCTGGATGTCGGCGATCACAAAAAAACCTTCGTAAGACGCGCCTTCCATGGGAAGGTTCATCGCGCTGCGGATGGTCGATCGGCCACCGTCGGCGGCCACCACCCAGTCGCTCTCCAGTGCATAAAAGCCCTCGGGCGTGTCCACTTCCAATTGCGCGCAGCCGTCTTTTTGCAGCACAGCGTTGACTTTGTTGCCCCAGCGGACATCGATCAGCGGGTGGGCCTTGCAAGCGTCGTGCAGGTATTCCTCCACGAATTGCTGTTGCACATTGGTGATCGGAAAAAACCGGTCGTCCGGGTCGTGCGCTGCCTCCATGCGGAACACGCGTTGGCCGCGGTAAAAGGAGTTGCCAAAGCGCCAGGGCAAACCGCCCGCCGTCATGCGCTCGGCCACGCCCACCTGCTGCAGGATTTCCATCGAGCGGCGGGTGAAACAGATGGCCCGGCTGCCTTGCGAGAACTGCAGCTCGGCCGACAGCACCACGCTGGGCACGCCGTGGCGCGCCAACTCCAGCGCCGTGACCATGCCTGCAGGGCCAGCGCCCACGATCACGACTTTTTTTCGGTCTTGCTGGGGGTGTGCCGAGGCCAGCCAAGGCTTGAAAACCTCGTAGCTGTAGTAAATCGATGGACGCGTTTCGGTGCTGGGGGTGTGCATGGGGTGTTGTCGTTTGACCGTATTCAGTGAGGGGGCGTGTCCGCAGCAGCACCTGGCCGGGCGTGTGCAATCAGCCGGTCGAACAGGCCGCTCAATGTGGCTTGGTCCTGGTCGGTCAGGCAGCCAAAAATGTCCTGGTTGCGTTGGTGCACCATGGCCATGGCGCGCTCAAACACCTGCCGCCCGGCGGGCGTCAGCGTCAACACCACGCCCCGGCCATCCCCGGGGTGGTCGGCTTTGAGCACCAGGTGCTGGTCCACCAAAGCCTGTGCAGCGCGGCTGGCCTGGCCTTTGTTGAGGTTGGCCTTGTCGGCCAGCTCTTTCACCGACAAAGGTTCAAAAGTGCCAATGGTGGTCAGGCACCGCCCGTCGCTCATCGACAGGCCCGTGCGCTCTGGATAGACCGACTGGCTGTCCATGTCGGTCATCTTGTGCAGTTGGTGCAAGCGGTAGGTCAGCGTGCGGTCGAGTGGCACGGCGGGCGTGCCGGCACTGGGCGGTTTGGGGGGTGTGGTCATGGGCCAAGTGGGTTTTGGCCGGATTGTAGAGCAAACTGGTTGCGTGCGCAACCAAGTTGCCCGTCCAGTTGCCCGCTTCCGGAATCCAGGGAAAGACTGAGGTCTTGTAAATTAATAACGCCTGGCGTTACCATGCTGACATGGCGATCCGCTCTTTTTTATGCAACGACACGCAAAAGCTGTTTGAAGGGGTGCGCGTGGCACCTTGGGTGGCCATCGAACGCCCGGCTTTGCGAAAACTGGCGCAATTGGAATGGTCAGCCGTGCTGGACGATCTGAGAGCACCGCCCGGCAACCGGCTGGAGGCGCTCAAAGGCGACCGGAAAGGTCTGCACAGCATCCGCATCAATGACCAGTGGCGTGTGTGCTTTCGATGGACGGCAGAAGGCGCATTCGATGTAGAAATTGTCGACTATCACTGAATCAAGGAGAACCCATATGAGAACCGTTGCACCTGTGACACCCGGCGAAATGCTGGAAGAAGAATTTCTCAAGCCTTTGGGTCTGAGTAAATACCGCCTGGCCAAAGACATTGGCGTGCCCGCACAGCGCATCGGTGACATCGTGGCGGGCAAGCGTTCCATCACCGCCGACACGGACTTGCGCTTGTGCCGCTATTTTGGATTGAGCGATGGCTGGTGGCTGAGGGGTCAGAGCAATTACGACATGGCTGTGGCGCGCGAAAAAATGGGTGAAGCCTTGTCGAAGATTCAGCGTTGTGCTTTGTTGGCCGCTTGACCTGGAGCAAGATGTTGTTGCAAGAACCCATCAGGCAGTTGGCGCAATCCAGCGTTTTGTGCTGGCTGGCCACAGTGGATGCTTTCGGGCAGCCCCATGTGTCGCCTAAAGAGGTGTTTGCGATGGTGGATGACCAGCATGTGGTGATTGCGAACATCGCCTCTCCGCACACCGTGCGCAACATCGCCACCAACCCCAAGGTGGGCCTGAGCTTTGTGGATGTGTTTGTGCAAAAAGGCTTCAAGCTTCAGGGCTTGGCCCGCACCGTGGCGACAGGTGACGCCGACTATTCAATCTGGGCAGGTCCGTTGGAGCGGATGGTTGAAGGGAAATTCAACATCTTGAGCGCCATCGTGCTGCAGGTGCAGTCGGTCGACCCGATCCTGGCACCGAGTTACCGGTTGTATCCCCAAGAAACCAACGAACAGGGGCAAGTGGACGCCGCCATGCGCAGGTAAGGCGTCAAGCCCCGGGATTGAGGCTCCGACCGTTCAGAACCTTGGCAAATCCGGGTGCTTGATCGCCCCCGCCCGCACCAGCATGCGGCCGTATTCGGCGCAGCGGTTCAGCGTCGGGATGACCTTGCCGGGGTTGAGCAGGCCACGCGGGTCAAAAGCGCGTTTGACTGCAAACATCTGCTCGTTTTCTTCGGCGCTGAACTGCACGCACATGCTGTTGACCTTCTCGATGCCCACGCCGTGCTCGCCCGTGACGGTGCCGCCCATGGCCACACTGGTTTCCAGAATCTCGGCACCAAACAGCTCGCAGCGGCGCAGTTGGTCGGCGTCGTTCGCATCGAACAAGATCAGCGGGTGCAGGTTGCCGTCGCCCGCGTGGAACACGTTCAGACAGCGCAGCGCGTATTTGGTTTCCATCTCGGAAATCGCTTGCAGGATGTCGGCCAGGCGCTTGCGCGGGATGGTCGAGTCCATGCACATGTAATCGGGACTGATGCGGCCCGACGCCGGGAAGGCGTTTTTGCGGCCGCTCCAGAATTTGAGGCGCTGGGCTTCGTCGCGACTCACCGTGATGGCGGTCGCGCCGCAGCCGCGGAGCACTTCGCTCATGCGACCGATTTCTTCTTCCACCTCTTCGGGCGTGCCGTCGCTCTCGCACAGCAAAATGGCTGCAGCGCTCAGGTCGTAACCGGCGTGCACAAAGTCTTCGACCGCGATGGTCATGGGGCCGTCCATCATCTCCAGCCCTGCCGGGATGATGCCCGCAGCGATGACCGCCGCCACCGCATCACCGGCTTTGCGCACGTCGTCAAAGCTGGCCATGATGCAACGTGCCAGTTGGGGTTTGGGCACCAGCTTGACGGTGACCTCGGTGGTCACCGCCAACATGCCTTCGCTGCCCACCAGCACAGCCAGCAGGTCGTAGCCCGAGGTGTCGAGCGCGTCGCTGCCAAATTCAATCGGGTCGCCTTCGATGGTGAAGCCACGCACTTTGAGCACGTTGTGGACGGTGAGACCGTATTTGAGGCAGTGCACACCGCCCGAGTTTTCGGCCACGTTGCCACCGATCGTGCAGGCGATCTGGCTGGACGGATCAGGGGCGTAATACAGGCCGTAGGGCGCGGCCGCCTCACTGATGGCCAGGTTGCGCACGCCGCACTGCACCACGGCCGTGCAGCTCACCGGGTCGACGGTTTTGATTTGGTTGAAGCGCGCCATCGACAGCGTCACGCCCAAGCGGTGCGGCATGGCCCCGCCCGACAGGCCCGTGCCCGCGCCGCGGGCCACCACCGGCACTTGCAGGTCGTGGCAAATTTTCAGCACAGCTTGTACTTGTGCCTCGGTCTCGGGGAGGACCACCACCAGCGGCCGCTCGCGGTAGGCGGTCAGGCCGTCGCACTCATACGGCGTGGTGTCTTCGGGGGTGTAAAGGATGGCGTCAGACGGCAACACCCGGCCCAAGGCTTGCACCACGGTGCGTTGGCGCTCGGCACGTTCGGTGGCGGTCAGTTGCTGCGTTTCGGCGGGGGTGTGGGCGCTCATGGCATGAAAACTTGAAAAAGGATGGCTCAACTGTAAGCCCAAGCTCGGGGCACAGGGCTGAAGAAACTTTGATGAAGCTGTGAATTTAGCCCAGGACCCTTTGGGAAGTGGCAGCCGGTCAGCGTGGCCATCTCGCAGGAGCTGAACTTATTCGACGATCCGTAGCCCCCCAGCACTTGAATCGCCCGACCATTGACGCTCTCTCAAGGATCGTGAATGGCTGCGAAGACTCAAGCCAGCGCTTTTTTCAGCCAGTCAGCAAAGGTGGCGCATTCCCAACGCTCCATGGTGCCGGTGCGCCAGCACAGGTAGTGGGCGTGCGGGCTGGGCACGCTGCGTTCGAACAGGCGCACCAGTTGTCCGCTTTCCAGCCAGGGGGCACCCAGCTTGGTGCGGATCAGGCCCACACCCAAGCCTTGGGCGGCGGCGTCGCACATCAGACCAATGTCGTTGAACGAGGATCCGTCGATGGGCTCGGGCCAGTCCAGGTCATGCGCGGCGAACCAGGTGCGCCAAGGCTCCAGCGGGCTGCGCAACAGCGCCACCTGTTGCAGGTCTTCAGCGCTGGCAAAGGGACCGTTCTCGCGCAACCAAGCGGGCGAGGCCAAAGGCGTGACCTCGTCTTTGGCCAGGCACACATGCTCCACATCCGAGTAGCGGCCGGTGCCAAAACGCACCGTCAGGTCGGCGTCTTCGGCCACCACGTCCAGCAAAGGGATGCTCACTTGCAGGGTGATGTCGATCTCGGGGTAGGCGTCCAGAAAGTGCTTGAGCCGCGGCATCAAGATCGAGCGGGCAAAGGTGGGCGTGACCGCCAGGCGCAATTTGCGGCGCCCGGGGGTGTTGCTGGCGCTGGGAAAGCGCTGCAGCGACACCAGGCCTTCACGCACATGGGCCAGGTATTCGTTGCCTTCGGTGGTGAGGGAAAAATCGGCTCGGCCAAACAGCTTGGTGCCAATGATTTGCTCCAGCTGCTTGACCCGGTGGCTCACGGCGCTGGGTGTGACGCACAACTCTTCGGCCGCTTGGGTCACGCTGCGCAAGCGCGCCAAGGCCTCAAAGGTCAAGAGGCACTGGATGGGCGGGATGCGCGATGTGTTGGATGCGGCCATGAGGGTGCAGTCAGTCGGTTGGGGACAGAGCTGAAGATCTGTCCCGCAAAGCTCAATCGGTTGGGGACGGAGCTGAAGATCTGTCCCGCAAAAATGTTCATTTGAAAATCACCGTTTTGTGGCCGTTGATCAAAACACGGTGCTCGCTGTGCCATTTGACGGCGCGGGCCAGCACCTGGCTTTCGGTGTCGCGGCCGATGGTGGTCAGGTCTTCCACCGTCTTGCTGTGGTCCACACGGGCCACGTCCTGCTCGATGATCGGGCCTTCGTCCAGATCGGCCGTCACGTAGTGGGCGGTGGCACCGATCAGCTTCACGCCCCTCTCGTGCGCTTGGTAATAAGGCTTGGCCCCTTTGAAACTGGGCAAAAAGCTGTGGTGGATGTTGATGGCGCGACCGGCCAGCTTGCGGCACAGGTCGTCACTCAGGATTTGCATGTAGCGGGCCAGCACCACCAGCTCGGCCTCCTCGGCTTGGATGATGTCGTGCTGTTTGGCCTCGGCCAGGGCCTTGTTGTCTTTGCTCACCGGGATGTGGTGAAACGGCACGTTGTAACTGGCCGCCAGTTGGTAAAACTCACGGTGGTTGCTCACGATGGCGCGGATGTCCAATGGCAGCAGGCCGCTCTTCCAGCGGAACAACAGGTCGTTCAGGCAATGGCCTTCTTTGCTGACCATGAGCACGGTGCGCATGGGCTGGGCGGTGGCGTGCAGGGCCCATTTCATGGCAAAGGTTTGGGCAAACACGCCCCACTGCGCATTCAGCGCCGCGCCGTCTGCTTGAGCACAGGCGAATTGCACCCGCATGAAGAACAGGCCCGTGTCCTGGTCGTTGTATTGGGCCGCTTCTTCGATGTTGCCCCCGCGCTCCAGCAAAAAACCCGACACAGCATGCACGATGCCGGTGCGGTCGGGGCAAGAGAGGGTCAGGATGTAGGTGGTGGTCATGGTCAATGCGCAACAGGGCTGGGGACAGCACAAGGGCAGCCGCAGCGGTCAATCAAATTGGACCTTATTGTAGAGAGCGCTGGGCTTGTCACCTGGGTTGGACCTGGGCTTGGGCGCGGGCTTTAAACTGGCAGATTGAATGCAGCCTCGAGGAGCATGCGCCATGGCCCAGACCGAAATCCACAATGACTTGAACATGGACAACCAGTGGTTGCCGTTCACGCCCAACCGCACCTTCAAACAAGACCCACGCGTGTTCGTGGGCGCAGAAGGCATGCACTTCACCACCCACGACGGCAAAAAAGTCCTGGATGGCATTTCTAGCCTGTGGTGCGTGGGCGCAGGCCACAACCGCCGCCCGATCAACGAGGCCATCAAAAAGCAGTTGGACACCCTGGACTACGCCACCGCGTTTCAGGCCAGCAACGACAAGGCTTTCAAAGCCGCAGAGATGATCGCGGCCATGGCGCCGGGCGACCTGAACAAGGTGCTGTTTTGCAATTCCGGCTCGGAAGCCGCCGACACCGCCCTGAAAGTGGCGCTGGCCTACCACCGCGCACGGGGTGAAGGTCACCGCAACGTGTTCATTGGCCGCGAAAAGGCTTACCACGGCGTCAACTTCGGCGGCATGAGCGTGGGCGGCCTGCCCGCCAACCGCAAGGTGTACGGCGCGCAGCTGCTGCCGCGTGTGGACCACATGCGTTTCATCCACGACCCGGTGAACCATGCCTACATCCACCACGAAGAACCGGTGTGGGCGGAAGACCCGCTGCTGGAGCTGGAAAACCGCATCTTGGTGTTGCACGATCCGAGCAACATCGCGGCGGTGATCGTCGAGCCGATCGCGGGCAGCGCGGGCTGGTACATTCCGCCCAAAGGCTATGTGAAGCGCCTGCGCGAGATTTGCGACAAACACGGCATTTTGTTGATTTTTGACGAGGTGATCACCGGTTTTGGCCGATTGGGTGTGAACTTCGGCGCTGATTTTTATGGCGTGGTGCCTGACATGCTCAACTTCGCCAAGGCGGTGACCAACGGCGTGATCCCGCTGGGTGGCGTGATCTGCCGCGACTTCATCTACGACGCCATGATGAACGCCAACTCGCCAGCCCACGCCATCGAGTTTTTCCACGGCTACACCTATTCCGGTCATCCGGTGGCTTGCGCCGCCGCCATTGCCACGCTCGACTTGATGAAGGAAGAAAACCTGTTTGCCCGCGCGGGCCTGCAAGGCAAGAAACTGGGCGAAGCGATGCACAGCGCCCTGAAGGGTTTGCCCCATGTGGTCGGCATCCGCACACTGGGCTTGGCTGGCGCGGTGGAACTGGCCAGCATCCCCGGCACGTCTGGCAAGCGGGCTTACGATGTCTTCATGGACTGTTTCCACCACGGCGTTTGGGTGCGCCCGGCAGGCGAGAACATCGTCATTTGCCCGCCCTACATTGTGGAAGACGCGCACATCGACCAGATTGTGCAGACCGTGGCCGACAGCATCCGCCGCCATGCCTGAAACCCCGGCCTTGGATGGCACCCCGACCGCCCGTTTGGGCGGTCTTTTTTTGACCCCATGAACTTCCGAGAACTGAGCCGCGTTGCGCTCACCTTGTTGGCCGCTTGGGCTGCTGCCCAGCTGTGCATTGCGCTGCGCACGCCCATTCCCTGGATGCTGGGACCTTTGCTGGTCACGGCGGTGGCGTCGGTGTGTGGGGCGCCCACGCGCAGCGCCAATGTGCTGCGCAATGGGGGGCAGTGGGTGATTGGCGTGGCGCTGGGCTTGTATTTCACGCCGCAAGTCAGTGCCATGGTGGTCAGCCTGTGGTGGGCGGTGGCCCTGACGGCAGTCTGGGCACTGGGGCTGGGCGCTTTGTTTGGCTTGTGGCTGGAGCGCCAACACGCCACCGATTTTGTGCACCTGCCACCGGGTGCTTGGCGCGCCACCAGTTACTTTGCCAGCGCCATTGGCGGGGCTTCCGAGATGACCTTGTTGGCCGAACGCCATGGGGCCCGCACCGATTTGGTGGCTGCGGCGCACAGCCTGCGCTTGGTGATCGTGGTGCTGTCGGTGCCCTTTGCCATGCAGTGGGCACAAAACCACTGGGGCTTGCAGGTCGACCCCTTGTTGCTGCCGGGCACGCGGGCTGCTGCTGGGTCTGCTCTGCTGTGGGTGGCGCTGGCCACGGCCGCGGGGGTGTTGCTGATGTCCTGGCTCAAACGCGCCAACCCTTGGTTCATGGGCGCTTTGCTGGTGTCCATGGGACTGGCGCTGGCGGGCATGAGCGGCAACACCTTGCCCACGGCCTTGACCAACGCCGCCCAGTTGGTCATTGGGGTGAGCCTGGGGGTGCGCTTTCAGCGCGACTTCCTCCAAGTGGCCCCCCGCTGGCTGGCTTCGGTTGCCTTGGGCACTTTGGCAATGATGGTTTTGTCAGCCGGCTTCGGTTTGTTCTTGGCTTGGGCCACGGGTTTGCACCCGGCTACCCTGATTTTGGGCACCTCGCCGGGCGGCATTGCCGAGATGGCCATCACAGCCAAGGTCTTGCAATTGGGGGTGCCGGTGGTCACCGCGTTTCAGGTGTGCCGCTTGGTGGCGGTTTTGGTTTTGGTGGGTCCGATCTTTGACTGGCTGGACGGCCGAAAAAAAACCGCCTGAGTGCGCAGGCGGTTTTTGTGCTGGACGGTCGGGGCTCAGTGCACCACCACCGGCTGTTGGGCCAAGCCGGTGTAGCCCTCGAGCGTGTCTTCAACTTCTTCTTGCGTGGGGGTGTGCTGTTGCCAAGCTTGAATTTGTTGCTGGAACATTTCCGCCCAGGAGCCGTCCAGATAAACCTCTTTGCCGGAGCGCTTGTCCACGATTTCAAAACCGTGACGCTCCAGCATGGGCTTGCTGCTGGGGGGTGCGCTTTCGGCAGGCGCGTTGGCCAACAGGTGCATCACGGCAAATGTTTCAGATTCGTACAGCAGGTTCATGGCTTCATTCTCTCTTAACTTCAATGACGCAGGTGGGGGTGTGTGGATGGACTTCAAGCTCATGTGGGATTCACGGGGGACAGCGCGGGCAAAGCTTCGTGTCCGCTCAAATTCAAGTCAATGAAGTTGCCACTGGTTTGGGTGATGCGGATGCGCACCGGCAGCCATTGGTGTTTTTCCGCCACCCAAAATTCGACTTTGGCGTCGAAGCGGTTGCGGGGTTGACAGATCCATTTGGCGGTGGACATGGGCTGGTTGTCGACGGTGAGTGTTTCCCAGTGTTCGAGGGTCAGCGTCCATGGCAGGGCATCGCGCAGGGTGATGGTCTGGATTTGCAGGCGGGTGCCGGGCACAAAGCGTTCGGGCGATCCGGTCATGGCGGCGGCCAGCTGCACGTACAGGCTGATCTGGTCTTGCGCCCCTGCCAGCAGGCGGGCCTCGGGCGCATTGCTGCTGAAAACGATGCGGTTTTTCTCACGGTCAAAGTGCGAAGCCCGCTCGCTGCGCCAGCTGTCCGAGAAGCGCTTTGGCGCCAAGCCGGCGGCGGTGATGTTGCCCACGCTGTGCCAGTGCCGTGAGCCGACCAAGAAGGCCTTGACAGTCAGGCCCAAGGCATAGGTCTGTTCATTGTGCTGCCAGCGAAGTTCGCCGTTGGCGTAGTAGCTCAGGCCTTTTTCCTGCCCGGTCAGTTTGTAGCTCAACAGGCTGGAGGGTGGCAGTGCCCCCAAGGGGATGTCGGGCAGCGCTTGGCCCACGATTTCAGCGGCAGCGGCTGCAGGGAGGGGTGTGGCCGTGTCAGGCAAGGATTCGTTCGATGGGGCTGGGGTCGCGGCCTGCGCGAGCAGCGGCTCGGCTGCCTCTTCTGGCGCGTGGGGCAAGCTCGGGGGGGCGGGCTCTGCGCTCGGTGCTTCAGCCTGCACGGGGGCCATGGGCTCGGACGGCCTTGGGCTGACGTGCTGCGCCATGCGTGTGCGCGGCGCGGCAGGCCGCATGGGTGCCAAAGGTGCCACAGAGATGGGGGCCACTGCAGGCAGGGGGGCAGCGATCGTGCGGGTTTGCAGCGGTGTCACGCGGGCTGCAGCCTTGTTCTGCAGTTGCAGGTCCAAAGCGCCCGACAAACCGAGCAGCAGCCACACATGCATGGCACCCACCAGGCCCACCAGCCAAGCCAGTGTGCGCCGAGTGGGCAGGCCGCTGACCGGGCGGGCATTGGCAAGGGGGTTGGCGAGCGGGGCAGGCATGGAGCGAGCGGATTAACTTGGGCGCCAACCCAAATCGGCAGACAGCTGGGCTGAAAAGGTGCGCAGGGCTTGGGCGATCGGGCCTTGCCAATCGGTTTCCAGCGTCGCGGATGAGCCCAGTGCCACCACCCCCAGGGCCAAGTGCCCATCGGCATCCAACACCGGTGCGCAAAAGCCCGAGATGCCCGGCAGCAGGACATTGACGGCACGCCCCAAGCCTTGTTGGCGCGTCTCTTCAACCATCTCTTGCACCTGCGCCGCATTGCTGGGCAGGTCTTTGCGGCCCAGTTGCCTTGCCATGGCCAGTTCCTTGTCGATCAGGGGCCGGGCTTTGTCGGCGCCTGCGCCATGGCTGACAAAGGCTGTGAAACAGCGTCCTGTGGCCGAAGAGAGCAAAGGCATCACATCGCCCAGGCGCAAGTTGACGGGGACGGCCAAGGGCGTCTCTTGCCAATGGACCAAGGTGGGGCCGTGGTTGCCCCACACCGCGAGGGCTGCGGTGTGGTGGGTTTCAGCCATCAAGGCGGGCAGTCGTTCTCGGGCCATTTTGACGGCGTCCAGCCGCGACAAAGTGGCCAAACCCAGGCGCAGCGTGGCGGGGCCCAGTTCGTAGCGGGTGCTGCTGTGGTCTTGCACCACCAAGCCCAAGCGCTGGAAGCTGACCAGATAGCGGTGCGCTTTGGCCGCGCTCATGCCTGCGGCCGAGGCCAAATCCCGCAACATCAAGGGCGCGGGGGCTTGCGCCAGCACATCCAGCAGGGCAAAACCCACCTCGACCGACTGGATGCCCGCACGCGCTTTGCCTTGGTCAGAACGGGCCGTATCGGCGGGGTTTTCAGGGGGCTGGGTGGGGGCCATGTCGTCTAAAATCTGGTTTCGTTTAGTTAAACCAATTTAACAATGCGTAATCATGAATGCGTCACACTGTAGCGCACCACGGCAAAAACGGACAGCTTCAACATGAAATTGGCGACCTGCAAAGACGGCTCACGCGACGGACAACTGTTGGTGGTTTCGCGAGACCTTTCAACTGCCCATTATGCGACCGGCATCGCCAGCCAACTGCAGCAGGTGTTGGACGATTGGAACTTTCTGGCACCTCAGCTGGAAGACCTGTACACGAGCCTCAACCAGGGCAAATTGCGGCATGCATTTGCGTTTGATCCCGAGCGGTGCATGGCCCCATTGCCCCGCGCCTACCAGTGGGCGGACGGCTCGGCCTACATCAACCATGTGGCGCTGGTGCGTGCGGCGCGCAACGCCGAAGTGCCCTCCAGCTTTTACACCGACCCGCTCATGTACCAAGGCGGCAGCGACGACTTTCTGGGCCCTTGCGATCCGGTGGTCTGCGCCAGCGAGGACTTTGGCATCGACTTTGAGGCCGAGATTGCCGTCATCACGGGCGACGTGCCCATGCAAACCAAGGCCGACGAAGCCATCGAAAGCGTGCGTCTGATCCTGCTGGCCAACGACGTGAGCCTGCGCAACCTGATCCCCAACGAGCTGGCCAAAGGCTTTGGCTTCTTCCAGAGCAAACCCGCCACCGCCTTCAGCCCCGTGGCCGTGACGCCCGACGAGTTGGGCGATGCTTGGCAAGGCGGCCGCGTTCACCTGACGCTGCAGTCCACCTGGAACGGCCGCAAAGTGGGCATGTGCGAAGCCGGTCCTGAGATGACCTTCCACTTTGGCCAATTGATCGCCCACATTTGCAAAACGCGCAACGTGCGGGCCGGCACCGTTGTGGGCAGCGGCACCGTGAGCAACAAGAGCGTGGAAGTGAATGGCCAAACCGAGTGGCCCAAAGGCTACAGCTGCATCGCCGAAAAACGCGCCATCGAAACCATCCTGGATGGCAAGCCCTCCACCGAATTCATGAAGTTCGGCGACACCATCCGCATCGAGATGAAAGGTCAAAACGGCGAGAGTCTGTTCGGGGCGATTGAGCAGGAAATCGTGCCCCTGAAGCCGGCGTAATTTTCGGAGATTTGCAAACTTGACCCGTCCCTCAGATGTGAAAGACCGTCAACCCGGACCCGAAAGTTTGTCACCCCGGACTTGATCCGGGGCCATGGCGACGGACCGGTGAGCGTGGCATGCGCTTTGAAATGCAAAAGCCAAACCCAAAGTGACCCGGGTGCTCAACGGCGCTGCTGAGGATCTGAGCAGGAGCGCCAGAAGGTGATCACCCTCAATCCTGCAACCACGCAATGGTTCAACCCGCCGAGCCCAGCGCCAGGCCCGCGTGCTCGCGCAGCGGGTGGAAGTGGATTTTGGGAAAGCGTTCTTGCGCCAAGCGCACGTCGTAGGGGCTGGTGCACAAATACGCCAGCGTGCCTGCCGCATCCAGCGACATGCGCTGCGGGTAGGCGTTGGTGAACTCGCGCAGCTCGGCCGGGGTGTCGGCGGTGATCCAGCGGGCGCCGGTGTACTGGCAGCCTTCCAGGCGCACATCGCAGTCGTATTCGGCTTTGAGGCGGTGTTGCACCACTTCAAACTGCAACTGGCCCACCGCGCCCAGCAGCATGGGGCCGCCGATTTCGGGTTTGAAGACCTGGATCGCGCCTTCTTCGCCCAATTGGTCGAGGCCGGTTTGCAGTTGCTTGGTGCGCAGCGGGTTCTTCAGGATCACGGTCATGAAGAGTTCGGGCGCAAAGAAGGGCAGGCCGGTGAATTGCAAATTCGCGCCGTCGGTGATGGTGTCGCCCAGCTGCACGCCGCCGTGGGTGGTGAAGCCGATGATGTCGCCCGCATAGGCTTCGTCCACCGCTTCGCGCCGCTGGCTGAGGAAAGTGACCACGCTGGTGGGGCGCAGTTCTTTGGCGGTGCGCTGCACCTTGAGCTTCATGCCGGGGGTGTATTTGCCAGACGCCATGCGCACAAACGCAATGCGGTCGCGGTGGTTGGCGTCCATATTGGCCTGCACCTTGAACACCACGCCCGAGAACGCGCTGTCTTCGGGCTGGATTTCCTTGACCACGGCTTGTTTGTTGACCAGCAGGTTGCTGGTGCGGGGCTTGGGCGCCGGGGCCAAATCGACCAGGGCGTCCAGCACTTCCATCACACCGAAGTTGTTCACGCCGGAACCAAAGAACACAGGGGTTTGTTGGCCCGCCAGGAACGCCGCTTCGTCAAACGCGGGCGATGCACCGGTGGCCAGCTCCATGCTGTCCATGGCGGTTTGCCACTCCAGGCCAAAACGCTCGGCCAGTTGGGCTTGTTCGGTCAGTGGAATGGTTTCGAAGTCTTGCGGCAGGCGTTCGCTGCCGGAGTCGAACACCGTCATGGCCTGCGTGCGCAGGTTGATGATGCCGCCGAACGATTTGCCCTGACCCACGGGCCAGGTCATGGGCACGCAGGGCATGCCCAGCTCGCGCTCAACCTCATCCAGAATGTCGAGCGGGTCGCGCACTTCGCGGTCCATCTTGTTGACGAAGGTGATGATGGGCGTGTCGCGCTGACGGCACACCTCGATCAGGCGGCGGGTTTGCGCTTCCACACCGTTGGCCGCGTCAATCACCATGAGCGCCGAGTCCACGGCGGTGAGCACGCGGTAGGTGTCTTCCGAGAAGTCTTTGTGGCCGGGGGTGTCGAGCAGGTTGATGACGTGCTCGCGGTAGAGCATCTGCATCACGGACGAAGCCACCGAGATGCCGCGCTGCTTTTCGATTTCCATCCAGTCAGAAGTCGCGTGGCGTGAGGCTTTGCGGGCCTTGACCGAACCGGCGATCTGGATAGCACCCGAAAACAGCAAGAGCTTTTCGGTCAGTGTGGTTTTACCCGCGTCGGGGTGGGAAATGATGGCAAAAGTCCGGCGGCGCCGTGTCTCGTTGGCGTAGGTCACAAAACGTCCTGAAATTCATGCGGGCGATCAACGCACCCGGCGCGGCCAAGCGCAGCGCAGCTTGGCAAAACCCCTGATTTTACGGTCTGAGTGCCCTATCGGGATCATTCTTCGTATAATCGCCAACTTCCGAGGAGCGTTGCAGCGCCCCCTGGCTTTGAACAAAGCTGGCAGCGGGGCGTGAGGCTCGGAACCTTCAAACAGCAACGACGCTCATCCACACAACGTGCGGTGAGCCTGTTTTCTCCATCAGTGCTCTCCCATGCGTGTGGCTCATTCACCTTGCTTGGAGTTTTCCTCATGAACGCACGTATGCCTTCCACCCTCAACGCCGATTGCGTGATCGCCGACATCGGCTTGGCCGATTGGGGCCGCAAAGAAATCAAAATCGCCGAAACCGAAATGCCCGGCCTGATGGCCATCCGTGAAGAGTTCAACAAGGCGCAGCCTTTGAAGGGCGCCCGCATCACCGGCTCGCTGCACATGACCATCCAAACGGCCGTGCTGATCGAGACTTTGCAAGCCTTGGGCGCACAAGTGCGCTGGGCGTCTTGCAACATTTTCTCGACGCAAGACCACGCCGCCGCCGCGATTGCCGCCAAAGGCACACCGGTGTTCGCCATCAAGGGCGAAACCTTGGCCGACTACTGGGATTACACCCACCGCATCTTTGAATTCGGCGAGGGCGTGAAGGGCGCACCTGCTGGCGCGCCGGGCACCGAAGGCGAAGGCCCCAACATGATCTTGGACGACGGCGGCGACGCCACGCTGTTGATGCACCTGGGCAAGCGCGCCGAATCCGACGCCTCCTTGATCGCCAACCCCACCAGCGAAGAAGAGACTTGCCTGTTCAACGCCATCAAAGCCAAGCTGGCCATTGACCCCACCTGGTACAGCCGCAAGGGCGCCCAGATCATTGGCGTGACCGAAGAGACCACCACCGGCGTGTTGCGCCTGAACGAGATGGCCGCCAAAGGCAGCCTGATGTTCCGCGCCATCAACGTGAACGATTCGGTGACCAAGAGCAAGTTCGACAACCTGTACGGCTGCCGCGAATCGCTGGTCGATTCGATCAAGCGCGCCACCGACGTGATGATCGCCGGCAAAGTGGCCGTGGTCGCCGGTTACGGTGACGTGGGCAAGGGCTCGGCCCAAGCCTTGCGCGCACTGAGCGCCCAAGTCTGGGTGACCGAAATCGACCCGATCAACGCCCTGCAAGCCGCCATGGAAGGCTTCAAAGTGGTGACCATGGAATACGCCGCCGACAAGTGCGACATCTTCGTCTCGGCCACCGGCAACAAGAATGTGATCCGCTACGAGCACATGGCCGCCATGAAAGACGAGGCCATCGTCTGCAACATCGGCCACTTTGACAACGAAATCGACGTCGTTTCTTTGGAAAAACTGCAGTGGGACGAGATCAAGCCCCAAGTCGACCACGTCATCTTCCCCGACGGCAAGAAGATCACCCTGTTGGCCAAAGGCCGTTTGGTGAACCTGGGTTGCGCCACCGGCCACCCCAGCTTCGTGATGAGCGCCAGCTTTGCGAACCAGACCATCGCTCAGATCGAACTGTTCACCAAGCAAGAGCAATACGAATCTGGCAAGGTTTATGTGTTGCCCAAGCACCTCGACGAAAAGGTGGCACGTTTGCACCTCGAAAAAGTCGGCGCCATGCTGACCGTGCTGAGCGAAGAGCAAGCCGCCTACATCGGTGTGTCGAAAAACGGCCCTTACAAAGCCGACACTTACCGTTATTGAAAACCACGCATGCGCATTGACCAGCTTCTTGTCGAGCGCGGCCTGGCCGCTTCTCGCTCCCAGGCTCAGCGACTGATCGCCGGGGGCGTGCAGTGGCAGCAGCCCGATGGAGCTTGGCGTGCGGTGGTGAAAAACCGCGACGAGGTGCCCGAAAGCGCTGCATTGCAGTTGCTGGACGATGCCGAGTCGCGTTATGTGTCGCGTGGCGGCTTGAAGCTCGAAGGGGCTTTGAAGGCCACCGGTGTTCAGGTGGACGGCTTGCGCTGCCTCGATGTGGGGCAGAGCACGGGGGGCTTCACCGACTGCTTGTTGCAGCACGGGGCTGCCGAAGTCGTGGGCATTGACGTGGGCCATGCCCAAGTGCACCCGCGCATCAGCCAAGACGAGCGGGTGGTTTGCATCGAAGGGGTCAACGCCCGCGAGTTGGCGCCCGGAGACGAGCGCATCCCCGATGCGCTGGATGGTTTTGACTTGGTGGTGGGTGATGTGTCTTTCATCTCGCTCACGCTGGTGTTGCCGGGCGTGGTGCATTTGCTCAAACCCACGGGCCAGTTGCTGATGCTGGTGAAACCCCAATTTGAATTGCAGCCGGGCCAAGTGGGCAAGGGCGGTATCGTGAAAGACGACACCCATTTCCCTTTCATCGAAAACCGTGTGCGCACCGCCTTGACCGATTTGGGCATGCAGGTCACCGCGTGGCTGGACAGCCCGATTGCGGGTGGCGACGGCAACCACGAATTTTTTGTGCAAGCCTGCTGGCCTGATCCAGCAGCGGTGATGCCTGCGCGTGAGGCCACACGCGTGGCCCACGAGGCCGACCTGGCCGCCAAGGCCTATGCCAAGGCCAACGACTATTGAATTTTGGAAGGTGTTGTGATGTCTGGTTTGAAATTGCCCATCAGCCTGGAATTTTTTCCACCTAAAACGCCCGAAGGCGCTGAGAAACTGCGTGGTGTGCGCGAAAAACTTTACGCCTTGAAACCCGAGTTTTGTTCGGTCACCTACGGCGCTGGTGGCTCGACGCAAGAGGGGACGTTTGCCACCGTGGGCGCGATCCAGGCCGAAGGCGTGCCAGCGGCCTCGCACTTTTCGTGCATTGGCGCGACCAAAGCCTCGGTGCGCGCCGAGTTGGCCACGCTCAAAGCCATGGGCGTCAAGCGGCTGGTGGCTTTGCGGGGCGATTTGCCCAGCGGCTACGGCGCAGGCGGCGAATTCCACTACGCCAGTGATTTGGTGGCTTTCATTCGGGCAGAGACGGGTGACGACTTCCACATCGAAGTGGCCGCTTATCCCGAGATCCATCCTCAGGCCAAATCGCCGGAGGCTGATTTGCAGGCCTTTGCCACCAAGGTGAGGGCGGGCGCCAACTCGGCCATCACGCAATACTTTTACAACAGCGACGCGTATTTCCGCTTTGTGGACGACGCCTACAAGCTGGGTGTGGATGTGCCGGTGGTGCCGGGCATCATGCCCATCACCAGCTCTTCACAGCTGCTGCGTTTTTCGGACGCCTGTGGTGCCGAAATCCCGCGCTGGATCCGGCTTCGCCTGCAAGGCTATGGCGACGATGCGGACTCGATCAAAGCTTTTGGTCTCGATGTGGTGTCTGACCTGTGCGAACAACTGATCAACGGCGGTGTGCCGGCCATCCACTTTTACACCATGAACCAGAGCGCGGCGACTTCGGAAATCGCCGAGCGTTTGCGCTAACGCAAGCTGCTTGCCCCAAAGGCGGTGTTCCGACAGTGGCATTGACAAACGGGGTGTTGAAGGGTCTTTTTTTGAGTGAAGCCGCCACAGCGGCTACATGCTGTTGTAAGTACAGCATCCCTTGCGCGATGCCCGCAAATTGCCCGCATTCCCCTCGCGCGCTGGGCGCAAGGCCTACAAATCCATCCCCAAGGGTGAAATGAGCTCGGTCTCCCTGGTCTTCAGCGTTCGTCGAAGCTGACCACCACACGTTCGCTGGTGGGGCGCGCTTGGCAGGACAGGATGAAGCCTTGTTCGACTTCGGGTTTTTCGAGGGTGAAGTTTTTCTCCATCTCGGTCGTGCCCTCCATCACCTTGCAGCGGCAGGTGCAGCACACGCCGGCTTTGCAGGAGTAAGGCAGGTCCAGGCCCAGCGACAAGGCGAGGTCCAGGATTTTTTCGTTGCGGCGCATCGGCAATGTGTAAGGCTTGCCGTCCAGCACCACGGTGAGCTGCACCTCGCTCGCTGGCGTCTCAGCGCTGTTGGCCGGGGTCATGCGTTCATCGGCTTTGCCCAGCACCGCTTTGGCCCGTGCTTCGGGCGTCAGCGCGTCCAAGGTGGGAGAGCCAAAGCGTTCGCTGCGGATGCGATCGGCCTTGACACCGGCCGTCAACAGGGCTTGCTCGGTGGCTTCGATCATGGCTTCTGGCCCGCACACGAACACCTCGTCCATGCTGGCCACGGGCAAGAAAGCGTCGATGATGCCTTGCACTTTGGCCGCATCGATGCGGCCTTCCAGCAGCGGCACTTCTTGCGCTTGGCGTGAGAGGACGTGGATCAGCGTCAGACGTGAGGGGTAGCGGTCTTTCAGGTCTTGCAATGCTTCGTTGAACATCACACTGTCCATGCGGCGGTTGCCGTACACCAAGGTGAATTTGCTGTCGGGCTGCTCCTCCAGCGTGCTCGACAAGATGGACAGGATGGGCGTGATGCCTGAGCCTGCGGCAAAGCCCACACGGTGGATGGCGCGGGGGCGCTGCACCACAAAGCGGCCATCGGGCGGCATCACACGCAGGCTGTCGCCCGCTTTGAGTTGGCTGGCGGCCCAGTTGGAAAACACACCGCCTTGCACCGGCCGAATACCCACCTCAAGTTCGCCGTGGCCTTGCAATTGGCTGCGGGCCGAGCTGATGGAGTAGCTGCGTCGCACATCGACGCCACCAATGTCGGCGCGCAGCGTCAAGAACTGGCCGGGCGCAAAGTCAAAGTTGCCCCGCAGGTCGGCGGGCACGCGCAGTGTGATCGCCACGGCACCGGCCGCTTCGGGGTTGATGCGGGCTATTTGGAGGTCATGGAATCGGGAGGCGGACATGGCGTGGCGCTGAGACGGCTTGCGTCGGCTCAGTAGGGTTTGAAGTAATCGAAGGGCTCCATGCAGGCCAGGCACCGGTAAAGGGCCTTGCAGGCGGTCGAGCCGAAATGGGAGGTTTCGGTGGTGTTGCCCGAGCCGCATTGCGGACAGTTCACCACCTCGGCTTTGGCGCTGCGGGATGCAAACTGCACCACGTTGGCCGAACCAGATTTTTCGCTGGCGCAGGCGTGCGGCGGGGCAATGCCATAGGCGCGCAGCTTGTCTTTGGCCGTGTCGGTCATCCAGTCGGTCGTCCAGGCGGGCGCCCACTGAGTGAGCACACGGCCTTGTAAGCCATGGGCCTGCAGCAGGGCTTTCACATCGTCCTCGATCTGGCCCATGGCGGGGCAGCCGCTGTAGGTGGGGGTGATGACCACTTCCAGGCCTTGCGGGCTTTCTCGCACCTCGCGCAAGATGCCCAGCTCGCGCAATGAAACCACTGGGATTTCCGGGTCACTCAGCTGCTCCAGCAGTGCCCAGACGCTTTGCTCTGTCGCCGTCATCGCAAGCCCAGCATGGCGATCGCGTGCCGGTTCTTCCGCGTGGGATGTGATGGGGGGTGTGGTCATGGTGGCCCAGCGTTTTTACCAAGTGGCTTGCGGATGAGCGCGGGCCAAGCTTTGCATTTCGGCCAGCACAAAGCCCAGGTGTTCCGAGTGCAGGCCTTGTTTGCCCGTGGACACAAAGCCGCCAGCGGCTGGGCGCTTCAGGGTGGCTTCTTGCAGTGCGGCGTCCACAATCGCGTGCCAGGCGGTCTGCAAGGCGGCCATGTCGGTGCCAGTGCCGTTGGCCAAGGCCGCAGCCTCTGCAGGACTGGTGGTCCAAAACTCTTGCGTGTAGGGCATGAATTGGTCAAGCGCAGCTTGTGCCTTGGCGTGCGAGGCGTCGGTGCCGTCGCCCAAGCGCACCAGCCAGTCGCGCGAGTGGCGCAGGTGGTAGCGCACTTCCTTGAGCGACTTGGCAGCAATGGCGGCCAGCTGCGGGTCTTGCGAGCTTTGCAGTTGGTCCCAGACCAGCACCATCAGGCTGCTGTACAAGAAGTTGCGCGCCATGGTCATGGCGAAATCGCGATCGCCTTGGGCCGTGGCCGACATCAAAAGCATGTGCGGCAATTCGCACAAGGTGTAATTTTTGAACTCGGGCACATCGCGGAAATACGCCAAGGTGTCTTCGGTTGCGCCACCGCCTTGCAGAGTGGCCGCGTGTTGGTAAAGCATGCGGGCTTGGCCGATCAGGTCCAGGCTGTTGTTGGACAGCGCGATGTCTTCCTCCAGGATGGGGCCGTGGCCGCACCATTCGGCGTTGCGCTGACCGAGGATCAGGGCGTTGTCTGCGAGGTGCAAAAGATATTCGGTTGGAGCATTCATGGGCGTAGCAAGGAGGTTTCAGGCAAGGCGCGGCGGCGAAGACAGTGCGAAGAAGGTGATTCAGGCGCAGCGCATGGCGAGCCGCCGCAACGCTGCATGAAGCCTTCGCTTGACCGTTCACATGAAGCGTTCACATGTGGCCGACTTCGTCGGGGATTTGGTAGAAGGTGGGGTGGCGGTACACCTTGTCGCTGGCCGGGTCGAAGAACTCGGGCTTGTCATTGGGCTCGCTGGCCGAGATGCTGGCCGAGGGTACGACCCAGATGCTCACGCCCTCTTGACGGCGGGTGTACACGTCACGCGCCATTTGCAAGGCGTGCTCAGAATCCGACGCGTGCAGGCTGCCGCAGTGCTTGTGCTCCAAGCCTTGTTTGGAGCGCACAAACACTTCCCACAAGGGCCATTCTTTCAGTGCGGCAGTGTTGGCTGACGTGTTGGCAGCGGTGCTCATGCGGCCTCCTTCATTTGGCGGGTTTGCTGTTTGTGGGCGTGGGCCAGCGCGGCTTCGCGCACCCAAGCCCCGTCGTTCCATGCCTTGACCCGGGCGCCCAAGCGCTCCTTGTTGCAAGGGCCATTGCCGTTGACGGTGGCCCAGAACTCGTCCCAGTCGATCTGGCCGTAGTCGTGGGCTTGACGGGCTTCGTTCCACTTCAAATCGGGGTCGGGCAAGGTCACGCCCAGCACTTTGGCTTGGGGCACGGTGGCGTCCACAAACTTTTGGCGCAGGTCGTCGTTGCTGATGCGTTTGATGCCAAAGCGTTTGCCTTGCGCGCTGTTGGGGCTGTCGGCATCGGGCGGCCCGAACATGGCCAAGCACTTCCACCACCAGCGGTTGACGGCGTCTTGCACCATGGCTTGTTGCTCGGCCGTGCCTTGCATCATCACCAGCAAGGCCTCGTAGCCCTGGCGCTGGTGGAAGGATTCTTCTTTGCACACGCGCACCATGGCGCGGGCATAGGGGCCATAAGAGCAGCGGCACAAGGGCACCTGGTTCATGATGGCCGCGCCATCGACCAACCAGCCGACCACGCCCACATCGGCCCAGTTGAGCGTGGGGTAGTTGAAGATGGAGCTGTACTTGGCCTTGCCGGTGTGCAGGGCGTCCAACATCTGGTCGCGGCTGGTGCCCAAGGTTTCGGCCGCGCTGTACAGGTACAGGCCGTGGCCGGCTTCGTCTTGCACTTTGGCGATCAAAATCGTTTTGCGCTTGAGGCTGGGGGCGCGGCTGATCCAATTGGCTTCGGGCAGCATACCGACGATTTCGCTGTGGGCGTGCTGGCTGATCTGGCGCACCAGGGTTTTGCGGTAAGCCTCGGGCATCCACTCGCGGGGCTCAATGCGGCCGTCGGCGTCGATGCGGGCGTCAAATTGGGCTTGCCGGGCTTGTTCAGGGGCGTTGCTTGATTTGGGCAAGGCCTTGAGAATGGCGGGTTTCGCCTCTTCCTGGTCGGAAACGCTGAAAGATTGCGTGTACATGGGCTTCTCCTGCGCCAAACAGGATGGGATGATCGCGGCGCTGCTGAGAGTATAACAATTAACCGACCGATCGGTCGGTTAATCGAACCCAGGCGGCTCAGGAGTTTCCCTGAGCCGCGTCAGATCCTCAAGACGATGACTCGACTTGCCAGCTTTTCCCCGTGCCACGGGCCAGTGCCGGGCCCACCACATCCAGCGCTTGGCGGATCTGATCTTTCAGCGTGAAGGGCGGGTTGATGACGAACATGCCACTGGCGACCAGACCGCCCTCGTCGCCAGGGCCGCGGCCAATGGCCAATGTGGCGTTGAGCCAGGGCTTTTGTGACTGGTTGGCCAGGGTGCGCAAGCGTTTGGGCAGGTCGTGCGCTTCAGGGCGCGGGATGATCGGGTACCAGACCAAGTAGGTGCCGGTTGAAAAGCGTTTCAGATACTCCTGAACCACATTGGCCACTTTGACATAGTCCGACTTGATCTCATAACTCGGGTCGATCAGCACCATGGCCCGCTTGGAGCCAGTGGCCGAGGGCGGGGGCGGCAGGATCTTTTTGAGCGCTTCAAAGCCGTCTTCGCGGCTCACGGTGATGGTGCGGCCGGCGTCGAGTTGCGCAATGTTCGAGGTCAGCGATTTGCTGTCGGTGGGGTGCAACTCAAACAAGCGCAGGCGGTCGCGCGAGACGTGGCGCATGAGTCTGTGCATCAAAAAAGGCGAACCGGGGTAAATTTGGGCTTGCCCGTTGGGGTTGAAGCTGGCGATCTGTTCCAGATAGTCTTGAACCGGCTCGGGCAGGGTATCGATCTTTTCGACAGCGGCCAAAAGCTTGAACAGGCCGTCTTCAGCCTCAGCCCCTTTTTGAGAATAATCACCGTCCAGGCGGTACAGACCGGCTCCGGCATGGGTGTCAATCAGGGTGATGCCGGCCTCTTTTTGCATGAGGTGGCGCATGGTGGCCAGCAAGGTGATGTGTTTGAGCACATCGGCATGGTTGCCAGCGTGAAAAGCGTGTCGGTAACTGAACATCCCTTGATGGTAACCATTAACGCCAGCAAGCCCTTGATTTTTCGTATAATAGAAGGCTTCGCAGCGAATCAGTGGTCCCGCGGCGAAGATGCCGACAGTCGCAAACTTGAGGCAAATTCCCACCTAAGAGGCTCCCAAAAGAGGAGCACCGACCGTGGAAAAGGACCCGCCAAACCTTTCTTTTGAAGAGAAAACTCATGACTACAACGTTCAGCGCAAAACCCGCTGAGGTCGTGCACGAGTGGTTTGTGATTGACGCGACCGACAAGGTCCTCGGACGAGTAGCCAGCGAAGTTGCTCTCCGTTTACGCGGCAAACACAAGGCCATTTACACGCCTCACGTCGATACTGGCGACTACATTGTCGTTGTATTGTTTAGCCACTTTCTTTGTTTGACTGTGCACAGCCGGACCATCGTACCACAGGGCAAGGCATGGTTGAAACAGCGTGCCGCGCTGCCGATCCACACCATCCGCGCTGCCCTGCTGTCCGCCCTGCAGCAGCACGACGTGGTGGTGGTCATGGGCGACACAGGCTGCGGCAAGACCACGCAGGTGCCACAGTACCTTTTGGAAGATGCAGCAGAGCATGGCAGCGCGGCCAACGTGGTGGTGACGCAGCCTCGGCGCATTGCGGCGATGTCGGTTGCGGAGCGGGTGGCGGAGGAGCGGGGGGAGGGGCGGGCAGGGACCCCAGGGG
>JAIXRJ010000037.1 GCA_027485235.1 Comamonadaceae bacterium
GCACGCAAACCGGCCCCACGCACATCTTCAACCTGGGCCACGGCATCAGCCAATACACCCCGCCCGAGCATGTGACGGCGCTGGTCGAGGCGGTGCACAGCCATTCACGCCAACTGCGAACACCGCGACAAGCTTGAGTGGGGGAATGTCCGAGACTTTCCTTTCAGGGCCTCCACATGAAAAAACCGCCCGAAGGCGGTTGGGCTGTCAAGCAGGCTGTCGCCAGCTGAGCAGGGGGTATCAGGCCTTTTTGGCCCAAGCAGAGCACCAGGCTTTAGCCGACACTTGCTTGCCGGCAAACAGCGGGCACCCGCCCGCCGCAGCACCGGCCTTGGCTTGGTACAAAGCGCAGTTGGCGCAGTTGGAGCCGGCTACGAACTTGGGGAATTTGGCTTTGTCCACCTTGGTGGCGTCGGCTTTGTAAGACAGGCTCGCAGCTTGTGGGTCTTTTTCATCGACCATGGCTTGGGCAGACGCTTGGCTGGCGGCCATCACAGCAGTGGCCGCTGTGGCAACTTGCATCATGAAAACGCGGCGGGTCGAAGTAAGGGAAGTGAAACGGGACATGAATGACTCCTAAAAAAATCGGTAAGCAGATTGATTGTGCGCCAGATTAGCAAGCCTGTCATGAGGGAGGTGATACCTGAGCAATTCGCACAGGAAAGTCCATGCTTTCACTTGGCCCTAGAAAAGGACGCAATCTGTGGCATCCATCATTTCAACGTTTACCGCTTTGACAAAGCTTCTGATACTTCATCCATCAAAGGCCAAAGCTGTTTTGAGGCCGATTCTGAACCTTAGGTTTAGGGTAATTCACAATGGTCACACGTCCTAAATAATGTCCAATCGAAACATCTTGCAAAGTTCATGATCCAAATGCCATGTTGTCTGTGAAAGGTCTTTCTTGTAACCGCGGTGAACGTCGCCTTTTCTCAGGCGTTGGTTTTCAATTAAGAGCTGGAACTTGTTTGCATCTGCAAGGGGACAACGGGGTCGGCAAAACCAGTTTGCTCCGACAAGTCAGTGGTTTATCGCCGGTGTCTGAGGGAGAGATTTCTTGGTGCGGCCAGCCCATTGCAGACAATGAGTCCTTTTATGCTGAGCGCATCTATGTGGGACATGACCTGGCCATGAAAGAGGATCTGTCGGCCTTGGAAAATCTCCAAATGGATGCAGAGATTGGCGGTCAAACGGTCAGCCCAGAAACGGTGCTGGGTGCTTTGAAAAGCTTGGGGCTGAAAGGACGTGAACATTTGCCATTCCGGGTTTTGTCGCAGGGTCAAAAACGCCGCGCCGCATTGGCAAAGTTGATGACCCGCCGGGCCACTTTGTGGATCCTGGATGAGCCGGTCTCGGCGCTTGATGTGCCAGCCCAAGCAGCTGTCGCCAAAATACTGGCAGCACATTTGGACCAGGGCGGCATGGTGTTGTTGACCAGCCATCAAGCCCTTCCCGTCCCCAGCACTTCGCTTGCGTCTTACAGGTTAAAAGGATGAACCCCTACGCGGCGGTGGTGCGCCGAGACTTGATGCTTGCCTTGCGCCGCAAAAATGAAGTCATGACGGCCGTCATTTTCTTTGCCGTAGTGGCTTCTTTGTTTCCTTTGGGCATCGGCCCAGAAATGAGTACTTTGCGTATCATTGCGCCTGGTGTCCTGTGGGTAGGCGCCTTGCTGGCCAGCATGCTGTCCTTGGGTCGCTTGTTTTCGGGCGACCACCAAGACGGAACGTTGGAACAAATGCTGCTGTCCTCAGCGTCGTTACCGGGTTTGGTGAGTGCGAAAATCCTGGCCCACTGGCTGCTCTCGGGCTTGCCTTTGGTCCTGTTATCACCGCTGCTGGCTTTGCAATTTGACTTGGGCACCGAAGCCATTGAAGTCCTCATGCTCAGTTTGTTGTTGGGCACCCCATTGTTGTCCTTGATCGGCGCTGTGGGCGCGGCGTTGACACTGGGTGTCCGGGGGGCCGACGTTTTGCTGTCGCTTTTGGTGCTGCCTTTGTACATGCCTGCACTGGTTTTTGGCACGGGCGCGGTGCAGGCGCAAACCTCAGGCTTGGGAGCCGCTGCCCACCTGTCCATTTTGGCAGCGATGCTGCTCGTTGCAATCGTCCTCAGCCCTTGGGCATGCGCTGCGGCTTTGCGCATTGCACTTGAATAAATACCCGATGCGTATGTCTCAGCATTCCAACCTTTTGTTTCGTTTCGCGGCACCTCAGGCTTTTTACGGTTTGGCGTCTCGGCTTTGGCCGTGGGTCGCTGTCATGGCGGCCCTTCTGGGTTGCTGGGGTCTTTGGATGGGGCTGTTTGTTGCGCCCATCGACTACAAACAAGGACAGGCATACAGAATCATTTTTGTGCATGTACCTGCGTCCTGGATGTCGATGTTGATTTACCTCGCCATGGCATTTTGGGCTTTGTTGGGTTTGGTCTTCAACACCCGCCTGTCTGGCATGATGAACCGCGCGTTGGCACCCACGGGCGCGATGTTTGCATTCTTGTCGATGTGGACAGGTGCACTTTGGGGCAAACCCATGTGGGGAACATGGTGGGTTTGGGACGCCAGGTTGACTTCAGAGTTGATTTTGTTCTTCTTGTATTTGGGTTTCATGGGCCTGACCGCATCGATCGATGACCCTCGACGCGCAGACAAAGCGGGCGGCTTGCTGGCCTTGGTGGGGGCGATCAACGTCCCGATCATTTACTTTTCGGTACGTTGGTGGAACACCTTGCACCAAGGCTCTTCGATTTCTGTGTCACAAGGCGCGAGCATGGAGCAAACCATGCTTTGGGCCATGCTGCTCATGGTCTTTGCATTTTGGTTGTATTCGATCGCCATCGCTTTGTACCGCGTCCGCACGATCATCCTCGATCGTGAAAAACATGCGCATTGGGTCGCGCTCGAACTGCGCTCTGGAGCATCCACATGATTTGGAACAGCGCCCGTGAATTTTGGGCCATGGGCGGATATGGCCTTTACGTTTGGGGCAGCTTTGGCGTGACCGCCTTGGTGATGGTGATCGAAGTCATCCAGGCCCAGCATCATCACAAGCAGACACGCCATAGTTTGAAAGAACAAAACGCAGCGCAAGATACAGCAGAGGATTGGCCAACATGAAAGCACGAAGTAAACGGTTTCTTCTGATCATGGGGGGATTGCTGCTGTTGTCAGCAGCAGCCGTGCTGGTTTTGAATGCCTTCAACAGCAATTTGGTTTTCTTTTTCACGCCCACGCAGGTGGACGGCGGTGAAGCACCAAAGGGCAAAGCATTCCGTGTGGGCGGCATGGTCAAAGAGGGCAGCCTGTTGCGTGATTCTGAAAAAGGCCGCTTCTTGGTGACAGACACCCAGAAAGATGTTGTGGTGCTTTACAAAGGCATGTTGCCTGACCTGTTCAAAGAGGGGCGCGGCGTCGTTGCGCAAGGTCGGTTGAATGCACAGGGTGAATTTGTTGCCAGTGAAGTGCTGGCCAAACACGACGAAAACTACATGCCACCCGAAGCGAAACATGCCATGGACCAGGCGGCTGCACGCCGAGCCGCCGAAACAACCAAACAATGAACCGCGTCGATTGATTTGAAAGAACTCTGAATGATTCCCGAACTTGGGCACTATGCCCTGATATTGGCTTTTTGGATCGCTTTGGGCCAGGGGATTCTGCCTCTGGCGGGTGCAGCGACCGCCCGTCTGGCTTGGCAGTCTTTGGCCAAGCCCTTTGCCACTTTGCAATTTGTTTTGTTGCTGCTGTCTTTTCTGGCCTTGACATGGTCCTTTGTGCAGAACGATTTTTCGGTGCTTTACGTCAGTCAGCACTCCAACACACTGCTTCCCACGGTTTACCGAATTTCTGCAGTCTGGGGCGGGCATGAGGGCTCCTTGCTTTTATGGGTTTTCCTGCTCGCTGTGTGGGGCGTTTCGGTGGCTGCCTTTTCTCAGACCTTGCCACTGGCCATGTCCGCCAGAGTGCTGGGTGTTTTGGGTTTGATTTCCACTGGTTTTTTGTTGTTCATCTTGACCACCTCCAACCCCTTTGACCGCTTGCTGCCTGCCGCAGCGGAAGGCCGTGATCTGAACCCTTTGCTGCAGGACATTGGATTGATCATCCACCCCCCCATGCTGTACATGGGGTATGTGGGCTTTTCTGTGGCCTTTGCCTTTGCCATCGCCGCTTTGTTGTCTGGGCGTTTGGATGCAGCCTGGGCCAGGTGGTCGCGTCCTTGGACTTTGGTGGCATGGATCTTCCTGACTTTTGGCATCGCTTTGGGTTCTTGGTGGGCTTACCGCGAGTTGGGTTGGGGGGGCTGGTGGTTCTGGGACCCCGTTGAAAACGCCTCTCTCATGCCTTGGCTGATCGGTACCGCCTTGATCCATGCCTTGATGGTGACCGAAAAGCGCGGCGGATTTAAAGCTTGGACAGTCTTGTTGGCCATTGCTGCTTTTTCCTTGACTTTGCTCGGCACATTCTTGGTTCGCTCGGGTGTTTTGACTTCGGTCCACGCTTTCGCCTCTGACCCCAGCCGCGGCGTGTTCATTTTGATTTTCCTGGCTGTGGTGGTGGGCAGTTCACTCACCTTGTTCGCTTGGCGTGCGCCCAAGGTCAGCATGGGCGGTCACATCGGCTTGATTTCCCGTGAGTCTTTTTTGTTGTCCAACAGTGTTTTGTTGGTTGTGGCCACCGCCGCAGTGCTGTTGGGCACCATTTATCCTTTGGTCATTGATGCCTTGAACATGGGCAAACTGTCCGTTGGGGCGCCTTATTTCAACGCTGTTTTTGTGCCTTTGCTCGCGCCTTTGCTTTTCTTGATGGTCCCCGGCGTCGCGGCTTCTTGGAAGGAAGCCCAATTGAGCCAGCTGGCCTATCGTTTGAGATGGGTGGCTTTGGGGGCCTTGCTGCTGGCTTGCGCTGTGCCCGCGTACATGCAAATGCGTGATCAGGGCGAGTGGCTGTGGAGCACGTCCCTTGGCTTGCTCTTGTCCGCATGGATCGCCCTGGGCTCTTTGCAACACATCGTGTTGCGCCTGCGCCAATCTGGACGCCCCTCCTTGTCCTATTGGGGGATGCAAGTGGCGCACATGGGCATGGCCGTCCTCGTTTTGGGCATCACCATGGTCAAGGGCTATGAGCTCGAGCGCGATGTTCGCATTGGCATAGGCGAGACGGTCACGCTCAGAGATTTCAGCTTTGAGCTCAAACGTGTCGAGCAAGTGGATGGGGTCAATTACAAAGCCTCGCGTGCCACGCTGGATGTGAAAAAGGACCAGCGGGCCGTGGCCCAACTGCAGCCAGAAAAAAGGAATTATTTTTCGACCACCATGCCCATGACAGAAGCGGCCGTGGACTTGGGTTGGTTCCGAGACCTCTACGTGTCTCTGGGTGACCCCGTGGAGCCGCACCCTCAAACCAAAGCGCCACGGTGGAATTTGCGCGTGTATGACAAGCCTTTCATTTCTTGGATATGGGCCGGTGCCTTGTTGATGGTTTTGGGTGGTTTGTTGGCTGCACTGGACAAGCGCTACCGTCGTCCAACTGCACGTGACACCCATGCTTGAGGCTTCGGCATGAAAAAGCTTTTTTTGATTCCGCTGGTGTTGTTCTTGGGACTGGTTGTATTTTTGGCGGTGGGCTTGCAGCGCGACCCCAAAGAAATTCCTTCGCCTCTGGTCGGCAAACCAGCGCCTGCATTCAAACTCTTCACGTTGGCTGAAAACGATCAAACCTTTGAGCCCAAAGACATGCTGGGAAAGGTGTGGTTGCTCAACGTGTGGGCCACTTGGTGTGTGGCCTGCAAAGTGGAGCACCCCCTTTTGGTTGAATTTTCCAAAATGCAAAATTTGCCCATTGTGGGCTTGAGCTACAAAGAAATTCAACCACAAGATGAACCCCTCGGTGTCAAGATGAGCCCCGAGGCAAAACTGCTCTTGGCCAGACAGCGGAGTGAGAAGTTTTTGCGCTTGCATGGGAACCCTTATGTCCTGACTGCTCTTGATATAGATGGCCGGGTGGGTATTGATTACGGGGTGTATGGCGTACCCGAGACTTATGTGATCGATCAACAAGGGGTGATTCGTTACAAACTTGTGGGCGCCATCTCCCCCGATATTTTGTTGAAGAAGATCTTGCCGCTGGTCACTGCGCTGAAGAAAACATGAGTTCCCAATGAATCGATTTTTAGATTATTTCTGTCGGCCATCCTGGACCATGGTCTTCATCGTGGCCTTGAACGGGCCACTCTTGGCTGGCGCCTCGATGGCGACGGAGGCTCAACCCACTGCCCAAGACCCCGTGGTCGAAGCCCGGTTGGTGAACATTTCAGGAGATTTGCGCTGTTTGGTCTGTCAAAACGAATCACTCGCCTCGTCTCATGCCAAATTGGCCGACGACTTGCGCGAAGAAGTGCGCAGCTTGATCAAGCAAAATCAATCGGATGACGAAATCAAAGCGTTCTTGACCGCAAGGTATGGCGATTTTGTGTTGTACCGCCCCACGGTCAAACCCATGACATGGGCATTGTGGTTTGGCCCCTTCGCTTTGTTGTTGGTGGCCTTGACAGCCATGCTGGTTTATTTGCGGCAACGACAACGTCATCAAACTGCGGCAGCATGGACTGAAGAAGAATTGAAAAAAGCCGAGCGGCTTTTGAAAGACGGAGAGTCTGCGTGAATTCCAATTTTGTATTTATCCTGACTGCCTTTGCGCTGACCGCGCTGGTGGTGGCGGTGGTGGTGTGGAGTTTGCTACGCAAGCAACAGACGCAGACGCAAAGTCAAGACAAGGCCAACGCCAAGATCTACCAACGGCAGTTGTGGGAGCTTGAAAAAGAGCACACACAAGGGGTGGTCTCATCGGCATCGTTTGAGCGGTCTCGTGCCGAGTTGCTGGGTCGGATGCTGGAAGATTCCGCGCTCACCGAAGCCAATTCAGACAAAAAGCCAGAGCGTGCTTGGGTCAGCGCCATGGTCATGGTGGTTTTGCTGCCGGTGGCCGCCATGGCCACTTACATGTGGTTGGGTCAACCGCAAGGCCTTGATCGGCAAATGGTGGCCAGTGAGCCGTCTGACAACTATGCCAATCTGGATGGCATGGCGGCCAGTTTGGCGCAAAAACTGGAAACCAACCCCGGCAATTCAGAGCAGTGGATCATGCTGGGTCGCACCTACCGTGCTTTGAGTCAGTTTGAGAAAGCCCTTTCCGCCTACCAAAAAGCATTGGAACTGGGGCAGAGCGATGACATCGCTTTGGAGCGTGCAGAAGTTTTGGCATTGCTGCGGGGTGGCGATTTCAGTGGCGAGCCTTGGGCTGTGATTCGGCAGGTACTGGCCAAGAATGCCCGCCATTTCAACGGCTTGGTATTGGCCGGCAGCGCATCTTATGCGCAAGAGGACTACGCCAAAGCCATTCAATACTGGCAACAGGCACGCAGCCAGTTGGATGACAATGCCCAGGCCGTAAAGGGCTTGGATGATGCCATGAGCAAGGCGCGTGAAAAGGCAGGCGAGGCGGCGCTGGCCACCAAAGGCCCTTCTTCACTGCCATCGAGCGCCCAAACCTCTGGCGCCATGCTGAGTGGTCGGGTATCGATCGACCCGGGAGTCAAAGCACAGCTGGCCCCCACAGACGTGGTGTTTGTTTATGCCACGCCAACAAACGGACAGAAGATGCCTTTGGCCATTGTCCGAAAAACGGCCGACCAGCTGCCCTTTGACTTTGTCTTGGACGACAGCACGGCCATGAACTCTTCCAACAAGCTTTCTTCTCATACCAAAGTCACATTGAAAGTGCGCATCTCCAAATCCGGAGAAGCCATGACACGCTCAGGCGATTGGATGGGGGTGCTGGACAACGTGGCCGTGGGATCGCGCCATGTGAAGTTGGTGGTCAACCAACAAGCACCCTGAATGCGTCAACACATGACAAGCTGATGCATTGTCAATGCTCGATACCATTCAACAACCACACGTCATCGTCACAGGCGCTTCTTCAGGCGTAGGACTTTTCGCCACTGCGGCCCTCATCCAACTGGGATGGCCTGTGGTGATGGCTTGTCGCAATTTACAAAAAGCAAGGCGCGTGGCGCAAGTGGTGGTGGACAAGGCGTTTTCTCTATCCGGAGTGCATTGGAGTTGGGGCAACCGACAAGTCCCAAGTGGCGAAGCCTTTGCGCAAGCACTGTCGGCGAAGGCAACTCAGATGCAACAGGGCATTCGACTTTGGGACCTCAGCAGCCCACTTGTGGGCATCGCCGATTAACTGGAGTCAACGGGCGGTTTTTAAAAAACTGCATGCTCGCCTCTGTCGGGCGCAGCTTGGCCAGTTAGCCACTTCTCATAAGCGTCAAACAAAGTTTGTTTTCCGTGCGATGGGGTGAGATCAGCGTCGTAGCGATGGGCCACTGGATCCCACACCAGCATGGACTCGGTGGCGTAATAACAGCCGATTCGCGCCAGCTCCGCCTTGTCCGCTACAACGGGGATCAGTTTGCCCAAACCATTGAGGACGGCAATGATGAGGTCTAAAAAGCCCACGGGCACGCTTTTGAATCGGGGCTCTTTGCCCATCAGTTGAAACAAGTACTCGCCTTGCTGACGAGGCGTGATGGCGGGGCCAGGGCCACCGATCGGCAAGATTTGGTTATGGGTATGAGGGTTGTCCAAGCAGCCTGCAATGAAATCACCCAAATCGCTGTCACTGATCGGCTTGCAAGCAGTGAGTTGGCCGTCACCAAAAATCAAAAAGGGTTTCCCTTTTTTCACCCGTTCCAGTTGGCCAGACAAGGATTTGAAGAAGGCGGTCGGGCGTACGATGGAATAGGTCAGCCCAGACTCCATCAACGCCTTTTCAAAAGCCAGCTTGGCATGCTGAAAGGCCAGCAATGGTTTTTGTACACAAATCGCCGAAAGCAATACGAAGTGCTGGACGCCAGCAGCTTTTGCCGCATTCAGCGCATGGACATGGGCTTGATGGTCTACCCGCCAAGCATCTCGTGGGCTGCCCGTTCTGGAGGCCATGCAGGAAATCACCGCATCAAAATGTTCGCCAGCAAAACCATCTCGCGTCAAAGAATCAAGCTGGGTCGGGTCGCCATAACGAAACGTTGCGCCCGCCAAGGCCGATGTCTTCGGCTTGTCTGACACTTGCCCTTTTGCACCTTGTCGAGGACGCACAAAACAAACCACCTCATACCCACGCTGGAGCAGGGCTTTGGCCGTTGCCAAACCGATCGTACCAGTGGCACCCAGCAAGAGCACACGCCGTGAATGGTAGGCTGTCCGTTGAACATTGAAGTCATTCGCAGGCATGGCTTTCGCTCATTTCATTTTGAATCTGACTCTATCCAGCAAACTGCAAAGCAGCCAAACTGGCATACAAGCCGCCACGTGCCATCAATTCCGCGTGCGTACCCAGCTCGACCAATCGCCCCTTGTCGAGCACCCAAATGCAATCCGCACGTTGCACCGTCGCCAAACGATGGGCGATCACCAAGGTGGTTCGGCCCTGCATGGCCTTCTCCAGCGCTGCCTGCACCATGCGTTCGCTGTTGGCGTCCAAGGCGCTGGTCGCTTCGTCGAGCAAGAGCAAGGGCGGATTTTTCAAAATCGCTCTGGCAATCGCAATGCGTTGGCGCTGCCCACCCGATAAACGCACCCCTCGGTCCCCCAAATAGGTGTCATAACCTTGCGGCAATTCGCTGATGAATTCTTGCGCAAAAGCAGCGTCTGCAGCGGCCATGACCTCGGCCAACGTTGCATCGGGCTTGCCATAGCGGATGTTTTCCGTCACCGTGCCAGAAAACACAACCGCCTCTTGAGGTACCACACCGATGCGCTGACGCAAGTCTTGCAAATCCATTTGCGCGATGGGCAAGCCATCCAGCAAAACATCGCCCTGCTGCGGCGCATAAAACCGCATCAACAATGAAAAAAGGGTCGACTTTCCAGCACCGCTGGGGCCCACAACCGCCACGGTTTGCCCAGCACGCACTTCGCCACTCAGGCCATCCAAGGCCTGTTGCGAGGGACGCGAGGGGTAATTGAAACTCACATCGCGCATCACCAAGCTCGACCCGTTCACAGGCCAGGATGCTTGTTGCGGATGCTGGGGCGAACGCACATCAGAACGTGTGTGCAACAACTCCATCAATCGCTCGGTCGCACCAGCGGCGCGCAGCACATCCCCGTAAACCTCACCCAGCACCGCGAAAGCACTGGCCAGCAAAATCACATAAACAATGGTTTGCCCCAACTCACCCGCGGTGGTCTGGCCAGAACGCACTGACAGCGTGCCCAAATACAAACCCCACAGGAGTGCAGCACTGGAGGCCAAGATGATGAAGCCCACCAAAAATGAACGTGCGCGCGTTCGGCGCAAAGCGGTGCCCAAAGCTTGGTCCGTCGAAGAGGTGAAGCGGTCGGCTTCTCGTTTTTCTGCGGTGTAACTTTGCACCACCGAAATGGCGTTGAGAACCTCAGACGCAATGGCACTTGAATCGGCTACTCGGTCTTGGCTGGCTCGAGACAGGCGCCTGACCCTGCGCCCCAAATACACGCTGGGGAAAACCACCACCACCAACAAACCGATCACTTGCAGCATCAACCAAGGGTTGGTCCACACCAACATGCCCACCGCGCCCAGACCCATCACCAAATTGCGTAAACCCATGGACAAAGAAGAGCCCACCACGGTTTGTACCAAGGTGGTGTCGCTGGTCAAGCGTGACAACACTTCACCGGATTGGGTGGTTTCAAAAAAAGTGGGGCTTTGCTTGAGCACATGGGCATAGACTTTGTTTTTCACGTCAGCCGTTATTTTTTCGCCCAACCAACTCACCGTGTAAAAACGTCCGGCCGAAAAGAATGCCAATGCGGCAGCCACCAAAAACAATTCAAAAAACCTTTCGGCCAACACATCCGAGCCCGACTCGGCCACCAAGCCTTGATCGATCAACACCTTCAAAGCCAAAGGAAATGCCAAGGTGGTGGCTGCAGCCAACAATAGAAACACACTTGCAAGTACGACCTGCAAACGATAAGGGCGGATAAAAGGCAGTAATCCAGAGAGCGATCTAGAGGATGGTGTCATCGATACAGTTTAACTCTGCATTGCGTTAAAACTCGGCCCATGCAGGCGTGCCATCCGCAGGATCTTCCAAGAACCTACCCGGCCTGTTGTTCTCTGCGAATTTAAGAAAATGGGCCATTGAGTTCAATCGTTGCAGCATTCAAGAAACCCGCCGTGGTCACCCACAACAGATACGGCAACAACATCACACTTGACCATTTGGACAAGCGCCACAAGCCCATCATGAGCAAGACGATAGATCCCCATAGGAAATACAACTCTGTCATGGCCCAATCAGGCCTCTGCTGATTGAAATACAACCAACTCCACAGAATGTTCAGCAGCCCATTGAGTGCAAACATTGCAGCAATGCACAGCTTCTGAGCAGCGTTTTTAGAAACTTGCCATGCACCCCAACCACTGAATGCACACAAAGTGAAAATGGTCGACCAGATGATGCCAAAGGCTGCATCTGGAGGTTTCCATGAAGGCTGTTTCAGCGCTTGATACCAAGGTCCCAAATCTGTGAAAGAAGCGCCGATGGACAGCACCAACAAACTACAAGTAAATGCAATCGCTGATCCAATCAGACGATTGGGAACGCTCACGTTTTCACCATGCCAAAGAGGTGTGCCAAATCTTTGAAGAATATGCGCACGTGCGCCATCGGTTTTTTCCTCGTCAGCACTTTGTTCATGTAGGACTCAAACGTGAGTTGCTGCACATCCTTGTCTTCGCAAATGGTGACAAATTTTTCACGCCTCTTGTCGCTCTGGTACCAAAAAAATTGCATGATGCCCAGCACCCAAAACACGGTGCCGTGCTGCCGCATGAATGTTTTGCGAGCTGTCTTCAGGCAAGAGGCCTGGCCCGTTTTCAAGGCTTGTTCAACGGCATCGGCCGCCATCCGACCGCACGCCATCGCGTAATAAATGCCTTCGCCTGAGGCTGGTGCAACAACGCCCGCTGCGTCACCTGCCAAAACCACATCTTTGCCATTGTCCCAATGGGGCAATGGCTTCATGGGTATGGGTGCACCCTCTCGGCGCAAGGTTTCAGCGTTGTGCAGGCCGGCAGTTTCGCGCAGCCTGGCCACGGCGCTGCGCAAAGAAAACCCTTTGTCTGCGCTGCCCGTGCCAATGCTCATTGTGTCGCCGTGAGGAAAGACCCAGCCATAAAAATCGGGAGATAACGCACCGCGGTAGTAGACATCGCAACGGTCAGCATCGTAGTCCGCTTGTTGCTTGGGTGCCCTGACGATCTCGTGATAAGCAAACACATACTTGGTGCGTTCTGCCCCTTTGATGGTTTGGCGAGCCACCTCAGACTTGGCTCCATCTGCTCCGACCACAAATCGTGCTCGAATGCTTTTGACTTCGGCTTGAGGTGAATGTCCATTGGCCGGGGACGGCGATTGCAAGGCGATGTGAATGCGAGCTACCCCATCGTCATCGCGGGTCAGTTTTTCAAATGTGCCCCGCATGCGCTGTGCCCCATGCGATCGCGCTCTTTCCCGCAGCCATTCATCAAACTCATCGCGGTTCACCATCCCGACAAACCCATTCTCGATGGGAATATCAACTTTGTTGTCCTTGGGTGAAATCATTCTTGCGCAACGCGCTTTGGCCACCAACAAATGGTCCGGTATTTCAAAATCTTTGATCAATCGCGGCGGTATCGCCCCGCCGCATGGCTTGGTTCGACCTTGACGGTCCAGCAAGAGAACATTCCAACCGCGGCCAGCGAGGTCATCCGCAGCCGTGGCCCCAGAAGGTCCACCACCAATCACGACCACATCATAGGTTTCAGTACTCATGGCTTAATTCCTTTTTAGGACCAACGACAAAGGGGTTATGGCTTTGTGCTGCTTTTTTGCGGTCGTATCGACCCACCCAAATGGCACACGCTGCCGCCAAAACAAACATGACAGTTTCAAAACCAAACACACAGGCATAAGCAGTGCCTTGTTCTGCCAGAACATAGTGGGCCAAGTCGCTGGCTGCAGTGCCAAGCAAACCGCCCAGGCCAAAAGCGATGGCTTGGGACGCACCCCACAAGCCCATGCGGGTGCCGGCATGCTGCTCACCGCCCGCAGTCGCTAAGCGCATCATGGTGGCAATGGCTGCTATCGAAAAACTGCCATTGGCGATACCCAGCAACATCACATTGGGCTTCAAGGGCCAGGGTGGACCATAGGCAGCGGCCAAACACAAGCCCAACATCGCCAAGCCGGAGACCCAGCAACCACCCACCATCCAGCTTTGAATAGATCCCAAACGACCCGCCACACGGCCACTTCCAGCAAATGCCACAGCCAACATGCCGCACAAAACACCACTGTGGTGCAAGCCAGACAATTGCGTGGTTTCTCCTGGTGTGAGACCAAACAAAGCGCCTGCAAAGGGTTCCAGGATGAGGTCTTGAGAGCTGTAGGCCAGCATGGAAAGGAAAACAAACACCGTGAAGGCCTTGGCCTGCGGCTCAGACCAAACCATGTGCAATGTTTTCTTGAACCCTGGTTTTTTTTCTTGCTGAGCCTGAAGGGGCGCCGCAGCCATTTCAAGCGAATGGGGTAAACCGGTTGCCGCTGATTGCGCACAGCCGGCCTGCCCTTCTAAATTCCACAGACACAGGCACGAGATCAGGACCACCAGCAAGCTGAGTACGCCACTGATTTCCAACAATCGCGCTGGCGAGTAGGGGTCCAGTAACTTGCCCACCGTGATGGCTGTCACGGCAAATCCCACGATCATCGTCATCCACACGACGGTAGCAGCCGGGGCGCGCTGCGTCTCTGCCACACGCTTGGACATGAGGACCAACAAAGAAGTGCCGCAAGCACTCACGCCAAATCCAATCAACATGAACGCGAAAATAGACAAAGCAATGCCTTGCACCAACTCCTCAGCCATCCAAACTGTAGCAAGGCTGGCCAAAAATCCACCCAGCGCCAAAACCGACATGCCGCCCACCATCCAAGGTGTGCAACGTCTGCCTTGGTCAGCACCAAAGCCCATGCGGGGTCGCACCATTTGCACGAGGTAATGAAAACCAACCAAAAAACCCGGCAGCATGGCAGGAAGGGCCAACTCCACCACCATGATGCGGTTGAGCGTCGAAGTGGTCAGCACCACGATCGCGCCCATGCAAGCCTGGACCAGACCTAGGCGTGCAATGTGCAACCAACCAAACATGGGCAATGCGTTCATAAAGTCGCCACCTCCATCCCCCTCAAAGCCCAAGCACTCACCATCATGCCGCTCACAAACAAGGGCACGCCAAAAGCGCTGACACTCAACGCCTTTGCAACAGGACTTCGGACAAAGCGGATCATCAAAGGCAGTTGGCAAAGACTCAACACCAACACAGCCAAGGCAGAAATGGGGGAACCCCATACCCAAAGCAAGCTGGCCACAGCCCATTGCCCCACCAACATGAATGTGCATGCGTAGCAAGCGGCTCGGGTCACGCCCAGTTGCACGGGCAGTGAGCGCACACCCATGCGCGCATCGCCCTGCACAGCTTTGAAATCGTTCAAAGTCATGATGCCGTGGGCTCCAAAGCTGTAAAGCAAAGCCAACACAATCGTCTTTTCAGTGGGCATCTCCCCCCCCAGCATCACGGCAGCCCCTGTCACCCAAGCCAAGCCTTCGTAACTCAGACCACAAGCGGCGTTGCCCCACCAACCATTGTTTTTCAAACGAATCGGCGGCATGCTGTAAGCCCAAGACAACAACAAACCCAAGCCGGTTGCCGCAAACCCCCAAATTCCGAGCGGCCAAGCCCAAAGCAGGGACAGCAAGGTCCACAACACAGCGATGTGAAAGCCCCAAAGGCCCGGCATTCTTCCCGAGGGTATGGGGCGATTGGGCTCATTGATGGCATCGACGTGTCGATCAAACCAATCGTTCACGGCTTGACTGCTGGCACACACCAGTGGACCTGCCAGCAAAATGCCCCAAACAATCAAAAACCAGTTGTCTGCAAGCGGCTTGCCTGAGGACACGACACCACACGCAAACGCCCACATCGGTGGAAACCATGTAACGGGCTTTAAAAGCTCAGCAACTGTAGAAAAGGCGGGGCGTTCCATGTGTCAATTTTTTCATCAAGCACCGCAGTGTCAACTGGGGTTTACACCTTTGACCGATGTTGCTAGGCCTTTAAAAACATGTGCCGAATGGCCTCACGGGTCGTTTCAAGGTGCGCATTTTCAACATGGTGAAGTTCTCGCAAAGGCCCGTTCAGCATTTTTTTCATCACGCCCATGGACAGAGATTCCAAAACTACACTTAAATCGTCGCCCTTTTCAAGAAGTTTTCGGGCTTTGTGCAATTCGGCTTGCCGCCAAGCTTCTGCTTGCTCATTCAATTCGCGTATCAAAGGCACATGCCTTCTGTGCTCAAGCCAAGACATGAATTTATGAACGCCTTCATCAATGATGACCTCTGCATCCACAACGGCGGCCTGCCGATGAGACTGACCACTTTGGATGATCTCGTTCAGGTCATCCACGGTGTACAGATACACATCGTTCAACTTTTTCACTTCCGGCTCAATGTCTCTGGGTACCGCAAGATCGACCATGAAAATGGGTCGATTTTTCCTGACGCGAAGCGCACTTTGAACGGCCCCCAAGCCAATCAAGGGCAAGGTGCTGGCCGTACAACTGATCACCACATCAAATTCATGTAACTTTTTAGGAAGATCCGCCAGTGCAATGCACCTTGCGCCGTGCAAGGACGCCAAGGCCTCAGCTCTCTGAGCAGAACGGTTGGCAATGGTGATGGAGCGCGGTGACTTGGCAGCGAAGTGCGCCATGCACAGTTCAATCATTTCCCCAGCACCGACAAACAATACATGGGTGTCCTTGATATTTTCTGAAATACCAGATGCCAACCGAACGCAAGCTGCTGCCATGCTGATGGAATGCGCACCGATTTCAGTCAATGTTCGAACTTCTTTGGCCACAGCAAAGGAACGCTGAAAGAGCTGATTGAGTGTGGTGCCCATCGCCCCCGTATCTGAGGCCAACTTCACCGCATCTTTGAGTTGTCCCAATATTTGGGACTCACCCAAAACCATGGAATCAAGGCCGCTGGCCACCCTGAAGGCATGACGAGCCGATGCGTCACCTTCCAATCGGTAGGTGTGAGAAGCCAAAACATCAATCTGGGTTTTGCCTGTTTCTGCCAGCCAAGCCAGTGTTTGAGGCAAGTGGCTCTCATCGCCTGCGCAATAAATTTCAGTTCGGTTGCAAGTCGACAAAATGGTGACTTCTTTGTGCGTTGCAAATTTTTGACGCAAACCCTGTAAGGAATGCTCTAATTTTTCTGAAGCGAACGCAAACCGTTCCCGCAAATCAATCGGTGCGGTGCGGTGATTGAGTCCCAAAGTCCAAACAGCCATTCAAACAACCCTTCTTAAATTGGGCGAGGACTGAGCCACCGGCCAGCGCGCTTCAATGCATTTTTGGATGCCAACTTCTGTCAACCCATACTGCTGCATCAACAGGCTTGGGTCGCCATGCTCGGTGAACTCGTCTTCAAACCCCATGACCAGCACTTGCTTAGAGATTTGCATCTCTTGCAATGCCTCAAGCACCGCAGAGCCTGCACCGCCCGTTCGTGTTCCGTCTTCCAGCGTGACCAGCCGATCATGCGTTTGGGCTATCTCACGCAGCATTTGCAAATCAAGGGGCTTGGCCCAGCGCATGTTCACAACCGTTGCATTCAACGATGGCGCCACTTTGAGCGCTTCATGGAGCAAGGGGCCAAAACACAAAATGGCAAGACCTTCACCCTGGCGAACCAGCTGCGCTTTTCCGAAAGGCAATGGCTTTAGATCTTGTTGCAACGGGGCCCCAACGCCCGCGCCCCTGGGGTAACGGACAGTGACAGCATGGTCCTGCGCGTAAGCCGTACTCAGCAACTGGCGACACTCGTTTTCGTCTGCAGGACAGGCGATGCTCATGTTTGGAATACATCGGGTAAAAGCAATGTCAAACATACCGGCATGCGTCGGCCCGTCTGCCCCCACCAAGCCGGCTCGGTCGAGTGCAAACACCACTGGCAAATTTTGCAATGCCACGTCGTGGATCAGTTGGTCGTATGCGCGTTGTAAAAATGTCGAGTAAATGGCGACCACCGGTTTGAAACCCTCGCACGCCAAACCCGCGGCAAAGGTCACGGCGTGCTGTTCAGCAATACCCACGTCGTGGTACCGATTGGGGAAACGCTGGCTGAATTCCACCATGCCCGACCCCTCTCGCATGGCTGGCGTGATGCCCACCAAGCGCGGATCTTTGGCAGCCGTATCGCAAAGCCATTGACCAAAGACCTGGGTAAAAGTAGTTTTTGTGCTGGCACTGGGCACCACACCCACCGAGGGATTGAATTTTCCCGGACCGTGGTAGGTCACCGGATCGATTTCGGCCTTTTCATACCCCTGACCTTTTCGGGTGACCACATGCAAAAACTGCGGCCCCTTGGCCTTGGATAATTTTTCAAGTGCCTCCACCAAGCCGTTCACATCATGACCATCAATCGGCCCCACATAGGTAAACCCGAGTTTTTCAAAGATGGTGTTCGACTGAATCAGGGTCTGCGTTTGTTTTTCTATATGCCTGGCCAAAGCAAAGAGCGGCGGGGCATTGCGCAGCATCTGCCCCCCCAATTTTTTGGCCTCCGCATAAAACCGCCCCGACATCAACTCTGCCAAATATTGGTTCAAAGCACCCACGGGTGGGCTGATCGACATGTCGTTGTCATTCAAGATGACCAGCAAATCGCAGTTGCTCGTGCCTGCATTGTTCAAAGCTTCATAAGCCATGCCAGCGGTCAATGCGCCGTCCCCAATGATGGCAACCGCTTTACGTTGACTGCCCGAAAGCTGCGCAGCGGCGGCCATACCCAAAGCGGCCGAAATGCTGGTCGACGAATGTGCGGTGCCAAAAGCGTCATAGACACTTTCTTCGCGCCGCGGAAAACCGCTCAGCCCGCCCTGCTGTCGCATCGTGCCCATGCGGGCGTTTCGTCCCGTCAATATTTTGTGCGAATAGGTTTGGTGGCCAACATCCCAAATGATCCGATCTTCCGGTGTGTTGAAGACATAGTGCAACGCAATGGTCAATTCAACGGTTCCCAGGTTGGAGCTGAAGTGCCCACCCGTTTGTGAAACTGTCTCGATCAAACGCGCTCGCAACTCTGTGGCCAGTCCTTTCAGACTTTCACGCGAAAGCTTTCTCAAATGAGATGGCGATTGAATTTGTTCGAGTAAAGCTTCCATGATGGACATGTTGAAAGGTTTGACCAAGCCTGAATTTAACGGGATTCAAAAAAACGTCAAGTTAAATTGACACATTGAGCGATTTTTTTGGTTGACAACCCTAATACATCCGTGTTTTCCCCTAGATGAAATGCTTCGACAAGGGCATGTTTACTTTGAAAGATTGCTTTTTATCACCCCATTTGACCCATTCGCCCCTTGCCATGCGAATGTGTGCGCACGTTTTGAGGGGCGGATCCAACTTGGTCAAAAATTCCAAAAGTGTAAATTCAACTTGACAGTTTTTAAAGATTTTTGGATGATGAGCACCTGTCAAATCACTGGGTTAAAAGAAATCACTCATGGCTATTACGTTTCCTTTTGCAGCGATCGTCGGTCAAGATGAAATGACGCTGGCCATCCAAGTCGTTGCCATTGACCCCACCGTGGGCGGCGTGTTGGTCTTGGGTGACAGGGGCACTGGCAAATCCACCGCGGTCAGGGCTTTGGCTGATTTGCTCCCCCCCATCCAAGTGGTCAAGGGATGCCCTTACAAATGTGAGCCCACCAAACCCGCTCAAGCCTGCCCGGTGTGCCAGCCTGGAAAGAGCTTGAAAGCACCACCAACTCGAAAGTGGGTCACCGAAAGTCGGCCTGTCAGTGTGGTGGACTTGCCGTTGGGGGCCACAGAAGACCGCATTGTGGGTGCGCTGGATTTGGAAAAGGCCCTTTCCCAAGGCATCAAAGAGTTTTCACCTGGCTTGTTGGCCCAAGCGCATCGCGGATTTTTGTACATCGATGAAGTGAACTTGCTGGATGACCATTTGGTCGACCTGCTGATCGACGTGGCCGCCTCTGGAGAAAACTTGGTCGAAAGAGAGGGGCTGAGCATTCGACATCCGGCACGCTTTGTTTTGGTGGGCAGCGGTAACCCTGAGGAAGGGGAGCTTCGCCCTCAACTGCTCGATCGTTTTGGCTTGTCGGTACAGGTCAAAACACCCCAAGATGTGGCATTGCGTGTGGAAGTCATCAAGCGACGCGATGCCTTCGACAAAGACCCCGCCGCCTACAAAGCCCAATGGCGAAGCGAAAGTGACAAGCTCCAAAAGCGCATCGTCAAAGCCCGCAAATTGCTGGAATCCGTCGTGGTCGACGACGACATGCTCACCCTGTGCGCCAGGCTGTGCCAACAGCTTGGCACGGATGGCTTGCGCGCAGAATTGACCCTTTTGAGAGCCACGCGTGCCTTGGCGGCGATGCAAGGCAAAAAGATGGTCACCTCCGAACACCTCAAGACCATTGCCCCCCTGGCCTTGCGCCATCGCTTGCGTCGCAACCCGCTGGACGATACCGACTCCGGTGAACGCGTCAACAGATGCCTCCAAGACATACTGGCCGCTTGAGGCGTGTGCATGGCAGATGACCTGAAAGGACTGGAAACGTGGAACGATGCCTTGACATCGTTGCAACTGTTGCAAATTGACCCTCACGGTCTGGGTGGTATTTGGTTGCGTGCACCCTTTGGACCTGTGCGTGAACAATGGTTGCAGCACCTGTCACATACTGGTTTGAACACCGTCAAATTACCCGGCAACATTGATGCAGAGCGCTTGCTGGGTGGCATTGATTTGTCGCGCACCCTTCAAACTGGCCATTTGCACATGCAATCGGGTTTGCTGCAACGTGCAGACCAAGGCTTGGTCTGCATCAGCATGGCGGAACGCTTTCCAGCGGCCATGCTTGCGCCTTTGACACAGGCCATGGACACCCAGTCATTGCCACCTTTGGTAAACGCCTCAAATTCAGAAAATGGAGTGACCACCCAATTCAGCGTGGTGGCTCTGGATGAATCCCTGCAAGACGACCCGCCCATCGGCAAATCACTTCAAGAGCGGCTGGGCTTGTGGCTTGACCTGCAAGATTTGGCCCCTTCAGACATCACCGGGGTTGCCATCGACATGATCACCCCCCAGAACGGCCAAGAATCCGTCAGCATCCAAATTGCAGAAGATGCCCTGTCCCGGATGAAACAGGCACTTCACCAGACTGAATGGACCGACCAGCAAGTGTTGGCCGTTTGCGTCACGGCGCAAGGTTTGGGCATTGATTCCTTGCGCATTCCGACCTTGGCATTGCGTGTGGCCAGCTGCCACGCCGCATTGAATTTGCGAAGCCAACTGGCTGACGAAGATTTGGCCTTTGCGGCGCGGCGCGTGTTGGCACCCCGTGCCACCCAATTGCCCGCCCCCCCTGAAAATGCTTCAGAAACGGAACCTGAAAACAGGCCCAAGCCGGATTCCGAGCCCGAACAGTCGAAAGACAACAACAGCACGGCCAACCCTCCAGAGCCACCAGAAGCAAAAACAGAGGTCGAAGAGGCTTCGTCCAAGGACGAATCGGAAAAAGATCCCAACGCGCAAGAAGAGGAATCGCCCAGCACGCCTTCCCCTGAGAACTTGCAAGAGATGCTGGTTGCGGCGGCAATGGCCAGTTTGCCGCCCAAGGTGTTGGATGGCTTGTTGACCCACCCTGGCCGCAAGCAAGGCAACACCTCGGGCAAAAGTGGACAGTACCGATCGGGCATGCAACGCGGGAGACCTTTACCCCCAAGACCGGGGCGACCTGGCGGGCATGCGCGCTTGCACATCTTGGCCACCTTGCGCGCCGCAGCGCCTAAACAACGCTTGAGGACTGGTACGCCACTGGGGCGAGTCGCTATTCGGTCCGAGGACTTCCATGTCCACCGCTACCAGCAACACAGCTCAAGCTGCCTCATCTTGGCGATCGATGCCTCAGGCTCTGCCGCTCTGCAACGTTTGGCCGAAGCCAAGGGAGCGGTAGAGCTTTTGCTGCAACAGTCTTACGCACGAAGAGACAGTGTGTGCATTGTGGCCTTCAAGGGTGCGCAAGCGCAACTCCTGCTTCCCATGACCCGTTCATTGGTGCGTGCAAAGCGCGCCATGACAGGCCTGCCCGGCGGCGGCGGAACCCCTTTGGCACTGGCCTTGAAAATGGCATGTGAACAAGCGATCCAGCTTCAGCGCCAAGGGGTGACACCCCTCTTGGTGGTGCTCAGTGATGGTCGAGCCAACGTGAACCTGCAAGGCTTGGGAGGCCGTACACAAGCCCAGGCAGATGCCTTGCAATGGGCGGCCCAATGGCGACAAACTGGACACCGCGCCTTGTGGATTGACACTTCACGCCAGCCTGACGCCCAAGTGCAAAACTTGGCGCACACCATGGGCGGCAGTTATCTGCCAATGCCGCAAGTTCAAGCGCAAGGCATGGCCGCTGCCATGGAGAACATGCGGCGACTTGCCGCTTGACCCGTTAAAGATCACTGAACAACGCCATCCTTGTTTTGTCGCGCGCGAGCCAATGTCCTTTCGCGCTCTCTGGGGCCAAAGCTGGATGCCAAGGCGCCTTCAGATGCCAAGCCCTCCAGGTAAAACTTCTCAATTTCAGGCGCAGCTTTGATCAGTTCACGCTCAGCGAAAGGCAAATGGAGCAATGCCCGCAGGCCAAACAAAATTCGCAACCAACTGGGGACAAACACTCGCCGCTGGCGTTTTGAAATAGCCCGAACAATGACGCTTGCCGTTTCTTGAGCAGACGTTTCTTTGTTCAAAAATGGCGGCATGGTGGCTCGTAAGCGTCTAAAACCCGGATGCAGTGCCCCTTCTTCAACAAGAGGGGTACGCACCCAACCTGCGTACATCACGCCGACACCAACCCCATGTGACTGCAGTTCAAGGTGCAACACATTGCCCATGGCTTCCACAGCAGCCTTGCTGGCCGCATAAGCAGACATGGCAGGTGGGTGCGCAAAGGATGACACCGACGCATTGATCAACACATAACCTTGCTGACGCATCAGGGCAGGCAAAGCGGATCGCACCGTGTTGAAGACACCGAATATGTTCACCTCCACACAGCGTTGCCATGCTTGTGGGTCCACACAAGCCACAGGCCCGAAAGCAGCCACTCCCGCATTCGCAAACACCACATCGATCCGACGGTGAACTGACAAGGTTTGGGCCATCACGTCCAGCATCGCGTTGAGATCTGTCACATCGGCCACAAAATACAAAGTGTCTTGGCCGCATTGCTGCGCCATATGGGCCAAGGGCTGTTCATCGCAATCCACCAAAACAGGGACTCCTCCCTTGCTCAACACTTCGATGGCAGTCGCAGCGCCAATGCCAGAAGCGGCGCCCGTGATCACCACCACCAAGCCCTTGACCGACAGTGTGTTGGATTTGCCCGTGTTTTCCCGCATCATCAAGGTGCCAGACTTACAAGTTCTTGGTGACCATGAAATACACAATCGGCAAGGGGAGCACAGTGGCAACAGCCCCCGAAATTTGCCAGATGCGCGACAGCCGCCAATATTCTGCGCACACCGTGTCGGTCTTTTTGAGCAAAGCACGCTGCTTGAGCTGAATAGGCACCAAAACAAACAACCAAATCAAACCAGAAAAACTCAGCAAAAAGTAGGACCATTGAATCCATGGGTGACCTTCAGCGCCTCCATAGTTTTCAGCCAAACCATGGCCTGTCCAAACAACCCCTACAGATCCCAGCAATGTGAAAAGTCCATCGGTGATCAGCACCATGCGATTGCTGAATTGAATGATGGCATGGTTACGCGTACGCTCTGCCAACAAAGCCCATATGCCGCTCACGATCACATTGCCTAAAAATAAACAGGCACAGACCAAATGCACGACTTTTAAATTAAGCTCCATCAGCGTCTCTCCTCACCAAGAATTTTTTGAGACTCGGAGTCGGCATTTGCGGATTGGGCTTGCTCTGCTTCGCGTTGCTTGCGCGTGATTTCTCGTGAACGACGAAGATCACGAAACTGCCAGACCACAAAGCCAAGGCCAGCCAGCATCAAAACCACCACTTCGATAATTTTCAGCATCAACTGAGATCAACGGCTGATTTTTTCGCGTTGATCCAAACGGCCGAACAAATCCACCATCCATTCCACGCGCTCTTCGAAACTGCGGGCAGGCAAGGTCCAAGGCTTTTGGGTGGCCAATGGATGACGCTCGCTGCTCACGATGTCCACCAAATAATGAATGGCCGGTACGGGACTCAAATGGACATCGGGCAGCGCGGGTGCCTTGACTGCCACGGCAGTCGCTTTGGCAATCAAGGTCAGTTTGCGCGCTGTGGAAACCACCGTGCGGTGGTTCACTGAATTGAGCCCTTCACGGTCCAGTTGTTTACCGATTTCGGCATAGACCAAACGAGCGGCCTGTATGGCCGGACGGCAATCCCAGGGCAATTCAGCCAAGCCAAACTCACCGCGACGGTACAGTGCGTCTGCACGCAACAACAAGCGCTGCGTGAAACCCGCAATGCGCGAATCAAAAACAGGGTTGACCAACCAAGCGTCCGCATCCATGCCAATTTCTCGGAACCATGCTCGGGGAATGTACAAGCGCCCCATGCGGGCATCGTCGCCAATGTCTCTGGCAATGTTGGTCAGTTGCATGGCCACACCCAACTCGCTGGCGCGTGCAATGGCCGTGTCGGTGCTTGCCCCCATGATGATGGACATCATGGCGCCGACGGTGCCAGCAACTCTCGCGCCATAGGCTTCTACATCGGCCAAGGTTTCGTAATGGCGGCCTTGAGAGTCCCACAAGAATCCGTCCAACAAGGCCTCCAGCAAGCCACTGGGGATACCATAACGATGAACCACGACAGTCAAAGCACGGTCAGCGTCTTCGGCACCAGGACGTCCTGCATAGATCGCCGTTAAGCGTGACTTCAAATCGGCCATCGCCAAGACCGGATCATCGCCTTCGTCAATGGCGTCGTCGGCCAAACGGCAAAACGCATAAAGCGCAATGGCGGGTGGCCGCAAACGGGCCGGCAACAACCTGGATGCTGCAAAAAAAGATTTAGAACCCCCGCGCATCAGTTCCGTACAGGCCTCTAGGTCATAAGGCAAAGACACCGGCGACATTTTCGAGCTCGGATCAGACGAAAGATTTGACATCGGGAACCACCTGTTCAAGCATTTTTGCGGACATCAAGACACTGGGCACACCTGCGCCAGGCTGGCTGCTGGCACCCACCATGAATAAACCTTCTACGTCTTGGCATCTGTTGTGCGGCCTGAACCACGCGCTTTGAACCAAGATGGGCTCCAGGCCAAAACCTGCACCTTTGTAAGACCACAAGCGGTCTTGAAAATCTTGCGGCGTGGTCACTTTGGACGACACCACATGCTGCTTCAGATCCGGCAACACACTGTCTTGCAGCGCAGTGGCAATGGCATCACGGTACTGCTCGGTAATGGCAGGCCAATCGGTCTCGCTGCTCAAGTTGGGCACCACCGAGAGCACATAAAAACTGTCACAACCCTCTGGCGCGAGGGACGGGTCGGTGGCGGTGGGGCGGTACAAATACAAACTGAAATCTTTGGACAGCTTGTGATTTTTGAAAATATCTTGCAACAGACCTTTGTAGCGTGGGCCCAAGACCATCATGTGGTGCGGCACATCGTGGTACTGGCGGTCGGTGCCAAAGTACCAAACAAACAAACCCGACGAATACTTGCCTTTGGCAATGCGTTTATCGGTCCAATGCTTGCGGTGCTGAGGCTCGATGAGGTGACGGTAAGTCCATGAGGCATCGCCATTGCTGACCACAATGTCGGCGGGCAAGTATTCGCCATTGGCCAATTCAACCCCTTGGGCACGGCCGCGCTCGACACGGATGCGTGTGACAGGCGCGTTGTAACGAATGGGCACTTGGCGTTCATCCAGCAGCTTCACCAGCTCTTTCACAATGGCACCGGTGCCGCCCATGGCAGAGTGCACGCCCCAACGGCGCTCCAAGGAATGGATGAGGGAATAAACGCAAGTCACGGAATAAGGATTGCCACCAATGAGCAAAGGGTGAAAGCTCATGACGATGCGCAATTTGGGGTGTTTGATGTGCTGAGCCACCAAGCTGTAGATCGATCGCCAAGCTTGCATGCGGGCCAAATTGGGCATGGCCTTGATGACGTCGCCAACGGTTTCAAAGGGCACCATGCCCAACTCCACAAATCCCAACTGGAAGCACTTCTCGGAGGCCACCATCAGGTTTTTAAAACCCTGCACATCCTCAGGGCTGAACTTGGCAATTTGCTGGAGCATCTGCTCGTCGTTGTTGCTGTAATCAAAGTGCGTGCCATCGTCAAACCGTATGCGGTAAAAAGGCGCCATCAAGCGCAGATCGACGTGGTCTTTCATCTCTCGGCCACACAAGGTGAACAACTCGGCGATGAGGTGCGGCAAGGTGATGATGGTGGGACCCGCGTCAAAAGTAAAACCATCTTGTTTGTGCACATAGGCGCGGCCACCCGGCGCATCGAGTTTTTCCAACATTTGAACGCGGTAACCTTTGACGCTCAAACGGATAGCGGCAGCCAAACCACCAAAACCAGTGCCAATCACGATGGCCGTTGGTGCATGGTCTCCCAACTCAGGCCCTGAGCCAGTGGGATGATTTTGCAGACCACCACCACCCCCTGAGCCCGCATCAGAATGGATGGATTTGTAGAAATTTGTCATGTAAGTCCAAGTGGGCAGGCTAAACCGGCGGCACACGCGCAGCGTAGGACGCAGGGGTTTCTGTGTACTGCTTGCGAATGGCCCATTTCCACAATGCCGTGGTGTCCAGTGGCAGCACGAGCATCAAGTGCTCGAGAATGGCCAACGCCAACATGGTGCCCACCAAGACCGAACCCACCACTTGCGCAGGTGTGGTCATGGGCTGATTTGCAAAGTCAATCACCCACCACAAACAGGCACTGGCTGACAGCACAGCGAAGGGGAAAAATGCGTTCATGCGGCGGCGCTTGAAAAAACTTTCCAAATACGCCAAATGCACGGGCAAGAATTCTTCACTCAGATTGCGCACACCCAAAAACAAGTTCAACTTGGCACTGGTGCGCATGACCCACAAAACCAAATAAGTGGCGGTTCCTACTTGGTTGGGCGCATCCCAGGTGATCAGCACAATGGCCAAGCCCACCATGAGAATCGCCAATTCATGCCAAACCACCGCATTGAAGGAGGCTGCAAAACGCGGCCAACCTGTTGTGCTTTTCAAGATGGCTGTTTTTTGCGGGCCTGTGATCCAACCCGTGAGAAAACTCAGCTCATTCCAACCCCAAGCCAGCAAGGCGCATGTGAAAGCGCAATAAGCGCCCGTGACGCCGGTTTGCTGAGCTGTGTGGGACAAACCCACCAAGGCCCCAATGCCTAACGCAGAAGAGATGACCAAACTCAAGGTGACCGCCGTGCGCGACATGCGATTCAAAAGAATCACGATGCCCGTGCTGAACCACCAGATAAAAATCGCAAATCCCAAGGCCATCAAAGTGTCGGTCATCCTTGGCTTTCAGTGTCTGTTCATTACCAAGCAGGCACCATGCGAACATCTGAGGGCAGCGCATGGTGTTTAACTGGTAAAAAGTACAAGCGAAGGAAAGTGAGGCCACCCGAAATGGCCCAACGTGCACGCTGGAGATTGCCCACCAAACCACCCTTGGCTTTGGCCGCATCCATTTGGGTTTGAACATGGAACAACTGGGACAAGCAATCCCTAAAGACTGGGTTGTCGATGTCCAAACTCACAGGGAATACTTGCTTGGTGATTTCGTTGGTGATGCGGAACACTTCGTAGTCGTAAGTGGACGACTCCAGACCCATCTCTTGGTGCAGCATGGGGCGGCTGTGGTCGCGAACGAACATCGTGGCATAGACGGCCACCAAGAAAAACCGAATCCAATACACGTTGCCGCCCCGCAGCAAATGCGGGTTGGCACGCATGATCAATGCAAAGGATTCGCCATGGCGGAACTCATCGTTACACCAGCGCTCAAACCACCTGAAAATGGGGTGGAAGCGCTTGTCTGGATTTTTTTCCAACTGGCGATAGATGGTGATGTAACGGGCGTAGCCAATTTTCTCGGACAAGTAAGTGGCGTAAAAAATGTATTTGGGCTTGAAGTAGGTATAGGCCTTGGTGCGTTTTAAATCACCCAAGTCGATACCGAGTCCAAAGTCCTTCAAAGACTGGTTGATGAAACTGGCGTGGCGCGATTCATCGCGCGCCATATAACGCATCAATTGTTTGATATCGGGATTTTCAACGTTTCTGAAAATTTCGTTGTACAAAATACAACCCGAAAACTCGGAGGTGAGCGAAGAGATCAGAAAGTCTAAAAACTCCTGACGCATTTCAGGACTGACTTGCGAAAACCTTTCGGCGACTTCCCTGGCAAATTCATCATCGCGCTGGAAGTGATCGTGGTTGTTGTCACCCTCGTATTCCGCCATCATTTTGTCCCATTCAGCGCGCATGGGGGACATGTCCAGCTTGTCCATGGCCGCAAAGTCTGTGGTGTAAAAGCGAGGGCTGAGCATCGAGCTTTCTACTGCTTTTTGGGATGCTTTTTCGGCGCTGTCAATCGTTGAGGTGGCTTGCATAAACGTGATTCCTGATTTTAAAAAACTACTGCGCTGCTGCTTATTCAGCTTGCATGCCTAAAAACCTTGAAAACTCTGCCACATTGCTGGGCCCGAAGGACTCCAAGTCAATCCTATAGCCCGTGCTGGGATCCACCAAAGTGACGCGGCCATCCACGCGGGCTATCACATCAAAGGGCAATTCAGAACCAATGCCCCTTGAATACCTTTCGCGGGTCAAGGCGCGCAAGGTGCCTCGCACAAAACCTTGCTCGCCCTGCAGTACCGTCAAGGTTTTACCCGTCACACCATCCACCACTCGGACTCCACCATCTTTTTGGTCTTGGAAAACGAGCGAACGCTGTACCGTCGACGCTGCCATCCGTTGGTCAGGGCCATTACCTGTGATTCGAATCAGGCCGACAGAGATAAGAGAGAACGCAATGATGCCCGCAGCGCAATACAAAACCCAATGAGGAAAGTGATCTGTGGAGGCTTTGTGTGTCATTGCCGGTGAATGCATTTGGTTCATGACATACCCACTTGCAAGTCATTGGATTTGGGTTTGCTGGTTTCAACTGGATAAGTGGTGTTGGTAACCATTCCCGTATTTTGAGACCACGCCTCTCTCAACTTGACCGACACCTCTTGAACACGGGGAATGGCGCGAAGGGTTGGTTCGGGCTTTTCAATTTTCCAAGGCCTCACGCTGGGCCACAAATGAATCCATGCAATGCGGTCTGAACCTTTCAATGACAAAGTGATGTCACCAAAGCCATCCTGCAACATGCGAACGTCGGCCGCTGCGACTTGCTTTAATGGCAAATTGAACGACACGGTAAACACAATGCCCAAGCGCATGACCATGCGCTTGTTGGTCAGCGTGTAAACCGTTGTGCGTGAAGTCATGTAAGCCAACATCCACACGGAACCCAGACCGATGAGCGCCAGTGGTGCAATCCATTTGATTGACAGCAAAACCGCCATGACACCGGCTCCTTCTTCTAACGAAGGCCAAGCGCACGCAACAACCAGCACAGCAAAATAGACAAGCAGTTTTTTGATGTGAAAGGCCGAAGATGCCAGCGCCCCGACGCCGGGAGAGCCTTGCCAAACAATGAACTCACCAGAAGGTAACCTCTCAGGCAAACCGAACTGGGGTTCAAATTCGTATTCATGGCCAAGGTTTTCAATGGGCATTTTTGATTCCTCTTCAGCTATTCACTCAACACACATTAATAGACTGGGAACCCTTAAATCAGAGGCTCACTGCGTTTGGAATCGGCATAAAAAGTTCCGCCACCGTAGAAAGCACTGATTTTTTCTTCTTCCAATTTTGTGACCTGGTCTGGATTTCTCAGGGCAGGCACATCAGCGAAATGACGAGCATAGACAGCATGCACCTCTACTTGATTTCTGCGAATCAGGGAAAACGTGATGGGCAACAAAACTGTTCGGCCACCGTCGATTTCGACTTCCAAATAACGGAACATCATTTCAGCGGAATCAATCCAAATGTCTTTGACCGTGCCGCCCTGTTTGCCGTCACCAGCCATGACCGGCAGTCCGCGTGGGTCAACATCCTGCGATGCGACCGTGTAATCGCTGGCGATTCGCAAGGGTTGAATCAGTGGCACGCCATGGGATGTCCGTTCAGGGACGTCTTCCCGCATGGTGTATGCGCCTGGGCCGACGGCCGCTGTCATGGCGTTGCCTTGAGGCTCGATGGGGGCACCTGAACTTCGATTGGTTGCCACGGCGTTGTAGGCAGGTTCTTTGCGTGTCAGGTCAGGCACTGTGACGCTTTTGCCACCTTCGAGCAAGAAAGTTTTGGGTTGCGGAATGGGGAAGCCTTTGCCCACTGCGCGTCCTCCAGTACTGGTCTCCAAGGGGTACCCCTCGCGGTGGCCTTCCGCAACCAAATACCAAATCAGGCCGGCGAAAAATATCCAAAATACGTAAAGCAGTATTTGGGCCAGGTCGACGTAGCCAGTGATGTTTCCAACTGTTTGCATGATGACTTCTCCTTTGAACAACTAAATGCGTGACTCGGTCAAGCCGAGGGTTGAGGGGACAACGGGTGAAAAAGAGGCGCTGCGTTTGACCAAGGGCCCCACAGCGATCAGGGTGAGGAACAACAAAAGCATTTCAACGTGGTAAACCATGCTGTAGGCCACTGACGGGTCCGTCAAACCTTCACCCAGTAAACCCTGCGAAGTGAGTGTGTTCACGACATCTCGCAAAGCGCCTCCAAAAAACATGGACAAGCCAGCCGCAGCCGCTTGCACTGCACCCCAGGCACCCAAGGCGAGTCCCACATAGGCCACCTCTAGGCGCATGGCGGTGAACAACGTGCCCACGGCAAACAAGCCGCCGCCAAATCCGATACCCAATGCGCCAAACCGGAACAACCAGCCCGCATCAAGTGGCGCTGAAAAAATCACGGCTGCAAAAGCTGGTAAGCCTGCTAATGCACCATAAGCAGCCAGCCGCATCGGATCGACGCCTCTGGCCAATTGACGCCCTGCCGCATAAAAACCCAACAAACCGCCTGCTGACAACATGGCCGACAAAGCACTGGTAGCACCCACACTCAATTTCAATATTTCACCGCCATAGGGCTCGAGCACAATGTCTTGCATGTTGAATGCCATGGTGCCCAGTGCCGTGGCCCACAAAAACCGTTTGGCGTCGGGTATGGCGATGAATTCAGCCCACACCGCTTTGAAGGGACGGCGAATTTCTGTTTTCATGGCCTTCACACGCTCAGGATTGCGCGGCTCTTGTTTCCACAGCGCGATGCCATTGAGCAGCAAGACCACCAGCGCCGTGCCTTGCACCACTTGAACCAAGATTTCAGGTGTGAAAGTGGCGAGCAAAAAGCTGTACACCAAACTGCCAAAGACTGCGCCCACCAAAAGCATGGTGTACATCAGGGCCACCACACGAGGCCGCGTCTCTTCACTGGCTTGGTCGGTCGCCAAAGCCAGACCGGCAGTTTGCGATGTTTGCAAACCTGCTCCCACCATCAAGAAAGCCATGGCAGCAGCACCTTGGCCTACCCAGCCAGGCACGGAAACTTGCCCCCCACCCGACAGGACCAGCAATGCAAATGGCATGACTGCAAGTCCCAAAAATTGAATCAAGGTGCCGCCCCACATATAGGGAACGCGACGCCAGCCAAACGCGGAGATATGGACATCGGACCTGTAGCCCGTGACCGCCCTGAATGGCGCTACCAACAAGGGCAAGGCCAGCATGAGCGACACCAACCAGGCGGGGACGAACAATTCGACAATCATCACCCGATTCAGGGTGCCGATCATCAAGGCCGTTGTGATGCCCATCGTGAACTTGAACAAGGACAAACGCAACAAGCGCGCCAATGGCAATCCGGGACTGGCCACGGCTGCGAAGGGCAGCCAGCTCGCTGGCATTTGCTTGGCAAACTTGGAGAACGTTTTGGCTCTCATGAGCGGACCCACTCCATGGCTTTGGATTTGTAAAAACCACTGGAGACTTTGTGTGTGCGAGCGCATTGCCAGGCGTTCAATGATTCTTGTGTCTTCATGAGTTTGGCTATGCGGGTTTCTGCCATAGGTTCAAGCCATGGCGCTCGATCACCACGAGGCAACAATCGACCGATTGAAATCATGAGTGCCAACATGGGTGTGCGAGGTGCAAAGGTGAACACAATGGACTTGCTGGTGCGCTCAGCCAACTGAGCCAGTGCATGGACAGCATCTTCCGTGTCATAGTGAATGATGGAGTCCATGGCCACCACATGGTCAAAGTGCCCCCAACCTTTGTCGAGCATGTCGCCGCTGTGAAACTCAACCAAATGGGCGATATCCGCTGGGATTCTTTCCCGCGCCAAATCGACCAAAGTTGGAGACAAATCAATGGCCACCACTTCAGCGCCCAAGCGTGCGGCCTCGACGGCCAAAGCACCGGTGCCACATCCCGCGTCCAGAATGCGCTTGCCCTTGAGGTCTTGACCTAACCAAGAGACCAAAGTCGAGCGCATTTGATCGCGCCCCGCACGCACCGTGGCGCGAATGCGGCCTACCGGTGCATCGGAGGTCAATTTGGCCCAAGCGGCCACTGCCGTTCGATCGAAATAATTTTCGATTTGACCTCGTCGTTGCTCGTAAGTGATGTCGCTCATGATTCAAAACCTCAATCAAAGCCCAACAGATCAAAAATATCGCGGTCTTTCATGGGCACCGCGGAATAGGCCTCGCCGCCCAACCACATGTTCGCAGCCAGCCGCATGTATTCTTTTTGCACATCCTCCAATTCTGGCGAATGCTCCATCTCAAAAAGTGTCGATTTTTTCAAGCGGCTGCGGCGAATCACATCCAGATCGGGGAAATGCGCGGCCAGTTTCAAACCAATGCGGTCGTTGTACTTGTCAATTTGATCGGTGGCAGCACTGCGGTTGGCAATCACGCCCCCCAGGCGCACGTTGTAGTTCTTGGCCTTGGCGCCAATGGCTTGCACAATCCGGTTCATCGCGAAGATCGAGTCGAAATCATTGGCGGTCACGATCATCGCGCGGTCGGCGTGTTGCAAGGGCGCCGCAAAACCACCACACACCACATCGCCCAGCACATCAAAAATCACCACATCGGTGTCTTCCAGCAGGTGATGCTCTTTGAGCAATTTCACCGTTTGACCGACGACATAACCGCCGCACCCTGTGCCTGCTGGCGGGCCGCCGGCTTCCACGCACATCACACCGTTGTAGCCTTCAAAGACAAAGTCTTCGACGCGCAACTCTTCGGCGTGAAAGTCCACCGTCTCCAGCACGTCAATGACCGTAGGCAGCATCTTTTTGGTCAGTGTGAATGTGCTGTCGTGCTTGGGGTCACAGCCAATTTGCAAAACACGTTTTCCCATTTTGGAAAATGCGGCGGACAAGTTCGACGATGTGGTGCTCTTGCCAATGCCGCCTTTGCCATAAATGGCAAAAACTTTGGCATTGCCAATTTTCACATCCGGGTCCAGCTGAACCTGCAAACTGCCCTCACCATCTAATTTTGGATTGCGTTTCACAGTAGGAAATGGCAATGTTTCAACGTTCATACGGGAGCTCCTTCATAGACACCTTCAAGGCGATCTTCTAATTCATCACTGGCTTGGCGAAGCGCTTGCAAGGTCTCGGCATCGGGCTGCCAATAGTTGCGTTCAGACGCTTCGATCAAACGGTTGGCCACGCGCGCAGATGCCGTCGGATTCAGTTTGGCCAAGCGTTCACGCATGCTGGGGTCCAGCATGAAAGTCTCAGACAATTGTTTGTAAACCCATGGTTGCACTTGACCCGTGGTGGCGGACCAGCCCATGGTGTTGGTCACATGCGTTTCGATTTGTCGAACGCCCTCATAGCCGTGCTCGAGCATGCTTTCGAACCACTTGGGGTTCAGCATGCGTGTGCGAATTTCGATGGACACTTGTTCTTTCAACGAGCGCACAGCCGCATTGCCCTTGGTTTGATCGCCAATGTAGACCGGTGGTGTTTTGCCACCCTTGGCCACCTTCACCGCTTGGGTGATGCCACCCAAAGTGTCAAAGTAGTTGTCCACCGTGGTGACACCCAACTCAACAGAATCCAGGTTTTGGTAGGTCAGCTGAACATCGGCCAATGCGGTTTGCATGAGGGCTGTTTGTTGTACCGCACGGCCCGTGCGACCGTAGGCAAAACCTTTGCGACGCTTGTACGTTTCTGCCAAATCGCCTTCGTCGTCCCAGCGACTGCTTTCCACCAGATTGTTGACGTTGGCACCATAGGCGCCCTCTGCATTGCCGTAGACCCGCAATGAGGCCGTTTCCAAACTACAGCCGTGTTCTTGCTGATAGGCCAGCGCATGCTTTCGGACCCAGTTCATCTCGAGCGGTTCGTCTGCAGACGCCGCCAGATAAGCGGCTTCGGCCAAGAGCCTGATCTGCAATGGCATGAGGTCGCGGAAGATACCTGACAGCGTCATGATCACGTCGATGCGTGGACGCCCTAATTCCTCTAAAGATATGAGCGTGGCACCGGCGATGCGGCCATAAGTGTCAAAGCGTGGCATGGCGCCCATCAAGGCCAAGGCCTGCGCAATGGGCGCGCCTTCGTTCTTCAGGTTATCGCTGCCCCAAAGCACCATGGCAATGGATTCTGGCAAAGGGTTGCCATCGGCACAGTGCCTGTCAATCAACAACTGGGCTTGTACTTTGCCATCCCGAACCGCCATGGCACTTGGAATTCTGAAGGGGTCAAAGCCATGGATGTTGCGGCCCGTCGGCAACACAGCCGGCGTACGCAAAATATCGCCGCCTGGCGCTGGACGAATGTAACGAGCGTCCAAAGCGCGCAGCATGGCGCTTACTTCGGTGTCAACGGCCAGATGGGCCTGTGGTTCCACCAACTCACGCAAAACGTTCAAGCTGCTGTGGTTGCGCGGCAAGCCCGCAGCCGTCAAAGCACGCTCTGGCGTATGACCCTCCACCAAGGCCTCGACAGTGGTTCGCGCCAGTTGCATGCCATGGTTGGCTTCGGCCATGGCCAACAACATGTCCACCTGCTGAGCTGGGCTGGGGGCACGACCGGTCACATGCAAACCATGCGGAATCAGGGTGTATTCCAACTCGAGCATTTCTTCGCCCAAACGCATCACTGTGCGGTCTAATTCGGAGCCCATGACGGCGGTGTCCCATGCAGGCTCTGCGGGCACCAGATCAAGCTCCACAGCTTGGGCTTGAATGACAGCTGCCAAGGCAATACGCTCGCTGTTAGCACTCTCCAATGCGCGCCAACGCTCAATCGATGACTTCAGCGCGTTCAAACCCTTGTACAAACCCGCTTGTGCAATCGGTGGTGTCAGGTAACTGATCAAGGTCGCACCTGAACGACGCTTGGCAATCGCTCCTTCTGAGGGGTTGTTGGACGCGTACAAATAGATGTTGGGTAAATCGTCAATCAAGCGGTCGGGCCAGCAGGTGCCACTCATGCCAGATTGTTTGCCCGGCATGAATTCCAGTGCGCCGTGCGTACCAAAGTGAAGTACTGCATGGGCTTTGAAATCTTCACGAAGAAAACGATAGAAAGCAGAGAAAGCATGTGTCGGCGTCAAGCCTTTTTCAAACAACAAGCGCATCGGGTCGCCTTCGTAGCCAAAGGACGGTTGCACGCTGATGAGGACATTGCCAAGCTGTTTACCCAGCACGAAGATGGAACTGCCGTTGCTCAACTGACGGCCAGGAGCGGGGCCCCACTGCGCTTCAATCTCTTTGAGCCAGCGCTCACGCTTGATGTGTTCATCGGCAGATATCAAAGCGTGCACATTGGCATCTGTACCGTGCTGAGCAGCGTTGCCGTGAAGCAAGGCGTCGCGCAATTGGTCCACACACTCTGGCACGTCCACGCGGTAACCCTGCGCCTTCATGGCGGTCAGGGTGTGCCACAAAGATTCAAAAACAGACAAAAAAGCAGCCGTTCCAATGTTGCCTGCATTGGGCGGAAAGTTGAACAGCACAATCGCCACGTTGCGGTCATGCCGCTCGCTGCGCTTCAAGGCCACCAGTTTGCTGACACGCGCTGCCAACATGGTGGCGCGCTCTGGGCAGGAATGCATGTCTTGCGCGTTGGTACTTTCACCAAAAGTACAAGCGTGGTGACAGCCTGTGCAGGTCACACCTGCAGCCCCCGGGCGACCACCAAAAACGATGGGGCTGGTGGAGCCGTCCAGCTCGGGAATGGCCACCATGATGGTGCTTTCAACCGGCAACAAACCACGGTCGGAGCCACCCCATTGGTCCAGCGTCTGAAATTCAACAGGGTGTGCCGCCACGTAGGGCACATCCAGTTTGGCCAGGACCTCTTCAGCCGCTTTGGCATCGTTGTAAGCAGGCCCACCGACCAGCGAAAAACCACTGAGTGAGACCACAGCATCCACACAGACCTGACCGTTCTTGATGAAAAAAGCATCAATGGCAGGTCGGGAGTCCAAGCCGGCTGCAAAAGCCGGAATCACGCGCAAACCTTTGGCCTCCAAGGCTGAAATAACGCCATCGTAATGACCTGCATTGCCCGACAGCAAATAGGAGCGCAACAGCAGAACGCCGACCGTGCCTTTGACGGGAATGCCTTGCGGCAAGGGCAATGCATGGGCGTCTTCACTGAACCGGCCAGTCATGCGGGGGTGGTACACACCCACCTCTGGATAGTCCACCGGGGCTTGAACTTTGACTTGGCCACGCAGTGATTTTCGAGGGCCGTCGGCGCCGCGGTCAATCAGGTGACGCACCATGTTCAAAACATTGTCGTCGGAACCCCCCAGCCAATATTGCAAGGTGATGAAGTACGATCGCACATCTTGCGCGGTGCCAGGAATGAAGCGCAGCAGCTGGGGCAAGCGGCGCAACATTTTCATTTGTGCAGCACCGCCCGTGGCGGGCTTGTCTTTGCTGCCGCCGCGTAATTTTTTCAGCAAGGCCATGGGGCCGCTGGCAGGCTTGCTCATGTCAAACTGGCCCAAGCGCGTGAGCTGCGTCACTTCCGTGGCACTGGCCATGCAAACCATGGCGTCGCAGTTCATGCGGCGCGCGCGCAGATCGTCCAAGATGGGCAAAAAGTGGTCTTCAAGGAACAGCATGCCGCACAACACGATGTCGGCGGAAGCAATGTCGGCCTTGCATTTGGCGATGAGAGAGTCGTTGCCAGCGTATTCTGAAGCGGCATGCAAATTCCAGGTCAGGCCTGGAAAGTCACGTTTCAATTGGTCATTAGAACGGTTGAATGAACTCGCAAAATGCGTGTCCATGGTCACCACCACCATTTTGATGGGGGTGTTGTCACGAGATCTGAGCTTAGGACTGTGAGAAGTAAGCTTTAGATTCATACAGTGTCTCCGTTGTGATGACCGAGACGCCGCGTTCCAGCGCGTAGCGTTCGGTATTTCGTCGGGCCTTGCCTCGAACGAAAAATGGAATCTTTTTCAATTCTTTCTCTGCGCCTGCATCCCAAACCGATGCGGTGATGCCCACTGAAGTGTTGGATGAGGTCTGCTCTGCATGCGTCGACGGCGCCGCATTTGCCGTGTCTTGCTGACTACGTGCATGCACACCACCACCCAAGTGAGAGGGCGCGGCGTTCTCATGGAACTCGGCATCGCCTCTGAACATGCCAATCAAATGCTCCTCAAGACCCATCATGAGCGGATGAACCCAACTGTCAAACAAGACGTTGGCCCCTTCAAACCCCATTTGAGGTGAGTACCTTGCGGGAAAATCCTGTACGTGGACGGGTGCCGAAATGACGGCACATGGCACCCCCAAACGCTTGGCGATGTGGCGTTCCATTTGCGTGCCGAGGACCAGTTCAGGGTTCAACTCGGCAATGCGGGCTTCTATTTCCAGATAGTCATCACTGATCAAAGCCTCAACACCATAAAGAGCAGCGGCTTCCCTGACCTCGCGCGCGAACTCTCGACTGTAGGTGCCGATTCCAACCACCGTGAAGCCCATTTCTTGGGCTGCGACACGCGCTGCCGCCACGGCGTGCGTGGCATCGCCGAATACGAACACCCGCTTGCCTGTCAAATAAGTGGAATCCACCGATCGGGTGTACCAAGCGGCGCGAGATGTGACACTCTGAAGCGCTGCGTCTGGATCCAACCCCGCCAATTGCGCCACTTCGCGTACAAAATCACAGGTGGCGGAATGACCGATAGGGATGGTTTTGGTGAAGGGCTGTGCAAAGTTTCGCTTCAACCACTGGGCACTCAAGCTGGCAATTTCGGGGTAAAGCACCACGTTGAAATCCGCCTCCGCCAAGCGAGCCATGTCACTGGGCGTTGCAGTGAGGGGCGCGACCACATTGATGTCAATGCCGATATGGCTCAGTAATTGTCGAATTTCAGCCAAATCATCGCGGTGCCTGAAACCCAAGGCGGTCGGTCCCAAGATGTTGCAACGAGGTTTGCTGTCGTCAGACTTCACAGCCGTGTCTTTTGGCAATGCCAGATTCCGAACCAATTGGTAAAACGTCTCTGATGCACCCCAGTTTTCTTTTCGCTGGTACGAAGGCAACTCCAAGGCAACAACAGGGATAGGCAAGTTGAGCGCTTTGCACAAACCACCTGGATCGTCCTGTATGAGTTCAGCGGTGCAAGAAGACCCTACCAACATGGCTTTGGGCGAAAAACGCTCAAAGGCTTCACGTGCAGCTGTCTTGAACAGCTCGGCGGTATCTCTGCCCAAATCACGCGCTTGAAAAGTGGTGTAAGTCACCGGTGGGCGCTTTTGCAAGCGCTCGATCATGGTGAACAACAAATCGGCGTAGGTATCGCCTTGAGGTGCGTGCAAAACATAGTGCACGTCCTCCATGGCCGTGGCCACTCGCATGGCCCCCACATGAGGTGGTCCTTCGTATGTCCAGAGTGTGAGTTGCATGACGTTGACCCCTTCAAGCCGCCAGGCGCATGCGCCGCGTCAAAGGACGTGTGAACAATTCAGCCAAATCACCCGCTTGGTCGTAACCCTGAATCGGCGTGAATACCAACTCGATCGCCCACTTGGTGGTCATGCCTTCAGACTCGAGGGGGTTGGCCAAACCCAAGCCACACACCACCATATCGGGATGCAAGGCGCGACAGCGGTCCAACTGTTTTTCAACGTCTTGGCCTTCGGATAAGAAAGTGCCTTCTGGCAGCATGGCCAACTCCACCGCCATGTGCTGGCGGTGCAAATACGGCGTGCCCACTTCCAGCAATTTCATGCCCAGTTCACGCGATAAAAATCGGGCCAATGGGATTTCAAGCTGCGAATCAGGGAAAAAGAAAATGCGCTTGCCATCCAGCTGCAACTTTGCACGGGTCAATGACGCCTCAGCTCTGGCCATTGGGGCAGCCACTGCCGCTTGAAAACGCTCTGGCGTGACTCCAAATGCCGTGGCTGCCGATTGCAACCAAGCGCTGGTACCTTCAACGCCCAAAGGAAAAGGTGCGACCAACAAACTCGCACCACGTGCCTGCATCAAACGCGCTGTTTCAGCCAAAAACGGCTGCGCCAACAGCAATCTGGTGTTGGGACCTATGGGCACATGGTCTTGGGCACGACGCGGCGGGAAGAACCGAACCCGATCGATGCCCATGTGGTTCAGGATGCGGACAAACTGGTCTTCCACCACATCCGCCAGCGTGCCCACAATCACCAACTCTTTTGGCGCATTGACGGGGCTCGATGCCATCTCTGGCACCATCGATGCCAAGCAGGCATCTTCACCTTGCGTGAAGGTGGTTTCAATGCCACTTCCAGAATAGTTCAAGACCCGCACAGTGGGTGAATGTTGCGCCGAGAGCCGAGAAGCAGCACGCGACAAATCCAGTTTGATCACTTCGGATGGGCAAGAACCCACCAAAAATAACAATTTAATTTCTGGTCGGCGAGCCAAAAGTTGATCCACAACGCGGTCGAGTTCTTCATTCGCATCGGCCAATCCTGCCAAATCGCGCTCATCAATGATGGCCGTCCCAAATCGGGGTTCGGCGAAGATCATGACCCCCGCAGCAGATTGGATGAGGTGGGCGCAGGTACGAGATCCAACCACCAGGAAAAATGCATCTTGAATTTTGCGGTGCAGCCAAATGATGCCTGTGAGTCCACAAAACACTTCGCGCTGGCCGCGCTCAACCAAAGGCATCACGTCCGTGCAACCTTTGCCGAAGTCTGCGCGGATGGGAATGACAGGACTCATGCAACCACCTGCGTAACCGAGTTGACCTGGCTGACACTTGGCTTTTGCAGACGTGCCATGCGCAGTTTTCGGATGTATTGCGCTGCGTTGACACCGTAGGTGATGTAGGCGGCCAAGGCCAAGCAAAGTTGGTCGCTGGCTGACCAACTGCCTTCCCACCAAACCCACAGGTAAGCGGTATGCAAGGCCATCACCAACATGCTCACAACATCTTCCCAAAAGAAGGCCTGGGCAAAAAGGTATTTGCCAAAAACTACTTTTTCCCAAATACAGCCCGTGATCATGATGGCGTAAAGCACCAAGGTTTTGAGGACCACCGAGGCCAATGCCCAATCGGTGTGTTCGCCAGTTCTCAAGCTGTTCAAGACCAAATACAGACTGACCAAAAAAACCAGGAACTGGACAGGCGCCAACAAACCTTGTACCAAGGTCCACCGTGTGGCATCTCGCTTGGCGCGTTGCTCTGGCGTGTACAAAATCTGTGGCTTGGACTGCTGCATGAATTGCCTTGATTGCAAAATAACTGGTGTCACTTTAAAGCTTAAAAAAAATAGTGTCAATAAAAACTGACAATATACATGTTATCTAGGGATTACACTTAGGGCAGATCCAAGCAACTTGCACGAAACTAGGGTCGTCAATTCAAAGATGGATTCAGCCATGACTCGTTTAAATTTTGAAAAATCCAAGACCCCTAAAGAACAAGATTGGGCTTTGGAATCTCAAGAGACGAAGCGGAAGTTCGAGTTCAGCACGAGCCCTCGGTTGGTGGGAGGGACAACATTTGTCAAGCATGCCGCTCTTGATCAAGCCCAAGTGAAACTGCTTGCGGATGCAGCCGTCCAGAGCATGGACGAAACCCGCAGAATATTGACCCATTGGCGCCGACAAGGCCAAAGCCTGGCCGACATTTACCTCTATGGCATTGCTCAGTCCACCCGACTCATTGGCGAACTCTGGTCGTCCGATGATCTGGACTTTGCCAATGGCAACATCGCGTATGCGCATCTGCACCTGGCCATGATCGAGCTCAGCGCTGAATTCATGTCCGAAGGCAAGGCTGAGGCCAATGGTTTCAGTCTGCTTTTGATGACTGAACCGGGCTCTCAGCATGGGATGGGCGTTTTCATGTTGGGTGAGTTTTTCCGCCGATCAGGCTGGCGTGTCACGCTCGCATCCCCCCTAGACATCGCGGATTTCAAGCGATGGTTCTTGTCCGATTGGTTTGATGCCCTTGTCTTGTCCATTTCCACAGACCGCCAAATCGATCAGATCGCGAATTCCATGTCTGACCTGAAGAAGGCCACCGTCAATCCGAATTTGAAAGTCTTTGTTGGCGGCCCCATGGCGTCCATCTCACCTGACAGATTGAACTGGCCTGAAACTGTCACCTTGAATTCGGACGCCGTACAAACCGTTGAAATGGTCTCGCAAGCCGTGGAGACTGCGTCTACCCCTTCTAAAAAATGCAGCTCGCCCGCATGGATCCCCTCTTGATTTTCAGGAAATAAACCATCCACCACATAGTTGACGGTAGAATCTGTCAACCTAAATTGCCACCAATCAACATGATCAGCAAATCACTCAAATGAACTTTAGCGACCTTGAAGCCACTACTTTTTACAAGCTTCTTGGCGTTGTTTCGGATGTGAGTTTGGTGATCAGTGCCAAGGGCATCATTGAGGATGTGTCAACGGGACAAGACACCATGGCCACTCTGGGTTGCCAAAGCTGGCTTGGCAAGCGGTGGATCGATACGGTCACGTCAGAGAGCAAGAAAAAAATCGAGGATTTGCTGGTCGTCCAAGCCGAATCTCAAAGCTTGCTTTGGCGTCACGTGAACCATCCCATTCCCTCGGGGGGCGAAGCGGCCATTCAGTACATCACGGTTGCGCTCAAAGGCCATAAATTTCTGGCCATCGGCCGCAACCTTGAGCGCCTGGCTGAGTTGCAACGCCGATTGGTAGAAACTCAACAGTCCATGGAGCGTGATTTTTTGCGCCTCAGGCACATCGAAGCACGATACCGCGTTTTGTTTGAATCATCGCCTGAAGCGGTTTTGATGCTGGACGCCCATTCTTACCGCTTGATTGAAGCCAATGCAGGTGCCCAACTGTTGTTCAAAGACGCGGGCAAGCGGTTGGTGGGGCGTGATTTCCGTGAATGCTTGGAACCCAGCAGCCAGGGCGAGGTTCAGTCTTTGCTCAGAACGGCGCTTGCAACAGGACGGGTTGAAATGTGTTCGGCCACCTTATCAGGTGCCCCGTGGCCCATGACCTTGTCGGCCACCGTGTTCAGGCAAGAGAGTGGCGCGCAATTTTTGGTGCGTTTGACGCAGCGCGAGCTGCCTGCGGCCTCTCAAATCCAAAATGACACTTCCATGGTTTTGACTGAACTCATGGAACATTTCCCTGACGGCTGGTTGTTGACAGACACTTCGGGCACGGTCAAAAGTGTGAATGAAGAAGGCATGGCGCTTTTAGGCTTGACCGCGTCGTCTCAGGTGCTCGGTCAACCATTGGAGCGTTGGCTGGTCCGGGGTGCAGTGGACTGGGGGGTGATCAACAACTCATTGAAACAACAAAAGCCCCTGAGGAACTTTGCCACTGAAGTGCGAACCCTTTCAGGCATGACCCTGCCTGTTGAGATCTCGGGGGTTTATTTGGCAAAACCAGAGCCGCTTTTTGTGATGTTCGTGAGAGATTTGAATCGACGCTCACCCTCTTCCGCACCCCCCTCACAGGCCTTGCCCAACCCGTTTGCTGAACTGTCTCAATTGGTGGGCCGCCGCCCGATCAAAGACATCGTTGGCGATACCGTGGACACGATTGAGCGCATGTGCATCGAATCAGCACTCGAGTTGACACACAACAACCGGGCCTCGGCGGCTGAAATGCTCGGACTTTCTCGCCAAAGTCTCTACGTCAAACTCAGAAAATTCGGCATCTTGTCTGAAAACGATATGGACGTCGACACCAGCGTTTGAGCTCATTTGCCCCAAAGATGGGTGGCAACCCTTAGTTCTGGCACAGTTTGCGCAGATGACTAAGGGTAATTGATAGTGGTGGGTCTTCTGAAAGTTCATCAGAATGCACCTCAGTTGCGGATCGGCAAGCTATTTTGCTGGACAAGTGTCACCCCGATCATCCTTCTCTATGTAGGCACGCTGACTTTCCTTTAGGAATCTGCATGACCAAATCCAGTAGCCTGCACAAATTGCGTGTTGAGGGATCGGCGAACGATGAGTGCAAGGAATACCTTGAGGACGTGATTGGGCAGCAGCTCATACCCAGGCTTTTGAATTCGCAAAACTACGGCGAACTGCTCAACTCACCTGAGGTTTCAGGCGCCAGTGCACAGGATTTACCTGAATTCGGTGATTTCACCGATGCCTGTCGTCAAGGCAATTCTTTGCGTGTGAATGGCATTGTGGACACCCTGATCGCACAGGGTTTCACGCAAGAGAGAATTTTCCTGAACTTGATCACCCCAGCGGCCAGACACTTGGGGGCACTTTGGGACAAAGACCTGTGCAGCTTCACGGATGTGACGTGTGGCTTAGCGATCATGCACCATGTGATTTACCGCTTGGGCTATGAGTTCCGGGATGGGCCGCACGTCCAGGGTGAGAAAACCAGTGTGATGATGTGCTGCGCCCCCGGCTCCATGCACTTTTTGGGCGCTTCTATAGTGGGGGACTTGTTCAGAAGAGAAGGCGCCAGCGTGGTGATTGAGGTGTCATCCACCGAACAAGAACTGGTGCGCGCAGTGGCCAACGAATGGTTTGATGTCATTGGCATTTCTGTCGCCATCGAATCACAATTGCTGGAATTGAAATCGCTCGTTCAGGCACTTAAAAAGAACTCGGGTAACCCCAATGTCAAAGTACTTTTGGGCGGGCCTATTTTCATGTTGGTGAATGCCAGCAAGGACATGTTTGGCGCTGACTTGATTGCCCAAAATGCGCCGGAAGCTGTGGCCTTGCTGAAAAGTTTTGCAGCCAATTAAGCTGTCCGGTGACCATCAAGCCCGGCGTGGCATTTTCCAAGGCAACATCCATCGAACTGGCCATGAAATCAGCCTTGGAATACTCAAGCTTTCATGCACTGCAGTGAGGTCTTCCCCCAAGAGACGTGTTTTGAGCAATGAACGCGCATAAAACGGTGTGTCTTCCAAAGTTCTCACAATCTTTGGTGGCACACCAGGCTCGCTGCACATGGCCCGCTGAATACGCCAAGCCGAAGCAGGCAATGGATGACGCTCAGGCGCCTCAAAGGGTGTGTGACTCCCGTTGGGGCAGAACCTTTGAGACACCACGCGGTTGGGGCCTTTTTGGGGCCGCACGTCATACACCACACTGGTGTCGCCATTGGCCATTTCAGCTCGGGCCCAGTCCCAATCCCAAAACCCTTTTTCAACCGGCTCATCGCCTTCATTCGAGTCGAGGTAAGCATGGCCACGCCAACTCAGTTTTGGATTTTCCATTTCAACTTGAACGCGCGAGCAAGGTGCAATAGGACCCCATCGGTGCAGACCTTCATGGTCCAAAGCCGTGACAAAACTGCAGAGCCCCTCGGGCCGAACCGTCACGCGGCCGCGCACCCGCTTGGGCCAAGGCACATTGAACTCGTTGATATCGATGGTCAACTCTTGGCCATTCCAATGCAAACTGCTTGGCCCAATTTGGTAGTGCTGAGCGTTGCGGTGAATGTGCTGACGGCCCCGCTCGGTCATGGTCCAGTGTTTGCCGCCTTTGCCGTACAAAGCGACATTCAAGGCACAGTAATTTTCCGGGTCCGCCACGCCGCCTTGAAGCCTGCGCGCCAATGCGTAATAAGGCGAAAAAACACTCCCCACAAAAGCGATGATGGACAAACCATGTTCGCCATCGTCACTCAACGCATCGACATACCACCAGAGATAACCACCCGGTGGGACTTCTTGGTCAAACCGAGGTCCTCCATCAGCGTCGCGGCCGCCAATCGCCCCGACATGGCGGCCATTGGCACGCCCGGACCCGGATGAACGCTCCCCCCCGCCGTGTACAGGCCCGGCACTTTGCTGCGCGCAGAGGGACGACGAAAGGCCGACATCCAACCGTGGGTCGCTTGGCCATAAAGAGCGCCCCCACTGCCCGGAAAGAGATGGGCGAAGTCCTGTGGCAAGGTCCGAACCACTTGCTGAGGCGAGACGTCGATCTCCAAGCCACAGCGGCGCATCAGCGCCAAACTGCTCGATTCGCATGCTTGTATCTCCGATGGATTGAATGAATGGGTGTCGCCATCAGCGGGCGCGTTGACAAGGGAAAAAATTCTTTCCAACTCGCCCTTTGCCAATCCGTTGTCGTTGCGATCTTGAGCACAAACGTAGACCGTCCCCTGCGCAGGCAACTGGCGTTTGTGAAAAATATCCTCAAACTCAGCACGGTAATCTTGGTTGAAAAACACGTTGTGCCGCACCAGCGGAAAACCGCTGGTTTTCGCGTGCATCGACAAGGTCATCGCAGAAAGAGAACGCTGATCAGGTTTCACGGCCTTGAAGCGAGGGCTGATGGTTTGACCCAACAGGCCGCTGGCCAATGCAGCGACATCGCCGTTGAAAATCACATGGTCAGCGTCCAAGTATTCACCTGTGGACAGTTCGACACCACTTACCCTGCCCTGCTGGGTGTGGATCTTGGTACAAGACACGCCGTAATGGGCCTTGACACCATGCTTTTCGCCTAATTTGGCGAGAGCGGATGCGACTTGAAACATTCCGCCCTTGACGGACCATACGCCATCCAATTCGACCTGCGCCACCAGCATGAGCGTAGCGGGTGCTGACCAAGGTGATGAGCCGCAATAAGTGGCGTAGCGGCCAAACAACTGTTGCAGACGAGGGTCGTGAAAATGTCGACCCAGGCTGCGCCACAAAGTGGCAAATGGACCCAAGCCACTCAAAGTGGCCATGCCACTGGGGCCCAAGTCGCTCACCATGCTCAAGAGATTCGGTCGCTCACTGCGTATGTAGGGTTTTTCCAGCGTGTCATACAAGCGTCGCGTTTGCTGACAAAAGCCGAGGAAACGCTTGGCCTCTTGAGGACTGCTGAATTGTGCAATCGCCTCTGCGGTGCGCGCCGTGTCTGAATACAAATCGAGTCTTTGTGGACTGCCATCCCAGGCATGTCGGGCCAGAACATCAAGGGTCTCCAATTGCAAAATACCCTCCAGTGAGGTGCCCATATTTTCAAGCATTTGGTCCAACACCCACCGCATGGTGAAGACGGTAGGACCGCTGTCCACGCCCACACCATTGACTTGCACCTGTCTGATTTTTCCACCCGGTTGTTGGGCGCTCTCTAGCAGGGTGACATCGAGTCCGCGGTGCGCCAACACCAAGGCGCTGACCAAGCCCCCAATACCCGCGCCCACCACCACCACTCGGGGTGTCCGCTTGGATTTATGCATAGTGTTTGCCCTGCCATTGCCCATGAACCTTGATTGGCACAAAGCGCGCAAACATCGACTCGGAAAAATAGCCGTGCTGTTGCGCCGCATGAATGGCCTTGAGGTGCGAACCCGTTCGCGCGTAGGCGTTCATTTCGGCCAAGCCGTTCCATATGCTGAAGGTGGCTTGGCGGAAGAACGGGGCCTCACCCAAACCAACAGCCAACTGACAACCCTCAGCCACCTCCAGTGATGTTTGTGAAGGGGGCGCATGGCGCCAAAATGCATGGGCTTTGCTGAACTTGATGGAAGCCCTGGTCAGCGCTGCGACAGGACCTTGTGTCGGCGGCTCGGTATCGGCTTGAAAATTCACGCCATCCCAACTGCCACGGCAAGAGAATGTTTTCAACGTGGCCCAACAAAACTCTTGCGATCGCTCTTGATAAGCATGAACAAGGGGCGAATGATCAAGAAAATCTTGCGCGGTCTGAAAAGACTCAAACAAGGCAAAAACGCCTTGTCGTGAGGGGCTGGGCCGCAAACCAAAGCCGCCCTCAAAGCCGCTTCCCAATACTTTTGAAAACATCAAGCCAGGAATAGCTTCTAAGGCGGCAGGTCCCCGCACAATCCGCGACCAACCCCACAGCCTAGATGCCTGGGCAATGTCTGCCAACAAGACAACGGCCGTTTGGTCCTTAACACCTGCTTGCTCTTCAATGCGCATGTCTGAATTCCCAATAAAAAAGGCCTGACCCACAAGGGGTGCAGGCCTTGTGGGTTTCAGAGTTTAAGGCTTGGCCAAAACTTGGAGCTCAGGATAGTCTTTGGCCATCTGCGCGCCATAAAGTGGCTTGAAGGCACCTTGGTGGCAAGTGGTGCAGTTGACTTTGGCCACATCGCCTTTGGGACCCAAGCGATGCGCAGGGAAGGTATCGGTTAAGGGTGTCAAGTACTCGTTGTTCAACTCGCGTGCCATCCGAATACCGTACCAAGAAGTCACGCGTTGGGGCCTGGATTCCTCCCAAGATTGGAAGTTGCGTGTGTTGTGGCAATAAGTACAGTTCACACCCAAGGACTCAGACATGTGCAGCATCAAGGAGTAGGTGTACTCCGTTTGCTTGGTCGACGAACGGTTGGCATTCGACCCCACACCTGCCATGGCTTCATTGCCATTGACTCGAATAGGTGCAGCATCCTTCAGATAAGGTGTGAAAGGATCAAACGGAAGTGACGACAATCCAGCCGCTTTGGTCGCGATGTTTTGGCCTGCCAAATCGCCCAACAAACTGTTCGCATACTTGCGGTCCTTTGGCTCCGTCCAAACTTGGGTGGGGACGTTGTTGCCGCGGTGACAGGTGTAACAAGTCACACCCGTCTCGGCCACGTGGGCCTTCCAGTCCTGATTGACTTTTTGGGTCATTTCAATCATGCGTCTGGCCACCACCTTGGTGTACAGGCTGTCATCGGCAAAGTTTTGCACGTTGTGGCAGTAAGCGCAGCCCTGATCGGGAGCGACCCACTGCGTGATGGCCGCCATTTGGCGGTTGAATTGCGCCACACTCAAATCTCCCAGAACCTTGACGTTCTGATAAACCTGACTGGCTTTTGGACCATCCGCCGACGCAGCTTCTGCCGCGACGGGCGCTTGGTTCAAAGCGGCTTCCTTGGCCAGAATTCTGGGATTGTAGATTTGCTCCATGCCGGTGCCACGGAAGCCCGTTTGGACCGTTTCAATCGGGGGCCGTTCACAGCCCGACAGCAGCACGGCTGCACCCAGGCAAATCGCTAATTTAGACAAAAAATTCATGGCTTGACTCCCATCAATGCAGGATCGAGGACGGCTGGGCTGACCAAGGGATACGCGGGAACCACATGGTGCTTGACCGACCACAGGTACCAGTTGTCCACCACAGGGCCGGTCAACAAGATACCCACGCCGCCGACCAAAGGACAGAGCACGGCAAACCACCAAGCCCAACGGTGGATGGACTCCATCGTGGCATTGAAACCCATGGTCCAGCGCCAGAACAAGCCAGCACGTTCAGAAGCGGTTCCGCGGTCCACGATTTGCTCGATCTCGCGCTCCCCGCCATACCGAGTCACCGCCAAAATGGTGGCGCCGTGCATGGCAAACAGCAAAACTGAGCCATACAAGAAGACGATCGACAGAGCGTGGAATGGGTTGTAAAACAAATTGCCGTGACGCAGGGACAAGGCAGATGTCCAATCCAAGTGAGGGAATATGCCAAAGGGTACCGACTCGGACCAACTGCCCATCATGATCGGGCGAAAGAAACCACACACCAGAAACAACCAAATGGCTGCCGCATAAGCCCAAGCCACATGCGTTCCCAGGCCCAATTGACGAGCGCGCCGATAAGTTCGAGCCCACCACAGCAACATAGAAACGGTGAGCATAAAGCCCGTAATGAGCCACCAACCACCTTGTTGCAACGGAGGAATACTCAAACCGTAAGCAGGTGCAGGTGGTTCCAGTGCCAGCCAAAACAACTGACGGATAAACTGGACAGGGTTCCAGTCCACAGAGGCCAACATGTTGAAACCAATGATGTTGAAAGCCGCCATGCCGAAAATCAAGGACGCCACACCCAAGACACCCAAATAAACAGGGCCAATTTGAGCATTACCAAGTCGCCCAAACAAGTGAACCAAAAAGGGTTTACCGATTCGCTTGAAGTCTCCGCGTGGTAATTCAACGCCGTCGTGCAAAGGCCCTACAGGCTGCACGGATGTGAAAAGATTTTGATACTGAGCCATTTCAATTCCTCTCTATGAATCAAGTGCGCCAGATGGGCATGTTCAGCCACCAGCTCCACCATTCAGGCCAAGCGCCTGTCCAAAAGGGTCCGCTGACCACAATACAGACGATGCCAAACCAAACACCCGCAAGTGCCAAGAACAAACCCAACCGGTGAATGCCCAAGGTGCCCACCGAGTAACCAATCAGGTCTCTGAAAAACGTGTCTTCATGTTCTGGCGACTTGACAGCCTGGCCTCTTCCAGGGTTGGTGGCTGAGAGGACCAAGCCACCGTGCATGGACAGCGCGAGCACGGTTGTAAAGAAAAAAGTGACGGCAATCATGTGCCATGGGTTGTAGTGAAAATGCAAGTACTGGTAAGCGGTGTTGCTCACCCAGTCCAAGTGGCTGTAAATGCCATAAGGGAAGGCATGCCCCCAAGCCCCCATGAGCACAGGACGCACCACTTGCAAACTGAAATACGCCAAGATGGCCATGCTGAAGGCGACAGGCACATGCAGGCCCATGCCCAATTTGCGGCAAATCTCAACTTCGCGCAGGGCCCAAGAGACAAATGAGCCCAAGGCACACACCGTGATGAGTTGCCACAAGCCACCTTCCATCATGGGCGCGAAACGCAAACCATAGGAGAGGTCTGGTGGGGCAATGTTGATTTGCCAAACGTTCCAAGTGGGCCCCATGGCTGCGCCCCACAAAATCAACAGGGTGCCGGAAAGCACAAAAAACAGGGTTGTGATTCCAAAGAATCCAACGTAAAAAGGACCGACCCAAAAATCAAACAGGTCGCCCCCAAAAAGGGTACCGCCGCGCACACGGTATTTGCGTTCAAAACTTAACATGGACATGGTTGCATCCTCCGACCGAGTGACTGTTTGTGAGGTCTGGGCTTCAAGTTAACAAATCAAATAACAGACGTACGGTTCAAATGAGCCAAGTACGTCTGTTTGAATAAAGACCAAGGGTCCTTACTTTTGCGGCAAAGCCGCGTTCTGAGGCTGAACTTTCGCCGCCATCTTGACGGTATCGGGATGCCAGTTGTTGATGCTGTAACGATCGCCACTGATTTGAATCAGGTGAATCGTTGTGGAGACAAAAGCGATCAGCAGGCCTACACCTGCAACCGCCAGTCGGGGATCTATCAAACGCCAAATGCGCCACATAGTAATTTCCTTTATCAAATAACTTGAGAAATAACGGTATGCACAGAAGCACTCACACCTTCATACATGGTCATGGATTTTTCCGCTCCAGGAAGCCAAATGCGCCAATCAATAAAGAACATTTGACCAATCAAAGCGATCACAATGAACAGCGTGAAGAGCAAAACAAAAATCATCCAATAACCTTTGTAATGGTCAATCGGATCATTGCTTGTTTTGACATTGTTAGGGTTCGTCATACATACCTCCTTGATTTGGTTCTCTTAGAACCAGGGACGCCAGATCCACACCAAGCTGTGGGCGAAGAAAGCTCCTGCGGCCCACAACAGGTAACCCTGTATGAAGTACGTATGGAACTCTTGGGCTTCTTCGTCTGTCAGCCCTGAAGGGTTAGCTGCATCAGTCATAGTTCATGCCTCTTTCTAAATGCCTTTCGGCAACTCCCTGAACCCTTGCGGATTCAGGACGGACTGTTGTGGCTTTGACACCGCAACAGGTGGACCCTCGGCCAGGCCGAAGGATTGAACGGATCGGCGAATTCAAGTTCACATCTTTCATGCATGTGCTCCTTCATTCGCTTTTCCGAACAATTCTGTGAATCTCTTTGCTTCGACATGAGAGCGGCCGGTTTCCCGTGCATCTCGCTCTGCTTGATCTCGCATTCGCTTCGCTGCTGAAATTCGAACCAATACAGGTTGCTGCTCCAGCAAAGCGTCCAGTCTGTCTTGCGCCTCGGGCTCCCAAGGCACGGTGGTGTTGGGCGCGGAGCGACCTAAGGTGCCCTCGATCTTGTCCATCTCTGTGCCCAAAGGCAGGATGTGGAAAAGCGCATCGAACAGGCCATTGCAAAACTCTTGAATGATGTAGGTGGCACCGGCATAGCCCATGAACGGCGTACCGGTGTGACGGCGAATGATGGGCAAGGGAAAACTGGCCGGTATGAAACTGGTTTTCATCATGCCGCCGCCACCGCACTCGGCCAAATAAATGCGCTCGTTGTAGCTGCCGTACAAAATGAGCGGTGTTTTTTCAGTGACCAGTTTCCGTACCTCGGCGTTGTCTGTTTTGGCCCCGGCAATGCGCGAGATGGCAAAGTTGCAAGGCAGACCCATTTCGTCTTCCAAGAAATGGCGAATGCCGCGCGTGTAGGTTTCGTTGGCCACCACGCCAAAGTTGGCCGTGCCAAAAAAGTCTTGTGTCACAGACCGCCACAAATCCCAGATGGGTTTGATGGTGCTGTGCTTTTCTCTTTCGATGAAAGGCTCTGGATCCAAACCAAGCAATTCACCCAGAGTGCGCAGGAATTTGGTGGTGCTGTGCAAGCCAATGGGCGCTTGCAAATAAGGACGCTCCAAGGCCTCACACAACATGCGGCCGAATTCGCGGTACATGCATATGTTCACATCGGCTTCCACCAAGCGCGAGACATCGGCCAAGTGTGAGCCCAATGGGAAAACCATGTTGACGTCGGCGCCAATGCCTTGCACCAAACGGCGAATTTCAGCCAAATCGCTGGGACAGTTGAAGGTGCCGTAGCTGGGCCCAATGATGTTCACGCGAGGACGCTCACCCTCCTTGCGCTCGCGTTTGGGGACATGCTTGATGCCGTACTGTTGCCACAGCCAGTACATGGCGCGGTTCGCGCACTGCCATTGGTCTTCGTCGATGGTGCGCGGCAAGAAGCGTTGCAGATTGGTGCCCTCGGGTGTGACGCCACCGCCAATCATTTCTGCAATCGAACCCGTCACCACCACAGAGGGCAGATCGGGGTTGAGTGTGGCGTGCGCACGGCGCATGGCACCTTCGGTGCCCTCGCGGCCCAATTGTTCTTCGGCCAATCCCGTCACCACAATCGGCAGTTCATGGGGCGGCAGTGCATCGGTGTAATGCAGCACCGACGTGACGGGCAGATTCTCGCAGCCCACGGGGCCGTCAATGACAACTTGCAAGCCTTTGATGGCGGTGAAGACATACACCGCTCCCCAATAGCCCCCTGCGCGATCGTGGTCAAGAACCAGCATCAGATCATGGCCTCCGCTTTGCGCTTCTTGGCTTGCTTTTCAGTCTGCCGGCGTGTTTCGGCTTCAAACTCAGGGCGGTTTTGTGGCACGCCATGAGAGGCCTCCCAAACACCTGCGGCATGGCCGGTACCGGTGTCACCAAAAAAGGCTTTCATCTCATCAAAACGCGACTTGTTGGCAATCGCGCCGTTGATGACTTGCGCCAGAGAACCCGCACCTGCGGGACCCATCAAGGGGCGTGCAGAAATGAGGTTGGTGAAATACAAGCTGGGAATGCTCAGTTCTTTGGCCGCCTGCACCACCGGTGTGGTGCCAATCGCCAAATCGGGCTGCCATTCGTGTATGGCGGCCAAGTCTTGTTCCAGCGATGCACGGTATTGCACATGCACACCACGCGATTGCAGCCATTCACAATCTGATGCGCTCCAAGGCGTTTTGGGACAGGCTGTTCCGACATAACGCAGATCAGCCCCGCTCTCCACCAGCAAACGCGCCACCAACAACTCAGAGCCCTCATAGCCGCTGAGCGTGATGCGTCCTTTGATAGGTGACTTGGCCAAGGCACCTTTGATGGCGCCCAGCATGGTGTTCTTCACCATGTCGATGTTGGCCTGTGACACATTGGCTGCGTTGCCGATGGCTTGCAACCAGGCTTCTGTGCCGTCATGACCGACCGGGGCTGAGCCCACAATGGGGCGACCCGCTGCTTCAAATTCGCGGATGCTGGCGGTGTAGAACGGATGGATGGCGGCAACGGCGGCGCAATCGAGGGCCGCATAGAGTTCGCGCCATTCGCGTGTGGGCACCACGGGGCCGGCGGCAAGGCCCATGGGTTCGAGCATGCGCCCAATGATCATGGGGTCTGCAGGGAACATTTCACCAACCATGGTGATGGTGGGCTTGTCCGATCGGCCTGTACGCGGCGCTTGAACGGGGCCTGTCAAAATTTCTTCGCGTGCATATTTCAGCATGGCACCGGCCAAAACATCTTTGGCCTCAGCGTGTGTGGGCACGCCAAACCCTGGCACATCCACGCCAATGATGCGAACGCCATTGATCTCTTTGGGCAGCAACTGCAGTGGCACGCCACTGGCGGTGGGCACACACAAATTGATGATCACAATGGCGTCGTACTTTTCGGGGTCGGCTTGGTCGTAAACAGACTCACGGATGTCTTCAAACAACTTGCCGGTCACCAAGGACTCTGAGTTGAAAGGCACGTAGCCGACACTGCGCCGAGCGCCGTAAAAATGCGATGTGAATGTCAGGCCATACACGCAGCAGGCAGAACCCGACAAAATGGTGGCGGTGCGGCGCATGCGAAGGCCTACGCGCAGAGAGCCAAATGCAGGACACATGCTTTGCGGCTGATCGTGTGGCCCCGCCTTGGGGTCCACCGGATAGTCCTTGGCATATTGCGCCAGCACTTCAGACTTGCCCGAGGCTTTGGCTGCCGCCAGCATCTTTTCACCGCCCGAGTGGCAACCCATGCCATCACCCTCAATGGCAGTGCTCATGCCTGCAGGCGCTTGCGAGGCTGGGACGATGGGGATCGTTTTGCTCATGGTGTCAAACTTCGTCGTACACAACTTCGAGCGTGGGCTTGCTGGTGTCGGTCTTGCCGCACATGTCAAATTGGGTGGCTGGCTCCAGCACCACATCACGACCCACAGCGGAAGCGGCAAACAAGCCCAACAACTGGTCTTGTGTCATCGGGTTCGGTCGGATCGGCACCGATGTGGCCACGTTGGCGGCCAATTCGGCAAACATCGGGCCCCACACGGATTCGGGACGGCCAATGATTTCGTAGCTGGCGCTCTTTCTGCGGATGTCTTCATTGGCAGGAATGGTGGACAACACCGGAATACCCACCTTTTCGGCAAAGTTGGCCGCCTCACCCGTGCCGTCGTCACGGTTGATCACCATGCCGGCCACACCCACATTGCCGCCGAGTTTGCGGAAATACTCCACGGCAGAGCACACGTTGTTGGCGACATACAGGGACTGCAAATCGTTGCTGGCCACCACAATCACTTTTTGGCACATGTCGCGTGCAATGGGCAAACCAAAGCCGCCGCAAACCACGTCCCCCAAGAAGTCGAGCAGCACATAGTCAAAGCCCCACTCGTGAAAGCCCAGTTTCTCTAACAACTCAAAGCCGTGGATGATGCCGCGACCACCGCAGCCACGACCGACCTCGGGTCCCCCCAATTCCATGGCGTAAACGCCATCGCGCTTGAAGCAAACATCGCCAATGGCCACGGCTTCACCCGCCAATTTTTTCTTGGACGATGTTTCAATGATGGTGGGGCAAGCACGGCCACCAAACAACAAACTGGTGGTGTCACTTTTCGGGTCACAGCCGATCAACAAAACCTTTTTGCCTTGTTGCGCCATCATGTAACTCAGGTTGGCCAAGGTGAAGCTTTTGCCAATACCACCCTTGCCATAAATGGCAATGATTTGTGTCTCTTTGGTGGGCGCCTCCGTACTGACGGAATCTGCGGGTAAGGCGGCCTCTTGACGCAAGCGATCCACAAATTGGATGGCTTGCTCGTTGGATGTTGTTTGTGTTTTCATGCGTGAGCGCTCCAGTCCAAAACCATCTTGAGACAAGAAACATCACCAAACGCCGTCTCGTAGGCTGCGTTGGCTGATTGAAAGGCTTGAACATGCGTGACCAAGCCGTGTAGCGAAAGTTGCCCGTTGTTCACAAGTTGGTTCACCGCCAACAGATCACTTCTCTTCCACTCGGCGGCCACCCGAATACGGGCCTCGCGCTGGAAGGCTGACGTGTAGGAAAACTGAAGTCCGTTCTTGTAATAACCGGTCAACACCACTTCGCCGCCAGGCCGAATTCGTTCGATCAATTGGTCCAAATGACCCGTATTGCCACTCACGTCGTAAATGGCTTGGTAGTCTTTGCGTGGGTCATCTTCTGGGCGAATGACGGGATAGCCTTGCGCACCCTTGGCAATTTCCGCTTGTGTTTCCCAAACGGTGGGAGGGGGATATCCTGCGGCGACGGTGAGTCGTGCCAACAATCGCCCCATCACGCCGTGACCGACGATCAAGTCGGGCGGGGTAAAGGGTTCATGGGTGCCGCCTCCAGAGACCGCGTGATAAGCGGTAGCGGCCAGCGCCAATAAAACGCCCTCAACACCAAGATCATCCGAGACGGGCAAGACCAGCTGATCTGACACCACCAAGCGTGATGCAGCCCCCCCGTACATGCTTTTGAAACCAGAGAAGCAATTGGCGCCAGGCACAAAGACCCTTTCGCCTTCTTTGATCTTTGCGCCCTTGTGCGATTTGACAACCCGTCCAAATGTCTCAAACCCGGGGATAAGCGGGTAAGCAACGGCAGGAAAGGCCGACATGCCGGGGTCCCACAAGACACTTTCAGCTGCGGTACTGATGCCACTGTACTCAACGGCCACTTCCAATTGACCCGCTTGCAGCTTAGGCAACTCGAGCGCCTGCAAGGACAGCTGTTTGGGCTTATCAAAAACAACAGCAATTGATTTCATGTTTGTATTTTTTACCTTACACAGCAAAACGTCAAGTTGAATTTACATTATCGCGAAAAACCTAGGGTAAACACTTGTTTTTTCGTCCCAAAATAATTTGCGCATGGATAGGCATGTTGTTGGCAAGCTTCTCGATCACGACAAAACCCGCCTTGCTCATCATCTGCATCAACTCTTCAGGCGTTCTGAGGCGGCCAGCCCCCATGGCGAGCAAATAAAAATGGAAATAGGCGTCTGTTTGATGTGGCCCGTAGCCACTTTGGGATTGGGTTTGCGCCATCGGCTCGGCCAAGAGCAAGGTCCCGCCCAAGGGGAGTGCATCGTGTATTTTCTGCAACAACTGCTGAACCACCTCGTCAGGATGGTCGTGGGCCACACGAACCAAAGTGACCAAATCCGCACCCCTGGGCAAGGCATCTTGCAAGAAGTTACCGGGGCACAAAGTCAATCGATCCACCAGTCCTTTGCTCTGAAAATTGGCCTTGGCCAACTCGAGCACTGGCGGCAAATCAAATAATTGGAGTTTCAGATGTGGGGCATGCAGAGCCAGTTCACTGGCAAATCGACCCTTGCCTGCGCCAACATCCAGTACACAACTGTGTTGTTCGAAATAGTAGGAACCCAAAATTTCTTGAACGACAAACTCTTGCGAGGAAGCCATCAAATCGGAGTAGCGACTGAACTTGTCTTGAGCCGCTCTTTCTGCCGCTTGCGCATCATGCGCATAGGGCCAATACTCGGCCATGCTGCCGAGCCATGCATTGTTTAAAAACCCAAGGGGATCTTGCATGTCGCGGTACAACAAATGGTTGTGCTCGACCATGGCCCCAATGCCAGGATGCATGGCCAAGGGCACACCCAGAGCACCCAAGCCAAATCGCTGATGACTTCGGCGCTCCAGCAATCCCAAAGAAACAGCCGACAACAACAAACGCTGCAAGGCTTGTTCGGACAGCTTTGTTTGAAGTGCAATTTGCTGAAGATCCAGCGGCCTTTGGTAGAGCATTTTGAACAGGTCCAGGCGAACACAAGCCAAGAGCACTTGGGAATAAACAAAACCCGACATCAAGTCGAAAATTTGTTGTGTTCGGCGCTTGATGATCCATCGCGTCAAGGGATTGCTCAAAGACCACTGGTACAACTTGGGGCTCGCGTAAAGCCGTTCCAGCCATTGCAGCAAGCGGTCCTGCCAAGTGTTCACTTCCATCAGCCCATTGGGCAGGCCTGGGAGATTCATGGATTTGTTCATGGCGAAGTCTGCCCTTGTTGAATGTTCTTGTTCAGCCGCGCACGGGGCACTGATGGGTTCGCACTGACAGCTCTTTTTCGATAGTCTTCACACATCGATTTGGGCACCAAACGTTGAGACTCCAACAAGACCAATTGCTTGAGCATGTCCTTGCAGGCGCAATCTGGAATGGCATTTCCGGCTTGCGCAATGAGGGCGTCAAAGTGCTGAATGGCCCCCTCCAAACCCAGGGCCTGGGCCGAACTGGGTCGTTCGTTCAGCTTGTCTTGTCCAACAGGTTTGCCCAACATTTCAATGTCACCGAGCACATCGCGGATGTCATCTGCCACCTGGTAAGCCTCACCCAAGAAAGCACCCAGTGAGGCCCAAGGCGCTGGTGAGTGGCCGCTTGCGATGGCACCTGCAGAGGTGGCCGATACAAACAAGGCACCTGTTTTGGACCGCTGGTAGTGAGCCAAGTCTGCAGACGTTTCACACTCCCATGCTTGGCCCGCCACAATGCCATTGGGCAAGCCCACACCGCGCGACAAGTTGTCCATCAGTGCGATCAACCGTTCAGGATGATGCCGGCCGGCGTTGATCAAAACTTGGTAGGCCATGACAATCAATCCATCACCCGCCAACAAGGCCAAAGGCTCGCTGAAGGCTTTATGGACAGTGGGTATGCCTCTTCGGAGGTCGGCATTGTCAAAGGCGGGCATGTCGTCATGCACCAATGACGCACAGTGCATCAATTCCAAGGCCACCGCAGCGGCATTGGTCAGCTCGGGCGCGTCATCGCCACACGCCGTGGCGACCGCCAGACAAAGCTGCGGGCGAATCCTGGCGCCGCCCGAAAAAACCGCGTAGTGCATCCCGGCTTGCAACATGGGCGGTGCGCCCGAACCTGCTGCCACGGCAAAGTGTGATTTCAGCGCCTCTTCGGCCCGACTCGATAAACCCATACACCCCCCCTTGTGAAGGAATCTGCCACCACCCTGTGGACAGATTTGAGTGTCAATATATCATTACATTTAAAAAAGTAAATGCAGATTGACATTCCGCCCTATCCTGACCCTCTGAACGTTGGGAAGGCCTTGCGACAGAATCGCCTGCGGAGAACTTGGGTGACTATGAATTGGAGCGAACTTTTTGACGCCCATCCAATTCTTGTCAATTTTTTGGTAAACATTCAATGATTTTTGATGCCCTGGCCTGGCATCTCAAAAACGCAGGGATCTTGTCACGCTGTTTGGCTCAAGTGATGGCCATGGTCCACGTCACACGCGACAACTTGTCTGTTTTGCCTGAGGGGTGAGAGGCGTGTAGGCCTCCGCCCACGTTATTTTGAGCCTTGAAGGGTTGTAATTAAAAACTCAGTCACATGCACCAAACCCACTTCAGCTTGCTCTTCTTGTATCAAGTGGCCTAAGTTGGGCAAAAGCACAGTCTTCGACGTCGGCAAAACATCTGCGTAGCTTTTTGCATTGCTGCTGGGGATCAGTTGGTCTTGCTCACCCCAAATGAGCAAGGTTGGCGCCGTTATTTTTTTCAAGCGCGGCACCGGATCGGTGTAAATGGTTTGATTTCCCCGATCGAGTATGGCGGCCCGCACGCCTGGCGCCCTGAGCATGTCGTAGTAACGGTCTAGCAGATTGTCAGTCAGCGCGTTGGCGTTGAAAAAAGCAGGCTCTATGGATTTGCGAACCAAGACCTTGGGCAAACAAAATTTCATCAAGCCCATGACCGGGGGCATCGCATACGGCTTGCTGCCAATGTCTTTGGCCTCTGGAAAGCCATCAGGGGCCATCAGGACCAAGGCCTTCACGCGGTCTGGCTCTGCAGATGCAAGACTCCAAGCCATTTTTCCACCCATGGAATGCCCAATGATTGAAAAATCGGACAAGCCCAATTTGTTGACAAAATTCGTCAATGTGATCAAGTCGTTTTTTTCTGAGTAATCGTGCACAGGACTTGGGCCTGTCAGACCAAACCCAGGCAAATCCAGCCGGATGACACGGAAATTTTGCTCCAGCTTGCTCGACCACACATCCCAAGTTTGCAGACTTGAGCCAAACCCGTGCAGCAGAAGCACAACCGGCCCCTCTCGAGGGCCAGTATCTGTGTAATGGATGTTCAGTCCGTCGACTTCCAAAACTTGTTGGTAAGAAGCACCGTAACGCAGTTTGAGCTCGGACAGACTCATGTCTGGCGCCCACAAACCGTAAAGTACACCAACAGATAAAACAGCACTCGCCAACAAAAAAACACCCCGGTTTAAGAATTTGTACATGCGATGACGGGTTTGCCAACTTCAATTTCAAACCCATTATGCAACCAGGCACTTTTGATAAAACACCTCCGTCCCCTTGGCTGTTCTTTGCCTTGAGTGTCCGTTAACTTTGACACCGCCCTTCAATTCAAGTCAGAATCGCCCGCATGAAAGCCAAAGCCATTGTTTTTGAAGCCCCCCAATCCTTGCAAGTTCGTGAACTGGAACTCGCACCCATGGGCCCCCATGATTTGGAGGTGGCTGTTTCTTTCAGTGGCATCAGCACAGGGACCGAACGCTTGTTGTGGGAAGGCACCATGCCACCCTTTCCTGGCTTGTCGTACCCCTTGGTTCCAGGTTATGAAACCGTTGGCACCGTCGCTCAACTGGGCTCAGAAGTTAGTGGTTTACAGTTCGGCGATCAGGTTTTTTTGCCCGGCTCGTATGCCTTCCAAGGGGTGCAAAACCTGTTTGGGGGTTCAGGCTCTCGCTTGGTCGTGCCGCATGACCGTGCTGTGAAGCTGGACCCCTCTCTGGGTGACAAAGGCGTTCTTTTGGCTTTGGCAGCCACGGCACACCATGTTTTCACCGTGGGCCGTGAAATCACCAACTTGGCCTATCCGGACTTGATCATTGGTCACGGGATCATGGGCAGATTGCTGGCACGGATGGTGGTTGCGGCTGGTCACCCGCCGCCTGTGGTTTGGGAAACACAAGCTGTCAGACAGATGGGCGCCTTGGGGTATGCGGTCATACACCCGGATCAAGACACGCGCAAAGATTACCGTTGCATCTGCGATGTCAGTGGTGATGCCAGTATTTTGAACCGTGTCATCGCCAAAATGGCCCCCGGTGGTGAAGTGGTTTTGGCGGGTTTTTACAAACAAGACCTGTCTTTTGCCTACGCCCCGGCCTTCATGCGTGAAGCCAGCATCCGTGTCGCAGCCCAGTGGAAAAAACACGATCTGGATGCCGCAGTGGCCATGTTCCATGATGGCAGTTTGCCGCTCGACGGGCTCATCACCCACACTGAAAAAGCAGCACAGGCGCAGCACGCCTACGAAGTCGCTTTTGGTGATCCGGAATGCCTGAAGATGGTGATCGATTGGCGCGACTGAGGTCTCCTCTTTCTCACCCATCCCGAAGCAGCCATTTGATTTTTGCCTGATGAACCATTGGCTTTCACCGGAGGGGCTGATTCAGTGGGCCTGATGAGAACCCTCGGCGCATCACCACTTTCAATTCACCCATCGGCTTTTGCACTCCAGCGGTCATCCCAGTTTTTTTGAATCTGCCGGCGGTCGCGTTTGGTGGGGCGACCCTGCGCGATGCTCAGCGCTGGCTCGCGGGCCAATCGGTGCTGCTCGGCGGCTTTTTGGCGGGCCTCCATGCTTTCTGGGGTTTCTTCGTACAGCAGTTGCGCCACCGGTGCCGGGCCACGTACACCGCTCACACCCAAGACCCGCACTGTGCGCTCCACCGCACCCTGGCGCAATCGCACCGTGTCACCCGCCTTGACTTCGCGCGAGGCCTTGGCGTCCTGGCCATTGACCTGCACGCGGTTCTTGCCGATTTCTTCGCTGGCAATGCTGCGGGTCTTGAAAAACCGTGCGGCCCAAAGCCATTTGTCGATGCGCAAGGAGTTCATCGTGCGGTGTTCGCGAGATGTCAGATCAACTGACCTTGTGGGCTCAAGCCATCGCGCACATGCGGGTAGCACAGCTTGAGCCGTAGCTCTTGCTTCATGCGTGTGTTGTCGAGCCTTCTGGACTCGCGCATGAAACTCAGCAACATCAAGGGCAAGGCGACGTTGGCATCGTTGCGCGAAATGCGGGGCGGCTTGGGCAAGCCATAGAGGCTGGCAGCCAAGTCAAAGTAGTCGCCCATTTTCAGATCGGTGTCGTCCGTGACATTGACCACTCGCTGCGGTTTGCCGCGCCACAACGCAGCCGCACAAGCCCGCGCCAGGTCGTTGGCATGGATGTGGTTGGTGTAAACGTCTTCTTTGGCCACCAGCACGGGCGTGCCCTTGAGCAAACGCTCACGGGGGGTGCCGCCCTCTCGATCGGCCGCGTAAATGCCGGGGATGCGCAGCACACTCACCCGCACACCGCTGCGCCCCAAAAACCGCATCAGACTCTCTGCATCCACACGGCGTTGGGCACGCGGTGTATGGGGGTTCACGCTGCGGGTTTCGTCGACACGCTGCCCCCCGCAGTCGCCATAAACGCCCGTGGTCGAACCGTACACCAGCGCCTGCGGGGGCGTGCGCAAACGCAAAGCGCGCACCAGCACCAAACTGCGCGGATCACGCTCGGACGCGCCCGCACGGTCGGTCGGCGGTGGTGCCAGGTGAATCACCCGGTGGGCGATGCCCGCCAAGCGTTGAATGCTCGCGGGATCGTCCAGATCACCTTGCAAAGGCGTGATGCCGCAAGCGCGCAGCAAACGCACGCGATCAGGCGAAGACGTCAAGGCCATCAAGCGCACGCGATGGCTTTGCGGCGCCCCCAGCTGGCCCGCCGTGCGCAGCCCCACATCGCCACAGCCCACGATCAAAACGCGCTGGCGGCGAAAGCGGGCAGGCAGCGCGCCCAAGGGGGTTTGGTTTGAAGGCAAAATCAGGGATTCCGGGTCGTTTGCAACCCATCAAGGATACCCAAAAGATGAGCTTTCAGATTTCCGTGCAGCCCAGTGGCCGCAGCTTCACCGCCGACACCCACGAAACCCTGCTGGCCGCCGGCATTCGCCAAGGCATCGGCCTGCCCTATGGCTGCAAGGACGGCGCCTGTGGTTCGTGCAAGTGCAAAAAGATATCGGGCACGGTGGTGCATGCCCCGCACCAAGACAAAGCCCTGTCAGCGGATGAAGAGGCCCAAGGCCTGGTGCTGACCTGTTGCGCCACCGCCCAAAGCGATGTGGTGCTCGAATCGAAACAAGTGACCGCTGAAGGGGGCTTGCCCGTCAAGAAGATGCCGGTGCGTGTGGTGAGCCTGGAGAAAAAATCGCACGATGTGATCGTACTGAAACTCCAGTTGCCCGCCAACGATGTGATGAAGTTCCACGCCGGTCAGTACATCGAATTTTTGCTGCGCGATGGTTCGCGCCGCAGCTACAGCATGGCCAATGCGCCCCACACCTTGGAGGTGGCACCGCCCACGGTGGAACTGCACATCCGCCACATGCCCGGCGGCAAATTCACCGACCCGGTGTTCAGCACCATGAAAGAAAAAGACATCCTGCGTGCCGAAGGCCCGTACGGCAGTTTTTATTTGCGCGAAGACAGCAACAAGCCCATGGTGCTGCTGGCTTCGGGCACCGGTTTTGCCCCCATCAAGGCGCTGATTGAGCACATGCAGCACCGCGGCATCACCCGCCCCGCCACGCTGTACTGGGGCGGTCGCCGTCCGGCCGACCTGTACATGGCCGATTGGGTGGAGGCGCGTTTGGCCGAGATGCCCAACCTGAAATATGCACCCGTGATCTCGAACGCCGAGGCCGAAGACCACTGGACAGGCCGCACCGGCTTTGTGCACCAGGCCGTGTTGCAAGACTTCCCCGATTTGTCGGGCCATCAGGTCTATGCCTGCGGTGCACCCATCGTGGTGGACTCGGCCAAGCGTGACTATGTGGCGCAAGGCGGCTTGCCCGAAGAAGAGTTCTATGCTGACTCATTCACCTCCGAAGCGGACAAGGCCAAGGCCTGAAAACTTCTTTCTGGAGCCCCTGATGAATGTGATCAACCGCCGCCAGTTTGCCGCCGCTTCACTCGCCCTCAGCGCCCCTGCATGGGCGCAAGGCAAGCCGATCCGCATCATCGTGCCCTATGCCGCCGGTGGCCCCATAGACGTCACGGCGCGGGCCTTGGCCGAGCGCTTGAAAGACAGCCTGGGCACCGTCATCATTGAAAACCGACCCGGCGCGGGTGGCAATCTGGGTGCTGACTTGGTGGCCAAGGCCGCGCCCGATGGCTTGACGATCGGCATCGCGGCCACCGCCACCCACGCCATCAACCCCTGGCTGTTTGCCAAGATGCCTTACGACGCCAGCCGCGACTTTGCGCCCATCACACAAATGCTGCGCGTGCCCAATGTGTTGGTGATGAACGCCGAAACCGCCCAGCGCCTGAAGATCAACACCCTGGCCGATTTGGTGGCCTACGCCAAAGCCAACCCCGCCAAGTTGAACTTTGGCTCCGGTGGCAACGGCAGTGCAGGTCACTTGGCGGGCGAGATGTTCAAGCGGGCCGCTGGCATTTTTGCGGTGCACATTCCCTACAACGGTGGCAACCCCGCGCAACTGGCTTTGTTGTCGGGTCAGGTCGACTTCAACTTTGACAACCTGGCCACGGCTGCCTCGAACATCAAGGCAGGCCGCCTCAAGGCGCTGGCCGTGACCACGGCCCAGCGCAGCAACGCCCTGCCCGATCTTCCGAGCATGAGCGAGACGCTGAAAGACTTTTCGATCGACACTTGGTGGGGTCTGGTGGCGCCTGCGGCCACACCCCGCGACGTGGTGGACCGTTTGAACAAGGCTTTTGTGGCCGCGCTGCAGGCTCCTGAGACCCAAACACGCTTTGCACAACTGATGGCCGAACCGGTGGGCAACACGCCCGAGCAGTTTGGGGCTTTCATGAAGACGGAACTGGCGCGCTATGAAAGCGTGGTCAAGGCCAGCGGCGCACGGGTGGACTGAAAACGATCCGACGCTGAATGCAAAAAGCCCGGCATGCCGGGCTTTTTGCTGTGCGGGTGATGACTCACTCGCCCAAATAAGCTGCGCGCACCTTGGGGTCTTCCAGCATGTCCTTGCCCACACCGGTCATGGTGATCAGGCCAGAGTCCATCACATAAGCACGGTCGGCAATGGCCAGCGCACGGCTGGCGTTTTGCTCCACCAGCAGCACCGTCACGCCTTGGGCGTACACATCGCGCACCACCTCAAAGATCTTGTCGACCATGATGGGTGACAAACCCATGGAGGGTTCGTCCAGCAGCAAAACCTTGGGGCGGCTCATCAGGGCACGGCCCATGGCCAGCATCTGCTGCTCGCCACCGGACATGGTGCCCGCCAGTTGGTCTTTGCGTTCGCGCAGGCGCGGGAAGATGGTGAACATTTTCTCGATGTCGTCGGCGATGCCACTGGCGTCCGAGCGGATGTAAGCGCCCATTTGCAGGTTTTCGGTGATGGACATGCGGGTGAACACGCCACGACCTTCCGGCACCATGGCCAGGCCTTGCTTGACCAAATCCCAGGGGCCTTGGCCCTTGATGCTTTTGCCCAGGTACTCGATGTCACCAGTTTGCAAAGGCAAGGTGCCGGTGATGGCTTTCATGGTGGTGGTTTTGCCCGCACCGTTGGAGCCAATCAAGGAGACCAACTCGCCCTCTCGCACCTCAAGGCTCACGCCCTTCACGGCCTGGATGCCGCCGTAGCCGACTTGCAGGTCTTTGACTTTCAAAAGAACATTGGCCATCTCAGTGCCCTCCCGTGCCCAGATAGGCTTCAATCACTTTTTCGTTTTTCTGCACATCGGCCGGCGTGCCTTCGGCAATTTGCTTGCCGTAGTCGAGCACCGTCACGCGGTCACACAAGCCCATCACCAGCTTCACATCGTGCTCGATCAGCAAGATGGTGCGGTTGTCTTTGCGGATCTGGTCGATCAACTCGCGCAGCTGCACTTTCTCTGTGGCATTCATGCCAGCGGCGGGTTCGTCGAGCGCAATGAGCTGCGGGTCAGTCGCCAAAGCGCGGGCAATCTCGAGGCGACGCTGGTCGCCATACGACAGCGTACGGGCTTTGAAATCGGCGTATTTGCCGATGCCCACATAGTCGAGCAACTCTTGCGCACGCTGGGCAATCGCAGCCTCTTCGGCCTTGAAGCCGGGCGTGCGAAAAATCGCACCCAGCAAACCCGAATGGGTGCGCACATGGCGGCCTACCATGACGTTTTCGAGCGCTGTCATTTCGGCAAACAAGCGGATGTTCTGGAATGTGCGGGCAATGCCGGCCTTGGCCACTTCGTGCACCGCCGTGGGCTGGTAGGGCTTGCCTGCCAGCTCAAAAGTACCGCTGTCCGGGGTGTACAGGCCGGTGATTACGTTGAAGAAGGTGGTCTTGCCTGCGCCATTGGGGCCGATCAGGCCGTAAACCTGGCCGCGCTGGATGGTGATGCCCACATCCGTGAGGGCCTGCAGGCCACCAAAGCGCTTGGAAATGCCTGAAACGTTGAGAACCGTGTCTTTGTTGGCGGTTGGATTCATGGTCTGCTCCTTCATTTCGCCGTGAGCGATTGGCCATGCTCAGGCGAAGGCCACAGCCCGCGAGGCCGCATCAACATGATGACGATCATGGCCAGGGCCACCAGCAACTGGCGCAAGATGGCGGCGTCCAGACGGCCGCCAGTCATCTCCTGCAGCGGCCCTGCGACATAGCGCAACACTTCGGGCAAAGCCGACAACAAGATCGCGCCCAAAATCACGCCGGGCAAATAGCCCAGGCCGCCCAACACCACCATGGCCACGATCATCACCGACTCCATCAGGCTGAAGGACTCGGGCGAGATGAAGCCCTGAAAGCCTGCAAACATGGCACCCGACACGCCACCAAAAGTGGCGCCCATGCCAAAAGCCAAGAGCTTGAGGTTGCGGGTGTTCAGGCCCATGGCCTTGGCGGCAATTTCATCCTCACGGATCGCCATCCAGGCGCGGCCAATGCGAGAGACCTCCAAACGGTGCGAGATCAAAATCGTCACCAGCACCAGACTCAGGAACAGGTAGTAGTACAGCGAGACCGAGGCGATTTCAAAATCGCCAATCATCAGCTTTTGACCCAGGTTGACGCCAAAGATAGAAATCGGATCGATCTGCGACAGCCCCTTGGGGCCGTTGGTGATGTTGACCGGGTGGTCCAGGTTGTTCATGAACACACGGATGATTTCACCAAAGCCCAAGGTCACGATGGCCAGATAGTCGCCGCGCAACTTGAGCGTGGGCGCGCCCAGCAGCATGCCAAACACACCCGCCAATGCAGCAGCCAATGGCAAGATCAGCCAAATGGGCATGTGCATGCCCGTAGGGTAAGCGGCAGCGATCCACGCAAAAGTCTGAGTCAGATGCGGTGACGACAGCAGGCCGTACATGTAAGCCCCCACCGCGAAGAAAGCCACGTAACCGAGATCGAGCAGGCCCGCATAGCCCACCACAATGTTCAGGCCCACGGCCAGCAGAATGTAGAGCAGTGCCATGTCGGCAATGCGCACCCAGGCGTTGCCGAACATTTGCAAGATCAGGGGCAAGGCCAGCAGCGCCACACCCATCAGGACGTATTGAAGAGTTTTGTTGTTTTTCATGTTCACCTCCATCAAGCGCGGTCGGCCACACGTTCACCCAAGAGGCCCGAGGGGCGCAGGGTCAACACGATGATCAACACGATGAACGCAAAAATGTCGGTGTAGTGGCTGCCCAGAACACCGCCAGTCAAGTAACCGATGTAGCCCGAGCCGATGGCCTCAATCAGGCCCAGCAAAATGCCGCCAATGACCGCTCCGGCCAGGTTGCCAATGCCGCCAAACACGGCCGCCGTGAAGGCTTTGAGGCCAGGCAAGAAGCCCATGGCGTGTTGCGCAGTGCCGTAGTTGGACGCGTACATGACGCCCGCAATGGCGGCCAAGATGGCGCCAATCACAAACGTGGCTGAGATGACCATGTCGGGTTTCACGCCCATCAAGGCGGCCACACGCGGATTCTCGGAAGTGGCCCGCATGGCACGGCCCAGGCGGGTGCAGTTGACCAGCCACATCAAAATGGCCAAGGACACCGCAGTGACGCCCAAAATCATGATCTGGGTGGGCGTGATGACCACGCCGCCCATGTTGATCGGCGTGCTGGACAGCAATGTGGGGTAAGCCTTGTAGTTGGGCTTCCAGATGATCATGGCCAAGGTCTGCAGCAAGATGCTCATGCCAATGGCCGTGATCAGGGGGGCCAGTTTGGGGCTGTTGCGCAAAGGACGATAAGCGATCTTTTCAATCGAGAAGTTCAGGACCACCGCCACCACACAGGCGATCAGGGTGGCCAAAATCAAAATGACCCAGCCTGGCGCACCGGGAATGGCCCCTTGCATCATGCCAATGGCCGACCAGCTCGTCAGAGCGCCCACCATCAGCACTTCTCCGTGCGCAAAGTTGATCAGGTTGATGATGCCGTACACCATGGTGTAGCCCAAGGCCACCAGGGCGTACATGCTGCCCATGACCAGGCCGTTGATGACCTGCTGGAGGAAGACGTCCATTGATTTCTCCGTGTTTTGACCTGCGCTGAACTGCTCTTCGCGTCGGTGGTGATCGGATCGGGCTGCACCTTGTGGGCACGCCAGAGCACTAGAAAAAACCCCGCCAGATTCATGCGATACCGGGCGGGGTGGCGGAATTGTAGTGAAAGAAGTGATCCCTTCGGTATTCATAACCGTCGGGAATTACCCTTTGGCCGAATTTTTCTTTTTCAGTTCTTCCAGTTTGTCAGCGATTTTGATTTCCAGCCCCCTGCGCACAGGCCGGTAAAAACCGGGTTCGACCATGCCCTCGGGCCAATAACGCTCACCCGCCGCAAAGCCGTCCTCTTCGTCATGGGCATAACGGTAGCCTTTGCCGTAGTCCAGTTGCTTCATGAGCGGGGTGGGCGCGTTGCGCAAATGCAGGGGCACGGGGCGGGTGCCATCTTGCTTGACCCAGGCTTTGGCCTCCTTGAATGCTTTGTAGGCGGCATTCGATTTGGGGGCCACGGCCAGATAAAGCACACACTGCGCCAGCGTCAACTCGCCCTCGGGGCTGCCCAGTCGTTCGTACACATCGGCAGCGTCCAGCGCCATGCGCAGGGCACGCGGGTCGGCCAGACCAATGTCCTCACTGGCCATGCGGATCAGGCGGCGCGCCATGTAGCGCGGGTCCGCACCGCCATCGAGCATGCGCACAAACCAATACAGCGCAGCGTCGGGGTCCGAGCCCCGCACCGATTTGTGCAGCGCACTGATGGTGTCGTAGAACTGCTCGCCCCCTTTGTCGTAGCGGCGCATGCGCTCGCCCAGCACACGCAGCAGCCAGTCATCGGTGACCGGATCGATCTTTTCGCGACTGGCCGCCATGGCCAAAGTTTCCAGTGTATTGAGCAAGCGCCGTGCGTCGCCATCGGCATAGGCCAACAAACGCAGCAAGGCATCGGGCTCGATGGCCGGCACAGCGTGGATGCCTTGAGCGCGCAGCACGATGTGCTTCAGATCGTCTTCATTCAAGGACTGCAAGACGTACACCGCGGCCCGCGAAAGCAAGGCCGAGTTGACTTCGAAGGAAGGGTTTTCTGTGGTCGCACCGATAAAAGTGAACAAGCCACTTTCCACATGTGGCAAGAAGGCGTCTTGCTGGCCCTTGTTGAAGCGGTGCACCTCGTCCACAAACATGATGGTGCGTTGCGGGTGCAAACCTGTGCGCGCGGCCTCGGCTTTTTCCACCGCTTCACGGATGTCCTTGATGCCGCCCAGAACCGCGCTGATGCTCAAGAACTGCGCGTCAAAGGCATCGGCCATCAAACGGGCGATGGTGGTTTTTCCCACGCCTGGTGGGCCCCACAAAATGCAGCTGTGGGGTTGGCCCGACTCAAAAGCCAAACGCAGCGCCATGCCTTCGCCCAACAAGTGCTGTTGGCCAATCACTTCGCCCAAGTGCTGCGGCCGCAGCCGCTCCGCCAAAGGGGCCTGGGGAGACAGTGGCACCACCGTCATGCTGGCCCGCCGTGCATCACGGCCTCATCACATCGGCGCCCGCTGGCACCTTGAAAGCAAAGCTGGCGGTCGGCAGGACAGGGTTGAGATCGAAGCCGGAAAAACTCAAGGCCGACCGTTGACCCAAACTGTCTTGCACATCCAACACCGCCAGTGCCACCCCTTTTTCGACGGCGCGCAAACCCACCAGCACCGATTGGATCTGGCCATCGGGTTTTTTGGATGTCGCACGCACCCACTGCAGGCCTTCGCTGTCGGGCTCGGCCTTGAATGTGAAATCGGCTTTGAGACTTTCCAAATCCGCAGCCGAAGTCAACAAGGCCACCGGCGTCGAGCCCAGAACTTGCGCCTGATTGCGGGCCGTCACTTGATTCAAATCAGCATCGTGCAGCCACAAGGTTTGACCATCGGCCACCAAGGTTTGCACAAAAGGCTTTCGGTAATCAAAACGGAATTTTCCGGGGCGCTGAAACTCGAAGCTCCCGCTCGACGTTTTGCTGCGCGTCGCCTGTCCCTGGCGGGCTGGTGATGTGACCACCTGAGTGAACTGCGCACGGCCGCTGCGGGTCTGCTGGATGAACTGGGCCAAAGCTTCCAGCCCATCGGCATGCGCACAGGTGGGCATAACGGCCCCTGCGATCAGGCACAGTGTGCTGCACAAAATCTGACGACGTGGCATGCTCATCTGACTCACTCCGATCGGGCGGGCACGAGGATCTCGCGTTGACCGCTGCCACTCATGGCGCTGACCAAACCGGCCTTCTCCATGTCTTCCACCAGACGTGCTGCACGGTTGTAACCAATCTTCAAATGCCGCTGCACCAATGAAATGCTGGCCTTGCGGTTCTTGAGAACGACTTCGACCGCTTGGTCGTACATCGGGTCTTTTTCTGCGTCTTCGCCCTCGCCCAGCATGCCGCCGTCCTCGTCCAGGGTACCGCCTTCCAACACGCCCTCGATGTAATCGGGATCCCCCTGACTCTTGAGGTAACTGACCACGCGGTGCACTTCTTCGTCGCTCACGAATGCGCCGTGTACCCGGATCGGGAAACCCGTGCCAGAAGGCATGTACAACATGTCGCCCATGCCCAGCAAAGCCTCGGCACCCATCTGATCAAGGATGGTGCGGCTGTCGATCTTGCTGGACACCTGGAAAGCGATGCGGGTCGGGATGTTGGCCTTGATCAGGCCGGTGATCACGTCCACGCTGGGGCGCTGGGTGGCCAAAATCAAATGAATACCGGCCGCACGGGCCTTCTGGGCCAAGCGTGCAATCAGCTCTTCGATCTTTTTGCCCACCACCATCATCAGGTCGGCCAACTCGTCGATCACCACCACGATGTGCGGCAGGCGCTTGAGCGGCTCGGGATCATCCGGCGTCAAACTGAAGGGGTTGTAGATGAACTCTTCGCGGGCCGTGGCTTCATCGATTTTCTGGTTGTATCCGGCCAGGTTGCGCACCCCCATCTTGCTCATCAGCTTGTAGCGCTTTTCCATCTCGGCCACACACCAATTCAAGCCATGTGCAGCTTGTCGCATGTCGGTCACCACAGGCGCCAGCAGGTGCGGAATGCCTTCGTAGACCGACATCTCCAACATCTTGGGGTCAATCATCAACAAGCGCACATCGCGGGCTTCGGCCTTGTAGAGCAACGACAAAATCATGGCGTTGATACCAACCGACTTGCCCGAGCCGGTGGTACCAGCCACCAGCACGTGCGGCATCTTGGCCAAATCGGCGACCACCGGGTTGCCAATGATGTCCTTGCCCAGGCCCATGGTCAGCATGGACTTGGCCTCGTTGTAGACCTGCGAGCCCAGGATTTCACTGAGCTTGATCGATTGGCGTTTGGCGTTGGGCAACTCCAAGGCCATGAAATTTTTGCCAGGGATGGTCTCGATCACTCGGATCGAGACCAAGCTCAATGAACGGGCCAGATCCTTGGCCAGATTGACGATCTGTGAACCTTTGACACCGGTGTACGGCTCGATTTCATAACGGGTGATCACTGGGCCGGGAGCCGCTGCGACAACCCGCACTTTGACGCCAAAATCCGAGAGTTTTTTCTCGATCAGTCGGCTGGTCATCTCCAAGGTTTCTGGAGAGACGGTTTCTTGCCTCAAGGCCAAAGCGTCCAACAAATCCACTTGCGGCAACTTGCTGTCCGGCAACTCGTTGAAGAGCGGCTTTTGTCGCTCTTTGAGCACGCGATCGCTGCGCGGGACATCCTTTACCCCGGGCTCAATCACCATGGCAGTCAAAGAAGGTGCTGGCACCAGCACTGGCTCCAAGTCCAACTGGCCTTCCGGGGCATTCAAATGGGCGGCGTCCAAATCCCATTGGGGCTCCACCGGCGAAACAAAGAGATTCTGCGCTCGCTCGCGCAGGGCTTTTTGGCCGAAAGCGAAGTCTTCTTCAATTTCTTTTTTGACATGGCGCGATTGAATCAGGCGGTCGATTCGCTCACCGATGTGCTCTGCCAACTGTCCCCATGAAAAACGGAACACCATGGCCACACCGGCCACGCTCAAGACCAAGCCCAGCAAGGCCGAGCCTGTGAAGCCCATCCAATGCATCCCCCAATGGCCCAAGGTGTAACCCACGATGCCGCCGCTGTGACCTGGCAAACCGGACTCCCAACGGTACAAACGCGTCCACTCCAAACTGGCACTGGCCGACATCAATGCGATCAAGCCCAGCCAAAACACCCAAGCCCGGCGGCCCGAAGTGGGCAAGCTGTCGGCGTCTTTTGGCGCGGCATTCCCCAAGGATTTGGCCAACCCTGAAAGCCAAGCACGCAAACCGACCAAGAAACACCACCATGCCGAATAACCGAATGCAAAAAATGCAATGTCCGCGAACCAGGCGCCCAACCGCCCCATCCAGTTGCGCGTGGCGCCGCCGTCCCCCGATGTGGACCATGCGGCATCCTGAACCTGATAACTGAGTAAGGACAACAGGCACACGAGCAGCACACCTGCGCCCAACAGCAAACCGATCTCTTGGGCGAAACGTGGCCAGAAATTGCGCGGCTCGGCGGTGTCTTTGGCAGAAGACAGCGAATGATTCAGGGTGTGCAAGGAATAAGTCATAACTCAATTGCAAGCTTACCCGATCGGGGCTCGGATCCCCTTGGTGCGCGATGCCTTTGCCGGCTTCTTACAATAGGAAAAAGTGGATGCATGGCATCCCTCCTTCCATTCAAGAGATTTGCTGCCCATGTCCACGTCCACCCAACACGCCCAAGTTCTGATTCTCGGCTCTGGTCCTGCCGGTTACAGTGCCGCCGTTTACGCCGCCCGTGCCAACCTCAAACCCGTCTTGATCACCGGCATGGCGCAAGGAGGTCAGCTCATGACCACCACCGAGGTGGACAACTGGCCTGCCGACGTGCACGGCGTTCAAGGCCCAGACCTGATGCAGCGCTTTCAAGAGCATGCCGAGCGCTTCAATACCCAGATCGTGTTTGACCACATCCACACCGTGAAGCTTGAGCAGCGCCCCTTCACCCTGATCGGCGACAGCGGAACCTACACCTGCGACAGCCTGATCATCGCCACCGGCGCCTCGGCCAAATACCTGGGCCTGCCGACTGAGACCGCCTTCATGGGACGTGGCGTGAGCGGCTGCGCCACCTGCGACGGCTTCTTCTACCGCGACCAAGTCTGCTGCGTGGTGGGCGGTGGCAACACGGCCGTCGAAGAAGCCCTGTACCTGTCCAACATCGCCAGCAAGGTCTATTTGATCCACCGCCGTGACAAATTCAAGGCCGAACCCATCTTGGTCGACAAGCTCATGGACAAGGTCGCCGCAGGCAAGATCGAGCTGAAAACCTTTCAAACCCTGGAAGAAGTGCTGGGCGACGCCTCGGGTGTGACCGGCGTGCGCCTGAAAAGCACCAAAGACGACAGCCTGCACGACGTGGCACTCCAAGGCTGCTTCATCGCCATTGGCCACGCGCCCAACACCGATATCTTCCAGGGCCAACTGACCCTTGAAAACGGTTACATCGTGACACAAAGCGGCCTCAAAGGCTTTGCCACCCAAACCTCCGTGCCCGGCGTATTTGCCGCTGGCGACGTGCAAGACCACGTGTACCGCCAGGCCATCACCAGCGCCGGCACCGGCTGCATGGCTGCGCTCGATGCGCAGCGTTTTCTGGAACAGAACAACGGCTGAAGCCCTGCCATTTGACCGCATCTCAGCAGGCCAAATGGCGTTTGAGCACCAGCAGCGAACCTCTCCGAGGTTGGGTGGGTGCCTGCCGGTGATGTGGCAAAACGAAGCGCTTCTGAACCCCGGCAGACACCCGCAACGCCTCACCACCAAGGCTCAAACCACCCTGCTTTCGTCACAAAAGACTGTCCAAAAAGTCCAAGCCCCCGCTTTCTGGCTATAATCTGCGGCTTTGCTGGTTCTGCTCGGATTGCCATTCGGGATCACGGAGCCAGCGATCTGGGATACCGCCACCCATCTTGGCGAGGTGAGGCTGGAGCGCCAGGCCCCATGCAAATCTGCATGAGACCCATCGGCACCGGCTGTTTATAAGTATCGGAGTGTCCACATGGCACGCGTTTGCGACGTAACGGGCAAAGGCCCAATGACCGGGAACAACGTTTCCCACGCCAACAACAAAACCAAGCGCCGGTTCCTGCCGAACCTGCAATACCGTCGTTTCTGGGTTGAAACAGAAAACCGTTGGGTGCGCCTGCGCGTCTCCAGCGCTGCTCTGCGCCTGATCGACAAAAACGGCATCGATGCCGTGCTCGCAGACCTGCGTGCACGCGGTCAAGCCTAAACCCAGAACATTAGGAGTCTTACACCATGGCAACCAAAGGCGGACGCGAAAAAATCAAGCTGGAATCCACAGCTGGCACTGGTCACTTCTACACGACCAGCAAAAACAAGAAAACCATGCCCGAGAAAATGTCGATCATGAA